>NZ_JAJSOS010000001.1:0-657816 GCF_021283185.1 Buttiauxella cochleicola
ATGAGGTCAGGAGACAGGAGGTCAGCGAGGCTTTGAACTTCATCGGGGGCAGTGAGATTGATAATACCGAGAGCTTGTGAAAGTTCCATTTAAAAAGGGTCCATGTTGTGCATGAACCCTTTTTACACGAGCCACCGGATCGGTCAACTGATCCTTAAACGATCAGCATTAACCCGAAGGTGCCGTTCTTAAGAATCAAATCCGAAGATTTAATTGCCGTAAATATTGGCGCGGTCACGTAATTCTTTACCTGGTTTAAAGTGCGGAACGTATTTGCCTTCCAGATCCACTTTGTCGCCAGTTTTAGGGTTACGTCCGGTGCGAGGTGCGCGATAGTGTAAGGAAAAACTGCCGAAACCCCGGATTTCAATACGCTCACCTTGGGCGAGAGTAGAGGCCATATGCTCCAGCATCTCTTTCACTGCATCTTCTACAGCTTTCGCTGGGATGTGAGATTGCGAAGTTGCCAGTCTTTCTATCAATTCTGACTTGGTCATGATTCCTCCGGTTTCCTTTCAGGAAAATTAACTTACAGCTATCAATCGAACAAGGGCGGCCGTAGCCGCCCTGATTTAGTGCTCAGACGATTACTCGCCTTTAGCTGCTTTAAATGCTTCAGCCATAGCGTTAGAGAAGTTCGGTGCATCTTCCTGTTTGTTGTTAACAGTAGCGATTGCATCTTTCTCGTCAGCTTCGTCTTTAGCACGAACAGACAGGCTCACAACACGGTTTTTACGGTCAACGCCGGTGAATTTAGCTTCAACGTCGTCGCCTACGCTCAGAACCAGAGTTGCATCTTCAACGCGGTCACGGGAAGCTTCAGAAGCACGCAGGTAGCCTTCTACGCCATCTGCTAATTCAACTGTAGCACCTTTCGCGTCTACTGCTGTTACTTTACCAGTAACGATAGTACCTTTCTTGTTCAGTGCAACGTAGTTGTTGAACGGATCTTCTGCGAGTTGTTTAACACCCAGGGAGATACGCTCACGTTCTGCGTCAACTTGCAGAACCACAGCCGCGATTTCGTCGCCTTTCTTGTATTCACGAACTGCTTCTTCGCCTGCAACGTTCCAGGAGATATCAGACAGGTGAACCAGGCCGTCGATGCCACCGTCCAGGCCGATGAAGATACCGAAGTCAGTGATAGACTTGATTTTACCTTCAACGCGGTCGCCCTTGTTGTGGGTTTCAGCGAACAGCTGCCATGGGTTAGATTTGCACTGCTTCAGACCCAGGGAGATACGACGACGTTCTTCGTCGATATCCAGAACCATAACTTCCACAACATCACCAACGTTAACAACTTTGGATGGGTGGATGTTTTTGTTGGTCCAATCCATTTCGGAAACGTGAACCAGGCCTTCAACGCCTTCTTCGATTTCTACGAAGCAGCCGTAATCAGTCAGGTTAGTCACGCGACCGGTCAGTTTGGTACCTTCTGGATAACGCTTAGCGATTGCGACCCATGGATCTTCGCCCAGTTGTTTCAGACCCAGAGACACACGAGTACGCTCACGGTCGAACTTCAGTACTTTAACGGTAATTTCATCGCCAACATTCACGATTTCGCTTGGATGCTTAACGCGTTTCCATGCCATATCAGTGATGTGCAGCAGGCCGTCAACGCCGCCCAGATCAACGAATGCACCGTAGTCAGTAAGGTTCTTAACGATACCTTTAACTTCCATGCCTTCTTGCAGGTTTTCCAGCAGTTGATCACGTTCTGCGCTGTTTTCGGATTCGATAACTGCACGACGAGAAACAACAACGTTGTTACGCTTCTGGTCCAGCTTGATGACTTTGAACTCAAGCTCTTTGCCTTCCAGGTGCAGAGTGTCACGTACCGGACGAACATCTACCAGTGAACCTGGCAGGAACGCACGAATACCGTTCAGCTCTACAGTGAAGCCACCCTTAACTTTGCCGTTGATGATACCGACCACAGTTTCAGCTTCTTCGTAAGCTTTTTCCAGCGTGATCCAAGCTTCGTGACGCTTAGCTTTTTCACGGGACAGCAGAGTTTCGCCAAAGCCATCTTCAACAGCGTCCAGAGCAACATCAACTTCGTCACCAACCTGGATTTCCAGTTCGCCAGCAGCATTTTTGAACTGCTCAATCGGAATTGCAGATTCAGATTTCAGACCGGCGTCAACCAGTACTACGTCTTTATCGATAGAAACTACAACACCACGAACGATGGAACCCGGACGGGTTTCGATTGTTTTAAGGGATTCTTCAAAGAGTTGAGCGAAAGATTCAGTCATGTTGTTAATCTTCAAGGTTCTTTAGTTTAACGTCCATTTAGCATCCCGCCGAATGGGGTTGTTTCACATACCCCGCCATTGGCTCCATGCCGACAGGGTTTAGGTTACAGGGGTAAAAATCTACCCGATATGTCAGGATACCACTATGGCAATATCATGACAAATATGACAAAACAGACACCAGCGCAATATTGATTATTGAGCTGGTGTTAAAATTTTCTGCGCGTACGTCAACGCTTGTTTGATGACTTCGTCAATGGACATGCTGGTTGAGTCCAGCACCAACGCATCTGCGGCTGGCATTAACGGTGCTACTGCACGGTTACGGTCACGATCATCACGTTCTTTAATTTCTGCCAAAAGGCGCTCAAAGTTAACACTAAAGCCCTTCTCCTGCAACTGCAGCATACGCCTGTGAGCACGCTCTTCAGATGAGGCATCAAGGAAGATTTTTACCGGTGCATCAGGGAAAACGACTGTTCCCATATCACGGCCATCAGCAATCAGGCCAGGGGCCTCTCTGAACGCACGCTGACGGCGTAATAACGCTTCACGTACACGAGGAAAAGCGGCGACTTGAGACGCTGCATTAGCAACCTCCTGAGTACGAATCTCCGCGCTGACATCCTCACCTTCAAGGATAACTTCCAGATTGCCATTACTCGCTACAAAGCGAACATCCAAATGTGCGGCCAACGGAACCAGCGCATCTTCAGAAGTCACATCAACCTGGTGATGCAGGGCTGCTAATGCAAGAACTCGATAAATTGCACCAGAATCAAGTAGATGCCATTGCAATGCTTCCGCCATGGCCTTACACAGCGTACCTTTACCTGCGCCGCTTGGGCCATCAATCGTTATTACCGGGGCGGGTGCCGTCATCGTACTCTCCTCTCGCTGGAATTGCGGACCTAAAATATCAACGCCGCATATTATACGCCGCCAGATTACTGACCGTTATCTTTCCTGCCAATTATCGTAGTTAATGAGGCTGAGTGTAGAAGAATTGCGCAAGTTACGTTAAAAAGCCTGGAAAAACAGCAGGAATGGATACAGAGGATGTGATATCAGAAGGGAAAACTTGTTGAAATCAGCTCCGCCACATTGTGAGGTCGGAGCTTATCTTCAGGTATTAAACCGGGGTGCTAATACGCGCTAACTGCTCAAAATAGTCCGGGAAAGTTTTCGCGGTACATTTCGGATCAAGGATAGTTACTGGTGTGTCGGACAATGCCACCAGCGAGAAACACATCGCCATACGGTGGTCGTTATAGGTGCCGATTTCAGCAACCTGTAGCTGAGCTGGCGGCGTCACAGTAATGTAATCTTCGCCCTCTTCTACCACCGCTCCGACTTTACGCAACTCTGTTGCCATCGCGCTCAGGCGGTCAGTCTCTTTCACACGCCAGTTATAAATATTACGCAGTGTAGTGGTGCCTTTAGCAAACAACGCAGCGGTAGCAATGGTCATTGCCGCATCTGGGATATGGTTCATATCCATATCAATGGCGTTAAGTTCCCCGCGCTCGCAGGAGATGAAATCATCGCCCCAGGTAATTTTTGCACCCATTTTTTCCAACACATCAGCAAAGCGGATATCGCCTTGTACGCTGTTACGGCCAATACCCGTGACTTTTACCGTGCCGCCTTTGATTGCGCCAGCCGCAAGGAAGTAAGAAGCAGAAGAGGCATCGCCTTCCACCAGATACGCGCCTGGTGAGGTGTACTGCTGGCCGCCACGAATAACAAAGCTCCGGTAATCACGGTTTTCGACTTCAACACCAAAAGTTTTCATCAGGTGCAGGGTGATATCGATATACGGTTTCGATACCAGCTCACCTTTAATGGTGATTTCGGTGTCGTTTGCCGCCAGTGGAGCGGTCATTAAAAGCGCCGTGAGGAACTGGCTGGAAACACTGCCATCAACCGAAACCTCGCCGCCGCTAAAACCGCCACGCAAACGCAACGGCGGGTAATTCTCCTGCTCCAGATAATCAATCTGAGCGCCGCCCTGGCGTAATGCATCAACCAGATGGCCAATTGGGCGTTCTTTCATGCGCGGTTCACCCGTCAGCACGATGTTATTGCTGCCCAGGCACAGTGCCGCCGCCAGTGGACGCATCGCCGTACCTGCGTTTCCTAAGAAAAGTTCCAGCTCGCCTGACGCTTGTAACGGACCACCCATTCCTGTGACTTCACAACGCGTACGATCGGCGGAAAGTGTGTAGCTCACCCCTAATGCTTTCAGCGCGTTGAGCATGTGACGCACATCGTCGCTATCCAGCAAATTAGTCAGTTCGGTGGTGCCATTAGCCAGTGCTGCCAGCAACAAAGCTCTATTAGAGACACTTTTTGAACCAGGGAGATTAATTGTGCCGTCGACAAGGGCGATGGGTTGTAACGTCAGGGATTCCAGCATGGGGAAAATACTCTCAACTCAAACAGAATAAAAACCCCGCGAAGCGAGTCGCGGGGAGAATAACAACGAGCAACGATTAACCGTGGCGACGTTCGAAGTCGACCATAAAGTTGGTTAGCGCTTGTACGCCCTCAAGCGGCATTGCATTGTAGATTGATGCGCGCATACCACCCACTACGCGGTGGCCCTTCAGTGCATGCAGACCCGCGGCAAACGACTCTTCCAGGAACACTTTATCAAGTGCACTGTCAGCTAACTGGAACGGCACGTTCATACGTGAACGGTTAGCCGAAGCCACATCGTTACGGTAGAAGTCACTTTTATCTATAACACCATATAACAACTCAGCTTTTGCTTTGTTGGTTTTGTCCATTGCTTCAACGCCGCCCTGCTCTTTCAGCCATTTGAAGACCAGACCGGAAAGGTACCAGGCGAAAGTTGGCGGGGTGTTAAACATGGAGTCATTTTCGTTAAGTACGGTATAGTCAAGAATTGACGGGCAAGCTTTATGCGCCTTGCCGAGCAAATCTTCACGCACAATAACCAACGTCAAACCCGCAGGGCCGATGTTTTTCTGCGCACCTGCGTAAACAACACCAAAACGACTGATATCCATCGGGTGCGACAGAATAGAAGATGAGTAGTCAGCAACCACGACTGTATCGCCGAAATCAGGCGTTTCATGAGTCGCGATACCGTCAATAGTTTCATTCGGGCAATAGTGCAGGTAGGCACTGTTTTCAGAAACCTGCCACTCACTCATAGGTTTGATGGCACGCAGGCCGTCAATGGTGACTTTGGCATCAATAACATTCGGAGTGCAGTATTTATGCGCTTCTTTTACTGCGCTACTCGCCCAGTAACCTCCATCAACATAATCTGCGGTAGTTTTGTCGCCCAGCAGGTTTAACGGTACACCAGCAAATTGGCCGCGACCGCCGCCGTGACAGAACAAAACTTTGTAGTTTGAGGGGATTTGCAGCAGATCACGAAAATCTTTTTCAGCTTCTTCAGCGACCTCAATAAACTCTTTACCACGGTGGCTAATCTCCATTACGGAGGTGCCTAAACCTTGCCAGTCGCAGAGTTCAAGTTGCGCACGACGAAGCACTTCAGCCGGCAGCATTGCCGGGCCGGAACTAAAATTGTATACCTGAGCCATTTCCCCTCACCACGCTTAGAGCAATAAGTTTTATCACGCTATCGGTTTTATCACTCAGATGCAGAGGCTGCAACGGTTAATCAGGCATGGCCAGGTAATGTGCGCAAAATCACACAACATAATCAACTAGTCGCTGAAGTAAACGCCCGATAACTGCCCGTCACGTCACTCGCGTGGCGGTGCTGGCTTTGACCCATTTCAGATGTTTACAACGTGGGCATGCTGCTTTAACGCCCGCATTAAAGGTAAGCACTTCGCTGCAATGTATGCAGGCGTAATCGCCATCTTCAGGAATCACTTCGAAACGTTTGCTGCAATACTCCGGCAAAATAGATAAACCAGGCCGGACAAGATCGTCGGGGAAGTAATAAACGCTAATCTGGCCGTTAGTTTCGAGAATCGCCAGGCGCACCTGCCCCAAATGCTCCACACCATGCAGTCGTAGCTCCATAAAAAACTCAAACTCGGTCATGTTCTGGGCGTTCATTTTCTCCCACGCAAACTCACCATCTTCGATAATGACAGCCGGTTTCCCTTCCAGAAGGTTTTCCAGTTTTTCACTGTGGCTCATCAACCACATGACCAGACGATACAAACAGGCCAGAGTAATGAATACGACAAACACAGGTAGCATTGGGACATCATGATAAAACGCCACATCCCCTGCCGCCGAGCCAAGCGTCAGTATAATTAGCACTTCAAAAAGCGACATCTGCCGTACGCCACGCCGTCCGGTTATCTTCAAAAACAGGAACACTAATATAAAGGTGTAGAGACTACGAAAAGCCACTTCCCACAGAAAATCGAGAGGGACTTCGTCAAGAGCCATCCGTTGGAGATCAAAAGTCTTCATTTATACCGCCATAACAGTAGGTTACTGACAGTAAGCATAGCCTGTTATGCTAAGGCCGCCTGCGTGCTGCTGACGATGGCGTCAGTCTGCTAAAACCCGTATCATTGCGCGCTTTGCGTACGACAAAAGTGAAACCTCATGACTCAAACCTTTATTCCTGGCAAAGATGCCGCTCTGGAAGACTCCATCGCTCGCTTTCAGACCAAACTCGCCGATCTTGGCTTTAATATAGAAGAAGCCTCCTGGTTAAACCCAGTACCGAACGTCTGGTCAGTGCACATCCGTGATAAAGACAGCGCGCTTTGCTTTACCAATGGTAAAGGCGCAACTAAAAAAGCTGCTTTAGCTTCAGCGCTGGGTGAATATTTCGAACGTCTGTCGACTAACTATTTCTTTGCTGATTTCTGGTTGGGCAAAACCATCGCCAATGGCCCGTTTGTGCATTATCCAAACGAGAAGTGGTTCCCAATCCCAGAAGATGAGCAATTGCCGGAAGGCATCCTGGACTCTCGTCTGCGCGCGTTTTACGACCCTGAAAACGAAGTCACCGCAGGTATGCTTATTGACCTGCAATCTGGTAATGAAGAGCGCGGTATCTGTGCACTGCCATTCACCCGCCAGTCCGATCAAGAAACTGTGTATATTCCGATGAACATCATCGGCAACCTGTATGTTTCAAATGGGATGTCCGCAGGGAACACCGCAAACGAAGCTCGCGTACAAGCATTATCTGAAGTCTTCGAACGCCATATTAAAAACCGCATTATTGCCGAAAGCATCAGCTTGCCAGAAATCCCGCAGGAAGTGCTGGCACGTTATCCGGGCGTGGTTGAGTCTATTGCAACACTTGAAGCTGAAGGTTTCCCAATCTTCGCGTATGACGGTTCATTAGGCGGCAAATACCCAGTTATCTGTGTTGTGTTATTCAACCCGGCAAATGGCACCTGCTTTGCCTCGTTTGGTGCTCACCCAGATTTTGGCGTTGCGCTGGAACGTACCGTAACAGAACTGCTGCAGGGCCGTGGTCTGAAAGACCTCGATGTATTCACCCCACCAACCTTTGACGACGAAGAGGTGGCCGAACATGCAAATCTGGAAACTCACTTCATTGATTCCAGCGGTCTGATCTCCTGGGATATGTTCAAGCAAGATGCTGACTATCCATTTGTTGACTGGAGCTTCTCCGGCACAACAGAAGAAGAGTTTGCCACGTTGATGGCAATTTTTGATGCAGAAGACCAGGAAGTCTACATCGCTGACTACCAGCATCTGGATGTTTACGCTTGCCGCATCATCGTGCCAGGCATGTCTGATATTTACCCGGCTGAAGACCTGTTACTCGCAAACAACAATATGGGCTATCACCTGCGCGACACTATTCTGGCACTGCCGGGCAGTGAGTGGGAAAAACAGGATTATCTCAATCTCATCTCGCAGTTAGATGAAGAAGGCCATGATGATTTCACTCGTGTGCGTGAATTGCTGGGCCTGGCGACCGGTAAAGACAACGGCTGGTACACGCTGCGTATTGGTGAGCTGAAGGCCATGCTGGCACTGGCGGGTGGCGATACCGAGCAGGCGCTTATCTGGACTGAATGGACGATGGAGTTCAACGCCTCTATTTTCAGCGCTGAGCGTGCGAACTACTACCGTTGCCTGCAAACGTTACTGCTTTTAGCAATGGAAGAAGATCGCCAACCGCTGCAATACCTGAATGCCTTCATACGCATGTACGGCGCCGAAACGGTTGAAGCTGCAAGCGCCGCCCTGAGTGGCGAAGCTGCATTCTATGGCCTGCAAGCTGTAGATAGCGATTTAAAAGCCTTCCCTGCGCACCAAGCGTTGTTAAGCGCGTATGAAAAATTGCAACGCGCAAAAGCGGCATTTTGGAAATAAAGTCAAAAACTAAAACTCAAGCTACGTAAACCTTAATGTTTACGCTATATTACGGGGCGATTTTTATTGCCCCGTGTTTTTATTGTCAGCATAATAATTTCACATGTAACTCAACGGTTAAATATTGGTGAAATATTATTAAATTATGCTGCAAATATTGTTGTCAAATTATTAAAATACTCCATTCTAATTAACCACTCAACAAAGCTTAGAGGGCAAATATCAAATTACGTTATAAAATTTAAACTTTATTTTTATAATTAATATCAATAACTTACACTGAAAAACAGGTAAACACCTGCTTTTATCAGGCCTATAAGCTTGGCGAGATATGATCCATATCAATTTTTACTCTATAATGCTTTGTTAGTATCTCGTCGCCGAATTAAATAAGAGAGAGTTAGTGTGAAAGCTGACAACCCTTTTGATCTATTGCTCCCAGCCGCTATGGCGAAAGTCGCCGAAGATGCTGGCGTCTATAAAGCAACAAAACACCCGCTGACTACGTTTTATTTAGCGATCACTGCGGGCATGTTCATCTCGATTGCCTTTGTCTTTTACATCACTGCCACTACAGGTACTGCAACCATTCCATTTGGGATTGCAAAACTGATTGGTGGAACTTGCTTCTCCTTAGGGCTTATCCTTTGTGTCATCTGCGGTGCCGACCTTTTCACCTCTACGGTGTTAATCGTTGTTGCGAAAGCCAGCGGGCGAATCACCTGGGGTCAGCTAGCCAAGAACTGGATTAACGTCTACGTCGGAAACTTGGTTGGTGCATTGCTATTCGTGGTGTTGATTTGGTTGTCAGGCATGTATATGACGGCTAACGGTGCGTGGGGTCTGAATGTGCTTCAAACCGCAGACCACAAAATGCATCACACCTTTATTGAAGCTGTTTGCCTCGGTATTTTAGCTAACTTGATGGTCTGTCTGGCTGTCTGGATGAGCTACTCGGGTCGCAGTTTGATGGACAAGATGTTTGCTATGATCCTTCCGGTCGCCATGTTTGTTGCTTGCGGTTTTGAGCACAGTATCGCAAACATGTTCATGATCCCTTTGGGTATCGTAGTACGCAACTTTGCAAGCCCGGAATTCTGGACCGCAGTTGGGTCGTCTCCGGACAATTTCACACACTTGACCGTACTGAATTTCATCACTGATAACCTGATCCCAGTAACCATCGGGAACATCATTGGTGGCGGTGTACTGGTTGGGTTGACGTACTGGGTAATTTATCTGCGCGGTGGCGATAAGCACTAAGTGCTAACCATTGTTCAGGGAATAAGAAATCCACATTAGAAGGTAGGTGTTAAATGTCCGAACTTAATGAAAAGTTAGCCACCGCTTGGGAAGGTTTTGCTAAAGGCGACTGGCAGAATGAAGTCAACGTGCGTGACTTTATTCAGAAAAACTACACCCCTTACGAGGGTGACGAGTCCTTCCTGGCAGGTGCTACAGACGCAACTACCGCTCTGTGGGACAACGTTATGGAAGGCGTTAAACAGGAAAACCGCACTCACGCGCCTGTTGACTTCGACACTGATCTCGCTTCCACCATCACCTCTCATGATGCTGGTTACATCAACAAGTCCCTCGAAACTATCGTTGGCTTGCAGACTGATGCTCCACTGAAACGTGCAATTATTCCGTTTGGTGGCATCAAAATGGTTGAAGGTTCTTGCAAAGTATACGGTCGTGAACTTGACCCAATGCTGAAAAAGATCTTCACCGAATACCGCAAAACCCACAACCAGGGTGTGTTTGACGTTTATACCAAAGACATCCTGAACTGCCGTAAATCAGGCGTAATCACCGGTCTGCCGGATGCTTACGGTCGTGGTCGTATCATTGGTGACTACCGTCGCGTAGCGCTGTACGGTATCGACTTCCTGATGAAAGACAAATTTGCTCAGTTCAACTCTCTGCAGACCAAACTGGAAAACGGCGAAGATCTGGAAGCAACTATCCGTCTGCGTGAAGAAATCTCCGAGCAGCACCGTGCTCTGGGTCAGATCAAAGAAATGGCTGCTAAATATGGCTGCGATATCTCTGGTCCTGCTAAAAATGCTCAAGAAGCTATTCAGTGGACTTACTTCGGCTACCTGGCTGCGGTTAAATCTCAGAACGGCGCTGCAATGTCCTTCGGTCGTGTATCCACCTTCCTGGATGCATTCATCGAACGTGACCTGAAAGCAGGCAAAATTACTGAGCTTGAAGCACAGGAAATGATTGACCACCTGGTCATGAAACTGCGTATGGTTCGCTTCCTGCGTACCCCTGAGTATGATGAGCTGTTCTCTGGTGACCCAATCTGGGCGACCGAATCTATCGCCGGTATGGGTGTAGATGGCCGTACTCTGGTTACCAAATCTAGCTTCCGTTTCCTGAACACCCTGTACACCATGGGGCCGTCTCCGGAGCCGAACATCACTATTCTGTGGTCTGAAAAACTGCCACTGAACTTCAAGAAGTTCGCAGCTAAGGTTTCCATCGATACCTCTTCTCTGCAATACGAGAATGACGATCTGATGCGTCCTGACTTCAACAACGATGACTACGCAATCGCATGCTGCGTAAGCCCAATGATTGTTGGTAAGCAAATGCAGTTCTTCGGTGCTCGTGCTAACCTGGCGAAAACCATGCTGTATGCAATCAACGGCGGCGTTGATGAAAAACTGAAAATTCAGATCGGTCCTAAAGAAGCGCCAATCATGGCTGACGTTCTGGACTACGATAACGTTCTTGACCGTCTTGATCACTTCATGGACTGGTTGGCTAAACAGTACGTCACCGCGCTGAACATCATTCACTATATGCATGATAAGTACAGCTACGAAGCGTCTCTGATGGCTCTGCATGACCGTGACGTTGTTCGCACCATGGCTTGTGGTATCGCGGGTCTGTCTGTTGCAGCTGACTCCCTGTCTGCAATCAAATACGCGAAAGTTAAACCTGTTCGTGACGAAGACGGCCTGGCTGTAGACTTCGAAATCGAAGGCGAATACCCAATGTTCGGTAACAACGATTCTCGCGTAGATGATATCGCTGTTGACCTGGTAGAACGTTTCATGAAGAAAATTCAGAAACTGACTACTTACCGTAACGCTATCCCGACTCAGTCTGTTCTGACCATCACCTCTAACGTGGTTTATGGTAAGAAAACCGGTAACACCCCAGACGGTCGTCGCGCTGGCGCTCCATTCGGTCCAGGTGCTAACCCAATGCACGGTCGTGACCAGAAAGGTGCTGTTGCCTCTCTGACTTCCGTTGCTAAACTGCCGTTTGCATACGCTAAAGATGGTATCTCTTACACCTTCTCTATCGTTCCTAACGCACTGGGTAAAGACGACGAAGTTCGTAAAACTAACCTCGCGGGTCTGATGGATGGTTACTTCCACCACGAAGCGTCCATCGAAGGTGGTCAACACCTGAACGTGAACGTAATGAACCGTGAAATGCTGCTGGATGCGATGGAACACCCTGAGAAATATCCTCAGCTGACCATTCGTGTATCTGGTTACGCTGTACGTTTTAACTCCCTGACTAAAGAACAGCAGCAGGACGTTATTACTCGTACCTTCACTCAAACCATGTAATTCACGGTTTGTCTGAAAAGGCGTACAATACAAGGCTCCACCTCGGTGGGGCCTTTTCTTATGTCAGAACCGGTTTTGCAAGATAACTGCTACGTTTAAGTTATCTCGCAAAATCGATTCGACGCGGCAATCAAGACTTAGACCGCGCTCAACCTGGTTCTTGCTTTAGGGCATGGACCAATACTGGAGAGAACACCGCAATGTCAGTAATTGGCCGAATTCATTCCTTTGAATCCTGCGGTACCGTGGATGGTCCCGGTATTCGTTTTATCACCTTCTTCCAGGGCTGCCTGATGCGCTGCCTGTATTGCCACAACCGTGATACCTGGGATACGCACGGCGGCAAAGAGATTACCGTTGAAGAACTGATGAAAGAAGTGGTGACCTATCGCCACTTTATGAACGCTTCTGGTGGCGGCGTCACAGCGTCTGGTGGCGAAGCCATTCTGCAGGCCGAATTTGTACGTGACTGGTTCCGCGCCTGTCGTAAAGAAGGCATTCATACCTGTCTCGATACCAACGGTTTTGTCCGTCGCTACGACCCGGTGATTGATGAATTACTCGAAGTGACCGATCTGGTGATGCTGGATTTGAAACAGATGAACGACGAAATTCACCAGAATCTGGTTGGCGTCTCAAACCATCGTACGCTGGAATTTGCGCGTTACTTGTCCGATAAAAACGTTAATGTCTGGATTCGTTACGTTGTTGTACCGGGCTGGTCTGATGATGATGACTCTGCACATCGCCTTGGCGAGTTCACGCGCGATATGGGCAACGTCGAGAAGATTGAGCTGCTGCCATATCACGAACTGGGCAAACATAAATGGGTGGCGATGGGCGAAGAATACAAGCTTGATGGCGTGCATCCACCGAAGAAAGAAACTATGGAACGCGTTAAAGGTATTCTGGAACAGTACGGTCACAAAGTGATGTACTAATCTTGCAGCACTAGCAAAATGGCCCTCGATGAGGGCCATTTTTGTATCAGGCATGGGCAATCGGAGTAGTTTGCGGCCCTGCTTTGCGTAACAGCATTAGTAAGTAGACAAACGCGACGCCGGCTATCATAACGAACAGCAAATTGTCTGAGAAACTTTGCATCAGCATTGAGGTAAACGTTGGGCCAAGCAAGCTGCCTACCGTATAACTGAGCAACAGCGCCTGATTCATTGCCACCAGCTGATGGTGTTCGACTTTCTCGCAGGCCCAGGCCATTGCCACTGGATAAAGCGTAAAACCAGCCGCGCCAAGCACAAACAATGTCGGCCCCATCGCGGCATTAGTCAGCATCGCCATGCAACCCATAATCACAATAAACACCTGAACGCGCAGCACTAACAAGCGACCAAAACGGTCAGCGAGGCGACCTACCGGCCACTGCCCAACTATCCCCGCGCTAACCATCACCGCCATCCAGAAACCAATACCGGCATCGCTGAAGCCTTTGTGGTTTAAATACAGCGGCATCAACCCATAAAGGGAGCCGAGAACAATCCCGGAAATAATGCAGCCGTTCACGCCAAGACGAGCATGTCGCAGGCGCAGCATTGGCCAGACAGGCGTCGCTTGCTGGTTTTCACTGCGGTCATTCACAATGCGAGTAAACAATAGCGGAAGAATCGCGGTTAAAATAAGCGCCGTCACCCATGGGAGTACGCTGGCTAAATCGGTCGGCATTTTGCTGATCATCAATTGGCCTAACACCGTGCCAACGTAATAAACCATCATGTAGGCTGCCAGCAAGCGCCCACGGTTGTGAGAAGTGCCGCTGCACATCAAGGCGCTTTCAACCACCACCCAAATCATCGCACAGCCGATACCCGCGATGAAGCGCCACATCATCCAGCTCCAGAAACCGGTCATCAGCCCCAATCCTGCACAACCCGCCGCAAAAATCAGCGAGGCAAGATAGTAGCTACGGTTGAATCCCTGACGTTTAATTAGCCATCCGGTCAGCAAAGTACCCACCAAGTTTCCGGTAAAGTACGACGAACCCACCATCCCGACTTGCCAGGTTGGAAGATGTTCATGGGCTAACCAAAGTGGAACCAGCGTATTTAAAACCGCTATCGCCAGGGTCAAAAGCATCAGACCACAGAGCAAAAGCATCACTGGCCGGGTATAGGTGGACATGTAGAAACCGCGAGGAAGAGAATAATTTGTGCGCATCATGCCACTGGAAAAATGATTGTCAATCCAGTGCTGACGGGGCCTGGCACGATTTGAAAACTGTCGATTTGAAAAACTTATCTTACTTGTGAGCAAAGCATATAGACGAAATGCTATCTCTCTGTTTTTGATGGGATCAGGTATTGGGAATCGAAGCGGGTTGGATGAAAATTTTCATGGTAAATCGGATGATATTTTTTTATCCGAAAAGATTAAATGCGCCCGAAAGCGCATTTAATCGAGATGGCATTAACTTGCGATAGCCATACCAACCGTCATATGCAGACCGTAGAACACACCGCGGCCGATTAGCTCACCAACAATAACCAACACGAAGGCGAATGTCAGAACTGCAGGGTTCGCCTGACCACCTTTGAGTTGCGGGATAATCCAACAAGCTAATGCAAGCGCCAGCACCAACAAGCGCCATGACATCAATGCACCGTATTCAGGAACCAGTGCAGATGCCTGCATGATTGAGCTGTGGATTGTCGCTAAATCCATACCCTGCAACATCACAACCATGGAACTTACTACAACAGCCAGCAATGAAATTGCAGGAAGAAGACGCATTCCCCAACCCGTTACACCTGCAACACGCAGCAGTAAGTAACCGAGTAGCGGCCCACCTATAAACATCGTCAGGAAGAAACTGAGCGGCGTATAAACACTATACCAGGTCGGTACGGTATCAATCAGGTAGACCTTACACATCATCCAGACAAAAAATACGCCCAGAACCATCGTCAGCGTCATCCAGATTTTACCCAGTGCCTGCGGCATTTTGCCCAGCACGGTAACCAGCCACCAGAAACCACCCACTGCAAAGAAGACCGAGCCGCTGGCAATTTCATTACTAAGCGCTGATTCCCCGATGCGATTAAGCGAGTTGAAGGCGCGTAGTGGTGAGCCGAGATGCAGTACTGAGGCCATAAAACCAATGCCCATCAACACCCACAGCACGATCATCGCCCAATACACACGCTTTTGCTGTACCCGGTCAGAAACACCAGTCAGCAATGCTAATGCCATAACAATAAAACCACCTGCGACGCACTGTCCTAAAACCGTAAAGACCATTAGTGGCCATTCATGCCATCCGCTGCCCATCTCACACCTCCTTCGGGTTTGCCAGATAACCGGTTTTATCCCCACATGGGCGGCTGTTGGCGTTAGGTTTAATGACAATATTTGGCTTGGTGAAATGTGCTGATGGCAGCGGAGCGATGGCGGCCTGTTCTCCATACTTCGCGCGCAGTTCGGCAATTGGTGCCATATCTAGCGCGCGTAATGGGCAGGACTCAACACAGATGGGTTTCTTGCCTTCAGCAATACGCTCATGACAGCCATCACACTTAGTCATATGACCTTTTTCAGCGTTGTACTGTGGTGCGCCGTACGGGCAAGCCATGTGGCAATAGCGGCAGCCAATACAAACATCTTCATTAACGACCACAAAACCGTCATCACGCTTATGCATCGCACCGCTTGGGCAGACCTTGGTGCAAGCCGGATCCTCACAGTGGTTACAAGCAATCGACAGATAGTAGGCGAAGACGTTTTGCTGCCAAACCCCGTTGTCTTGTTGCCAGTCACCGCCAGCATATTCATAAATGCGACGGAAGCTGACGTCCGGGCCTAAATTTTTGTAATCTTTACAAGCCAGCTCGCAGGTCTTACAACCAGTGCAGCGGCTGGAGTCTATATAAAATCCGTATTGGGTTGTCATCAGCTATTCCTTACGCCTTCTCGACCTGGACGAGGTTACTATGGGATGGATTGCCTTTTGCCAGTGGCGACGGTCGCTGCGTGGTTAACACGTTAATGCTACCCGAGTGGTCAACTTTATTGGCATCAGGGCTATACCAGGCCCCTTCCCCCATCGCGACAACGCCAGGTATTATGCGTGGTGTCACTTTCGCATTGATTTGAACTTCCCCACGTCCATTGAAGATGCGCACTATGTCGCCGTTCTTAATCCCACGTTGCTGTGCATCAATTGGGTTGATCCACATTTCCTGACGACAGGCTGCTTTCAATACATCCACATTGCCGTAGGTTGAGTGGGTACGCGCTTTGTAATGGAAGCCCGTCATCTGCAATGGCCATTTCTCGGCCAGCGGATCGCCAAAGTTTTCAAAGCCCGCGCTGTAAACCGGCAGCGGATCGATGACATCTCCTTCATCAAGTTGCCAGGTGGCTGCAATTTCGGCTAACTGCTCAGAATAGATTTCAATTTTCCCTGATGGTGTCGTCAGTGGATTCGCCGCAGGGTCTTCGCGGAAGGCTTTATACGCCACGTGGTGACCTTCAGGGTCACGCTGCTTGAAGATGCCAACTTTCCGGAATTCATCAAAGCTCGGGAGGCCAGGAATCGCTTCCTGAGACTGTTGATAGAGATGACGCATCCAGCCTTCTTGCGTGCGCCCTTCAGTGAACTGTTGCTCAACACCCATGCGTTTTGCCAGTTCAGTCGTCATCTCATAAATGGTTTTGCACTCAAAACGCGGTTTGATCACCTGATCGGCAAAAATTACATAAGCCATATTTCCGCATGACGCATCAAGGCAGAAGTCCATCTGCTCAGATGCGGTGCAGTCAGGCAGCAATATATCTGCGTATTTAGCTGATGAAGTCATGTGGTTATCGATCACCACAATCATTTCGCATTTCTTGTCGTCTTGTAGGATATCGTGAGTACGGTTAATTTCTGAGTGCTGGTTAATCAGGCAGTTACTGGCGTAGTTCCAGACCATCTTGATTGGAACATCGAGCTTATCTTTGCCGCGCACGCCATCACGAGTTGCCGTCATTTCCGGGCCACGTTCAATAGCATCCGTCCACAGGAACATAGAAATACTGGTTTGTACCGGGTTTTCCAGCGTCGGCATGCGCACAAATGGCAGGCTGTAAGAACCTTCGCGTGCGCCGCTGTTGCCACCGTTGATGCCCACGTTTCCGGTCAGAATCGACAACATCGCGATGGCACGGGAAACCAGCTCACCGTTTGAGTGGCGCTGCGGCCCCCAACCCTGGCTAATAAAAGCAGGTTTGGCTGTGGCGATTTCACGCGCCAGTTGCACAATGCGTTCAGCAGGAATACCGGTGATTTTGGCAGCCCATTGTGGCGTTTTCGCCTGGCCATCAGCTCCTTCACCAAGAATATAGGCTTTGTAATGTCCGTTAGCAGGAGCTGTTTTTGGAAGAGTTTTTTCGTCGTAACCGACGCAGTATTTATCGAGGAACTGCTGATCGACCAGATTTTCAGTGATCATTACCCATGCAAGCGCGGAGATAAGTGCGGTATCAGTACCGGGGCGAATCGGAATCCATTCATCTTCACGGCCTGCACCAGTATCGGTATAACGCGGGTCAATGATAATCATGCGCGCATTGGATTTTTCGCGCGCTTGCTCGAGGTAATACGTCACCCCGCCGCCACTCATACGCGTTTCACCCGGGTTATTCCCAAACAACACGACAAGTTTACTGTTTTCAATGTCCGACGGGCTGTTGCCATCGGCCCAACCGCCATAGGTGTAATTCAGGCCAGCGGCAATTTGCGCGGTAGAATAGTCGCCATAATGGTTCAGATAACCGCCGCAGCAGTTCATCAGGCGGGCAATCAATGTTGAGCCTGGCGGCCAGGAGCGAGTCATCGTTCCACCCAACGTCCCCGTACCGTAGTTCAGATAGATAGCTTCGTTACCGTACTCTTTGATAATGCCCTTCATGCTGTTGGCGATGGTGTCGAAAGCTTCATCCCAACTGATTTTCTCAAATTTGCCTTCCCCTCGAGCACCAACGCGCTTCATCGGATATTTCAGGCGATCGGCATTATAGACACGGCGACGCATTGAGCGGCCACGCAAGCAGGCACGAACCTGATGCAACCCTTCATAGTTGTCATCACCGGTGTTGTCTGTCTCAACATATTTGATTTCACCATCCGCCACATGCATACGAAGTGGGCAACGGCTACCACAGTTTACTGTACAGGCGCTCCAGATAACCTTTTCAGCATCTGTTTGTGTATCAGCGGCGGACTGTGCAAAAGCCAGGCGGCTAAAGGGAAGTGTTAATGCTCCACTCGCAGCAGCAAGACCACCGATAGCTGTGGTTTGCACCAGCTTACGACGACTCACTTGTGCGGTAAGGACCGCATTAGAAGTTTTCTCTTTCATAATGACCCACTTGTTTAGTGCTCACATTTAAACAAGCTGGCAACGGTTGCTGACTAAATTGCGGCACGCGTGTCCATTGCTCAGCCCAAAAGAGAAAGGAGTGTTTTAGGCTATGTCAGGGCCGCTATTGGTAGTCCAGTTACATCATGTAATCTGAAACTATCAAATGATAAGGACGCCGAATGAATTGTATTAATAATCACCACTCTCTTTCTGGGAGAGATAATACCCATATAGGGGTATTTGTTATTGTCTGGTGTCAATAAAGGCAGATTATCTATGGGAATGAGAATATTTACGGCATAAAAAAAGCGCCCGCAGGCGCTTTTCAAGAATAAAATAGCACTAATACATTAGCCGATGAACTCAAGCCCTTTCATGTAAGGACGCAGCACTTCAGGAATTTCGATACGGCCATCAGCCTGCTGGTAGTTTTCCAGCACAGCAACCAGTGTACGACCTACAGCCAGACCAGAACCGTTCAGTGTATGCACCAGACGGGTTTTCTTGTCTGCTTTGCTGCGGCAGCGAGCCTGCAAACGACGCGCCTGGAAATCCCCACAGTTGGAGCAAGAGGAGATTTCACGGTAAGTATCCTGCCCAGGCAGCCACACTTCCAGATCGTAAGTTTTGACCGCGCCAAAGCCCATATCTCCAGAACACAACAACACTTTGCGGTATGGCAGGTTCAATAACTCCAGGACTTTCTCAGCGTGGCTGGTCAACTCTTCCAGAGCTTCCATAGAGTCTTCCGGACGCACAATCTGCACCATCTCAACTTTATCGAACTGGTGCTGACGGATAAGGCCACGGGTATCACGACCATACGTTCCCGCTTCGGAACGGAAGCATGGGGTATGTGCGGTCATTTTCAGCGGTAGAGTATCTTCATCGAGAATTTCATCACGCACCAGGTTGGTCAACGGCACTTCTGCGGTTGGGATCAACGCGTAGTTGCTTGCATCAGCCTCTTCTTCCAGCGGACGAGTATGGAACAAGTCACCGGCAAATTTCGGCAATTGGCCTGTACCATAAAGCGTGTCGTGGTTTACCAGATACGGAACATAGTTCTCAATATAACCATGCTGCTCAGTATGCAGGTCAAGCATGAACTGGCTCAGAGCGCGGTGCAGACGAGCAATTTGCCCTTGCATCACAACAAAACGAGCACCGGTCAGTTTAACCGCAGATGCGAAATCCAGGCCTTTAGCCATTTCGCCCAGCGTCACGTGGTCACGTACTTCAAAATCGAATTTACGCGGCTCACCCCAGCGGCAGATTTCAACGTTTTCGCTGTCATCTTTACCCATCGGCACGCAATCGTCCGGGATGTTAGGCAACGTCAGTGCAATGTCGCGGATCTCTGCAAGCAGGACATCAAGCTCACTTTTCGCTGCATCCAGCTCTTCACCCAACTGGTTGACTTGCAAACGCAACGGCTCGATGTCTTCTCCACGCGCTTTCGCCTGGCCAATGGATTTCGATCGCGAGTTACGTTCAGCCTGCAGATTTTCAGTTTTTACCTGCAACACTTTACGACGCTCTTCTAAAGAGCGCAGCGTTTCTACATCCAGCTTGAAGCCTCGGCGTGCCAGTTTTTCAGCGACTGCGTCTGGCTCTGTACGCAGTAGATTGGGATCGAGCATGCTTATCCTGTGCTTATCGAATTAAATGAAGGGGATGCGGCCACAGACTGCAACCACAGTGATAGTTTTCCTAACCTTACCGCAACGTCTGCTTTAGCGGTAGCGTTTTGTCGGGCTATTTTGATCCTGTTCAGCAAGCCAGGCGAGCTTTTCACCAATCTTGCCTTCAAGACCTCTGTTTGTCGGCTGATAATAGCGTGTTTGTGCCATTTCCTGTGGAAAGTAGACTTCGCCGGAAGCATAGGCGTTAGGCTCGTCGTGAGCATAACGATACTCCTGGCCATAACCCATTTCTTTCATCAGCTTGGTTGGGGCATTACGTAAGTGAACCGGAACGTCATAATCCGGGCGTTCCCGAGCATCCGCCATTGCTGCTTTGAATGCTGTGTAAACCGCATTACTTTTAGGTGCACAGGCTAAGTAAACAATGGCCTGAGCGATGGCGCGCTCCCCTTCCGCTGGGCCGACACGGGTAAAGCAGTCCCACGCAGAGATAGCAACCTGCATGCCACGAGGGTCAGCATTACCTACATCTTCTGAGGCAATCGCCAGCAAACGACGAGCCACATACAAAGGATCACCGCCTGCCGTGATAATGCGCGCGTACCAGTACAAAGCCGCGTCAGGGGATGAACCGCGAACCGATTTGTGCAATGCAGAAATCAGATCGTAAAAACGATCGCCTTTGTTATCAAAGCGCGCGCTGCGTTCGCCCGCGATTTCAGTCAATAGAGCAATCTGCAAAACGCGATTGCCACTAGAATCGACTTCGGCCATGTCGGCCATCATTTCCAGCGTGTTTAATGCACGCCGGGCATCGCCGTTGACAAGTTCTGCAATAGCAAGACGCGTGTCATCGGGCAGAACAATGTTTTGCCCACCATAGCCACGAGCGGCATCGCTCATCGCCTGGCTCAAAACTTTTTCAATGTCTTCCGTGGTCAGCGATTTAAGCAAGTAAACGCGAGCACGCGACAATAGTGCAGAATTGAGCTCGAATGAGGGGTTTTCAGTGGTTGCGCCGATAAACGTAATCGTGCCGTCTTCAATGTGTGGCAAAAAAGCATCTTGCTGGCTTTTGTTGAAGCGATGGACTTCGTCGACAAACAGAATCGTTCGCCGCCCGGCGTTGCGATTCTGGCGCGCACGTTCTATGGCTTCGCGGATTTCTTTGACGCCTGAAGTGACAGCCGAAATGCGTTCTACATCGGCGTCAGCATAGTGAGCAATCACTTCAGCAAGTGTGGTTTTGCCCGTACCTGGTGGTCCCCATAAAATCATCGAATGAAGATGCCCCGCTTCGATTGCTTTAGGAAGCGGTTTACCAGGGGCTAGCAGATGTTGTTGGCCGATGTATTGCGCGAGGTTCTCTGGCCGCATACGCGCAGCCAGAGGTTTGAAGGTATTCTCAGAAAAATCGAGCGACAGGTTGCTCACTGATACCCCTACTTACGTTGATCGTCCACCGTCACGCCTTTAGGCGGGGTAAACGTAAACTTGCTCATATCCACCGCACCATTTTGCTGAGTTTTCAGCGCATAGCTGCTGCGTTGATCGTCTTGCTCAATCGCACTGAACTGATGGATAGTACCGTCGCTTCCGACATTAATAGTGAATTGCTTGAGATTACCTGCACTGGTTTTTGGCGTCAGTACAAAATCATCACCGCTTTGTTTAATGTTGTATTGCTGCCAGTCACTGCTCTGGTTACGCGCAATCAACATGAACGGTGTATTACCGGTTGCATCCTTCAGCCAGGTTGCGCTGACTTGCTCGACAAACGGGTTGTAGAACCACAATGTTTTACCATCAGAGACAAGAATACTTTCATCCGGTTGAGTCATGTGCCAGTTGAAAAGGTTTGGGCGTTTAACCCACAAGTCCCCCTGACCTTCCTGAACAGCCGCGCCACTACCATCAGTCACTTTCTGCGTGAAACTGGCGTGGAAGCTGCTGACCTTATCCAGACGCGTTTTCAGGTCGCCTGCGGCATCAGCCCAGACAGCGGTTGCGGTAAGAGCGGTCAACAAAGCACAAGTAATAACGATTTTTTTCATTATGATCCCTTTAAATTCACGCACCACAAAATGAATACACAGTGGCGTTTCTGCTGCCCACTCTAGTTGAGAGCTATTCTGAAGCAACAGAAGAATAAGCTGATTTTCCGGTAATTTACCCTTCTTTGCAAAAGAGCCGCAATCACGACTCTTTTGCACAGGGTTACTCAAATGGCGGTGGTGCAAGCACTTCGCGGTTACCATTATGCCCTTGGGAGCTCACGATACCCTGCGCTTCCATCTGCTCAACGATTCGCGCCGCACGGTTGTAGCCAATGCGGAACTGGCGCTGAACGCCGGAAATAGACGCTTTACGTTTTTCAACCACAAACGCGACAGCCTGATCAAATAACGGGTCGAGTTCTTCATCACCGTCAAGACCGCCACCTGCACCGCCTTCACTTTCGGTATCTGAAGTAATACCAGTGATATATTGTGGGCGACCACGCGCTTTCCAGTCCTGAACGACAGCATGCACTTCCTGATCGCGGACAAACGCGCCATGTACACGCACTGGCAGTGTTGAGTTTGGCCCGGAATAGAGCATATCCCCCATTCCCAGCAGTGACTCAGCACCGGCCTGGTCAAGAATGGTGCGGGAGTCAATTTTGCTCGACACGGTAAACGCTACACGCGTAGGAATGTTGGCTTTAATCAAGCCGGTAATCACGTCTACCGATGGACGCTGGGTTGCCAGCACTAAGTGAATACCCGCGGCACGCGCTTTCTGCGCCAGGCGAGCGATCAACTCTTCAACTTTCTTGCCTACCGTCATCATCAGGTCAGCAAATTCGTCCACCAGCACCACGATATACGGCAGTTTTTCAAGCATTGGATGAGCAATTTCCATGCTGTCGCCCGGCTTCCAGAACGGGTCTGGAATCGGACGGCCCATGCGTTCAGCTTCCAGCACACGCTCGTTGTAACCCGCCAGATTTCGCACGCCTAAAGCCGACATCAGCTTGTAGCGACGCTCCATTTCGTTAACGCTCCAGCGCAATGCATTGGCAGCATCCTTCATATCTGTAACGACTTCAGTTAACAGATGTGGAATGCCTTCATACACCGACAGCTCAAGCATTTTCGGGTCGATCATGATAAAGCGCACTTCGTCAGGTGTGGCTTTATACAACATGCTGAGGATCATGGCGTTTACGCCAACGGACTTACCGGAACCGGTGGTACCGGCTACCAGCAAGTGCGGCATTTTCGCCAGATCGGCAATGACAGGCTCGCCACCAATATCTTTGCCCAACACCACGGTTAACGGTGACGTGCTTTCGCGGAATTTGGCACAATCGAGCACTTCGCGTAGGTATACGGTCTGGCGTTTTTTGTTCGGTAATTCCAGGCCCACATACGGTTTACCCGGAATAACCTCTACAACACGCACCGCGACAGTCGACAACGAACGCGCAAGGTCACGCGACAAGTTAGAAATCCGCGCAGCTTTAACACCCGGCGCTAAATCAAGTTCAAAGCGCGTGATTACCGGACCTGGAGAGTAATCCACCACATCGGCTTTAATACGATAATCCGCAAGACGAGCTTCAACCAGGCGCGCCATTTGCTCAAGAGCAAAGGTATCTACTGGCTCAACTTCCGCAGGTGGCGAGGTCAGCAAGTCCAGAGATGGCAACGGCGTGGTTGGGCGCTGCAATGGGCGATCGTCACCATTACGCATCAGGAATGGATGGATCAAACTTTCATGAATCTGCGCCTGTGGTGCCGCTACGGGTGCAGAAGGTGCTGGCGGCTGTTGCACATTATGTTGCGGCGGAGGTGCAGGCTGCCAGCTTTGCGGCTGCTGAACAGGCGCAGCTTCTTCAATGTGACTCGGCGTAAACATTGGCTCACCAGGACCATCGTTCACTAACGTTTTCATTGGCGAGAAATCAAAATCATCCAATGAGAACGGAACATTATTTGACTGTTGTTGGTTAGGTTGCTGCTGGGGTGCTGAATAACGCTGTTGCTGCTGGGCAGCAAACTGACGCGCCAATTCTGCCTGCTCGGCCTCATCCGCATCCTGCTGCAAAGAGTTGTCTTCATACTCTTCGCCATAACGCTGCTGCTGTTGAGCTGCGAACTGACGAGCAAGTTCATGCTGTTCCATTTCTTCGGCATCGTCAGCATAGTCGTTTTCAATATCCATACCATTCTGGCGACGCGCTTCTTCTTCAGCCATACGCTGAGACGGTAACTTAATTCCATAAGAGGCGAGTTCACGGCGAGTCGGTACACGCACACGATTTGGGCGTGGCAACTGCGGGCCAATCCCCTCTTTTGTCTGCGGACGTGGCGCATCACTGGCAATGCTGAATACCGGGCTAAAGGCAGCCACAGCACTGGCAGCTTTTGCCGCATCTTTGACACCTTGAGGAACAGGGGGAGCCGCTACGACAGGAACCTCAGGTACAACGCCAGAGAAGCCCTGAGGAATAGCTGGTGCCTCAAAGCGTGAAGAATCCGGTACAGATGTTGATGCAAATGCCGGGGAGCTGTCATACCCATAAGGATCGGGTTTCGGCTCACTAACCGGTTGATACCAGGCCGCGAGTTGTTCACGCTCACGAGCACGTTTGGCTTCTACTTCTTCAAAATGATAGATAGGCGGACGAACGGCTGGCTTTACCTCTTCTACAGGCTCAGGCTCAACAATTGATTGCGCTGGGGTGGGGTCGTAATAAATTGGCTGAACTGGAGCTTGTGCAACAACAGCTTGTTCAACAACAGGCTGAACTATTTCTGGCTCTGCCCAATGGCTGGTCACCTGTTGAGGGTTGTATTGTTCAGCGGCACGAGGCGCGTGATAACTTTCAGGTGTCGGCGCAAGCACTGGCTCAGGCGTCACAGTAGTCGGTGCTGGTTCCCAGGCAATTGCAGGAGTCTCTACTACTTCCGGCGCAGGTGTAGCGACAGGAGGCACGGTTGCTGTTGGCATCACCGGGGCGGCGTATGCTGGGTTCGCCATAGCGGCAGCAGCAGCGACCGGCGCAACGATAGATTGCCCATGTAATAACGGATCGTACTCATCGTTTTCCGACAGTGTTGCTTTATTACCAGAGAAAAGTACGTCATCCTCAGACTGCGTAGCTTTATTTGGCGAGAACAAAACATCATCTTCGGCATCATCCATACGCTTGCCAGAAAACAGCGCTGAATCTGTTTTGCGTGCATTTGGATTGGCGAATTTTTCTGAAATGCGCTGCTTGCGAGCCAATGCGCCACGCAAAATACGCGCACGACGAGACTCACGCTTTTCTACTGCTGGTGCGTGTTCTTCATCATGTTCTTCTTCGTCGTAATCATCATCCTGCCAGGTGTTATCCCGGCGAGTGCGGTTGCTGGCAAACGTCAGCACGCTTAAAGTCGCGCTACCAATTTTCTCAGCGATCCCGACCCAAGACCAACCAGTAAACAACGTTAACCCTGCCGCCCACACGCACAAAAGCGCAATAGTGCCGCCACTGCTGTTGAGCAATGGCATCATGGCAGTGCTCAGCAAGCTACCAATTACCCCGCCAGAGGCAAAATACCAAATATCATCGGCGTTAATCGCAGCAAGGCCACAGGCGGTAAGAACCATAGCCAACACGCCTATCAGGCGTAAGGAAACGGCAAAATAATCAATAAACTCTTCGTTATCCCGATTGCGGAAAGTAAACCAACACGCACCGATAATGATAACCGGGATGGTGTAGGCCATTACGCCAAAAATAAACAACAGTGTATCGGCCAACCACGCGCCAGGCATCCCACCTAAATTATGGATAGGTTCATGCCATGCGGTTTGTGACCAACTGGGATCGGAAGGATTAAAACTAAGCAGCGCTACCATCAAATAGACGGCAAAAATGGCAACAAGGAGCAGTAAGGCTTCTAATGCCCGACGCCCGCTGCTGAGTTTCCTCAATGTAACTTCTTTTTCTTCGGTGTATTCCTGGCTCAAGTAAGACTCTCCAGGTCCTTAATAACTATGGAGAGCAACAGTGCCGGGCATTCCCGGCACTGTTGCTGTATGAATTACCAGGAGTGTAACCAAAATACGCAGATTTTGCACCTGGCCCGTGTTAACGGGTCTTAATAACCAGACGATTGCTCTGTTTGACCTCTTCCATGACCACATAGGTACGGGTATCGTTCACACCCGGCAGTCGCAACAAGGTTTCGCCTAGTAATTTGCGGTACGCTGACATATCAGGCACGCGGGTTTTCAACAGGTAGTCGAAATCGCCGGATACCAAATGACATTCTTGAATTTCTTCAAGTTTTTGAACAGCGGCGTTAAATTGCTCAAACACATCTGGTGCGCCACGATTCAGAGTAATCTCAACAAAAACCAGAAGTGATGCATCCAGATAATGCGGGTTCAGCAGAGCTGTGTAGCCCTGAATGAAACCCTGTCGTTCCAGGCGACGCACGCGCTCAAGGCACGGAGTCGGTGAAAGCCCTACTCGCTTCGAAAGCTCGACGTTGGAAATACGTCCATCCTTCTGCAGCTCGTTTAGAATGTTACGATCGATGCGGTCGAGATCTTTGCCAGGGCGCTTCTTACTATCTACCATTATTATTGTCTCTCTGTGTTCCTTCCTTCACCTGCCATAACCCGGGCAACGTCAATGTTCCGAGTGTACGTGAGAAGACCGGTGCCCAATGGCCGCCATCGACATCACTCATGGCGTCTGTCCACGCCATGAGTAGATTTCAATAACCCGGTAAAATTGCATCAGGTATGCGTGATTATTTTACAGCTCTCATACCAAATGTTTTTCTTCCTCGAATGTTTTCGCAAATGCTTAGCGGATTGTCAAAGCAAAACATCGAAATTTAGTGGAACGTGCCATATATCCGGGGCACTTGACGATTATTCATCACTTTACCTACGTGACTAATTACCCTGATCAGGTGGATTTTTATGCGCTTTCAGTGAATTGTTCTACGGCTGATTGAGCACAGCTATTGCACATATAGTTAACAAAATCGCTGCACCCTTTTTTTAACCCGCCAAATTCCCTACAATCCCTCGATTGTCTGCCAACGAACAATGAGGATCTCATGGGCACCGCTAAACACAGTAAATTGCTAATTCTTGGCTCCGGCCCTGCGGGCTACACCGCAGCAGTCTACGCGGCACGCGCCAACCTCAAACCCGTTCTGATTACCGGAATGGAAAAAGGTGGCCAGTTGACCACTACGACCGAAGTCGAGAACTGGCCGGGTGATCCAAACGACCTGACTGGCCCGGCTCTGATGGAGCGCATGCACGAACATGCGACCAAATTCGAAACAGAAATCCTGTTCGATCATATTTCTAAAGTTGATCTTCAGAATCGTCCATTCCGACTGACGGGTGATAGCGGTGAATACACCTGTGATGCATTGATCATCGCAACCGGCGCCTCAGCACGTTACCTGGGTCTGCCTTCAGAAGAGGCATTTAAAGGTCGTGGTGTTTCTGCCTGTGCTACCTGTGATGGTTTCTTCTATCGCAATCAAAAAGTTGCGGTCATCGGCGGTGGTAACACCGCAGTTGAAGAAGCCCTTTATCTGGCAAACATTGCCTCTGAAGTGCATTTGATTCACCGCCGTGACAGCTTCCGCGCTGAGAAAATCCTGATTAATCGCCTGATGGATAAGGTGAAGAACGGCAATATCGTACTTCACACTAACCGCACGCTGGATGAAGTAACTGGCGATCAAATGGGTGTTAGTGGCTTGCGTCTGCGCGATGCGCATAATACTGACCAGACTGAAGAGCTAGAAGTTGCGGGTCTGTTTGTTGCTATCGGCCACAGCCCGAACACGGGGATTTTTGACGGTCAGCTAGAGTTGGAGAATGGTTACATCAAAGTCCAGTCCGGTATCCACGGTAATGCCACGCAAACCAGCATCCCTGGTGTATTTGCCGCTGGTGATGTTATGGACCATATCTACCGCCAGGCAATTACCTCTGCAGGCACAGGATGTATGGCTGCATTAGATGCTGAGCGTTACCTGGACGGACTCGCCGAACAGAATAAGTAACTCTCGTAACCCCTAGCGACAGTTTGAAGATACGTAAAGGCGACTGAATAAGTCGCCTTTCTTTTGCCTGCGTTGTAACATTGCCCGCAAATTTTGCCTGATAATTCATCATTTACCTGCACTGGCAACCATGAATAAAACCCGTCAACAAGAACTTAGCCGCTGGCTAAAAACACAAAGCATTATCTCGCGCCGCTGGCTGGGGCTTTCCCGTTTTTTGGGTTTGGTCAGTGGGCTGCTGATCGTTGCTCAGGCCTGGATTTTAGCCAGGATGTTGCAGCATATGATTATGGAAAACATACCGCGTGAAGCTTTGCTTCTGCTGTTCGTTATCCTGATTCTGATTTTTGTATTACGAGCCTGGGTCGTATGGCTGCGTGAAAAGGTCGGTTTTTATGCCGGGCTGCACATTCGGCAGGAAATACGCCGTAAAGTGCTCGATCGCATCCACGAAGCTGGTCCGGCCTGGATTCAGGGCAAACCTGTAGGCAGTTGGGCAACGCTGGTTCTCGAACAGATAGAAGATATGCATGATTATTACGCCCGTTACCTACCGCAAATGTCGCTTGCGGTGATGGTTCCGGTACTGATTTTAATCGTAATTTTCCCATCTAACTGGGTCGCTGCATTGATTTTGCTCTGCACCGCACCGCTTATCCCGCTGTTTATGGCAATGGTCGGTATGGGGGCTGCAGATGCGAACCGCCGTAACTTCCAGGCGCTGGCTCGCCTTAGCGGCCATTTCCTTGACCGCCTGCGTGGTATGGAAACACTTCGCTTGTTTAACCGTGGTAGCGCTGAAACAGAGAATATCCGCGTCGCTTCGCAGGATTTCCGCCAGCGGACAATGGAAGTACTACGCCTTGCGTTCCTCTCCTCTGGCGTGCTGGAGTTCTTCGCCTCACTTTCAATCGCGCTGGTTGCGGTTTACTTCGGTTTCTCCTATCTGGGCGAGCTGAACTTTGGCCATTACAGCACCGGCGTGACGCTGTTTGCGGGTTTCCTGGCCCTGATTCTTGCTCCTGAATTTTTCCAACCGCTACGCGACTTAGGCACTTTCTATCACGCTAAAGCACAAGCCGTGGGTGCAGCTGATAGCCTGATGACATTCCTCGATGCGCCATTGCAGGAACGTAAAAAAGGCAGTGCACAATTTAATTGCAACGAGCCAATCTGCATTGAAGCGCGAGATTTAGTTATCCTGTCAACCGAAGAAAAAGCTCTCGCAGGTCCTCTGAACTTCACTCTTTCAGCTAATCAACGCGTCGTTTTGGTTGGGCAAAGTGGTGCTGGTAAAAGCTCACTACTCAACGTGTTATCTGGTTTTTTACCTTATCAAGGGCACTTGCTAATCAACGGTATTGAGCTTTCAGAGCTTGACCCTAAATGGTGGCGTGAACAACTCAGTTGGGTTGGGCAAAACCCACAACTTCCGGCTCCAACCATCCGCGAAAACGTGCTGTTAAGTGATCCAGATGCCAGCTCTGAACAATTAGCTACCGCACTGGAAAAAGCCTCTGTCAGCGAATTCCTGCCGTTGTTACCGCAAGGTATTGATACACCGCTTGGCGAAGCCGCAGCGCGCTTATCGGTCGGCCAGGCACAACGTGTTGCCGTAGCACGAGCCTTGCTGATGCCATGTGGATTGTTACTGCTGGATGAACCAGCCGCAAGCCTGGACGCTCACAGCGAGCAGCGAGTGATGGACGCTTTGAGTGACGCTTCCCGCCAACAAACGACGTTAATGGTAACGCACCAATTGGACTACATCAGCGACTGGGATGAAGTGTGGGTGATGCGTGATGGTCGTATTGTGCAACAAGGGAATTACGCAACGCTTGCCTCTCAGGAAGGTCCGTTTGCTACATTACTGGCTCATCGCCAGGAGGAGATTTAATGCGCGCTTTACTGCCCTATCTGGCGCTTTATTGCCGTCATAAATGGCTACTGACACTTGGCGTGGTGCTGGCGATTATCACACTGCTGGCAAGCATTGGGCTGCTCACGCTTTCTGGCTGGTTTCTCTCCGCATCGGCTGTGGTCGGCGTTGCAGGTATTTATAGTTTTAACTATATGTTGCCTGCCGCGGGTGTGCGTGGTGGCGCAATTACGCGTACCGCAGGGCGCTATTTTGAACGCTTAGTCAGCCATGATGCGACTTTCCGCGTGCTTCAGCATCTGCGCGTCTCCACTTTTAGCAAACTGCTTCCGCTCTCCCCTGCTGGGCTTGCTCGTTTTCGTCAGGGTGAATTGCTTAATCGCCTGGTTGCGGATGTCGACACCCTTGATCATCTTTACCTGCGCGTGATTTCGCCGATGGTCGGTGCATTTGTCGTCATTGCCGTTGTCACGTTCGGTTTGAGCTTCCTCGATGTGCAGTTAGCTCTAACGCTCGGCGGTGTTTTGCTGGCGACATTAGTCATATTGCCACCCTTATTTTATTACGCGGGAAAATCAACCGGTGAGGCGATTACCGTCCAGCGTGGACAATACCGTCAGCAACTCACAGCATGGCTACAGGGCCACGCAGAATTAACCATTTTTGGTGCTACCCAGCGTTATCGCCAGCAACTCGAAGCCACCGAAGATCGCTGGCAAGAAGCACAGCGCCGCCAGGCGGAGCTTACGGCTCTTTCACAAGCCGTTATGCTGCTTATCAGCGGTGTTGCCGTCATATTGATGCTGTGGATGGCTGCGGCTGGTGTAGGTGGAAATACAACACCTGGTGCGCTTATTGCGTTGTTTGTGTTCTGTGCCCTGGCCGCCTTTGAGGCACTGGCTCCGGTCACCGGAGCGTTTCAACATTTAGGTCAGGTTATCGCATCAGCATTACGCGTAACTGAAATCACCAGTCAAAAACCGGAGGTCGTTTTCACCGAACAGCCTCACTCCATCCCTGAAAGCGTAGCTTTGGATATTAACAACCTTAGCTTTGCCTATCCTGAGCAGTCTCAAATGGCGTTACGGGACATCTCTCTCAGAATCGAGGCTGGGCAACATGTCGCGATTCTCGGGCGCACAGGCTGTGGTAAATCAACGCTGCTTCAATTGCTGACCCGTGCATGGGAACCGCAGCAGGGCGAGATTCGCCTTAATGGAGAACCGTTGAGCCAGTTTGATGAAACGGCTTTACGCGCAGCCACCAGCGTCGTCTCTCAGCGCGTCCATTTATTTAGTGCCACGCTGCGCGACAACCTTTTGCTCGCAGCCCCCCAGGCAAGCGATCAACAACTGAGTCGTGTACTGACGCGCGTAGGTCTTGAGAAGTTGTTAGACGACTCAGGCCTGAATAGTTGGCTTGGGGAAGGTGGCAGGCAGTTATCAGGCGGAGAATTGCGCCGTCTGGCGATTGCACGAGCCTTATTGCATGACGCGCCGCTGTTTTTGCTCGACGAGCCGACCGAAGGTTTAGATGCGGAAACTGAACGCCAGATACTTGATTTACTGGCCGAAGTGACCAAAGAAAAAACCGTGCTGATGGTGACGCATCGCCTGCGTGGGCTGGCTCATTTCGACAGCATTATTGTGATGGACAACGGGGAAATTATTGAGCAAGGTACTCACGCAGATTTGATGGCCAGCGCTGGCCGTTATTATCATTTCCATCAGCGTTTGTAGACTGTGTAATGAGTACCATCCCAGTAGGCGTTATTGTTGCAGTCAGTTTGAACACGGACAGCGCGCAGGAACCGGAACGTAAACGAAGTACGTGAGGATTCTGAGCACTGCCCAGGTTCAAAATGGCAAATTAAATAGCCCTAGTGGGATGAGCACTTAGTCTATTATCAATAATTATAGTTAGCCCCGGAGCCGTGACGTCATGCGCCTTATTCAGCTTTCCCGTGACTCAATCGCCTTTCCTTCACCGGAAGGCGCGTTGCGTGAACCTAATGGGTTACTGGCGCTCGGGGGCGATTTAAGCCCGGCTCGTTTGTTGATGGCTTACCAGCGTGGCATCTTTCCCTGGTTTTCACCTGGCGATCCTATTTTGTGGTGGTCGCCAGACCCGCGCGCGGTGCTTTTCCCGGATCAGTTTCACCTGAGCCGCAGCATGAAGCGTTTCCACCGCAACTCCCCGTACCGCGTGACGCTGAACCACGCATTCGAGCGTGTTATCGCCGAGTGCGCAGACGATCGTGACGAAGGAACCTGGATTACACCTGAAATCATCGACGCCTATAAACGACTCCATGAACTCGGTCATGCTCATTCGATAGAAGTCTGGGAAGATAAAGAATTAGTGGGTGGAGTATATGGTGTGGCGCAAGGCTCTCTATTTTGTGGAGAGTCAATGTTCAGTCGCCGAGAAAACGCCTCCAAAACAGCGCTACTGGTGTTCTGCCAACACTTTCTCAGTTATGGCGGCAAGCTAATAGATTGCCAGGTACTTAATGCCCATACCGCATCGCTAGGAGCAATTGAAATTCCTCGCCGTGAGTATCTGGAACATCTGTCCATATTTCGTCCACAACATCTGGCATCTTATTGTTGGGTGCCACAAATCCTGTCGTAGCGATAATGTTTACGGCACATTACTGTTAAGAGTGTTATAATTAGCCCCGCAGAGTGAGCTCTGCTCATTACCCCGCCGCCGTTTGGGATTAGCTTTAACAGGGACAGCCCATCGTTTATCTCTTCGCAGCCCTCATCATAAGCGCCAATAGTGCAGCTTTTGGTTGGGTTTTGGGTAATGCGCAAATTGCACTTTCGCTGGTGATTTCACCAACAATTCTTTACATGATACGTGAACTTGGGCATTATCTTGCCGGTTCAAAACTATGGTAGTGATACCCTCGAGGATTAGATGGCCAAAGAAGACAATATTGAAATGCAGGGTACCGTACTTGATACGTTACCTAACACCATGTTCCGCGTTGAGCTGGAAAACGGGCACGTGGTAACCGCTCATATCTCCGGTAAAATGCGTAAAAACTATATCCGCATCCTGACGGGTGACAAAGTCACTGTAGAGCTGACCCCGTACGACCTGAGCAAAGGCCGCATTGTCTTCCGTAGTCGCTGATAGTTTTATTTAGCGCTGCGTGGTAAACAGGCGGCGTGAACAATTTAATAATAGAAAGGCCAGGTCATTGACCTGGCCTTTTTTTATTACGGCACTAATTATTAATTAGTGCGCCGTTTCCGGTTTATGCTTCTGCGCGCTATGGAAATTATAAATCAGTTTCTGATTATCTTTATCCAGCGCTACCGTCACCTGTCCCCCATCCACCAGTGAACCAAATAACAGTTCGTTAGCGAGTGGTTTTTTCAGGTTGTCCTGAATAACACGTGTCATTGGACGAGCGCCCATTGCACGGTCATAGCCTTTTTCTGCCAGCCAATCGCGGGCTTCCTGGCTCACTTCCAGAGACACACCTTTTTGATCCAGCTGCACCTGGAGTTCGACGATAAACTTGTCGACAACCTGATGAATCACATCTGTAGACAGATGGTTGAACCAAATAATGTTATCCAGACGGTTGCGGAATTCTGGGGTAAAGATCTTCTTGATCTCTTCCATTGCGTCGGTGCTGTTGTCCTGACGAATCAGGCCAATAGACTTACGCTCGGTTTCACGCACACCGGCGTTGGTGGTCATCACCAGAATTACGTTACGGAAATCAGCTTTGCGCCCGTTATTATCGGTCAGCGTACCGTTGTCCATCACCTGCAATAACAGGTTAAAGACATCCGGGTGCGCCTTTTCGATTTCATCAAGCAGCAGCACGGAGTGAGGATGTTTAATGACCGCATCCGTCAACAGGCCGCCCTGGTCGAAACCAACGTATCCTGGAGGTGCGCCAATCAAACGGCTCACCGTGTGGCGTTCCATGTATTCCGACATATCGAAGCGCAACAGCTCAATGCCCAGTGATTTCGCCAATTGAACGGTGACTTCTGTTTTACCAACACCCGTAGGGCCGGCAAACAGGAATGAACCCACTGGCTTATGATCATGCCCTAAACCGGCACGGCTCATTTTGATGGCTTCGGTTAACGCCTCAATGGCTTTATCCTGGCCAAACACCAGCATTTTCAGGCGATCATCAAGGCTGCGAAGCGTATCGCGGTCGCTTGCTGAAACACTTTTCTCCGGGATACGCGCAATACGCGCAACCACGGTTTCGATGTCAGAGACATTGACCGTTTTCTTACGCTTGCTCACCGGCATCAGGCGGCTACGAGCACCCGCTTCGTCGATAACGTCAATGGCTTTATCTGGCAAGTGGCGATCGTTGATATATTTCACCGCCAACTCCACCGCTGCACGAATCGCTTTCGCGGTGTAACGCACGTCATGGTGCGCTTCGTACTTCGGTTTCAGGCCGTTAATAATCTGAACGGTTTCTTCAACGCTTGGTTCAGTAATATCAATTTTCTGGAAGCGACGCGCCAGAGCACGGTCTTTCTCAAAGATATTGCTGAATTCCTGGTAAGTGGTTGAACCGATAACACGAATCTTGCCACTTGAGAGCAGCGGCTTAATCAGGTTTGCGGCATCAACTTGCCCACCAGATGCAGCGCCCGCACCGATGATGGTATGAATTTCATCAATAAACAGGATGCTGTTCTGATCCTGCTCAAGCTGTTTAAGCAGCGCTTTGAAACGTTTTTCAAAGTCACCACGGTATTTGGTACCCGCCAGCAGCGAACCGATATCCAGCGAGTAAATAGTGCAATCAGCAATCACTTCCGGAACATCGCCCTGCACAATACGCCAGGCAAGCCCTTCGGCAATGGCGGTTTTACCGACACCCGATTCACCCACTAACAGCGGGTTATTTTTACGGCGACGGCACAGAACCTGAATGGCACGCTCAAGCTCTTTCTCGCGGCCAATCAGCGGATCGATCCCTCCCACACGTGCAAGCTGGTTGAGATTGGTGGTGAAGTTTTCCATACGTTCCTCCCCGCCTGCTTGCTCTTCATTGACCGGATTTTCTGCACCCGGTGCCTGATTAGGTTCGTCTTTACGTGTACCGTGAGAGATGAAGTTCACCACATCAAGTCGGCTGACTTCATGTTTACGCAGCAGGTACGCTGCCTGGGATTCCTGCTCGCTAAAGATAGCCACCAGCACGTTTGCGCCTGTGACTTCACTGCGACCAGAAGACTGGACGTGGAACACCGCACGTTGCAGCACGCGCTGGAAGCTGAGCGTAGGTTGAGTGTCACGCTCTTCTTCACTGGCTGGCAGAACCGGTGTGGTTTGTTCGATGAAGGCCTCGAGTTCCTGTCGCAGCGCCACCAGATCTACGCTACACGCTTCCAGCGCTTCACGAGCCGATGGGTTACTGAGCAAAGCCAGTAACAGATGCTCGACAGTCATAAACTCATGTCGGTGCTCGCGCGCTCTGGCGAAAGCCATGTTTAAACTGAGTTCCAGTTCTTGATTGAGCATAGGCACCTCCCCCAAATTTTGCCTTCTTCAGGCTTTTTCTAGCGTACACAGCAGCGGATGCTCATGCTCCCTTGCATACTGGTTCACTAACGCGACTTTGGTTTCCGCTACTTCTGCAGTAAAAATGCCACAGATAGCTTTACCCTGATAGTGCACAGTGAGCATCAATTGCGTCGCACGTTCTACATCATAAGAAAAGAACTTTTGCAGCACGTCAATAACAAATTCCATCGGCGTGTAGTCATCGTTCATTAACATTACTTTATACATCGACGGTGGTTTTAGCGCTTCGCGCAATTTGTCACCCACCAGTTGGTCGAAATCCAACCAATCGTTCGTCTTACCCATTGCAAATCGTCATCATGTTAAATCGCCCGTTATCATTAAGGCGAAGCCCATAGGTTGAGTGTAATACGCTTTCAGTTAACGTGACTCATTGAGTTCAAACGTGACAACTTTTAGCTATAGAGAGCTCTGTCACATTAATCACAATAGCGTTAACTGCTTCAAATTTTTGATTCATTTTCAATCGATCACCCCCGTGCAACGCTTGACGACATGGTTAAATTATCTACATTGTACAAGCGTGAGTTGGCGAGGTTTTGAACAGCCCGCCCTCACCCACCGGTTCATTCCATCTCACTTATAAGATTTTCGAAGGATGTAGAAGCATGGAGACGGGTACAGTTAAATGGTTCAATAACGCCAAAGGGTTTGGTTTTATCTGCCCTGAAGGCGGTGGCGAAGATATCTTCGCTCATTACTCCACCATTAAGATGGATGGTTACAGAACGCTTAAAGCCGGGCAAACAGTCAGGTTTGATGTACATCAGGGGCCAAAAGGCAATCACGCTAGCTTGATTGTACCTCTGGAGCTAGAAGCAGCGGTCGCCTGACCTTTTGTTTCATTGTGTACATCCCCCAGTCAAAATGCCAGCCCGCAAGCTGGCATTTTTATTTCGGGTCTATAACCAATCGTCATATCTCAGATTAAAATTATTCACGCGCCAGCGCATCAATCGGGTTCAATCTTGCGGCATTTCTCGCTGGCAGCCAGCCAAAAATAATTCCCGTCGCAGTCGAACAGGCAAATGCGGTTAACAATGCCATCGGCGAGAAACCAATTTCCCAGCCCGGCAAAACCAGTTGCAAAGTGAAGGCAATAAGAAGAGATAAAGAAATCCCCAACGCGCCTCCCACCAGACACACCAGCACAGCCTCAATCAAAAACTGCTGCAGGACATCACTGGCTCGTGCGCCGACCGCCATGCGAATACCAATCTCTTTGGTACGCTCCGTTACCGACACCAGCATGATGTTCATCACGCCAATACCACCTACCAACAACGAAATCACCGCCACCAAAGTCAGGAACATCTGTAGAGTACGTGTGGTCTTTTCCGCCGTTTTCAACAGGCCGTCCATATTGTAGGTGAAGAAATCTTTCTTACCGTGACGTAACTGCAACAGCCGGTTGAGCTGCTGCTCCGCTTCGTGGCTGTTGTAACCCTCGTTAACGCGTACCGTAATAGAGTTAAGCCAGCTTTGCCCCATCACCCGCCCAGCCATGGTGTTATACGGCAGCCAGACACGCAGAATTTTACTGCTGCCAAACATCGACTGCTTCTCTTGCGCTACACCAATTACCGTCGCGGGCATATTCCCCACCAGCACGATTTCACCCACTACTTTGGCTTTATCGGGGAACAACTGACGTTTGGTGTTGCTGTCGAGCACCACCACCTGTGCGCGCCCTGCCAGCTGCTCTTCGTTAAAGGTGTTACCTTCGCTAAAGGTCATACCATAGACGTTAAAATACTGGCTGCTGACACCATTCACGCTGGCAGCAGCATCAACGTTGCCATAGCGCAAACGTAAATTACTCGAAAGCGCAGGCGTGGCTGAACTGACCCATGGTTGTTGGCTGATGGCCGCCAGGTCGTCGTATTTCAGCGCTTGCTGATACTGTGGATCATCATCGCCAAAATCTTTACCTGGATAGATATCAATCGTATTGGTACCTATCGAGCGAATATCCTGCAACACCATCTGTTTTGCCGCATCACCGACAATGACTATCGATACCACCGAAGCAATACCGATAATGATCCCAAGCATGGTTAACAGCGTGCGCATTTTATTCGCCGCCAGCGCCAGCCAGGCCATGGTAAATGCTTCGCGAAAACTGCTAAGTGTTTGCTGAAATGCCGAGTTTGCGGGCTGTGGTTTCACCTCTTTCGGTGCACCAGTCTGTTGAATAACAGAAGGAGGATTACTGATAATCTCACCATCGTGAATCTCGATAACACGCTGTGCCTGTGCTGCAATACTCGGATCGTGGGTCACAATGATGACGGTATGACCCAGTTCACGCAGTTGCTTGAGTGTTGCCATCACCTCTTCTCCAGAGTGGCTATCGAGCGCACCGGTTGGTTCATCAGCAAGAATAACCTGCCCACCATTCATCAGAGCGCGAGCGATACTGACGCGCTGCTGCTGCCCGCCTGAAAGCTGTGAAGGGAGATAATCAACACGTTCAGCAAGCCCCAGACGCATTAATAAAGCTCGCGCACGTTGCTGACGATAAACCCGCGCCGTACCGGCATACACCGCGGGTACTTCCACGTTTTGGGTCGCGTTCAGATGCGAGAGCAAATGGTAGCGCTGGAAGATAAAACCAAAGTGCTCACGGCGTAACGTCGCAAGTGCATCGCTGTCCAGGAGTGCCGTGTCCTGCCCGGCCACTTTGTAACTACCGCTGCTGGGTTTATCCAGACAGCCAAGAATGTTCATCAGCGTGGATTTACCAGAGCCTGACGCCCCGACAATCGCCACCATCTCACCGGCTTCAATCGTGATATTGATGCCTTTAAGCACTTCAACTTGTTCGTCTCCCGACGGATAGCTACGGCGAATATCCCGTAGCTCAAGCAGTGCTGTCATGGCGCACTCCCGGTGGTGCTTTTGCCAGTCACCACTTCTTCACCTTCGGTGAGGCCAGTGGCAACTTGCGCCTGGGTGTCATTACGCATACCGATAGTAATTTCGCGGTCACGGGTTTCACCGTTGCGTAAAACCGAAACTTTATAGCGGTTATCACCGACCGGCTCGCCCAGAGCGGCAAGCGGAATGGTTAATACGTCTTTCACGCCACCAAGCTGAATATGTACCTGCGCCGTCATTTCCAGACGCAGCACACCTTTCGGGTTCGGGACTTCGAAACGGGCGTTATAGAAGATCGCGTCGTTGACCTTAACCGGCGTCGGCAAAATATCGATTAGCAGCCCTTCATAGCGTGTTAGCGGATCGCCAAGCACGGTAAACCACGCTTTTTGGCCGGGCTTCAGGTGAATCACGTCAGCTTCAGAAACCTGAGCTTTCACCAGCATCGTGCCGAGATCGGCAAGTGTCAGAATATTCGGTGCTTGCTGAGCCGCAATCACCGTCTGGCCTTGTTTGGTGGTAATTTCAGTCACCTCACCTGCCATCGGTGCCACAATCTGCGTGTAATCAAGGTTGGTTTTTGCCGTATCTAACGACGCCTGATTACGTTTAATTTGCGCATCAATAGTGCCGATTTGCGCCTGCCTGACTTCAAGATCGGTCACTGCGGTATCCAGATCTTGCTGTGATATTGCCTGCGTTTTGGCCAGCGCCCGCTGGCGGTTTAACGTTACTTGCGCAAGTTTGGCCTGCGCCACAGCCTGGCGCCGCTGAGCACGCAACTCCATTAATGTCGCTTCCACTTCTTTAATCTGGTTTTGCGCTTGTTCTGGGTCAATAACTCCCAACAACTGATCTTTCTTCACTTTATCGCCGATGTTTACCGACAGCGTTTTTAGCTGCCCGCTGACCTGCGCACCCACATCAACTTTACGCAAAGCATCGAGCTTACCCGTCGCCAGCACACTTTGTTGCAGCTCACCTTTACGCACGATCATGGTCTGATAAACCGGCGCTGGCGCATTCAGAAACTTCCAGAGCCAAATGACGAACAGCAATACCAACAGGCCCAGAAGCCAATAACGTTTTTTTATTTTTCCCTTGAATCTCATAGGTATCCTGCAAACAGACTGGCTAATTAAATAAAGTCTCAACAAAAACCGCGAGTCTACGGCTCTCTGGCTACTGATTGAACATTCATTGAACTTAAGAGTGGTGAAATTACACCATTCTTTATCAACCAGGTTTCAATCATGTCGCCAATTACCGTAGACGAACTTATTTCAACACCGCAACTTAATGGCTGGCAGCTATTTCTTTGTCTGGCAAAGGGACAGTGGACGCCTGGTAGCGCATGGAAGAATCCGGCTTACCGCCGCAAGTTTGTCCTGCGGTCACTGGCAAATCCATGGGCTACGGCACGTTTACTGAGCGATTTATCTCATCAGCCCTGGCTTGAAAAACTGCTTAACGTGCAACCTGGTTTACCCTGCCGAACCCATCGCCCTTATTTAACAACGAATTTTAACCGCAAGGCTGTGGCGAATGCATTGTCTTTCCACTACAACGAACTGACCAATGCCCTGCCTGTAGCCCTACTACAGCAGCACTTCTCAGAAAAAGGTGCGCATCTGGCAACCATAACGGGTAAAGATGAATGCTTCTACTACCTGAATTTTTGTGCCATCGCCAATCTCGACAAAGAAGGTGAAGCGACGTTGACTTTCACCCGTCAGGATGGGATTTCGCTTGCCGGATTAACCTTCACTTTGTGCCAGTATCAGGGCCAAAAGACACTGTTTATCGGCGGATTGCAGGGAGCTCAAAGCGACGTACCCCATGAATATATCCAGGTCGCCACAAAAGCCTGTCACGGATTGTTCCCAAAACGCCTGGTTCTTGAAGCTGCCTGCCAACTGGCACGCCATTTGGGCGCGAAAAAAATCCTCGCGGTGAGCAACAGCTCGCATATCTATCGCTCATGGCGTTATGCGAAAAAGAAGAAAGATAAAATCCATGCCGATTACGACAGCTTCTGGCAATCAATGAGCGGTGAGTTATTGCCAGAAGGTCTCTTTAGCATGCCTTTGAGCGTGGCTCGCAAACCCCTTGAGGATATCGCCAGCAAAAAACGCGCGGAGTATCGCCGCCGCTACAGCTTGTTAGATGAGATGACAACGCATATTGAGCAGCAGTTTTAAGCAACTACCGGGCTAATCAGCACGTCCACGTGCAAGCCAAAGTACGCGTGAGAACATTTTTCGCAACAGCGAAGGCACAGCATCAATACCACGCCTGCCAGCCTCCATCGCCACTTCAATGGCTAAATCAGGCTTAGAAGAACGGTGGATGGCTTTTACAATAATGCGCCGCATATTCATCGGCACATTTTCGGGAAGTTGTGCCACGCGGTGGAAAACATCTGCAAATCCCTGGCGGTACATGAAATGCTCCATATCCATCGCAGGCAATGTCGTCAGATGGTCGCGTTCCTGATCGCGGTCATTTTCCAGAATGCCGCGCACCACAGACGCATATTTTTTGCCCGCTTCATCGCCATCAACCAGCACATGCCATTCAATACCCATGCGCCTTGCAAATTTAATCAGTGGGCGCAGGCCAGACTGTGCAAATTCGATGACTTTCACCCCTTCAGCATCAAAATGATGCCCACACTGGCGCGCCAGTTCGTTCATCACCCACACTTCTGTTTCCCCTTCAACTAACAACCAGCAACGAGCAAACAGTGATGAGGCCCGATTAAAACGGATGTGAAACGCAATGCGACGGCTATCTTCAGCATTCATCCCGCCAGGACCGAGCCGCCATGCAGCAACTTTCGAAGATTCACGCACCAGACGACAGACATTCTCAACCGGGGTGAGTGATAACAATTCACCGGAATTGGTGGTGGTGATTTTTTGTAGTGGTAGCAAATTTAATAAATGCCAGGCCACTGACAACATAATAGGGTGTAGCCGCGTTTCCGGGTCTTCCACCAGCAACAGGGGGCGCGCGTCTTTATCCAGCGCTACGGTTCCTTTTGCTTGCAGAAGTGTTGAAAACATTCCCAATAAAATCATGCGATGAGCGCGACTATTGGGTTTGTCTATCATGCGGTTGATGACATCCAGATAACGCCAGCTTCGTTGCTCATCGTGCGAGCGACGTCGTAACAGCCGCTGATGCGCAACAGCGCCCTGCTCAGAAAAATAGTGTTCAAGCAATTGCACCATGGCCGACAGCCCCTGGCGCAACTGTGAATCTGTGAGATTTTGCGGGCGAGAAACCAGTTCACGCGCGAGGAAATCAAGCTGACGGGCCGTCATCTCAGTTTCTGGCATTACCGGGATGCTATCGTTGCGCAGGCGGCGCATAAATCGCGCATCACGCAAGCGTAACACGGGGTTGAGACGGATAATTTGCCTGGCAAGCGTATCAATATCATCAAGCTCAACGGAGTGACCGTTGTTATCAAGGAAGCTGCGTAGCGTCAGAATTGTGCCATCTTCCGCAAGCTCACCGACCAGACGATACATGATGCGATGGAAGCCATCATTCCCTTCCACCCATACAGGCGACAGTGAGCGGTAACGCCGCCCGAGATGATGGCCAGGTGCTGTTTCCCGAAAGGTCAGCACAATGTGTAGATGGTGCTCCCGGCCTTGTAGATCGCCCGGAGGGAAGTAGAAATCGTCACGACCGAAGTGATAGAGAGTTTCGTGCGGTGACAGCAACAAAGTGAGCGCATCCAGCAAGCTGGATTTACCCCATGCGTTTTCGCCAATCAAAACGTTATTTTGCTCAAGCATTAACGATAGACGGTTAATACCCCTGAATCCGACAATTTCTACACGCTCGAGAAACATAATCCCTCCAGATTGGTTAATGCTTTCCTTTAGCTACACGCCACAGCCTGCATAGCTCGAGTATATACCTTTCCCCCTCTGGCGGCAGGTTAGCCCGTCGAGTTATTTGTGGCGTAGCAGGATACTATTAATTTTTCCATTTTTATTCGTTCCAAAAATAAACAAATAATTTTATTGTTATCACTTGTAATTCTACCAACTGATAAAAAGCGCGCTTAATACAAGACAATTCTTACTTTATTAAAAACTCTTCTATACTTCCAACGTGTTTATTCTTGAAAGGAATGCCATCTCATTGCCCTAAATCAATTTTTTAGGATTTTATAGTGTGGCTCTAACCAAGTGAACTCATTAACATTGCTGCTCTTTTATTATTTACGTTACGTCTTAAACGGTTGTAACAAACAATAATCGGGTAGATGCCTTTATTTACATCACCCGAGATTCACTGTTTTTGAAATGCAGAGGTGGTTATGTTTAGGAAATTAGCGGCAGAATTCTTTGGCACATTCTGGTTAGTATTCGGTGGGTGTGGGAGTGCTGTGCTGGCAGCGGCATATCCTGAGTTAGGGATTGGTTTTGCTGGTGTGGCATTAGCATTTGGTTTAACCGTATTAACTATGGCTTATGCAGTTGGTCATATTTCCGGTGGCCACTTTAACCCAGCAGTCACGCTGGGCTTGTGGGCTGGCGGTCGTTTCCCAGCTAAAGATGTTATTGGTTATATTGTGGCGCAAGTGATTGGCGGTATTGTTGCAGCCGGTATTCTTTATTTAGTTGCCAGCGGTAAAAGTGGCTTTGATGCAGCAGCAAGCGGTTTTGCGTCTAATGGTTATGGTGAACATTCGCCAGACCATTACTCCATGTTGTCAGCAATCATTATTGAAATCGTCTTGACCTGTGGCTTCTTGATTGTGATCCATGGGGCAACCGATAAGTTTGCACCAGCGGGCTTTGCACCCATTGCTATCGGCCTTGCGTTAACCTTGATTCACCTGATTAGCATCCCAGTCACCAATACCTCTGTGAACCCAGCACGTAGTACTGCCGTTGCTATCTTCCAGGGCGGTTGGGCATTACAGCAATTGTGGCTGTTCTGGGTAATGCCAATTATTGGCGGTATCCTGGGTGGCGTTATCTACCGGACATTGCTGGAAAAACGTAACTAATTTGATTCAAGCGTCACCGGCTTCAATTTGGCTGGTGGCGCTGTATTTACTTGCCCTGCACTAAATCCTCAACCTGCATAAAAATCCTTTTTTTTCGTAGCTTTACTCATTCTCTTTCTTTGGGTAGTGTGACATACGTCGTTACTTCTATCGCAAGGATTGTCCGCACCATGTTTTCGGGATTGTTAATTATCTTAGTGCCGCTGATTATCGGTTATCTGATTCCTCTGAAAAAAACCAGTCTGTTAAAGCTCATTAATCGCCTATTGAGCTGGATTGTGTATGTGATTTTATTTTTCATGGGCATCAGCCTCGCATTTCTCGATAACCTGGCAAGTAACCTGCTTGCAATCCTTCATTACGCTGCGGTCACCGTTGTGGTGTTATTGCTCTGCAATGCTGCTGCACTGCTTTGGCTTGAGCGTTCCATGCCATGGCGCCACAATCACGAGCAAGAAAAACTCCCTTCACGAATTGCGATGGCGCTGGAATCACTAAAATTATGCTTTGTGGTGATAGCGGGTTTTCTGCTTGGTCTGACTGGCTGGCCAATTCTGCATCACGCCACCGACGCCAGCGAATACACACTTATATTCCTGTTGCTGCTGGTAGGTATCCAACTGCGTAATAGCGGTATGACGTTAAAACAGATTGTGCTTAATCGGCGCGGTATGATCGTGGCAGTCGTCGTGGCACTGAGCTCACTTGCCGGTGGTGTTATCAACGCCTTTATTCTTGACCTGCCAATTAAGACAGGTTTAGCGATGGCATCGGGATTCGGCTGGTATTCACTGTCGGGCATTTTGATGACGGAATCCTACGGGCCAGTAATTGGTAGTGCGGCATTCTTTAACGACCTTGCGCGAGAACTAATTGCCATCATGTTGATTCCCGGACTGGTACGCCGTAGCCGCTCAACCGCACTCGGGTTGTCTGGCGCAACGTCGATGGACTTCACCCTGCCTGTTTTACAACGCAGCGGAGGGCTGGAAATTGTTCCAGCGGCGATTGTTCACGGGTTCATCCTCAGCTTACTCACCCCGCTTCTCATGGCATTTTTCGCTTCCTGATACCTCATTGGCGGTAGGTTTCTGCCGCCAAATTTGCGCTAAATCAATCTCCTTTTAAGTTGTATCAGAAATACCTTTTCCCTGTGCGGCACTGAGCATAACCTTAAACATGTATATCAAATATAACTTTAAAAGGTACGATCATGTTTTGTGTGCAATGTGAACAAACAATCCGCACCCCTGCGGGCAACGGCTGCTCTTATGCTCAGGGCATGTGCGGGAAAACGGCTGAAACATCAGACCTACAAGATTTGTTGATCGCAACACTGCAGGGTTTATCTGCATGGGCACTGGCCGCACGTGAAGTCGGCATCATCAGTCATGAAGTTGATCACTTTGCACCGCGTGCCTTTTTCTCAACGCTGACCAACGTCAACTTCGATTCCCCACGCATCGTTGGCTACGCCCGCGAAGCCATCGTTGCGCGCGAAAGCCTGAAAACTCGCACCCTTGCGATTAACCCAAACATTACCGTCACCAATCCAATGGCTGAACTGCAACTGGTCAGCAACGATTTGGGGGACCTGCAGCGCCAGGCTGCTGAGTTCGCGCCAAACCGCGACAAAGCAGAAATTGGTGACGATATTCTCGGCCTGCGCTTGCTGTGCCTGTACGGCCTGAAAGGTGCTGCGGCCTACATGGAACACGCCCACGTTCTCGGCCAGTACGACAACGACATCTACGCGCAATACCACAAAATTATGGCTTGGCTCGGCACCTGGCCTGCGGACATGGGCGCACTGCTTGAATGCTCCATGGAAATAGGCCAGATGAATTTCAAAGTGATGAGCATTCTGGACCAGGGCGAAACCGAGAAATACGGTCACCCAACACCTACGCAAGTGAATGTGCGCCCGGTCGCTGGCAAATGTGTTTTGATTTCCGGCCACGATCTTAAAGATCTCTATAACCTGCTGGAACAAACTGAAGGCACTGGGGTAAACGTCTATACCCATGGCGAAATGCTGCCAGCGCATGGCTACCCGGAACTGCGCAAATTCAAACATTTGGTTGGCAACTACGGCAGCGGCTGGCAGAACCAGCAAAGCGAATTCGCCCGCTTCCCTGGCCCAATCGTGATGACTTCAAACTGCATCATCAACCCGGAAGTCGGCTCCTACACTGACCGCATCTGGACGCGTAGCATTGTCGGCTGGCCGGGCGTTAGTCACCTCGAAGGTGACGATTTCACATCCGTCATTACCCAGGCCACGCAAATGGCGGGCTTCCCGTATAGCGAAATCGAACACCTGATTACCGTCGGCTTTGGCCGCCAGACTCTGTTGGGTGCCGCTGATACCCTTATTGACCTGGTTAGCCGTGAAAAACTGCGCCACATCTTCCTGGTGGGCGGCTGTGACGGTGAACGCGGCGAGCGTAGCTACTTCACCGATTTCGCCACCAGCGTGCCAAAGGACTGCCTGATCCTGACGCTTGCCTGCGGTAAATACCGCTTTAACAAACTGGACTTCGGCGATATCGAAGGGCTGCCACGCCTGATCGATGCCGGCCAGTGTAACGACGCATATTCAGCAATCATTCTTGCGGTAACGCTTGCCGAAAAACTCGGTTGTGGCGTTAACGACCTGCCGCTGAGCCTGGTGCTTTCATGGTTTGAGCAAAAAGCGATTGTTATCCTGCTGACGCTGCTGTCGCTGGGCGTGACCAATATTGTCGCCGGCCCTACTACACCGGCCTTCCTGACACCAAACCTGCTGGCTGTGCTCAATGAGAAGTTTGGCCTGCGCGCCATCACGACTGTTGATGAAGATATTAAACAGCTGATGGGCGCATAAGGAGAAGCCATGACTATGCCAACGCCGCTGTGCCCGTACCGTATGCAGGTGCATCATATTCATCAGGAAACACCGGATGTATGGACGCTCTCGCTGATTAATCACGATTTTTATCCATACAAAGCCGGGCAGTACGCACTGGTAAGTATTCGTGATAGTGATGAAACACTGCGGGCTTACACCATTTCTTCCACGCCGGGACTCAGCCCGTTCGTCACGCTGACCATCCGCCGTATCGAAAATGGCGTTGGTTCCGCATGGCTAACTAAGGATGTGAAACCCGGTGATTACCTCTGGCTATCTGAAGGCCAGGGGGAATTTACCTGTGAAAATCTCACCACCGACCGCTATCTGCTGATGGCGGCAGGGTGTGGCGTCACACCGATTATGTCGATGCGCCGCTGGCTGGCAAAGCATCGCCCACAGGCGGACGTACAGGTTATTTATAACGTTCGAACGCCCGAAGATGTGATTTTTGCCGACGAATGGCGTCATTATCCGATGACACTGGTTGCCGAGAATAACGCGACGCACGGTTTTATCGCCGGGCGCTTAACGCGCGAAATTCTGACAACCGTGCCGGATATTGCCTCTCGCACCGTCATGACCTGCGGCCCAGCTCCGTATATGGAGTTGGTGGAGAAAGAAGTCAAAGCATTGGGCGTGAGCGCTTTTTATGCTGAAAAATTCTTTACCCCGGTCGCCGCACCTGTCGAAAGTGGTTTGAAGTTCACCACGTTAAAACCGCTGCGCGAGTTCTACGCACCGGTAGGCAGTTCGCTGTTGGCGGCAATGGAAAGCAATAAAGTGCAAGTGAATGCGGCTTGTCGTGCTGGTGTGTGCGGCAGCTGTAAAACCAAAGTTGAGTCTGGTGATTACACCGTAAGCAGCACCATGACGTTGACCGATGCAGAAATTGCCAACGGTTACGTACTGGCTTGCTGTTGCCATCCGCAAAGTGATTTAGTTCTCGCCTGATCCCACTCGTGCCGCTCAGATTCTGAGTGGCACTTTCTGCCCTGCCTCTTCTGTTTCCTTGACTAAGCTTGTTTACGTTAACTGAATCGTGACAAGGAGAACCAATGAAACAGACCGTAGCAGCTTACCTTGCAAAAACGCTTGAAAGTGCAGGCGTAAAACGAATCTGGGGTGTCACGGGGGATTCCCTCAATGGGCTGAGCGATAGTCTGAATCGCATGGGCACCATTCAATGGATGCCGACCCGCCATGAAGAGGTCGCCGCTTTTGCCGCAGGCGCAGAAGCCCACCTATCAGGTGAACTGGCGGTGTGTGCGGGTTCCTGTGGCCCCGGCAACCTACATTTAATCAATGGCCTGTTCGACTGCCATCGTAACCGCGTCCCGGTACTGGCCATTGCGGCGCACATTCCATCGAGCGAAATCGGCAGCGGTTATTTCCAGGAAACCCACCCCGAAGAGTTATTCCGCGAATGCAGCCATTATTGCGAGCTGGTGTCATCTCCGGAACAAATTCCGCAGGTACTGGCGATTGCGATGCGCAAAGCGGTCTTAAACCGTGGCGTTTCGGTCGTGGTTTTACCCGGTGACGTGGCCCTTAAGCCCGCACCTGAAACCGCCAGCACGCACTGGTATCCTGCACCACAAACGATCATTGTGCCACCCCATGACGAGCTAAAAAAACTGGCGCAATTGCTGCGCTATAACGACAACATCGCGCTGATGTGTGGCAGTGGTTGTGCAGGTGCGCATGAAGAACTGGTGCAATTTGCGGCCACGCTTAAAGCGCCGATTGTTCACGCGCTGCGTGGCAAAGAACACGTTGAATACGATAACCCTTACGATGTTGGCATGACCGGGCTAATCGGTTTTTCGTCAGGGTTCCATACCATGATGAACGCCGACACGTTGATCCTGCTCGGTACGCAATTCCCCTATCGCGCCTTCTACCCGACCGATGCAAAAATCATTCAGATTGATATCAACCCCGGCAGCATCGGTGCGCATAGCAAAGTTGATATGGCGCTGGTCGGTGACATCAAAGCCACACTTGCGGCACTCATTACGCTTCTGGAAGAAAAAACCGATCGCAGCTTCCTCGATAAAGCGCTGGATAATTATCGCGAAGCGCGTGAAAGCCTCGATGAGCTGGCACAACCCGGTGATGGCAGCGTCATCCATCCGCAATATGTCGCACAGCAAATCAGCCGGTACGCTGATGAAGATGCCATCTTCACCTGTGACGTCGGTACACCTACCGTTTGGGCCGCGCGATATTTGAAAATGAACGGCAAACGCCGCCTGATAGGTTCATTCACTCACGGCTCGATGGCTAATGCCATGCCACAAGCGCTGGGCGCAAAAGCGACGGCACCCGACCGGCAAGTTATCGCCATGTGCGGCGATGGCGGTTTCAGCATGCTGATGGGGGATTTTCTCTCGGTCGTGCAGATGAAACTGCCGATCAAAATTGTGGTGTTTAACAATAGCGTGCTGGGTTTTGTGGCGATGGAAATGAAAGCGGGCGGCTACCTCACAGACGGCACCGAACTGCACGACACAAACTTTGCCAAAATCGCTGATGCCTGCGGAATCACAGGTATTCGGGTTGAAAAAGCGGCCGACCTGGATAACGCCTTGCAACGCGCCCTAAGTATTGACGGCCCGGTGCTGGTGGATGTAGTCGTTGCCAAAGATGAGCTGGCGATTCCACCGCAAATCAAACTTGAACAGGCCAAAGGGTTCAGTCTGTATATGCTACGCGCCATCATCAGCGGACGCGGTGATGAAGTTATCGAACTGGCGAAAACCAACTGGTTCCGGTAAAAGTAAGGATAATTTTGAACAATAATAAGGACCCACCGTGATTGACTTGCGCAGCGACACCGTAACCCGCCCGAGCGATGAAATGCTCAAACGTATGATGGCAGCCCCCACTGGCGATGACGTTTACGGTGATGACCCAACGGTCAACGAACTACAAGATTACGCCGCCAAACTCAGCGGTAAAGAAGCAGCGCTGTTTTTGCCAACCGGCACCCAGGCAAACCTGGTAGCGCTGCTGAGCCATTGCGAACGTGGCGAAGAGTATATTGTCGGTCAACTTGCGCACAATTATCTCTACGAAGCCGGTGGTGCTGCGGTTTTAGGCAGTATTCAGCCGCAGCCTATTGATGCCAACCCGGACGGTTCGTTGCCGCTTGATAAAGTTGCCGCGAAGATCAAACCCGACGATATCCACTTTGCGCGCACCAAATTGCTTAGCCTCGAAAATACCCATAACGGCAAAGTTTTGCCGCGTGAGTATTTGAAGCAGGCCTGGGAATTTAGCCGCAATCACAACCTGGCTTTGCATGTTGACGGCGCGCGTATCTTTAATGCCGTGGTGGAATATGGCTGTACGCTTGAAGAAGTGGTGCGCTACTGCGATACCTTCACAATTTGCCTCTCTAAAGGACTTGGAACGCCGGTCGGTTCGCTGTTAGTCGGCAGCCACGAGTACATCAAACGTGCGACACGCTGGCGTAAAATGGTTGGTGGCGGCATGCGTCAGGCAGGAATTCTGGCGGCGGCGGGTTTATACGCGCTGGAGAATAATGTGCAACGCCTGAAAGAGGATCACGACAACGCTCATTGGCTGGCTGGCGAATTGCGTGAAATCGGTGTTGATGTCTCTCGTCAGGATACCAATATGGTGTTTGTACGCGTGCCGGTTGAACAAGCTGAAAGCCTCGGTAAATTCATGAAAGAACGCGGTGTTTTGATGAGTGCGGGCCCGGTAACTCGCCTGGTGATTCACCTTGATGTGAACCGTGAGCAGTTGGCCGAAGTGGTTTCTCACTGGCAGACTTTTTTACAACGCTAAACAGAGGTCACGGACGATGACACAGCCACAAAACATTCTGGTGCTCGGTGCTAGCGGCTATATAGGCCAGCATCTGGTGCCAAAGCTTGCCGCTGCCGGGCATCATGTTACTGCTGCGGCAAGACGTGTCGAGTGGCTGGAGAAACAACCCTGGCCGGGGGTCGTTTGTCGCCATGTCGATTTACAGTGGCCGGGAACGCTTCCCGCACTGCTGGAAAACATCGATACCCTTTACTACCTGGTACATAGCATGGGCGACGGCGCTGATTTTGTTGCCCATGAACGCCAGACTGCGCTCAATTTGCGTGATGCACTACGAGAACATCCGGTAACACAGCTTATCTTTCTGAGTTCACTGCAAGCTGCCGAAGGTGACGGTGATTCCGCACACCTGCGCGCTCGCCAGCTCACCGCCGATATCCTGCGTGATGCTGGAGTTCCGGTAACTGAAGTTCGGGCTGGCATTATTGTTGGCGCAGGTTCTGCCGCCTTCGAAGTCATGCGCGATATGGTTTATAACCTACCGGTACTCACGCCCCCACGTTGGGTGCGCTCGCGCACCACACCTATCGCACTCGAAAACTTGCTGCATTATTTAACTGAACTGCTCAATCATCCATCACAGGAAAACCGTGTTTTCGAAGCCGCCGGCCCGGAAGTACTGAGCTATCAGCAGCAGTTCGAGCGCTTTATGGCAATTAGCGGTAAACGTCGCCCTCTTATCCCCATTCCGTTACCGACCAGTTGGATCTCGGTCTGGTTCCTGAACATGATCACTTCGGTGCCACCAACGATTGCTAAAGCGCTGATCCAGGGGTTGAAGCACGATCTGCTGGCTGACGATCGTGAACTTCGCGCGTTGATCCCGCAAAAGCTACTTACCTTTGATGATGCCGTTCGTGCAACGCTTGAAGATGAACACAAACTCGCTAATTCGCAGGACTGGGGTTATGACGCCCAGGCATTTGCCCGTTGGCGACCAGATTACGGTTACTTCCCCAAGCAAGCGGGCTGCACGCTAAAAACAAGCGCTGAGTTGGCAGATTTGTGGCAAGTAGTTAATCAGATAGGCGGAAAAGAGGGCTACTTCTTTGGCAATGCTCTGTGGAAAACGCGCGGCTATATGGACCTGCTGGTGGGCCACAGGCTGGCAAAAGGCCGCCCTGACAGACCAATGCTTGAAGTAGGCGACAATGTAGATAGTTGGAAAGTGATTATTGTTGAGCCACAAAAAGAGCTTACATTGTTGTTTGGTATGAAAGCGCCGGGACTTGGGCGGCTTTCCTTCACGCTGCGTGACCACGGTAAGTATCGAACGCTGGATGTTCGTGCCTGGTGGCACCCCCATGGAACCGCAGGTTTGTTCTACTGGTTGATAATGATCCCCGCTCATCTGTTCATTTTTCGGGGTATGGCCCGCCGGATTTGCCAGGTTTGCGAACAATTGTCAGAGAAACATCGTTAACTCCTCCTAATCTTTGGCTTTCCCCATTGCAAGCGCCGCCATTTCACGGAAAAATGCGCAGCGTAAATCTCAATTATCATGAGTTGGTCGACATGAAGGTACTGGTAACGGGCGCCACCAGCGGTTTAGGCCGAAACGCGGTCGAATTTCTTCGCGCAAAAGGCATCAGCGTTCGGGCAACTGGTCGTAATGAGGCCATGGGCAAACTGCTGGAAAAAATGGGTGCAGAGTTTGTTCATGCAGACCTGACCGATCTGGTTTCTTCACAGGCCAAATTGATGCTGGCCGATGTCGATACGCTTTGGCATTGCTCAAGCTTTACCTCTCCGTGGGGAACACAGGAAGCATTCGATCTCGCCAACGTCCGCGCCACTCGCCGTTTAGGTGAATGGGCCGTTGCCTGGGGGGTGCGCAACTTCGTGCACATTTCCTCGCCGTCGCTCTATTTTGATTACCATCACCATCGCAATATCAGCGAAGAGTTTCGGCCGGTGCGTTTTGCTAACGAATTTGCTCGCAGCAAAGCCGCCAGCGAAGAAGTGATTCAACTGTTAGCGCAGTCAAATCCACATACACGTTTCACGATTCTGCGCCCGCAAAGCTTATTTGGCCCGCATGATAAAGTCTTTTTCCCACGTCTGGTGCAGATGATGCGCCACTATGGCAGCGTGCTGTTGCCGCGCGGAGGTGAGGCGATGGTGGATATGACTTATATCGAAAATGCGGTGCATGCGATGTGGCTTGCCACGCAGTGTGAAACGCAGCCGTCAGGCCGGGCGTACAACATCACGAATATGGAAGCTCGCCCGCTACGCGTTATCGTGCAGAAATTGATTGATGAGTTAGAGATTAAATGCCGGATTCGTTCCGTGCCCTACCCTATGCTGGATGTGATTGCCCGCAGCATGGAGCGTCTGGGTAGCAAGTCAGCAAAAGAACCGGTGCTGACTCACTATGGTGTGTCGAAGCTGAATTTTGATTTAACGCTGGATACGACTCGGGCTGAGACCGAATTAGGCTATAAACCGATTATCACCCTTGATGAGGGTATTCGTCGTACCGCGCTTTGGCTGCGCGACCACGGTACGCTGCACCGCTAACCCCGTTATCCTTCAAGTCGAAGCCAGGGTCTAACCCTGGCCATATTTCTCGAGCAACGCTTGTGCAATGGATTCAGTTTGCGCATCCGGCAGGCCGGAATATTCTTTTGGCCGGAAGTGCATCTGGAAAGCCTGAATTACTCTTTTTTGCTGTTCCGACGACATTTCAGGCGTCACCTGATAACCATAACGCGATAGCAAATCGAGCAAACCTCGCTTATCCACAGGCTGGTATGGTCCACGGCCATTCAGGTAAAAGGCCACTCTGTTTGCATCCGGCCAGGCACCAACACCCTGCTGTGCCAGTTGCTGCCACGGGAAGAGTGGGCCAGGATCAACTTTACGCTGCGGGGCAATATCCGCATGTGCGACCACATTTTGCGGTTGGATTTGATAACGAGCGATAATCACTTTCGCCAATCTCTCCAGCGCCGAGATCTGCGCTGGGTTGAACGGATAAAACTGCTTTACACGGCCCTGGCGCGTAAAACCTTTATTCTCCAGCTCAATACCAATCGAAGTGTCATTAATGCGCGTAGCGCCGCGCCAGAAGCTCACACCTGCATGCCACGCTAATTCACTTTCAGGCACTAATTGCCAGATGACCGGTTTGCCGCCAGATGTCGGCGGTGTATCGGGAATCAAATAGTGAGAACTAACATTTTGTTCAGTTAAAGTGGTTAGCGAACCGGCAAAATCATCGGCGGTGTAGTGAATAACCAACACTTTCACACGTGGATAGGCATTCCTCGCGTTGTGGCTGGTGTCGACTATATAATCGCCTTTATCGACAACGGTTTTTTCAGCAACTTCAGGCTTGCTGGCACACCCCGCGAGCAAAAGCGCGATTAAAAATGCGGCTAAGCAACCTTTCATCGACGCGTTTTCACCGCGGTGCCAGTGACGCTCACCATCAACATGCTGCCATCTTTGCCCACCGTTTCGTAGTCGATATCAATACCCACCACGGCATTAGCTCCCAGGCTTTCTGCCTGCTCCTGCAATTCTCTAAACGCTATCTCACGCGCTTTGCGTAGCTCTTTTTCGTAAGCACCGGAACGGCCACCGACGATATCGCGCACGCCAGCAAAAAAATCACGGAAAATATTGGCACCCAGAATCGCTTCCCCAGTCACCACGCCACAATATTCCGTGATGCTCTGCCCTTCAAGCGTAGGGGTTGTTGTAAATTGCATAAGCTTCTCCTCTCTTTGTATCAACATCTTAGCGCATAAAGCCGCCACGCATTTTGACAGCGATACGCTATGCTAAGTTAGTCCTCCTGAGAAGATAAGGAAATAAAAATGCGCAGCTCAGTTTTGGTTCTTCTTCCGTGCGCGATGTTACTCACGGCCTGTACCACCAGCGTCACTCCCGCTTTTAAAGACATTGGCACCCGCAGCGGCCCTTGTATTGATGGTGGCCCGGATAGCGTGGCGCAACAGTTTTACGATTACCAAATTAACCATAAAACGCAGGGCAGCAGCGCGATTAACGGCTTACGTCCTTATATGAGTGACGCCCTGGCACAACAAATGCAAAAAGCCAGCACTTCACCGAACGCGCAGAATGAGTTTATGCGCAGCAATATGTTCACCAGCAATGCCGACGGCGCAGACAGTGCCGAAGTTGCCTCCGCATCAACCATTCTTAATACCGATGCACGCAATATTCCGCTGCGTGTAAAACTCACGAAAGGCAGTCAAAGCTGGCAAGACGAAGTGCTGATGATTCGTGAGGGCCAATGTTGGGCGGTTGATGACGTGCGTTACTTAGGCGAGAACAGTCATGCACCTTCAGGTAGCCTGCGTCAGGCGATAGAAACAAACTAATATTTACATTCACCATCAGGCGGGAAAGGTAACCCTTGTAAATAGTCTGGAATTTTTGCATAACTCCGACATTTATTCTTGCCTCCCTCCCGCCTCGCTATATTGTGCTACCTTTAATGCATGGCAGTAGTTATTTTTAGGTTTTAACGCACAAAGATTGCATAACTATTCTGTTAAAGGTACCCTTTGCGGCTTCAATTGCTATTCAACTTATGCGCATGAGTATTCAACTAAACGGCATTAATTGTTTTTATGGCGCTCATCAGGCGCTGTTCGATATCACCCTTAGTTGCCCACAGGGCGAAACGCTGGTGCTGCTTGGTCCAAGTGGCGCAGGTAAAAGCTCGCTTCTGCGCGTACTCAATTTGCTTGAGATGCCGCGATCTGGGCAACTCACCATTGCAGACAACCATTTTGACTTTGCAAAAGCGCCTGGCGATAAAGCCATTCGTGAATTACGTCGCAACGTTGGCATGGTGTTCCAGCAATATAATCTTTGGCCTCATCTCACTGTGCTGCAAAACCTGATGGAAGCGCCTTGTCGTGTCCTGGGTATCAGCAAAGATGAAGCACGCCTTCGTGCCGACAAACTGCTTGAGCGTTTACGCCTGAAACCTTATCAGGACCGTTTCCCGCTCCACCTTTCTGGTGGTCAGCAGCAGCGTGTCGCGATTGCACGAGCATTGATGATGGAACCACAGATTCTGCTGTTTGATGAACCGACCGCAGCACTGGACCCGGAAATCACCGCACAAATCGTCAGCATTATTCGTGAGTTGGCTGAAACCAACATCACTCAGGTCATTGTTACCCACGAAGTGGAAGTTGCGCGTAAAACCGCAAGTCGCGTGGTGTATATGGAAAATGGCCACATCGTCGAACAAGGTGATGCGAGTTGCTTCGCAAAACCACAGACCGAAGCGTTTAAATTCTATCTGTCACACTGATGTATCCGGGAAAATAACCATGAAAAAAGTTCTGCTTGCCACATTATTAGCCAGCCTGAGCCTTTCCGCGACGGCTGCACAAACTATTCGTTTCGCAACGGAAGCTTCTTACCCTCCGTTTGAATCTATGGATGCCAGCAACAAGATCGTTGGTTTTGATGTCGATTTGGCTAATGCGCTGTGTAAAGAGATTGATGCAACTTGCACATTCTCCAACCAGTCTTTTGATAGCCTGATCCCAAGCCTGAAATTCCGTCGTATCGACGCAATTATGGCGGGTATGGACATCACGCCTGAGCGTGAAAAACAAGTTCTGTTCAGCAACCCTTACTACGACAACTCAGCTCTGTTTGTCGGTCAGAAAGGCAAAGTTGCTGATATCGCTGCCCTTAAAGGTAAGAAAGTTGGCGTGCAGAACGGTACTACGCACCAGAAATTTATCATGGATAAACATCCAGAAATCACCGTAGTTCCTTACGATAGCTACCAGAACGCTAAGCTGGACCTACAGAATGGTCGTATCGATGCGGTATTTGGTGATACAGCTGTGGTGACTGAGTGGCTGAAAGCAGAACCTAAACTGGCCGCTATTGGCGACAAAGTAACAGACAAAGGCTACTTCGGTACCGGTCTGGGCATCGCTGTTCGTCAGGGCAACACTGATTTGCAGGCGAAGTTCAACACCGCGCTGGAAAAAGTGAAGAAAGATGGTACATACCAGACCATCTACGAAAAATGGTTCCAGAAGTAATCTGAATGAACGAAATGTTTCCTTTAGCGAGCGCCGCCGGGATGACCGTCGGCCTTGCCGTTTGTGCGCTAATCATCGGCCTGGCTCTGGCGATGATTTTTGCCGTATGGGAGTCTGCGAAATGGCGTCCGATAGCCTGGCTGGGTTCAGCTTTGGTTACGGTGCTACGCGGTCTGCCTGAAATCCTGGTGGTGCTGTTTATTTATTTCGGCTCCTCCCAGTTATTGCTGATTCTCTCAGATGGTTTTGTCCTCAACCTCGGTTTTGCGCAAATTCCTATCCAATTGCAGATTGAGAATTTCGATGTCAGCCCGTTCCTGTGCGGCGTCATTGCCCTTTCCCTGCTCTACTCGGCTTACGCCTCACAAACTTTGCGTGGCGCACTTAAAGCCGTGCCAGTTGGGCAATGGGAATCTGGCCAGGCATTAGGCATGTCGAAGGCGGCCATTTTCTTCCGCCTGGTGATGCCGCAAATGTGGCGCCATGCGCTGCCGGGTTTAGGTAATCAGTGGTTGGTATTGCTCAAAGATACCGCGTTGGTATCGCTGATTAGCGTTAACGATTTGATGCTACAGACCAAGAGTATCGCCACTCGTACTCAGGAGCCGTTTACCTGGTATGTGGTTGCCGCCGCGATCTACCTCGTGATCACCCTCATCAGCCAGTATGTACTCAAACGTATTGACCTGAGAGCGACGCGTTTTGAACGGAGACCCGGCTGATGCTTGAGTATTTACCGGAGCTGTTTAAAGGCCTGCATACCAGCCTGACACTCACCGCGGCATCCATTGTGGTCGCGCTGATTTTATCGCTGCTTTTCACCATCGTTCTGACGCTGAAAACACCGGTACTGGTTTACGTTGTGCGTGCCTATATCACTCTCTTTACCGGCACGCCTTTGCTGGTGCAAATCTTCCTGATTTACTACGGCCCGGGTCAGTTCCCGTCAATTCAAAACTACCCGGTTTTGTGGCACCTGCTTTCTGAGCCATGGCTGTGTGCGTTGATTGCGCTGTCGTTAAACAGTGCGGCATACACTACTCAGCTATTTTACGGAGCAATCCGTGCCATTCCTGAAGGCCAGTGGCAGTCATGCGGTGCATTAGGGATGAGTAAGAAAGATACGCTCGCCATTTTGCTTCCTTATGCATTTAAACGCGCACTTTCTTCTTATTCGAATGAAGTGGTTCTGGTGTTTAAAAGTACCTCACTGGCGTACACCATTACGCTGATGGAAGTGATGGGCCACGGGCAACTGCTATATGGTCGCACTTACGATGTGATGGTGTTCGGGGCTGCGGGCCTGGTTTATCTGGTGGTGAACGGGCTATTAACGTTGTTGATGCGTGTGATAGAACGCCGTGCACTGGCATTTGAACGACGTAACTAAACGTCCATTCATCATCTTAAAACGGCGGGAACTTTCCCGCCTTTTTTACGCCTGTAGAAATATAATTATACATTTTATTTGCATATAAATTCATATGCTGGCATGATTTTTTGACGCCGGGAAACGGTGAATACAACAAAACATGACAGACAGGAGCAACACACATGAAGAAGTTTATTTTGGCCGCAATGTTCGCTACAGCCGCATTCAACGTGGCTGCAGCAGACAAAATCAACTTTGGTTCTTCGGCCACTTATCCGCCATTTGAATCACTTGATGCCAACAATCAGATTGTCGGTTTCGATATCGATTTGGCTAAAGCTTTATGCAAACAAATGCAGGCAGAATGCACCTTCACTAACCATGCATTTGACAGCTTGATTCCGTCGCTGAAATTCCGTAAATACGATGCCGTGATCTCCGGCATGGATATTACGCCTGAGCGTAGCAAACAAGTTTCTTTCACCACGCCGTATTATGCTAACTCAGCCGTCGTCATTGCCAAAAAAGGTGCATTCAAATCCTTTGAAGAGCTGAAAGGCAAACGTATTGGTATGGAAAATGGGACCACGCACCAAAAATATCTCCAGGACAAACATCCGGAAATTAAAACCGTCTCTTACGATAGCTACCAGAATGCGATTATTGATCTGAAAAATGGCCGTATTGATGGGGTATTTGGTGACACGGCAGTGGTAAACGAATGGCTGAAAACAAACCCGCAATTAGGCACAGTTGGCGAGCATGTTACTGATGCAGAATACTTTGGCACAGGTTTGGGTATTGCAGTGCGTCCTGACAACCAGGTTCTGTTGACCAAACTGAATTCCGCGCTTGTGGCGATTAAAGCTGACGGGACTTACAAAAAGATTAGCGATCAGTGGTTCCCGCAGTAAAGAGTAATGACTTACATCGGATGTCGCTTAGGCTAATCCGAACGACTCAAAGCCAGGTGCTTTAAAGGGTGGATTAGCTAACAGCGACATCCACCACGTTAATTTGCCACTCTCACCAGCAGCACCAATACTTCGTAATGTGCCGTATGCGGGAACATATCGAATAACTGCACGCGCTCGACCCGATATTCCGCCAGTGAAGAAATATCTCGCGCCATGGTCTGCGCATTACAACTTGAATAGATAATGTATTTCGGGGCCATGTTATTAAGGAAGTAGCACAACGCCTGTCCAATACCACGTCTTGGCGGATTCACTAATACCAGGTCAGGCACATCCTGTTGCTCAGTCGCAAATTTCGTGGAGTCCAGCGCCTGAAAATGAATATCGGTTAAACCGAGTTTTTCAGCCGACTGACGTGCACAGGCAATGGCTTCTGGGGCAATCTCAATCCCGGTCAATTTCATATCGGGTGTCGCGCAATGCAGGCCAAACCCGCCTACTCCACAGAACAAGTCCCACATATGTTTGACTGGCAATTCGCGAACCCATTCACGCGCAGTCGCATACAGCGATGTGGCAACCGTTGGGTTAGTCTGGAAGAAACTTTGCGGGCGGATATACAACGGCACACCATTAAACTGTTCTTCCAGCGCCTGTTGTTCGGTCAATGGAATTTCCAGTTCGCCTTCCATAATCGCCATATGTACAGGCTGAATATTGGCAGAAATTACTCTTAACTGTGGCAACTGTTGTTGTAACCACGGCAATGCCGCTCGCAGCTGTTCCAGTTTGGCTTCAGAGCGCAGAACAAAGCGCAGCATCATGCCACCATCTTTCTGGCTTTCAGTCAGCAACAGGTATTTCAACTCACCACGTTTGCGCGACACGTTATAAGGCGTCAAGCCAGCACGGGCGATAAAAGGCTTCAGTACGGCAAATACAGTCTGGAATGAGGCAGGATAAAGCGGGCACTCGGTTAAATCTTCCGGTGTTCCATCGCGATGCAGCATCCCCAATAATGGTTTTTCTACGCTGCCGCTGACCACCATTTTGGCTTTATTGCGAAATGCCTGTTCAGGGCCACTCATCGGCTCACGCCAGTCATGCACCGCAATACCCTCCAGCAGGTGCTGAAGTTCGTTCATTTTGGCGGTGAGCTGTTCGGAAATCGGCTGTTCAATCCACTGACAAGAGCGGCAGCGATTTGCCTGATAGAGCGCGCAATGCATAATTAAATCCTGAAAACCGGGGGCACAGATTGTAGCACTACGCGGTTATTGAAGTTTAAAAAAAAGCCGGCTCCGCGTGGGGATAAACAGCAGAAATAGCACTAACAGGTCGGGAAGTTTTTGCGTCATCAACGACCGGAATATTTCACGCTTTGATTCACCAGGGATACTGAATAGCTCAGGGTAACCCCAACCAAGCGACGCCGACCACAGATATGCAACTGCAATGACCTGCGTGGCAAGAAATACCCAGCGTCCCCAATTACGCCCTTTCATAATGACAAAGGCACAACGTAATTCGATACACAGCATCACCAGGCTGCCGAGAAAAATCAGCGTCAAGTTCCACGTTTGCACACTGCGGTGAACAAAATCAATAACGCCACGAACCCCGAGCATGTTGAAAAGCAACATAAGATCGAGGACTCGCGTTGAAAGAATAGCAATTGCCGCCACCAGCACTAAAGTGGGAGCGTTCAATTTGGCTTGTGTTTGACTTCGTTTCCTGAAAATTTCCGCAAACCTCGTGTTCCATACGACATAGTGCCGCGTCTTGCGCGGCACTATGGGAATTATCGCTGCAGATTTTAAGTTGCAAGGGTGCTGCCTGCAACCCGAATTATTTAAGCTGTACGCCTTGCACGCTGGATATCGCGCAGACGTTGCTTTTCTGCTCGAGCCATAAACCACCAGGCTATTAAACCGATAACCCCGACGACTCCCAAAATTATAGACGCCAATGCGTTAATTTCAGGATTCACCCCCATTCTTACGCTTGAGAATACCAGCATCGGCAACGTTGTTGCCCCCGGCCCAGAAACAAAACTGGCAATAACCAGGTCATCTAGGGATAGAGTGAACGCCAACAACCAACCAGAGATAATCGCTGGAGCGATCATCGGAACGGTTATCACAAAGAAAACCTTCAGCGGTGTCGCCCCTAAATCCATCGCAGCTTCTTCGATAGAGTGGTCCAGCTCCCTTAAACGTGAGCTTATCACCACCGAAACATACGCCGTACAGAAGGTCACATGTGCAAGCCAGATGGTTAGCATGCCACGATCGCTTGGCCAACCAATCGCGTGTCCCAATGCCACAAACAAAAGTAGCAATGAAAGACCGGTGATGACGTCAGGCATTACCAACGGTGCCGTGAGCATGAAAGCGAACCCCGTCGAGCCACGGAATTTACCAAAACGTACCATTACCACTGCCGCAATTGTTCCGAGAATCACCGCCGCCGTGGCCGCAGCCGCCGCTATGGTCAAACTAAGCCCAACGGCGCTCATCATTGCTGAGTCCTGGAACAACTCAACATACCAGCGCGTTGACCATCCTGCCCATACCGTCACCAGTTTCGAGCTGTTAAACGAGTAGATCACCAGCATTAACATAGGTGCATAGAGGAAGGTGAAACCAATCACCAAAATCAAAATGCGCCACGGTGAACGCACTACCGGTAAATTATTCATGCATGGTCCCCCGCCGTTCTATTCTGGTATTTGTGGAACCACATAATCGGCACAATCAGTAAGATAAGCATTGTTATTGCCACCGCTGACGCCACCGGCCAGTCGCGGTTATTAAAGAACTCCTGCCACAATACGCGACCAATCATGATGCTATCTGGCCCTCCGAGCAGTTCCGGGATAACAAACTCACCTACCGCCGGGATAAAGACCAGCATAGAACCGGCAATAATGCCGCCTTTAGTCAGTGGCACGATGACGCTGAAGAACGTTTTCAAAGGACGTGCGCCCAGATCCAAGGAGGCTTCAACTAACGAATAATCGAGTCGTGTCAGCGCGGTATAAATCGGCAACACCATAAATGGTAAGTAGGCATAAACGATACCGATATAGACCGCCAGATTGGTATGCAGAATCACTAACGGTTGATCGATAACGCCCAACCACATCAGCACATTGTTCAGTACACCGTTATTTTTCAGAATCCCCATCCACGCGTAAACGCGGATCAAGAACGACGTCCATGAAGGTAAAATAACCAGCAGCAACAGGATATTGCGGGTTGATGGCTTACTGTGGGCTACCGCCCATGCCAATGGATAACCCATTAGCAAACAGCAAATAGTGGAAATACCCGCCACTTGCAGCGATTGCAAATAGGCTTCGGCATAAAGCGGATCGTCGGTTAACTGGAGATAGTTGGCCAGGTTTAACGCCAGTGAAATCTGATCGTCAGCCCAGGTCACCAGATCGGTATAAGGTGGAATGGATCGCGCAATTTCTGCAAAACTGATCTTGAAGACAATCAAGAACGGCAGCATAAACAGCAAAATCAGCCACAAATAAGGCAATGCAATCACCAGCTTGCGGCCATGACGCATTTGCATTTTCCCAAGCCACAATTTGAAACCGCTTGCCGGTGGCTCGGCCGGGCGTTCAGTCATCGTGCTCATTTCGCCCCCTTAAACCGTAAGAACCACACAACTTTCAGCATCCCAACAAAGACGAACTTCATCGCCCCAAGTTGGCATCCCTTTGCGATTGCGATGTTCATTTTGCAACTGAGCACTGATCATCTGGCCGCTTTTCAGGCGCACATGATAAATCGACAGATCGCCAAGATAAGCAATGTGTACCACTTCACCGACCGCGAAGTTGAAACCGTCGGCTGGCGGCTCGTCACAAAGCATCACTTTTTCTGGGCGTAAGGCCACATACACCGGAACTCCGTCGACAACGGAAATATCAGGGTCAACTTTTAACGGATGCACAAGCCCCGGGCTATCAATCACCAGGCCATCTTCCTGGCGCTCTTTTAGCAGCCCTTCAAAGACGTTCACAGAGCCGATGAATTCAGCGCTATAACGTGTCGCCGGATATTCGTAGACTTCTTCCGGCTCACCAATTTGCTCGAACTTGCCACGATTCATGATGGCAATACGCCCCGCCATGGTCATCGCTTCTTCCTGATCGTGCGTTACCATGACGCAGGTTGCTCCCACGCGTTCAAGAATATCCACCACTTCAAGTTGCATACGGTCACGCAGTTTTTTATCCAGCGCACCCATTGGCTCATCAAGCAGCAATAATTTTGGCCGTTTCGCCAGGCTACGCGCCAGAGCGACACGCTGGCGCTGCCCTCCAGAAAGCTGATGCGGTTTACGTTTGGCATACTCCTGCATATGCACAAGCGTTAGCATTTCTTGCACGCGTTGAGCTATTTCATTCTTCGGTAACTTGTCTTGCTTGAGACCAAACGCAATATTTTGCTCGACCGTCATGTGCGGAAAAAGTGCGTAGGACTGGAACATCATATTGATCGGTCGCTGATACGGAGGCACATGCGACAAGTCCACGCCATCGAGCATGATTTGCCCAGCGCTTGGCTGTTCAAAACCCGCCAGCATGCGTAGCAGGGTTGATTTTCCACAACCAGATGGCCCGAGCAGCGCAAAAATTTCGCCTTTATAAATGGTGAGATTCACGTCATCAACGGCGTGTTGCCCGTCGAAGGACTTTGTGAGGTTGCGAACTTCAAGCAGCGGGGTGAGCGCTTTGCGAGTTTTCGCGTGCGGACGAGGGGTTGCGTCGTTCAATTATGTTGCTCTCCGGCAAAAACAAAATAGAGGTACGACCCGGTTGCCGTACTAATAACGGACAGAAGTTTTAACACTTCTGTCCGTGTTGGAGCACATGCACTGTTTCGGTGCACCGCTGCGTTGCAAATCTAATTAGATAACACTTATACCCAAAATAATTCGAGTTGCAGGAAGGCGACCAGGCCGTAAGTCCCCAGGAGCATAGATAACTATGTGACTGGGGCGCACGGGTGCAGTCAACGCATCTGCGGCTTGAAGTATGACGGGTATTATTTGCCTGTTTTAACTTTAGTCCAGGCTCTGGTAATAACACGGTCAACTTTTGGAGACTGCACGCCCTGAGTGAACAGCTTGGCACGCACATCTGCCGGTGGATAAATTCCCGGGTTATCGCGAATTTCAGCGTTTAACAGCGGCGTCGACTCTTTGTTCGCATTAGCGTAATAAACATGATTACTGATATTCGCTACCACATCCGGTCGCATCAAATAGTTAAGGAACTGATACGCTTCGTCTTTATTTTTCGCATCAGCGGTCATTGCGAACATATCGAAGTACACCATCGCCCCTTCTTTAGGAATGGTATAAGCAATATTCACGCCATTTTTTGCTTCTTTGGCGCGGTTTGCTGCCTGGAGAATATCGCCGGACCAGCCGATCGCTACACAGATGTCGCCGTTAGCCAGGTCATTGATATATTGAGATGAATGGAAATAACGAATAGACGGGCGCAGTTTCAGCAGCAGATCGTTCGCAGCTCCGGTGTAATCTTTCGGATCGGTACTGTTTGGATCTTTGCCAAGGTAATGCAGGACCGACGCGTAAACTTCGCTTGGTGCATCAAGGAAGGAAACACCACAGCTTTTCAGCTTCTCAAGATTTTCTGGTTTCAGGATAAGATCCCAGCTATCAACCGGTGCGTCTTTGCCCAATGCCGCTTTCACTTTTTCGACGTTGTAGCCGATACCGGTGGTTACCATCATGTACGGAATGCCGTATTTATTGTCGTGGTCGTTATGGGCCACCAGCTTAAGCATTTCCGGATCGAGGTTTTTGTAATTCGGTAGTTTGCTTTTATCAAGAGGCTGGAAAATACCGGCCTGAGCCTGACGCTCAAGGAACTGAGAAGATGGCACCACAAGATCATAGCCAGTGCTGCCCGCCATCAACTTCCCTTCCAACACTTCGTTGGAGTCGAAAACGTCATACACCACTTTAATGCCAGTTTCTTTGGTGAAGTTTGCCAGCGTATCCGGCGCAATATAATCAGACCAGTTATAAACGTGCAGCGTCTTTTGTTCCGCAGCAAATGTGGTAGCAGAAACAGCCATTAGCGCTGTCATCAGCGCACCTGCCACCACACCGGATAACAATTTTTTACGTTGGGTAAACATATGTGATTCCTTCTGAAAAAGTCTAATTCCCGCTTTCGCGAGCATAATTTACTCAATCATACTTTTACGCATTTTCTTCTCGCTTTTGGCACATGCAAGAATCATGCATCTCTATGCAAACTGCAGTAAAAAAGTACAGACGCCTTGCTGCAGATGTTGCACGCTTGTAGCGTCCCGCAAGAATAACTGTAGCCAGACTTCGAGACTATAGCCCAAGTAAAAAAGTGCCCTTTATCAATTTTTTATGAATAAAACGTCTATGCTGTGGCCCAAAACTGGCGGTATTGGCGAGAATAATGCTGGAGGGATGTTATTAAGGCAGAATAAAAAATCGCGGAACGCAGCGGTTATGGTAGCCGCTGCGGTTAAGAATGAAACGATTAATGTAGAAAGTGAGTTTGAATAACTGTGCCGTCTTCTTGTTCTTCATCTGCATCAGAGATAAAGAGCAGTTGGTTTGCGCAGGCTTCCAGAATCACCATTGATATTTGCTCTTCGCTCTGTTTTACAAAGGCAGCAAACTGTTCGCGGGTAATTCCGACGGACGCTTGTAGCGACTGGCAAACGACCAGCTTAGGTAAATTGTCGTCCTGGATATCCAGGAACGCTTTCACGGTTAACGAACTGGCATTAATAGAAGACAAATCAGATGCCAGTGGCAACAGAGCAGATGGCTTTACTTCAGCCAACGCTGAAAACAAGACGATATCGTCGACTAGATCGATTTTCGCATCATAGACACCATCGAAATTCTGCATATGCGGCAGATGGAGCGCCTGGCATGTATCGCACTCGAAGATGGTCACACCGATTTCGTCCAGCCAGCGGCGTAAGATGTCCAGAGTAGGGACAACGAGTGAATCCATAAATGCCGTAGCCTCTTTAAAAGGGAGTGATTGAGTCGCGCCATAGCTTACGCAAAAACGACGCCCCATACTATTATTATGCGACCAATAGCATTGATACCCCTGTCTAGCCGCCAATTTTCAGGCAAAAACCTGGCTGAGCCTGCTGCTCAATCCATTGGATCATTAATGTCGCGATATCGACTCCACTTGTCTTTTCAATACCTTCAAGACCAGGTGACGCGTTAACCTCCATCACCAATGGGCCACGTTCAGCACGTAAGATATCCACCCCTGCGACATCCAGACCCAGGGTCGCCGCCGCATGTAAGGCGATTTCTCGCTCACGATCTGTAATGGAGACCTGATTCGCCACCCCGCCGCGGTGCAAATTGGAGCGGAAATCCCCCGGTTTTGCCTGACGTTCAATTGCGGCAACGACTTTATTACCCACTACCAGGCAACGAATATCCCTGCCCTGTGCTTCTTTTATATATTCTTGCACCAGAATATGGGCATTCAGACCGCGAAACGCATCTATTACACTTTCCGCCGCCTGGCGCGTTTCGGCTAACACCACGCCAATTCCCTGGGTGCCTTCCACCAGTTTCACCACCAGCGGCGCACCGCCTACCATGTCAATTAAATCGCTGGTGTCATCTGGAGAATGAGCAAAGCCTGTGACCGGCAGGTCAATCCCCTGACGCGCCATCAACTGCAACGATCGCAACTTGTCCCGCGCGCGCGTAATGGCAACCGATTCGTTGAGCGGGTAACTACCTAACATCTCAAACTGACGCAACACCGCCGTGCCGTAGAAAGTGATCGCGGAGCCAATACGTGGAATTACCGCATCATAATGAGGAAGCTGACGGCCTTTATAGTGCACTGATGGTGCAGACGGATTGATGTTCATGTAACAAGAAAGGGGATCGATAATTTCGACTGCATGACCACGGCGTGACGCCGCTTCACGTAGACGTTTACAAGAATAAAGCGTTCCATCCCGGGATAAAATGGCGATTTTCACCCTGCACCTCAGCGTTTCCAGTCCAATAATGACAGCGCAACTATCATATCACTGCCATCAGGTTTCAACGAACGGGCAATGTGTCTGGCGACTGCTTTAACACGTCGATTAAATGACGCGTTGTAGATGCCAAATGATGCGGATCGTACACCACATAAAGATCTGCTGGGATCGCTTTTGTCAGCGGACGGAAGGTGACACCCGGCCAACTCATCTGGGCGTAACTATCGGCCATAATAGTCAACCCTATACCGATGCTGACCAGCGCCAGTACGGTCTGCGGCTCAACTGCTTCTCTGACAATACGAGGCGAAAAACCCGCTTCGCGACAGACACCTTGCAAAAACGTCCAGTCAGAATGCACCGCAGTCATAGTGACAAATGGTTCATGGCGCAGTGACTCAATATCAATAGCAGCCTGTTTCGTCAGCGGATGTTTTTCTGGCAAAGCAACAAGGAACGTAGCGTCATGTAGTTTTTCACTTCGTAGACCCGGAGGAGGATTGGTTTCCATGCGCCAGATACCGGCGTCAATTTCGTGACGCTCAATCAAGGAGATTTGATCTCCCGGCGACTTCTCGCGAAACAGAATATCAATGGCCGGAAAATCAGCGATAAACTGTTGTAACCCAAGACGTAATCCACCCCAAATCGCCGTACCAACAATTCCCAAATGAATGCGCCCGCCTTCACCACGACCAATTTGTTCTACCCGGGCCAATGCAAGGTTTGCGCTGTCGAGCAATCGACGGGTCTCTTCAAGCAAGATTTCGCCCGCGTGTGTCAATGCAACGCTGCGTGAATGGCGAATAAACAAAACGGTACCGAGTTGAGACTCAAGCTCTTTGATATGGAAACTCAGTGGTGGCTGGGACATGTTTAGCCGCAAGGCCGCTTTGCCAAAGTGCAACTCTTCCGCCACTGCCTGGAAATAGCGCAGAAGTTTTAAGTCTGTACGGTATGTTCGCTGTGAAATAGTCATGGGGCTCCCTATGTTCTGGCAGCCCCATACGTTAGCACTCCTGCTGCTCGCTGTAATCCGGCCGACTGTTAATGTGCGACCGGTGCCGAAGCCTTAAGTGTTGGGTTGTGGCGATACTGGAAACTAAAGTGGAAGATAACCGCCAGTACTAACGCATATCCGGCAAACACCAACCAGATTGTGGTCCAGTCTTTGGCGCCATCAACGCTGAAGTAGTCCACGACATATCCGCTGAGAATCGCACCGAGATAGGCACCAATTCCGTTGACCATCGTCATAAACAACCCCTGAGCACTGGCACGTATGCGCGAGTCCACTTCTTGTTCAACAAACACAGAACCGGAGATATTGAAGAAATCAAATGCGCAGCCGTAAACCACCATCGAAAGCAACAGTAAAACGAAGCCAAATGCAGACGGATCGCCCCAGGCAAACAACGCAAAGCGCAGCACCCAGGCCACCATACTCATCAACATCACCTGCTTGATACCAAAACGGCGCAGGAAGAATGGGATGGTGAGGATAAAGGCCACTTCCGACATTTGCGAAACCGATAGCAAAATCGATGGATACTGAACCACGAAGCTATCAGCAAATTCAGGATTACGCGCAAAATCGTGCAGGAATGGGTTGCCAAAAGTATTGGTAATCTGCAACACCGCGCCTAACAACATGGCAAATAAGAAGAAAACAGCCATGCGCGGGTTCTTGAACAATACAAAAGCATCAAGCCCCAGGCGGCTTACCCAAGTACGAGAGATCCCACCTTTCACCACTGGTATAGTTGGCAAAGTTAGTGAGTAGAGGGCCAGCGCTAATGACGCTCCAGCTGCAATATAAAGCTGAAGATTGCTAAGTTCAAAGCGCATCAGACTCACGGTCCACATTGCAGCAATAAACCCAATAGTGCCAAAGACGCGGATCGGTGGGAAATGGCTGACAGTATCCAGCCCTGCTTTTTCGAGGCTGGCATAAGAAATAGTATTCGATAGTGCAATTGTGGGCATAAATGCCATCGCATTACCCAGCATCACCCAAAACATCAGGCCCGGCTGATTAATGCTGGCAGCCCAGGCCAGCATTGCCGCACACACCAGGTGGCAGAGCGCGTAGACGCGATTCGCCGGCAGCCATTTATCGGCAATAATCCCAACGATTCCCGGCATTAACAGCGCAGCAATTCCCTTAGTGCTATACACCATACCGACATCTGCCCCTCGGAATCCGAGGGTATTAATCATGTACGAACCCAGCGTGACCAGCCAGGCCCCCCAGATGAAATACTGCAAAAACAACATGATTTTCAAGCGAGGTTGAATCGCCATACCGTTAATCGCCATGTGTTTTACCTAGTGTGTTGGAAGTGCCTCAGGCGAGTTTGCCCAGGAAACCGCAAATCAGATTAATAAAGTTCTGGCGCGAAAGTGCTGCCGCCGCCAGGGTTTGCGCGTGGGAGAGTTGCACACTGCCAAGACCTTCTGCGAGGTTAGTAATTGCCGAAACTGCGACAACTTTCAGGCCACAATGGCGCGCGCTGATCACCTCAGGCACCACCGACATCCCCACCACATCACCACCGATGATTTGCATCATGCGAATTTCAGCCGCGGTTTCAAAATTCGGGCCAGGGTAAGAAACAAATACGCCCTCAGTTAGCGGGAAGCCCTGCTCTTTTGCGACCTGCTGTAAAACGCCACGGTAATCCGCGTCATAGGCGTTCGCCAGGGAGAAGAAACGCTCGCCAAAACGGTCATCGTTCGGGCCGACGGTTGGCGTGCCAGGCATGGTATTAATATGGTCGTTCAACGCAACCAGGCTACCAGGGCCGACTTCCGGGCGTAATGAGCCAGCGGCGTTAGTTGAGAACAGAATTTCGCAACCGAGTAATTTGAACGTACGAATCGCGTTAGTCATCACCGACATGCCGCGCCCTTCGTAGAAGTGACCGCGTCCCTTCATGCAGGCGACGGGAACACCAGCAAGCGTGCCGACCACCAGTTCACCCGCGTGGCCATGAACGGTGCTTACCGGGAAACCAGGCAGTTCGTCATAAGGGAAAACAACGGCCTGTTCGATTTTCTCAGCCAATTCACCCAGGCCGGAACCCAGGATGAAAGCCACGCGTGGCACCAGGCCATTAATGCGGGAACGGATAATATCTGCGGCGTAGTACGGGGAGTTATCAAGAGTCGGCATCGGGTGCTCCATGTCATGTGACGAATAATCAGAGTTAGCGTTAACTCAGTTATACCGACTGACAATGGTGCAAAACCAATACCGTTTGGGCGGCTGATTGATAGTAAAAATGTATTGATTGGCTGTGGCCGGTGCCATATTGAGGAAGACTCTAAATAATTCGAGTTGCAGGTAGGCGGCAAGGGAGCAAATCCCCAGGAGCTTACTCAAGTAAGTGACTGGGGTTTGTGAGTGCAGCCAACACCCCTGCAACTTGAAGTATGACGAGTCAGTTTATCGAGTCGCCCAGCCTTGTTTGTGCAGATACTCCAGAATAAACGGACGGCTTTCTTTAATGATGGTGCGGCGAATATGGTCGCTCCAGGTGTCGCGTCGCGCGTTGCTATCACGGGAAAGATAGTACTGCGCCATCTCTTCGTCGTATTCCGCCAGCACGTTTTCATCAACCGGCTGATAGCTGTTTTCATGCATGATCATGGCGGCTGGAATGCGCGGTTTGATACCGTGATCTTCATCAGGCCAGCCCAGACATAAACCAAACAGCGGTAAAACATGTTTTGGGATGTTCAGCAATTCCGTTACCACTTCGATGTTATTGCGCAGCCCACCGATGTAAACACCACCCAACCCCAGCGACTCTGCCGCAGTAAAGGCGTTTTGAGCCAGAATCGCAGTATCAACCGCTCCGAGTAAAAGTTGTTCCGCAAGCCCGAGTTGAGCTTCCGGGCAGATTTGCAGATGGCGGTTAAAGTCGGCGCAAAAAACCCAAAACTCTGCGGCTTGTGCGACATGCTTTTGGCCGCCAGTAAGCTGAACAAGTTGCTCACGAAGGGATTTGTCGGTGATGCGAATAATCGAAGTACATTGTAAAAAACTGGAACTGGAGGCCGCCTGGGCACTGGCAATAATTGCTGCACGCTGTTCATCTGTTATCGGCGCATCGGTGAAACGGCGCACAGAACGGTGTGAACGCAGCAGATCAATGGTCGGCGTCATCGTGTTTATCCTTAGGCTTGTCTGAATGAGATTTATCGAGTGGGGCCTGGCCTTTGGTCAGCAGCGGCGCAACGTTTTGAGCCATCGCCCAAACCATAAATGCTGCCGCCGGGAGCATCAGCACAATGCCTAAAAATACCATGATGATAGCCGCTGTGGCATTCCCAAAGGGTGCGGATAAAGTCACGTAACCGTTCAGGGAAAGATATGACAGCAGTAAAAAAGCGATACCGATAACTTCGAGGATTAACACAGGTTTCGGTAACGCACCGAGTGAACGCATCCGCTTGTCTCCACAGACTGTATAGGTAGCGAGTATTATATTAACAGGTAACACCTTCTTTCCATTCGCAACAGTTAGCGGCATTATAGTTGCCATTCGCCGGTACGTATCGGCCACAAAAAATAAAGGAGATTCCATGTTTGCAGTAATCTTTGGTCGCCCAGGCTGCCCATATTGTGTTCGTGCTAAAGAGTTGGCTGAGAAATTGACCGCTGAGCGTGACGACTTCAACTTCCGTTATGTTGATATCCATGCGGAAGGTATCAGCAAAGCCGATCTGGAAAAAACCGTAGGCAAACCTGTTGAAACGGTACCGCAGATTTTCCTCGACCAGAAACACATTGGCGGTTGCACTGATTTTGAAGCTTACGCTAAAGAACACCTGAGCTTGTTCCAGAACGCAGAATAAGCAGCAGATAGAAAGAAAAAAACCGGCTCACTGAGCCGGTTTTTTTATCGCCGCTGACGGCGGAGCACGCTACGGAGAAACAAGTAGCACAATGCCCCAAGAGCACACCAAAACACCGCACTAAACATCCAGGCCATTTCTTGCCAGAACGTTCGCGTTGGCGACAGCCAAAAGTGAATGATTAACAGACAAAACGGTGAAGCCAGTACTGCGCCCATCAGCGGTTTGATCACTCGGCCATGGCGTGAAAACACGCTAGCGATAACACCCGGAAGGATAAAAAACAGCAATCCCCACTCAGAATGTTTATCACCTGGGTAGCTGCTGGCGGCACTCAACTTTTGAGACAAAAACACACCAACAAACAACACGAAGCAACAAATGACTCCGAACCAACGTTGTCCACGCATGAACACACATCCTCCTGACGATCGCTTGTATCGAACTTAAATTTACGGCTCTGCACGCAGAAACCTTGCCCCAGTTAGATAAAGTCTCAGCAATCCCTGCTAGAAAATAGGTAGCGCAATTAGCACAATATTCTTACTAGCCGTAAAACTTCATAAAGATTAAACTAACGGCTATTATCAGGTCTGCGCACTGGATATTTTAATGCACTAGAAATACATTAAATTGCGTCGTAATTAGTAGAAACCCTAACGCAAAAAACCATTTCTTTCAACAAGTTACTAGTAAACAAGAAGTTACCCTTCGTGAATATAAACGTCGCAGATTTGTTAAGCGGGAATTACATCCTGTTATTATTTGTTGTTCTGACCTTAGGTTTATGCCTGGGTAAATTACGCCTTGGTCCAGTCCAACTAGGTAATTCCATTGGTGTTTTAGTAGTCTCTTTATTACTCGGCCAACAACATTTTTCCATTAACACAGACGCCCTAAATCTGGGTTTTATGTTGTTCATTTTTTGTGTCGGAGTAGAAGCTGGGCCAAACTTTTTTTCAATTTTCTTCCGCGATGGCAAGAATTACTTGATGCTGGCACTGGTGATGGTGGGAACCGCCATGTTGCTTGCCTTAGGGTTGGGGAAACTCTTTGGCTGGGATATTGGCCTCACAGCGGGGATGCTCGCAGGCTCAATGACCTCAACGCCAGTGTTGGTCGGTGCAGGTGATACCTTGCGACATTCGGGTGCCGCTGGCACCCAATTAGCGACATCGCTCGATAACCTCAGCCTCGGCTACGCACTAACCTATCTTATCGGTCTGGTCAGTCTGATTGTTGGCGCACGTTACCTGCCAAAACTTCAACACCAGGATTTGCAGACCAGCGCGCAACAAATCGCCCGCGAACGTGGCCTGGACACCGATGCCGCACGTAAAGTCTACCTTCCTGTTATTCGCGCTTACCGCGTAGGCTCTGAGTTGGTTGCCTGGGCTGATGGTAAAAACCTGCGTGAACTTGGCATTTATCGCCAGACCGGTTGCTACATAGAACGTATCCGCCGTAACGGCATTCTGGCAAACCCGGATGGTGACGCTGTGCTGCAAAAGGGTGATGAAATCGCGCTGGTAGGTTACCCGGATGCGCATTCACGCCTCGATCCAAGTTTCCGTAACGGTAAAGAGGTTTTCGATCGCGACCTGCTGGATATGCGCATCGTTACCGAAGAGATTGTGGTAAAGAACCACAATGCTGTCGGTCGCCGCCTTGGGCAATTAAAGCTGACCGATCACGGCTGCTTCCTCAACCGCGTTATCCGCAGCCAGATTGAAATGCCTATTGACGACAATATCGTGCTCAACAAAGGTGACGTTTTACAGGTCAGCGGTGATGCCCGCCGCGTAAAAACCGTTGCTGAACGTATTGGCTTTATCTCGATTCACAGCCAGATAACTGACCTGCTCGCCTTCTGCGCCTTCTTCATTATTGGCCTGATGATCGGCATGATCACCTTCCAGTTCAGCTCGTTCAGTTTTGGCGTCGGCAACGCTGCAGGCTTGCTATTCGCCGGTATCATGCTCGGCTTCCTGCGAGCTAACCACCCTACTTTCGGCTATATCCCGCAAGGGGCGCTGAATATGGTGAAAGAATTCGGCCTGATGGTATTTATGGCCGGCGTCGGCCTAAGCGCCGGTAGTGGCATTGGCAACGGCCTGGGTGCCGTTGGTGGGCAAATGTTGATTGCTGGGCTTATCGTAAGTCTGGTGCCCGTTGTTATCTGCTTCCTTTTCGGTGCATATGTTTTACGTATGAACCGCGCATTGCTATTTGGGGCAATGATGGGTGCACGTACCTGCGCACCAGCGATGGAAATCATCAGCGACACTGCACGCAGCAACATTCCAGCCCTTGGATACGCCGGGACTTACGCTATCGCTAACGTGTTATTAACGCTGGCGGGGACGCTTATCGTAATCATATGGCCCGGTTTGTGATCGGTGCCGCAGACAAAGAAAAAAGATTTTTTATGACAGTGCGAACTTTTTGCCTGGGGCAAAGTCTTAATTAGTGCCACTGCTTTTCTTTGATGTCCCCAATTTGTGGAGCCCATCAACCCCGCCTCTTTGGTTCAAGGTTGATGGGTTTTTTATTGCCTGAAATTTGAGTTCTGTTTTAAATCATAAAGTTAGATACCCTCCTGAAACCGACACGCCATCACCTGCGCCAATATCTGTACATCGTCCATAATTTTGAATAGTACGATTTAGTGAAGAGGAACTCGAAATGTTACTTAACGGCAAAGTAGCTGTGATCTTCGGTGGTAGTGGTGCCATCGGCAGCGCGGTTGCGCATGTGATGGCGCGAGAGGGGGCGCATGTATATTTGGGCGCTCGCAGCCAGGAAAAGTTGAACCGGGTTGCTGATGATATCCATGGAGCAGTGGGTGGGAGGTGCGGCGCAAAGCACCATGTTGAAACGCCTGCCAACGCTTTCACAAGTAGCCGAACTTATGGCATTTCTGGCGTCAGATCATGCAGGTGCAATGACAGCAACGGTGGTCAATATGACGGCGGGCACAACAACGACATAACGGGTTTGAAATTCAAACCCTAGCCTACAATTTTCGCCAGCATTCTTCTGAGGTCTTCACGACTCAGCGGATTCCTGTCGGTCACATAATGTAGCGTCATACCTTCGATAAAAGCATCCAACGCGCGTGCGGTCATCGGGTCAAAGAAGGTTTCCAGCACTTGTTGGCTGCGGCACATCCAGTCCTGCATGATGATTTTTAGTGCCGGGTTACGGTTGGCGTAAGCGTATAGCTGATACATCACCTGCATATTGTACGACGTGGCAATTTTCTCCCCGCAAATCATATCAACTATCGCTTCGCAGGCTTCGTCACGATCACGAGCTTGTTCCATACGGGCGCGGTAATCGTCTGACATCTGATATGCAAATTGCGTGAACGCTTCGCTCAGTAGCGATTCGATGCCGTCAAAATAATAGGTCATTGACCCTAACGAAACGTCCGCCGCATCGGCAATTTTACGGTGGGTAATATGACTAATACCGTGTTCTACCAGCATATCCAGCGTGGCTTGCAAAATACGCTCTCGCCGGTCTGGATCGTTGCGCCTCGGGGCTTTGCTCATATTTTTCGCTCGTTAATAACTGACTAAAAGAGTTTACCAGGCAATATGTACAAATGTACACAAACTTGCTAGTGTAATTTGTATTCGCCGCCAACCGGTATTTCCATGTCAGCCGTCATTCCTAACCGCAAATCCACTCAACTTCGCACCTGGGCGCTGTTCGCCTTCTTTTTTCTGCCAGGCCTGGTTATGGCCTCCTGGGCCACACGAACTCCAGCCATTCGCGACACGTTAAGTGTTTCGACTGCGGGTATGGGGATTGTGCTGTTTGGCCTATCGGTGGGCTCGATGAGCGGAATTTTATGCTCGGGCTGGCTGGTTAAGCGTTTTGGGACTCGCAATATCATCCGCAGCGGTATGACATTAATGGTAACCGGCATGCTGGTGATGGGCGTTGCGCTATACCTTTCCTCACCTGTGCTGTTCGCACTCGGCCTGGCCATTTTGGGAGCCGGACTTGGATCAGCCGAAGTCGCGATGAATGTCGAAGGTGCCATTGTTGAAGGGTTGCTGAAAAAGACCGTGCTACCGATGATGCATGGTTTCTATAGCCTGGGCACCCTTGTAGGTGCGGGTATCGGTATGAGTTTAACCGCCCTCAATTTCAGCGCGTATGGGCACTTATTAGTGATTGGCCTACTCGTCATTACGCCAATTGTTATTGCCATTACTGCCATTCCGCATGGAGTAGGTAAGAGCAACACAGCCGTAGATGCAGAAAACCCACACGAGCCCCACCCGCCCTTTTATAAAGATCTGCAGCTGATATTAATCGGCACCATTGTGCTGGCGATGGCATTCGCCGAAGGCTCAGCGAATGACTGGCTGCCGCTTTTGATGGTCGATGGCCACGGTTTTAACCCAACATCTGGCTCGATGATTTATGTCGGCTTTACTCTGGGCATGACAGTCGGGCGTTTTACAGGCGGCTGGTTTATTGACCGTTATAGCCGCGTGACGGTAGTGCGAGCCTGTGCGTTGATGGGTATTTTGGGTATTGGCCTAATCATCTTTGTCGATAACGCCTTTGTGGCGGGCATTTCTGTCATTTTGTGGGGATTGGGCACCTCGCTCGGTTTCCCATTAACCATTTCGGCCGCAGGCGATACCGGCCCAGATCCGGCGACTCGCGTAAGCGTGGTTGCTGCATCGGGTTATATTGCCTTCCTGGTGGGGCCACCACTGCTTGGCTTCCTCGGTGAACATTACGGCCTGCGCCTTGCCATGTTAGTCGTATTAAGTTTGATGGTCGTCGCAGCACTAGTCGCGAAAGCCGTCGCAAAACCAACAGATCTTGTTACTAATTCGCTTGAAGGGAGAGTTCGATGAGTGTGAAATTAATTGCCGTCGACATGGATGGTACGTTCCTGAACGATAACAAAGAGTACAACCGCGTACGCTTTGCTGAACTTTATGCACAGATGAAAGAGCAAGGGATTCGTTTTGTGGTCGCCAGCGGCAACCAGTATTTCCAGTTGATTTCATTTTTCCCGGAGATTGCCCACGAGATCTCTTTCGTTGCCGATAACGGCGGCTGGGTAGTGAGTGAAGAAAAAGACACCTTCAATGGCGAGCTAACAAAGCAACAATTCAACACGGTTATTGACCACCTGCTGACACTGCCGCATGTGGATATCATCGCCTGCGGCAAGCGCAACGGCTATACCCTGAAAAGTTATGACGACGCCTTTATCACCATGGCGCGTAGCTACTATCACCGCCTGGAGCTGGTAGAAAACTTCTCGAATCTGGACGACGTGTTCTTTAAGTTCGCGCTGAATCTGCCTGATAGCCTGTTAGATGACACCATGAGCTCCCTGTCTGAAATTCTCGACGGTGTGATGGTGCCGGTCACCAGTGGTCACGGCTCGATTGACCTGATTATTCCTGGTATCCATAAAGCCAACGGTTTGCGGATATTGCAGGAAAAATGGGGTATTGATGACAGCGAAGTTGTGACTTTTGGCGACGGCGGCAACGATATAGAAATGCTGCGCCAGGCCAAATATGGTTTTGCGATGGCAAATGCCCCTGAAAAAATCAAACAGATCGCGTCTTATCAGGCTGGGCATTGCAACCAGCAAGGTGTGCTGGATGTGATTGAAAAAGTTCTGAAGAAAGAAGCGCCGTTTAACGCGTAATACGAAGCGAGGGGCGGCAAAGCCCCTCTCCTCTGCCGTTCTAAAATTGCTTTAGTAGCACCAGCAGACCGTAACCTATGGCAGCCGCCCACAACAGCATCGGCAATGAATAGTAGTGAAAGCGTATCCAGATGCGGCGATCGTTAGCCATGCGCAGAGCTATCAGATTTGCCAACGACCCCGGCAGCAGGCCAAAACCGCCAATGTTTACCGCAAAAGCGAGCAGCACTGAGACTGGAACGTAATTGAGCAGTAAAATGGTTGATGGAACATTGCTGATAAATTGCGATAAACCTATGCCCAGTGCAAACAAACCGCCACTTGAAAGCTGATTAATCCCCGCCAGTGCATGTTGTAATACCGGCAGTTGCGTTATCAGGTAAACGTCGATAAACATCACCATAAACACCAGCAGCAAACTCCAGTCGATACTCAGTAACACCCGGCGCGCCAATAGCAAAAAACCTATCGCCACCACGGCTAGCCCCCAGTTCTCCTGCTTTAACTCCAGCGAAACAATAAATACAACGTAAAGTGCCACGCAGCTCAGCACCAATCGTGGCTGCCACTCATGGCGTTTATCGTGAGTCTGATAGATAAGCTTTTTATTAGGGAAGCAAAACCAGCATAACAGAAGCAAACTGGTCATTATCGCCAGCGCCAGTGGGGCCATTTGCCAGGTGAATTCGCCAAACGATAAACCCGACCGCCCCCACAGCAAAATATTCTGCGGATTTCCAATCGGCGTGAGCAGCGACCCGGCATTCACCGCCAAGGCTTCAAATATGATGAGTCGACTAATCGGTATCGCACATAGTTTTTTCAGCGTAATGGTCAACGGAACAATAATAAATAGCGCGACATCGTTGGTCAGAAACGTAGAAAGCAGAGCCGCTGCGCTGACCAAAAACATCGCCAGGGTTCGTTCGTTATCAAAACGCTTCACCATGCGGCGGCCCAGCACATCGAAATAACCGCTTAGCTCCACGCCTTTGGTCAACATCATTAAACCTGCGAGCGTAATGATGGTATGCCAGTCGATAGCGTGGACCCAACGCTTCGGCTGAAAGGGCGCAACAAAACTCAGCGCCACACCGACAAGCAGCAAGAGATGAAGAAAGCGATCGCGAGCAAATGGCCGAACAAGGTTGAGCAACATTACTGCGTGAATCCTCGCTTCTCACTAAACAGGCGAAATGCTTCCAGCGTCTCTTCACTAACGTGGTGCTCAACACCTTCGGCGTCAATTCTTGCAGTTTCGGCACTAATTCCCAGCGCGAGGAAAAAGTTTTCGACGATCTGATGACGTTCACGACTCAGTTGCGCCAGTTTCTCCCCTTCCGGAGTCAGAAACACACCGCGCCATGGAATTTGTTCAATAAGCCCAACCGAGGCGAGTCTTTTTAACATTTTTGCAACTGTTGGTTGGGAGACCCCCAGACGTGCGGCCATATCAACCTGGCGGACTTCGCCGACCTCGCGAATCAAATCAGAGATCAGCTCAACATAATCATCAATTAATTCACGGCGATGCGCTTCCCGCACCTGCCTAAAGCCTTCGACATGCTCTTCAACATTTACCAACGGCATCACTTTCTGTTTATTTTTTTGGCCCGCAGTACGGCTCATGATGCTTCCTCTAACAGTGGTACGGCATCGTCCAATGACGACATTTGGCCCCATTGTAAACCAGCATCACCCAAGCACAAAAATTTAACGAATTAGCAATAGCTATACAATATAGCCTGTGCTATATCTGTATGTAATGCAGTCAGCCTTTAAAGGATCTAAGGGCAGCAGATGTTAAGAGGAGGAAAAAATGAACGAATTTAAGAGGTGTATGAGCGTGTTTACACATTCCCCGTTTCAAGTGCGGCTGATGCTGCTCAATATGTTGTGTGATTGGGTTTCCGGGAAACCACAGCAGGGCGAAAAACCGAAGTCATAGGCAGTCGCCCTGCCTTCTTTCACATCAGTCTGGCTTATATCACCCCGCGTGTTTGTAACTTTTCATTTCCGTAGATACTCTGAATTTATCGTTTAGCCGCGCTTTAACCTTACCATTTGTCGGTTTTGTAACGCGCTTCGCAAAACACATTTCTGTTATCAGTTGATCTTCTTATCGTCCCGCTCTATCTTCTTGCAGCCCTGCACATGAAGCGGCTCGCAGATGCGGTCCAGTTTCCCTTCTTTTCCGTCTGTCAGGCAGGTTCTTACCCTCGTCGCCAGGGTTTTCGCATGGCGTTTAGTAGATCTCGATAAACATGAATTTAACGGTTAAAGATACCCTGACGACCCGCGCAATTGCGCTCAATCCGTGGACTGGCTTTTATTTCCTGCAGTCGTTACTGATTAACTTCGCACTCGGTTATGAATTTAGCATTCTCTATGCAGTCGCATTTAGTTGCGTATTAATGCTGCTGTGGCGTAGCGCGCCCAAATTACAAAAAGGTTTGCTGGCGATTTGTAGCCTGATTGCTGCAATGTATTTCCCTTTTGGACAGGCCTACGGCTCGCCAAACTTTAATACCCTGCTTGCCTTGCACTCGACCAACTTCGAAGAATCCACGGAATTGATGACTATTTTCCCGTGGTATAGCTATTTGGTGTCAGTGTTTATTCTGGTGCTCGGTGTTATCGCCGTGCGTCGCAAAGTCACGCCGAAAAAAAGAGCATGGTGCCATTTCGACAGCTTATGTCTGGTGGTGAGCGTGGTCTGCTTCTTTGTCGCACCAGTACAAAACCTGGCTTACGGTGGCGTGTTTAAAATCAAAGACTCTGGTTATCCGGTATTCCGCTTTGTTAAAGATGTGGTGGTTAACAACCAGGAAGTAATCGACGAGCAAACCCGCATGCAGGCCTTCTCACAAATGAAGGACACCTGGAATGTGCTGGCGGTTAAACCGAAGTACCAAATTTATGTAGTGGTGATTGGCGAAAGCGCGCGTCGCGATGCGTTAGGTGCATTCGGCGGTCACTGGGATAACACCCCGTTCGCAAGCCAGGTGAATGGCAATATCTTCATGGATTATGTATCAGCCAGTGGTTCCACACAGAAATCGTTGGGCATGACGCTTAACCGCGTCATTGATGGCAAACCGCAATATCAGGACAACATTATTACGCTGGCAAACCGCGCTGGCTTCCAGACCTGGTGGTTCTCAAACCAGGGGCAAATTGGTGAATACGATACAGCCATTGCCAGCATCGCCAAGCGTGCTGATGAAGTACAGTTCCTGAAAAGTGGGGATTTTGAAGCGGATAAAAATACCCGTGACGAAGCGCTGCTTAAAATGACAGCTCAAGTATTTGCTAGCCCTCGCACCACTCCGCAACTGATTGTGTTGCATTTGATGGGTTCACATCCCCAGGCTTGCGACCGTACACAGGGTAAATATAAAGATTTCGTTCAGTCGAAAGAGACCTCTTGTTATATCTACAGCATGACGCAAACCGACGACCTGCTAAAACAGCTCTATCAGCAGCTGCAAAATAGCGGTGAAAGTTTCTCGATGGCTTACTTCTCCGATCACGGTCTTGCCATCAAAGAACGCGGCACCAAGGTGCAATATCTGGCGCATGATGATGAGTTCCAGCAAAACTTCCAGGTACCGTTTATGGTGCTATCAAGTGATGATAAAGAACATCGCCAGATAAAAGCACGGCGTTCAGCGAACGATTTCCTGAATTTCTTCTCGGCATGGACGGGGATTAAAACCAAAGAGTTAACGCCAAAGTACAAGTTCATTTCTGAGCAGAATGCGGGGCCTGTCTACATCACCAACTTTAAGCTTAAGAAGGTGGACTATACTCATTTGCAGACGGATGTGTTTGAAACTAAAACACGCTAACTCAAATTGCAGAGATAAAAAAATCCGCCACTATGGGCGGATTTTTATTTTCACTAGTTAAAGTGAAATTAGAAGCGGTAACCCACGCCTGCGATCCAGGTGCCAACATCAACATTACGGATGCGGCTCTGCTCGTAGGAAACGTCCAGAGCAACGTTTTCAATTGGGTTGAACTGCATACCTGCGCCGTAAGAGAAACCGTAGTCGCTGGTGTTTGTATCAGTTGCGCCAGTAGTCTGGAATTTACCGTAACCAACACCGACTACACCGTAGATGCTTGCCCAATCGTTGATGCGGTAAGCAGGACCAGCAGTGATGCCGTAGTATTGTGATTTATTGTAAGCGTCAGCTTCGCTGCGGTTTTTCTCGGTGTAAGTGAAAGAACCGATGTAACCCAGCGGGGTGTCGTTTTCATAACGGTATTTCAGGTTGAAACCGCCTGCTTTGTTAGCTTTGCCCTGCATATCGCTTTGTGCGTAGCCACCAGTTACGGTGCTAGCTGCAGATGCGGTACCAACGGAAACGGCCAGAACACAAGCCAGTGCTGAAAGACATGCAATTTTTTTCATAATCCACCTCAAATGTGCTTCAAGTAACTTCTAAGTTTTTAATATATCAAAATTGTGTAAGAAACTCTGCGACATTTACGTTGTCTAACGATTCCTTTCCTGTAACAGAACATTTCCATTACATCGTAGTCCCTTCAATTTGCAGCGCTTTTAACCAAAAACGCGCTAATTATTGGCATGAATCGCAACATCGTCATCCAGATAATTCTTAAACTGTTCTGAACAAAACTTACGCAATCAGGCTGTTATGGTACTGCATCAGACAATTATTTTTTTCAATGAATTCTCAACCAGCCATAACTTATTCATTTACACTGGGGTTACTTTTATTTTCTTGACCGAATTAGACACTGACTGACAGGAAGCAGGATGCCGCTATCGCCACGTAAAACCCCAGTTTGGTTACCCATCGTCGTTCTTTTAATTGCTATGACCTCAATTCAAAGTGGCGCTTCACTTGCGAAATCTTTGTTCCCATTGGTTGGTGCACCGGGCGTTACAGCACTGCGTCTTGCGTTGGGTACGCTAATTTTGGTGGTGATTTTCAAACCATGGCGTTTGCGTTTTAAAGCAGAACAACGTTTCCCCTTGCTGATGTATGGCCTTGCTCTTGGTGGAATGAACTACCTCTTCTATTTATCTATTCAGACTGTTCCCTTGGGTATTGCCGTCGCCCTGGAGTTCACCGGCCCACTTGCGGTAGCGTTGTTTGCATCGCGCCGTGCCGTTGATTTTGTCTGGGTAATTCTGGCGGTACTCGGCTTGTGGTTCCTGCTGCCGCTCGGGCAGTCAATTTCGAGCGTTGACTTAGCGGGGGCCGCTTTTGCTTTGGGTGCAGGTGGCTGCTGGGCGATTTATATTCTGTTCGGCCAAAAAGCGGGGGCCGATCACGGCCCGGCAACGGTGGCTTTCGGGTCGTTAATCGCGGCTGTTATCTTTGTGCCAATTGGCGCCTGGCAGGCGGGTGAAGCGCTTTGGCACTGGTCACTAATACCGCTCGGTTTGGGTGTCGCAATTTTGTCGACGGCACTGCCCTACTCTCTGGAAATGATCGCTCTGACGCGCTTACCGACACGCACTTTTGGTACTCTGATGAGCATGGAGCCTGGACTTGCGGCGCTGTCTGGCATGCTGTTCCTTGGTGAACATCTGACGCTTGTACAATGGCTTGCTCTACTATCAATTATCGCAGCGTCCATTGGTTCAACACTGACCATCAAACGTGAAGCTCAGATTACCAGCGTTGACGTAAATTAATTCCCCATATTATTTACCGTGGTTATTGTGACCACGGTAAATATTCTCCCTCGATCAAGTCTTTATATTTAGACTTATTCTTAGATACAAACAAAAATTATTCCCATTTAATAATCACGCTTTTTTTATTCCAGTAACGCCTCGCGGCAATAAATTTAAAATCCATTACTAACAATCAGTTACTAAAATCCACCCTGAACCTGCTATTTGTCTGATAGGTATAACCTGTTCCATTAAAATCAAAATCCGGTGCTATACTTATTTCCGGTAATTCAATTAGACATAACATCAAGAGGAAGAAAGATTATGACTACCGCTAAACTGGTAAAAACCAAATCTACTAACCTACTGCATACCCGTAATGATGTTGCAGACAGCGAAAAGAAAGCTACCGTTGAGCTGCTAAATCGCCAGGTCATTCAGTTCATTGATTTGTCGTTAATTACCAAGCAAGCGCACTGGAACATGCGTGGCGCTAACTTTATTGCCGTCCATGAAATGCTCGACGGCTTCCGTACAGCACTCACAGACCACCTTGATACCATGGCAGAACGCGCTGTTCAGCTCGGTGGTGTCGCTCTGGGTACCACGCAGGTCATTAACAGCAAAACTCCGCTGAAGAGCTATCCGCTGGATATTCACAGTGTGCAGGATCACCTGAAAGAGTTGGCTGACCGTTACGCGATTGTGGCAAACGATGTGCGTAAGGCAATTAGCGAAGCGAAAGACGAAGATACTGCTGATATTCTGACCGCCGCATCGCGCGATTTGGATAAGTTCCTGTGGTTTATCGAGTCAAATATCGAATAATTGCTAGCAGTTTGTTACTCCATCCTCCCTTTTTAGGGAGGATGGTTGCACTATTTTAGCGCATGAAATTGTTTACCCCTGCCGCATAAGTTACTCAATTGTAATAATCACCTCACACAATCGTTAACAGACGATTGTTTTGCCGCCTTAATATGCGGTAAAACTACACTTCGCCCTCTCGCAATACTTCGCGCACCATAATTGGGCACCAATACAGTGCACTGCAACCCGCTTGCAACCATTATTGTGCAATGTTACATATTCACATCCTTGCAAAAACAGTAGCTTGAAAAGCTGGCATGATTTTTCCATGTTGCGGCTTACTGATGCAGGGGATTGCCCCATGGATAAACAAGGAAATGCTATGAAGTCGATTTTGAAAGTTTCACTGGCTGCACTCACCCTGGCTTTTGCGGTTTCTTCCCACGCTGCTGAGAAGCAACTGGTCGTAGCGACCGACACCGCATTCGTTCCTTTCGAATTTAAACAAGGCGACAAGTACGTCGGTTTTGATATCGATTTATGGGATGCGGTAGCAAAAGAATTAAAACTTGATTACACCCTTAAGCCAATGGATTTCAGCGGCATCATTCCTGCGCTGCAGACCAAAAACATTGACCTGGCATTGGCTGGCATCACCATTACCGAAGAACGTAAAAAAGCGATCGAATTCTCTGATGGCTACTACAAAAGCGGCCTGTTAGTGATGGTTAAAGCTGACAACGACTCAGTAAAAAGCGTGAAAGATCTCGATGGTAAAGTGGTTGCGGTTAAGAGCGGCACCGGTTCTGTTGATTACGCGAAAGCCAACATCAAAACTAAAGACCTGCGTCAATTCCCGAACATCGACAACGCATATATGGAACTGGGCACCAACCGTGCTGATGCAGTACTGCACGACACCCCGAATATCCTGTACTTCATCAAAACTGCAGGCCAGGGCAAGTTCAAAGCTGTTGGCGACTCTCTGGAAGCACAGCAATACGGCATCGCCTTCCCTAAAGGTAGCGATGACCTGCGCGTGAAAGTGAACGGCGCACTGAAAACGTTGAAAGAGAACGGCAAGTACAACGAAATCTATAAAAAATGGTTCGGCACTGAGCCAAAATAATAATTCTAAAGTTTTATGAGTGACTCAGGGGCGACCATTTTCGCCCCTGCTATTTTTGAACCACGGTACACAATAGGAATGCATCATGGAGTTCGACTGGAGTGCCATTTGGCCTGCAATCCCGCTTTTGATTGAAGGCGCCAAAATGACTTTGCTGATTTCGGTCATCGGGTTGTTTGGTGGTCTGATAATTGGTCTGGTCGCCGGTTTCGCCCGTACTTACGGCGGCTGGATTGCCAACCACATCGCATTAGTATTTATTGAAGTGATTCGCGGTACGCCGATTGTGGTACAGGTGATGTTTATTTACTTCGCCCTACCAATGGCCTTTAACGACCTGCGCATTGACCCGTTCAGCGCCGCCGTCGTCACCATTATGATTAACTCCGGCGCCTACATTGCGGAAATTACCCGTGGTGCGGTGCTGTCGATTCATAAAGGTTTCCAGGAAGCAGGCCTTGCGTTAGGCCTGTCGAAGCGTGAAACCATTCGCCACGTGATTATGCCGCTGGCGCTGCGTCGTATGCTGCCGCCATTGGGTAACCAGTGGATTATCAGCATTAAAGATACCTCGCTGTTCATTGTTATCGGTGTGGCTGAGCTGACCCGTCAGGGGCAAGAAATCATTGCCGGGAACTTCCGTGCGCTGGAGATCTGGAGCGCCGTTGCGGTCTTCTATCTGATTATTACTTTGGTGCTGAGCTTCGTGCTGCGTCGCCTTGAAAGAAGGATGAAAATCCTATGATTGAATTTAAAAACGTCTCTAAGCACTTTGGTAAAACCCAGGTGCTACATAACATCGACCTCGATATCAAACAGGGCGAAGTGGTTGTCATTATCGGACCGTCAGGCTCAGGTAAATCTACACTGCTGCGTTGCATCAACAAACTGGAAGACATCACCAGCGGTGACCTGTTTGTTGATGGCCTGAAGGTCAACGACCCGAAAGTTGATGAGCGCCTGATTCGCCAGGAAGCGGGAATGGTGTTCCAACAGTTCTACCTGTTCCCACACCTGACTGCGCTTGAAAACGTCGCCTTTGGCCCGATTCGTGTGCGTGGCTTAAGCAAAGATGCCGCCGATAAACTGGCGAAAGAGTTGCTGGCAAAAGTGGGCCTCGCAGAGCGTGCACATCACTATCCATCAGAGCTTTCAGGTGGCCAGCAACAACGTGTAGCGATTGCTCGCGCGCTGGCAGTTAAGCCAAAAATGATGCTGTTTGATGAGCCAACCTCAGCCCTTGACCCTGAACTTCGCCACGAAGTGCTGAAGGTTATGCAGGATCTGGCTGAAGAAGGTATGACGATGGTTATCGTGACTCACGAAGTGGGTTTTGCCGCCAAAGTTGCCTCACGCCTGATCTTTATTGATAAAGGCCGCATCGCTGAGGATGGCAATCCGCAAGAGCTGATTGATAACCCGCCAAGCCAGCGCTTGCAGGAATTCTTGCAGCACGTTTCCTGATAACCTGTTGCGCTTATCCCCCTGCGTCAGCTTTGGCGTAGGTCGGATAAGCGCAGCGTCATCCGACACCAGTTCGACGTTCGCACCAGATAATTCCTGTTTTCCCGACCACCAACCCCCGCGCTCTATACTTATTCCTTTGTCTGACTTTTCAGTTCGGAGGAACGCCGTGCCGCTACTCTTGCTACTGCTGTGCATGTTTAGCTTTCAAACGCAGGCCGTCACTCTACCGGCTGCGGCTGTTGCCGCGTCTGCTCAACAGAACGCGACCACCCCGCCCGCTGAACCTAACCTTGAAGAAAAAAAGAAAGCCTATTCAGCCCTGGCCGATGTGCTGGACAACTCGCAGTCGCGTGATGAACTGATTGGGCAATTGCGCAAAGTAGCCGCCACACCGCCGCCTGATCCGGTGCCCGCTATCGTTCCACCAGAACAACTGAGTGAAGACAAAACGGTTCTCGAAAATGTGACCGATGTAAGCCGCCACTACGGTGGTGAGCTGGCCCAGCGCTTTGCCCAACTACACCGTAATATTACCGGTGCTCCACACAAGGCCTTCAATCAACAAACTTTTTATAATGCGCTGACGCATTTTACGATGCTCGTCGTAAGCGTTTTTGCCTTTTATCTGTTGATTCGTGCCTGCATGACGCCTGTCTGGACGCGCATGGGCAAATGGGGGCGCAAAAAGAATCGCGACCGGTCGAGTTGGTTTCACCTGCCACTGATGATCATCGGTGCGTTTATCATTGATCTGTTATTGCTGGCGTTGACCATTTTCGTCGGGCAGATCTTTAGCGACATGATGAACGCTGGAAATCGCACTATCGCCCGTCAACAAGGGCTGTTTCTGAATGCTTTTGCGCTGATTGAATTCTTCAAAGCCATCCTGCGTTTAATTTTCTGCCCCCGCTTTCCTGACCTACGCCCATTTCCGGTGCCAGATCAAAGTGCACATTACTGGAATCTTCGCCTTGCGGGGTTAAGCAGCTTGATAGGCTACGGTATTTTGGTTGCGGTACCGATTATTTCTAATCAGGTAAACGTACAGGTAGGAGCGATTGCCAATGTGGTGATTATGCTCTGCATCACCCTTTGGGCTTTGTATCTGATTTTCCACAACAAACGCCAGATTCAGCAAAGTCTGATTCAACTAGCCGACCGCTCAATGGCGTTCTTTAGCCTGTTTATTCGTGCTTTTGCACTGGTCTGGCACTGGCTGGCTAGCGCCTATTTCGTTGTGTTGTTTTTCTTTTCGCTGTTCGACCCGGGCAACAGTCTGAAATGGATGATGGCAGCGTCTGTGCATAGTCTGGCGATTATCGGTATCGCGGCGTTTATCTCGGGCATGTTGTCGCGCTGGCTTGCGAAAACCATCAACCTTTCACCACAGGTGCAGCGCAACTATCCTGAACTGCAAAAACGCCTTAATGGCTGGATCTCCGCCGCCCTGAAAATGGCGCGAATTATGACGGTATGCGTGGCGGTCATGCTGCTACTAAACGCCTGGGGACTGTTTGATATGTGGGCGTGGATTTCCAACGATGCCGGTGAGAAAACTATCGATATTATTATCCGCATCGTGTTAATTCTGCTTTTCTCCGCCATAGGCTGGACTTTACTGGCAAGCCTGATTGAAAACCGCCTGGCGTCAGATATTCATGGCCGACCGATGCCCAGTGCCCGCACCCGTACACTGCTGACACTGTTCCGTAACGCTCTGGCGGTGGTTATCAGCACCATCACTATCATGATTTTGCTTTCAGAGATTGGAGTGAATATCGCCCCATTACTGGCTGGGGCTGGCGCACTGGGTTTAGCCATTAGTTTCGGCGCGCAAACCCTGGTGAAGGACATCATTACTGGCGTCTTTATTCAGTTTGAAAATGGGATGAATACCGGTGACTTAGTCACCATCGGGCCGATTACAGGTTCTGTTGAACGCATGTCAATTCGCTCAGTAGGCGTGCGCCAGGATACCGGGGCTTACCACATCATTCCGTGGTCATCGATTACCACCTTCGCCAACTTTGTGCGAGGTATTGGTTCGTTTGTCGCCAATTATGACGTGGATCGCCAGGAAGATGTTGAAAAAGCAAACCGAATTCTGAAAGAAGCCGTAGATGAACTGATGGAACAGGATGACATTCGCAAGCTGGTGATTGGTGAGCCGTCGTTTGCCGGGATTGTTGGTCTAACCAACCAGGCCTTTACCGTGCGCGTATCATTCACCACACAACCTTTAAAGCAGTGGTCGGTGCGATTTGCATTAGATGGGATGGTGAAGAAACACTTTGATGCGGCAGGGATTCGCCCACCGGTACAAACCGTGCAGGTTATGCAACCCGGCAGCGATGCCACTCAGGCGCTTCAGGAGTCACAGGCAGCAGCGGGAGCACTGCCACCTGCCAATCCCACTATCTGACTATTTGTAACGTGTAGCGGCCCAACGAGCACGTTGTACGTCGTTCATAAACGTCCAGGCGATGAAGCGGCTCTGCTTCTGACCCTGGGCCATCTCTTTCTTCACGACTTTCTCAACGCCCGCTTCCTGCAATGCGCGATAAATCAGAGGCAAATTCTCGCCACGAGAAACTAATGAGGTAAACCACTGCACTTGACGGCCAAATTCTTTACTTTCGTTAACCATCTGGGTGACAAAGGCTACTTCGCCACCTTCACACCACAACTCTTGTTCACGACCACCAAAGTTCAACGCACCATTTTTATCCTGGCCGAGGTTTACGCGTTTACGTTCGCTACCGCTGCGCGCTGCCTGTGCGGAGTCGTGGAACGGAGGGTTGCAAAGTGTGGCATCAAACATCTCATTTTTATGAATAATACCAGGAAGGATTGCAGTCGGCGTTTTCTGGCGACGCAGACGAATCAGACGTGACAGCCCTGGATTAGCATCAATAATCGCCGTGGCGCTGCGCATTGCTTCAGGGTCCACATCGGTGCCTGTAAAGCGCCAGCCATATTCATGCTGGCCAATCAGTGGATAAATACAGTTCGCACCAACGCCCACATCCAACACTGAAGCCTGAGATGGCACCACACCGCCGTTACCTTCAGCCAATAAATCGGCCAGATGGTGAATGTAATCAGCACGGCCAGGGACAGGTGGGCAAAGAAAACCGTCTGGAATACTCCACTCTTTCACGCCGTAGAAGTGCGCAAGCAGCGCCCTATTCAGCGCTTTCACCGCCATTGGATCGGCAAAATCAACCGTAGTATCGCCATGCGGGCCAGGGCGTAAAAATGCGCTCAATTCCGGGCTGCTTTGCGTCAGAGCAGGGAAATCATAACGGTTACGATGGCGGTTGCGTGGGTGCAGACCCGGTTTAGTGGTGTCAGGGGTTTTCATTGCGGCTTCTCCTTGTGTGGGCGCGTAAGATACTCTGTGAACCCTGCGGGGTAAATACGCCGCGTGATTTTCGCCTGAGATAAATCAACATAAGGTGCGCTATGTCTAAACGCTATTACTACGAACCTGCCGATGGGCATGGTTTGCCACATGACCCGCTTAACGCCATTATCGGCCCACGTCCTATCGGCTGGATTGCTTCATATAACCAGCAGGGCGCGCGCAATCTTGCACCATACAGTTTCTTTAACTGTTTTAATTATCGTCCACCGATTATCGGTTTCGCCAGCAGCGGTTGGAAAGACAGCGTGCGCAATATCGTTGAGACTAAAGAGTTCGTCTGGAATCTCACCACCCGTGAACTGGCTGAACAGATGAATGAAACGTCAGCCTCAATACCCCACGGTGAGGATGAGTTTCTCCGCGCAGGGCTAACTGCCGTTGCAGGACGTAAAGTCAAAGCAAGCCTGGTTGCCGAAAGCCCGGTCAACTTTGAATGCTGCCTGTCGCAATGCATTCAGCTCACAGCTGCCGACGGTACGGCGATTGATACCTGGCTGGTGCTTGGTGAAGTGGTCGCGGTTCATATTGACGAGTCACTGCTAAAAGACGGTATTTACCAGACCGCGCTGGCAAAACCGGTGCTACGAGCGGGCGGGCCATCAGCTTATTACACGATAGATGAGACTCACCGCTTCGATATGATTCGCCCTGACGCGCGATAAAATCAGCAAAATCATGAACCTGTATCTCACTGATCTGTAAGTATTTCGTCAAGTTTTGTTGTTCAAAAAATAAGCACAAGTCCATCAGTTTTTTGCGGCTATCGTTTACCACATTGCACCTACACTTTTAGTGTTGATGGTTTTTTAATCATCCCCCAAAAGCAATGAGGATGTGATTATGAAAAAATTTCTGTATTTTTCTGCGGTTGTCACCCTTGCGGCATTACCGTTTGCAACCATGGCAGCCCAGGAATTGTCTGCGGGAAACACCGGTCAGCTTCGCCCCGCAGGAACAGTCACCGTCACCGGTGCAAGCAACCTTGACGATCTACAAACCAAGCTTGGAGAGAAAGCGAAAGAAGAAGGGGCAAAAGGCTTTGTTGTTAACTCAGCTAGCGGTCAGAACAAGATGTTTGGTAGCGCAACTATTTATAAATAGCCCCAACGGGTTATCCCGTGGGTATCAATAATAGCGGTTTCCTTTTTTGGAGACCGTTATTTTATTATTTCTTATAAATTGCAATCATTCATACAACTTATAAATATAGTAATCCCGAGCTATCTACTCGATTATTCCTTACACTCCACCTCTAATAACCATGTAAATTCGCTTGTGAAATTAAAATCATTTCTAAAATAGAAAAAGAGAGTGAGCGAGGACACAAAAAATAGTAATACCGCGCTGGTTAAATAAAAAATGTGAAGTTGGAACAGTATGGTTATCGGACAAATATCATAAGCTGTTATACAGCAATGTTTGACTCTACTCGTTTCTTAACATTTTTGCAGGGAGCAAAATCCATGAATCTTTTAACTCTACCTCGCCAATTACTTTGCGCTTCACTTATTACACTGTGTGCTACAGGTGCAAATGCTGCAGATAAGATAACCTTAAAACTCGCTCACAACCTGGAACGCAGCCACGTTGTACACCAGGCTTTTGAAGAACTTGCCAAAGAGGTACAACAACTTTCTGACGGCAATATGCGTATTCGTATTTATCCAAGCAGCCAGATGGGAAGTGCCAGAGAAACTCTGGAGCTTTTACAAAATGGCGCACTGGATATGACCAAAGGTTCTGCGAGTGATTTAGAATCTTTCGACAACACTTACGCTATTTATAATTTACCTTACTTATTTAAAGACCAGGCGCATTTTAATCGTGTGGTATTTGGTGAGGTAGGTAAAGAAATTATGGACTCAACAAAAGATAAAGGGTTCTTTGCTATTTCAGCTTATGTTGCAGGCACCCGTAGTTTCTATGCTAAAAAACCTATTACCAAACCTGAAGATTTAAAAGGGCTAAAAATTCGTGTTCAGGCAAGTCCAACCACACTAAAAATGGTTGAACTGATGGGCGGCTCGCCAACTCCTATTTCTTTCGGTGAAGTTTATACCGCCATGCAGCAAGGCGTGGTAGATGGCGCGGAAAATAACGTACCGTCATGGGTTCAGACACGTCATATCGAAATTGCCAAAGTGTTCTCCGAAGATGAACACACCTCCATTCCAGACTTCCTGGTTATTTCGACTAAAACCTGGGCCAAACTCTCGCCCGAGCAGCAACAAATCTTGATTAACGCCGCGAAAAATTCCGAAGCTTACCAGCAAAAACTGTGGGAAAAAGTCGATGCCGATTCGCGTGCCCAGGCTAAAGCAATGGGTGCAACTATCTTGAGCGTTGATAAAGCTCCATTCCGTGCTGCAGTAAAACCGCTTTATGACGACTTCGCTAAAGATCCAAAACAGGCGGCTTTGCTGGCTAAGTTTGAATCCGCTGCTGAGTAATTTAGAGCTGCAAGTTTCAGCGGGTGATAAGTCATCGCCCGCTCGTCCAGGTTAATTTTCAGGTATGTAAACATGATACTTAAGCCCATAAAGCTTGCGGTAGACCGGACTATTGCCACTTTTTCGGTGTTGGTGATGATCGCTCTGGTTCTCTGCGTAGTATGGCAAGTTTTCAGCCGCTATGTACTAAACCAGCCCAGCACCCTCACCGATGAACTGGCGCGTTTTCTGATGATTTGGGTCGGTCTTTTAGGTGCGTCCTATACCGTTGGCGCACAACGCCATCTGTCCATCGATTTTCTTGCAATGATGCTGCCAGACCATAAAAAGCCGCTGCTCGGCATTCTCATCAACACGCTGGTATTGCTGTTCTCGGGTGCGGTTATCGTCAACGGTGGCTTGAAACTGATTGAAAAAACCTTAGCCACTTCGCAACTCTCAGCAGCGTTACAAATCCCGATGGGATATGTCTACATTGTGCTGCCATTAAGCGGGGCAATTATGATGTTTTACTCGCTCTATTTTATCCTGACCGACGCTCACACTCTGGTCAGCAAGGAAGGGAAATAATGGAAACTTATATCGCCCTCACCTTATTTGGTGCGTTCTTCGTGCTGGTCTTTATCGGCGTTCCGATTTCATTTGCGATTGGCATTGCCACCGTTTCTTCAATGCTGCTGATGTTCCCGTGGGATGTGGCGATTATCACCGTTTCACAACGCCTCGCCAACGGCCTGGATAACTTTGCTCTGCTGGCAATTCCGTTCTTTATCTTTGCCGGAACGCTGATGAACAGCGGCGGCATAGCCATCCGCTTAATCAACCTCGCGCAAATAATGGTTGGGCGCATTCCAGGTTCACTGGGCCACGTTAACGTGCTGGCGAACATGATGTTTGGTTCCATTTCCGGTTCGGCTGTTGCTGCTGCGGCGGCTGTTGGCGGCACGCTTTCGCCGATTCAAAACAAAGAAGGCTATGACCCGGCGTTTTCTACGGCGGTCAACGTCTCATCCTGTATTACCGGATTGCTGATCCCGCCTTCTAACGTGCTGATCGTTTTCTCGCTGACGGCGGGTGGCGTATCGGTAGCCTCATTGTTTATGGCCGGTTATTTGCCGGGCATATTAATGGGCCTGTCAGTCATGTTGGTATGCTGGATTATCTCCAAACGTCGTGGCTATCCGGTATCAGCGCGTCCAACCTGCGCACAAGCAGCCAAAGCGTTTCTCGATGCGCTGCCGAGCTTGTTGTTAGTTATCATCGTTATGGGCGGGATTCTGGGCGGCGTCTTTACCGCGACAGAAGCCTCAGCCATCGCGGTGGTTTACACCTTTGTGCTCTCGGTGCTGATCTACCGCGAAGTGAAATGGCGTGATTTACCAAAGCTGATCCTTGATTCAGTGGTCACAACATCCATTGTTCTGCTGCTGATTGGTTTCTCGGTGGGCATGTCCTGGGCGATGACCAACGCGGATATCCCGTACATGATCAGCGACACGCTGATGGGCATTTCCGATAACCCGCTGGTGATCCTGCTGCTGATCAACATTGTGCTGCTGATTGTCGGCATCTTCATGGATATGACGCCAGCGGTGCTGATCTTCACACCAATCTTCCTGCCAATTGCGCAAGATTTGGGGATGGACCCGGTTCATTTCGGCATCATGATGGTGGCGAACCTGTGCGTTGGCTTGCTGACCCCGCCGGTAGGTAGCGCGTTGTTTGTCGGTTGCTCCATCACTGGAGTTAAAATCCAGAACCTCATTAAACCGCTGTTACCCTTCTACGCTGCCCTGTTCGTCTCACTGATGATGATTACCTACATCCCGGAAATTTCCCTGTTTATTCCTAAACTTCTGGGATTGATGTAAACCATCGATAAAAAACGGCTTTCGGGCCGTTTTTTATTTTTCACTCTTAAAATAGCGCGCAAGCGATTGCAGGACAGACCAGATGCGTGATGGCAAAAAAAGTAGCAAAAGATGCGAAAAGCGAAGCGGGATCTGTGTCACATAAATAGAGATGATAATTCGCGTGCTAATCATTACTCATTTCAATGAGTTAGCTTAGCTTCAAAAATTTTGAATAAGGTGGTCAATTCTATTCGATTTATTATTCTGCTCAAAAGTGTGACCATAATCACATCGACGGAACAACGTCACTTTAAACAGAATAACCTGCGAGAATTAATTATGAAAACCATCAAATATGCTGTAGCCGCTATCGCCCTGACCACTCTTTCTTTCGGTGCAATGGCTGCACAATCTATCAGCGCTGCTGATGCTCAGAACATGTACAAAATCGGTGTAGTTTCCGCTGATAACGCAACCACTCTGGATGGCCTGGAAGCGCAACTGGCTTCTAAAGCAGAACAAGCTGGCGCAAAAGCGTACTCAATCACTTCTGCTAACACCAACGGAAAAATGAGCGGTACTGCGGTTATCTACAAGTAAGACTGCTGTATTGCCCTGATACACCCTCATTTTGGAGCTCTGCTCCACCCTGTTTGACTCTGTTATGACCCTTGTTGCCCGCGACCATTTATCGCGGGCTTTTTTTGTCGTTTTTCTGTCAAACACCCATGAATCAGAAGACCTGATTAACGCGGGTTAAACCTTCCTCATATGTCGTAGCTTCACCCGTTGCCACAAGACAACATGCCATTTGTATTTTTAATGACTGCGGTACGGGTTCAACGCCTGCAACGCAACGTTCAGTCCAGCGGGCGGTCACTTCCGGGTCTTTTCCAGCAGGCAGCACCACTTCTTCATCGCTGACTTCCGTCTGGCGTTCACTCACTACGCGCGAACCGAGGCTGTCGATAAGCGAAATCTGCGGGCAGCGTTGCGGGTTGGCATACACCTCCCCTTCTGTTCCATGCATCAGCAAGCCACGGCCGCCAATATCGGCAAAGAATTTTGCTACTTTCGGGACATATTCAGGATGGGAAACACTGGCAAGACGTAATGCGGCATCTTCTGCAAATGGAGTCGCCAGTTTGGCAAGTGTATGAGCGCTATTTCGTACACCCATACGCCAGCGCATCGCGAGCTGATCTTCCATCGGAGGGCACAGCGCACTGACAGGAATATAAACCGGGTGATGTAGATCCAGTTTAGCTTGCGCCTGACCCGCATGTAACGTTGGTTCAATGCCCATCAGTGTAAAAATGGTTTCCGTTAATACACGCGTTGGGTCATGGCTAACGCCGTGTACTACCACCGGAAATCCAAGGCGATTAAGCAAAATAGCCAGCAATGGCGTGAGGTTCGCTTGTTTGCGCGCGCCATTGTAAGAAGGAATAACAATTGGCATTGGTTTGTTCGCTGGAGGCGTAAGTGTAATCATGTGGTGCTTCATCGCGTCATAGAAACCGAGCATTTCCGCCTCGCCTTCCCCTTTGATGCGCAATGCAATCAGCACTCCACCCAGCTCCAGTTCTGGAACTTCACCTCTGAGCATATGGGCATATAAGCCACGAGCGGTGTCAAAATCCAGATCGCGAGCATGGTTCTTACCGCGCCCGACTTCTTTAATGATCTTACGGTAATCCACTCAGATTCTCCTTTCTATTTCTTGCTCACACGTTTGCGCCGCACCGTCTTTTTCGGCGTGGTATCAATCAGTTTAGCTGCTGGCGCCTCGGGTTGACTGATCGGAAACACCGGTAACGCACCCAGTAAACGTTGACCATAATTTTTGGTCAACAGGCGGCGGTCATAAATCACTACCTCACCATAACAGCCATGGCTACGAATTAAACGTCCAACTTGTTGGATAAGATTAAATGAAGCACTGGGTAAACTCTGTACTTCAAAAGGATAGCGTTTCAGGGTTTTTAACCATTCACCCTCAGTGAGCACCACTGGGCTGTCGATAGGCGGGAAAGCGATTTTATGGATGTGTACCTGACTGAGTAAATCACCTTTTAAATCAATCCCTTCAGCGAAGGATTGTAAACCAACCAGCACGCTGGTTTCGCCCTGCTCAACGCGTTTACGGTGCAGCTCCACCAGTCTGTAACGGGGCATATCCCCCTGCACCAGTAATGTCAGGCGCAAATCGGTGACATGCGTCAGGAATACCTGCATCGCACGGTTGCTGGCAAATAGCACCAGCATGCCTTTGTGTTCGCCTTTCGCCAGTTCGGCACGGAAAAATGCAGCCATCTCAGCCAGATGCTGGGCTTCATTTTCCATGGTTGGCTCAACGGTTAACTGCGGTATAACCAGCTTGCCCTGTTCAACATGGTTAAATGGCGAATCGAGCGCAATAAAACGATCGCCCGCATCTTCATCCAGCCCGCTCATCTCTTGCAGTCGGTCAAATTTATTCAGCGAGCGCAACGTTGCAGAGGTCACAATCACATGTGGAACGTTGCGCCAGACCAGTTTTTCTAACTGATCGCAAACACGAATGCCCACACAATGGAAATACAGATGTGGCTGCCCTTCACGGATTTCTCGCGTCACCCACTTCGACACCGGTGCTCCCGATGCCTTTTCCATTGCCGAAAGCCGCCACAGTTTGCTCTGCGTTTCGAAATAGCCTAACGCCCGGTTCATGTGCAGCAGTGAACGGTGCAAACGCACAATATCGTGCGTTCCGGTTTTTTCGCCAAGATCGTTAAGCAAGGCCTCCGACAGGCTGCGCAGCCCTTCCATCAGCTTTGCCAGCCGCTTGCAAATCACCATAATTTCTTCGGGCAGCACGCCCATTTCAAAACGATGCTCGGCCTCTTTTTCGCCCGGCAACCACAATGAAACAATGCTGTTAAATGAGCTGAGCAGCTCAAAAATTTCGTCGCAATGATTGGTCAAACGTTCTGGATTGGTCAGCGGCGGTGGACTTTTTGGGCGAAACTGCGCCATGCAGGTTTCGACCAGTTTGGTGAAGAGATCGAACTGCAAACGGCTATAACCCGGCGTGACTTCGGCACTCATTTCCAGCGCGTCACGCGCCACATCCGGCAGATGGTGGCCTTCATCTAAAATCAGCAGCAGGTTTTTGGCTTCAGGCAGCACCGCATCACTTTCCATCGCGGCCATCACCAGTGCGTGGTTGGCGACCACCACTTCGGCATCGTCTATTTCACGGCGAGCCACAAAAAACGGGCATTCACGATACCAGTGGCAATTACGCCCCAGGCAACTGGCTTTATCAGTACTTAAACGCCGCCAGAGATCGTCTTCAATATTTTGCGAAGTGTGGTCACGCAACCCGTCCCATTTATAGGCATCAAGATCGGTTTTCAGTTTTACGCAACGCTGCTGTTCATCTTTGCTGGTCGGCGCCATCTCGTCTTCGAGAAAAGCCAGCAAATCGCCCTGTGAGGCGTTGTCTGTTGCCAGAGCGGCAAGATTGCGCGGGCAAACGTAACGCCCACGGCCAAACGCGGCGGTAAATTTCAGATCGGGAATAATTTTGCGCAGCAGCGGCAAATCTTTGCTGAATATTTGATCCTGAAGAGCCACGTTTGCCGTGCTGACCACCAGCGTTTTTTGCTCGCCGCGTGCAATAGCGATACCGGGGATCAGGTATGAAAGCGTTTTCCCCACGCCGGTAGGAGCCTCAATCGCCAGATGACGCCCCGCTTCACCCGCGAGCGTTTTCGCCACTTCGGCAATCATTTGCCGTTGCGGTGGGCGCGGAATAAAGTCCGGGATCTGCTGTTGTAGCGCCTTATACCAGGCGGCGATTTGCTCTTTTTGAGCGGAGGACAAGGCCATAAAAACCACTTTTACTGTATAAACAGCCACTATTGTCCCACTTTTTACCGTGAGGCTGTATTGTTTTTTCTAAGCCCTCTTACCGCTTGCCTTGACTCATGACAAGGCGGCCAGTAGCCGCTCTTCTCTATAATCGAGCCCGTTTATCCACCACTGGTATCAAAAAAATGGATTATCAACTTAATTTAGACTGGCCTGAGTTCTTAGAGAAATACTGGCAAAAAAAGCCGGTCATCTTAAAAAATGCGTTTCCTGATTTTGTCGATCCGATAACCCCGGATGAGTTAGCCGGTCTCGCTATGGAAGCTGAGGTGGATAGCCGACTGGTTAGCCATACCAACGGTCAGTGGCAAGCAGCCAACGGTCCTTTCGAGCATTTTGACAACCTGGGCGAAACCGGTTGGTCATTGCTGGCACAGGCTGTAAACCACTGGCACGCGCCATCTGCTGAACTGGTGCGCCCATTCCGCGTGTTACCAGACTGGCGTTTAGACGACCTGATGATCTCCTTCTCCGTACCTGGTGGCGGTGTTGGTCCACATATCGATCAGTACGATGTGTTTATTATTCAGGGCATGGGTAGCCGTCGCTGGCGCGTGGGTGACAAACTGCCAATGCGCCAGTTCTGCCCACATCCTGCGTTGTTGCATGTTGATCCGTTCGAGCCAATCATTGATCAAGACCTGGAACGTGGAGATATTCTGTATATTCCACCGGGCTTCCCACACGATGGCTTCACTCACGAAACTGCACTCAACTATTCCGTTGGTTTCCGTGGGCCAAATGGCCGCGATTTGATCAGTAGTTTTGCTGATTACGCGTTGGAAAACGATCTGGGTGGCGAGCACTATAGCGATCCTGACTTAACCGTCCGCGAACATCCTGGCAAAGTTGAAGGTTACGAACTTAATCGCCTGCGTGACATGATGATGGAAGTCATCAGCCAGCCAGAAGATTTCAAACAGTGGTTCGGCCGCTTTGTTACCACACCGCGCCACGAACTGGATGTTGCTCCGGCAGAGCCGCCATATCAGCAAGATGAAATCCTTGATGCGTTACTGGGCGGTGAAAGCCTGACTCGTCTGAGCGGTTTACGAGTGCTGAATGTTGACGGTGAGTTCTTCGTGAATAGCGAAGCAATGGAAGTACCTGTTCCGGCAGCAGCGGACGCATTGTGCCGTTACACCACACTTGGTCAAACAGAACTGGGCGACGCGTTAGAGAACCCGGAATTTGTTAACGTGCTGACTGAGCTGGTAAATCAGGGCTACTGGTATTTCGACGACTAAATAGTTCTCCAAAGTTATCGTCACTGACTACAGTTATACGGGGGCTTCCCGGGCAGACAGTGGATTTAACATGGCGCTTTATACCATCGGTGAAGTGGCTGTGCTTTGCGATATTAACCCCGTGACGTTGCGTGCCTGGCAACGACGTTACGGGCTATTAAAACCTCAGCGCACGGATGGCGGGCATCGCTTGTTTGATGATGACGACATCGAACGTATCCGTGAAATCAAACGCTGGATTGAAAACGGCGTTCAGGTCGGCAAGGTGAAAGCCTTATTGGGCGGCGAACTCCAGGATCTGGATAGCGGCTGGCGTGAACGCCAGGAACTGCTGCTCCACCATTTGCAAAGCGGCAGCCCGAACCGATTGCGTACCTGGATGGCTGACATTGGCCGTGATTATCCCGCAGAAACCCTCGTCCATCAGCTTTACACTCCCCTTCGTCGCCGACTGCAATGCCATCAAGTCACATTGAATACTCTACTGAGCCTCCTGGATGGCGCACTGATCAACTACATTGCACTGTGCCTTGCCTCGGCGCGTAAACGCAGCGGCAAAGATGCGTTACTTGTAGGTTGGGACACGCCCGATACCACGCGCTTGTGGATGGCTGCGTGGATGGCAATCCAGCAGGGTTGGCGCATTGATGTGCTGGCCCATCCACTCCATCAATTGCGACCTGAGCTTTTTGCTCAACAAACACTGCTGGTGTGGTGTGGTGATACACCGACCCCCAATCAGCTCGACCAACTGGAGCTTTGGCGCTGTGCAGGACTGCAAATTTTCCCACTAATGAGCAACGGACAGTCGACTGAACGCGCATAAGGCAAAGTTAATAGTTCATTAACAAGCCTGCTTCATCTTATAATCTCCCGCGTAACGTATGGAGCGGACATAAAGATGAAACTAAGTAAAATAGCCTTGGTGGGCGGCATGCTGGTAATGGCTATCGGCGGAATTGGCGGCGTGGTGCTGATGGGTTATATCGTCATCCTTCATAACGCGTGATATAGCGCAAAAGACGCTCAAACAGGCGGTCAATAACAATTGCCGCCATCGCAACCAGCAGAGCCCCCTGAATCACATAGGCGGTGTTAAAACCGCTCAAACCAATGATTATCGGCGAGCCCAGAGTGCTGGCACCAACGGTTGATGCAATCGCCGCAGTCCCAATATTAATAATCACCGAAGTACGGATCCCTGCCAGAATCACCGGTGCTGCCAGTGGCAACTCAACTTTTCTCAACATCTGCCAGCGGCTCATCCCGGCGCCCAATGCAATCTCTTTAGTCGCTTCCGGCACTGAGCCAATTCCAGCCAATGTTCCTTGTAAAATCGGCAGCAAGCCATACAGCACCAGGGCGATAATCGCAGGCTGCTGACCAAACCCCATCACTGGAACCGCAATAGCCAGTACCGCTACCGGAGGAAATGTTTGTCCTGCAGCCGTAATGGTTTCAACCAGTGAACGGAATTCAAGCCCTGCCGGGCGAGTCACAACAACACCCAATCCGACGCCTACGAGAATCGCCACTACGCTTGAAACTCCGACCAGCATGAAGTGTTTTAACGCCAGCGCAATAAAACTATCTTGCTGATAAAGCGGCCTTTCCAGCTCTGGAAACAGCCAACTGAACAATGCGCTGCTGTATGGCATCAACACCAGCAGTGCCATAAAGAGTGCAATCAGCCAAAGTAGCGGGTCACGTAACAGGCGCATTTTCACCTCGCCGCTCTTCAACACCCACTAAATCACTAAAATGCAGTACGCCACAGGGTTCACCTTGCTGATTAACTACCGGCAACTGTTGGCACTGGCGGTCAACAAACAACGATAGTGCCTCACGCAATGTGATGGTTTCACCGATCGGTTCGCCCTCTAAACGTTCCTGCGTTCGTACGCGATCCGCAACATGGCGCAACGATAGCAACCGCACGCCTGATTCGCTTCGACCAAAGAAGTCGCGCACAAAATCTGTCGCCGGGTGAGTTAACAGCTCCAGCGGCGTACCTTGCTGAACCACCTTTCCCCCGTCCATTAGCACAATGCGGTCAGCAAGCGTCAACGCTTCGTCGATATCATGCGTCACCAGCACGATGGTGCGTCCAAGCAGTTGGTGGATGCGAATAATCTCCTGCTGAAGCGCACCGCGTGTTACCGGGTCCAACGCACCAAACGGCTCATCCATCAGTAACACTTCCGGGTCGGCCGCCAGCGCTCGCGCTACCCCCACACGTTGTTGTTGCCCACCGGAAAGTTGATGTGGGTAACGGTCACGAAATTGCTCAGCTTCCAGACCGAGTAAAGCGAGTAATTCGTCAATACGCGCACTGATACGTGCTTTCGGCCATTTAAGCAGCTGCGGAACGGTGGCAATGTTCTGCGCAACGTTCCAGTGAGGGAAAAGCCCAATAGACTGAATCGCGTACCCCATACGACGGCGTAGCACTTTGGCGTCAAAATTGCGGATCTCTTCTCCGGCAAAGCGAATGCGCCCGGTATCGTGTTCAACCAGGCGATTAATCATTTTAAGCGTGGTGGATTTGCCGGAACCGGATGTGCCAATCAGTACCGTAAACTCGCCTTCCTTGATGTTAAGCGACAAGTCACTCACAGCGGCTTCGCCCTGGAAGAACTTGCTGACATTTTCAAATTCGATCATGGCTGTTTTTCCTCCAGTAATGAGATAAACAGTTTAAAAAGCGCGTCGAGGATGACAGCCAGCGCGATAACCGGGATCACACCAAGCAAGACCAAATCCAGCGCACTACTGAGTAATCCCTGGAATATAATTGCCCCAAACCCACCGGCACCAATTAGCGCTGCAATCACCGTCATACCAATGGTTTGCACGCAAACCACACGCAAGCTACGCAGCAAAACTGGCAACGCCAGCGGTACTTCCGCCCGCCAGAAAATCTGCCAGCGCGACATACCCATGCCCTCAGCACTTTCAATAATATTACGTGGAACATGCTGCAAGCCTGCTACAACACCACGCACCAACGGCAGCAATGCGTATAACACCAGTGCAATGAGTGCCGGAGCCACACCAATCCCGCTCACGCCAAGTGAGCCGAGCCACGGAGCTAACTTAACAAGCCCTGCCAGAGGCGCAATTAACAGCCCGAACAGTGCCACAGACGGTACCGTCTGAATCACATTAAGCACGGAGAACACCGGAGACTGCCAGCCCTGACGGGTGTAGCACAGCACGCCCAGCGGCACGCCAACCATCAGGGCGGGTAGCAAAGTCCCTGCCAATAAAGCCAGATGGCGAGTTAGCGCATCATCAAACACATCCTGGCGGTTGGCATACTCTTTAAGTAGCGAAAGATCGGCAAAGTACCCGCTCCACAGCAGCGCTACCGGTACGATCCAGACCTGCAAATTGAGCAGTAAACGCCATAGCGCATTGGGAGTCAGACGGTTGATGGTATCGGCACAAAGCAGCAGGCACAGAGTTAAAGACAGCCATAGCCCGCTACCGGGAGACGTTCGCGCAAGCGCGTTCCCTTGTTCAGCAAATTGCGAGGCGGTGTGCCCCGTCACCCACAAAATGGCGATAAAAAACAGCTCGCCCGTGATAAGCGTCAGTGTTAATGACAGTCGCCGGGAAGGTGCCAGAGTCAGGCATGCCAGAATAAGTACTGGAAGAGAGAGAATCAGACCAACATGTTCAGGAAGCCGACTAAGCGCGATAGATTCCCCGGAAACCAGGCGGTTAGGCGCAAAGTTGATAAATGGCAGAACTGCGCCCGCTACCACCAGCAAAATCACCAGCAGCAACAGAACGCGATTATGAATTTTGAGCAAACAGACATCCTGTAATTATTGTCTTGCCGGATGGCGCTTGCGCTTATCCGGCCTACTTCAACCTGTAGGGTGGATTAGCGTAAGCAACATCCACCAGAAGATCAGCAACCTACTTCACGAAGCCTTTTTGCTTCAGGTAATCAGCAGCCACTTTTTTGGCATCCAGCCCTTCCACCGCAATGCTGGCGTTAAGCTGTTGCAGTGTTTTCTCATCAAGTGATGCAAACACCGGTTTTAGCCACTCGTCCATCTGCGGATAAGCCTTTAGCACCGCTTCACGTACAACAGGCGTTGGCGCGTAAATTGGCTGCACACCTTTTGGATCGCTCAACGTCTGCAAACCCAGAGCCGCCACCGGGCCATCAGTACCGTAGGCCATTGCCGCATTCACCCCAGAGGTTTGCTGCGCCGCAGCTTTTATGGTCACAGCCGTGTCGCCACCAGCCAGCGAGAGCAGTTGCGGCTGTTCAAGTTTAAAGCCATAGGCTTTTTCAAAGGCAGGAAGCGCATCGGAGCGTTCGATAAATTCAGCGGAAGCCGCAAGTTTGAATTCACCGCCTTTTTTCAAATAAGCGCTGAGATCGTCAAGTGAGGTGAGTTTGTTTTTTTCGGCCAAATCTTTGCGTACTGCGATGGTCCAGGTATTGTTCGCCGGAGCAGGTGTTAACCACACCAGGTGATTCTTTTCGGCATCGAGTTTTTTGACTTTCTCATAGCCCTGCTGCGCATTTTTCCACGCGGCGTCTTTTTCATCTTTGAAGAAGAATGCGCCGTTGCCGGTGTATTCCGGGTAAATATCCAGTTCGCCTGCGGTAATCGCCCCACGCACCACTGGAGTTGTGCCCAACTGCACTTTATTGACGGTTTTCACGCCGTGGCTGTCCAGTACCTGCAAAATGATATTGCCGAGCAACGACCCTTCGGTATCAATCTTCGAGCCGACTTTGACTGGCTCTGCGGCCTGTGCCCCTGCGGCTAATAATGCTAACCCTGCCATGCTCCAACGCGCTGCTAAGTTCATCGTGCTTCCTCGCTGTTTTTCTTTGCTTAAAAATCATGGAGTCGCAAAAGTTTAGACGAATTTTGAGAGGTTGGTACAACGAGGCGGGCAGAATAAGAAAAGAGCCGGAAAACCGGCTCTTTATTTGGGATTAGATTCAAGGACGAAGGGATTACTTCAGTTCAAACTCGCCCTGCTTAACGCGGGCAGAATCCAGCCCGATGAACACATTAAACTTGCCAGGCTCGGCAATGTGTTTCATCTGCGCATTCCAGAACTTCAGCCCTTCGACATCAATCGGGAAGCTTACGGTCTGGGTTTCGCCAGGTTTGAGTGAGACTTTCTTAAAGCCTTTCAGCTCTTTCACCGGGCGACTCATCGACGCCGTCACATCCTGCAAATACATCTGCACCACGGTTTCGCCTGCGCGGTCACCGGTGTTTTTCACTTCAACAGAGGCTTCGACTTTGCCATCCGCTTTCATTGATGGTGCAGACATTTTCACATCAGATACGCTGAAAGTGGTGTAGCTCAGGCCGTAACCGAATGGATACAACGGGCCGTTGGCTTCATCAAAGTAGCGTGAGGTGTATTTGTTTGGTTTTTCTGGATTGTACGGGCGACCGGTGTTCAGGTGGCTGTAGTAAGTCGGGATCTGCCCAACAGAACGTGGGAAGGACATCGGCAATTTGCCTGACGGGTTGTAATCGCCAAACAGAATGTCGGCCACCGCGTTACCGCCTTCAGTACCGCTATACCAGGCTTCCAGCAGCGCATCGGCTTGTTGATCTTCTTTGACCAACGCCAACGGGCGACCGTTCATCATCACCAGCACCAGCGGTTTACCGGTGGCTTTGAGCGCGGCAATCAAATCACGCTGGCTTTGTGGCAGCACCAGATCGGTACGACTTGAGGCTTCGTGCGCCATCCCCTGAGCTTCACCAACAACAGCAACCACCACATCGGCAGATTTCGCAGTATTCACCGCTTCGTCGATCATCTCTTTGGCAGAACGTTTATCTACCGAGACAGCTGGTTCATACTGATTAAGGAAATCAACAATACCTTTGTCGTCAGTGACGTTTGCACCTTTAGCGACCACGATTTTAGCGTTTCCGCCAACCGCAGTTTTAATGCCCTGCAAAACGGTGACCGTCTGGTCAGCAACGCCTGCGGCAGACCAGCTACCCATCATGTCGCGTTTGCTATCAGCCAACGGGCCAACCACGGCAATGGTGCCAGATTTTTTCAGCGGCAAAGTTTGCAAGCGGTTTTTCAGCAACACCATGCTTTCACGTGCAACTTCGCGAGCATCTTTACGGTGCAGGCGGCTTTCAGCGTTGGTGTCTTGCGGGTCGGATTCTTTCGGCCCTAAGTGGCTGTACGGGTCATTAAACAAGCCCATATCGTATTTCACGTTGAGCACATGGCGCGCGGCATCATCAAGTTCAGCCATTGGCACAGCACCACTTTTCACCAACTCCGGTAAGTACTTGCTGTAGTACTCATCGCTCATACTCATGTTGATGCCGGAGTTCAACGCAATACGTACCGCATCTTTCGGGTCACTCGCCACACCGTGTTTAATCAGCTCTTTAATGGCACCGTGGTCTGAAATGGTAATGCCTTTAAATTTCCACTCATCACGCAGAAGATCTTTAAGCAGCCACGAGTCGGAAGATGCCGGAGTGCCGTTCAGGGAATTCAGTGCCACCATCACACCGCCGCTGCCTGCATCCAGTGCGGCTTTGTACGGAGGCATATAGTCGTTGAACAACCGCTGCGGGCTCATATCAACGGTGTTGTACTCTTTGCCACCTTCAACTGCGCCATAGGCCGCGAAGTGTTTCACGCTGGTCATGACCGAGTAACGGTCTGCCGGGCTTTTGCCCTGCATCGCTTCAACCATGGTACGACCCATGATGGAAGTCAGGTAAGTATCTTCACCAAAACCTTCGGAGACACGGCCCCAGCGCGGGTCGCGCGACACATCCACCATCGGCGCCCAGGTCATGTTCAGGCCGTCGTCTGCGGCTTCATAAGCCGATACACGCCCTACCGTTTTCACGGCATCCAGATTGAAGGAGGAGGCTAAACCGAGGCTGATTGGGAACACTGTACGTTGACCGTGAACCACATCGTAAGCAAAGAATAATGGGATTTTCAGGCGGCTAAGATCCATCACCTGATCTTGCATAGTGCGGATATCATGACGAGTCACGGTATTGAAAATCGCCCCGACTTGCCCATCTTTGATCATCTCGCGAATGGCTTCTTTCGGGTTATCTGGCCCAACACTGATCAATCGTAACTGGCCGATTTTCTCGTCGGTGGTCATTTTCTTCAGCAAATCAGTGACGAATGCGTCACGCGCTTCCGGGGTTAACGGGTGTGGACCAAACATTTCATTAGCCAGCGCGGGTTGCAGCGCAAGGCTAACTGCAATACTTACAGAACAGAGCCATTTCATCGACATTACTCTCTTGCTCAAGCCGCCACAGAGGGCCGCACGAAGTGATAAGACGTGCAGTGTGCCACAAGGTTACTGCTGTAAGAAGTGTCGCCTCGGTGTTATCTGCTGATTTTCCGGACGTTTAAGACGATTCATTATCGATTTGCGAGCTATGCTTGTAGTCGTCAATATTTTCCCAAGGAGCGGATAAATGTCTAACCCTACACCATCCCAAAAACAAACATTCATAAATGAGCTGAACCGTCTGGTGGGCAGCCAACATGTGTTAACCGATGCGGCAAAAACGGCGCGCTATCGTAAAGGTTTTCGTTCCGGCCAGGGCGATGCGCTAGCGGTCGTTTTCCCTGGCACATTGCTCGAGTTATGGCGTGTTCTGAGCATTTGCGTAAGCACCGACAAAATTATTCTGATGCAGGCCGCAAATACCGGTCTGACGGAAGGCTCAACGCCAAATGGCAACGATTACGACCGCGAAATTGTCATTATCAGCACCCTGCGTCTGGATAAATTGCAGCTGTTAGATGGCGGAAAGCAGGTGCTGGCCTTCCCTGGAAGTACGCTATATCAGCTGGAAAAAGCCCTTAAACCGCTGGGCCGTGAGCCGCATTCCGTGATTGGTTCATCGTGCATTGGCGCGTCGGTGATTGGCGGGATTTGTAATAACTCCGGCGGCTCTTTGGTTAAACGTGGCCCGGCATATACCGAAATGGCGCTATACGCCCGTATTGATGAACAAGGCAAATTAACGCTGGTGAACCATCTGGGTATCGATCTGGGTGTTACGCCTGAACAGATCCTTGGCAAGCTCGATGACGAGCGTGTGAAGTCTGAAAATGTGCTCCATGACCAGCGCCAGGCATCCGATAAAGATTACGCCGAGCGCGTGCGTGATGTGGATGCTGACACACCATCACGTTTTAACGCCGACCCAAGCCGCCTGTTTGAAGCCTCTGGCTGCGCTGGAAAGCTCGCAGTATTTGCTGTGCGCCTCGATACTTTTGTGGCAGAAAAACAAAACGAAGTGTTCTACATCGGTACCAATAAACCGGAAGTGCTGACTGAAATCCGTCGCCACATCCTGGCTAATTTTGAAAACCTGCCGGTGGCGGGCGAATACATGCACCGCGATATTTACGATATTGCCGAAGTGTATGGCAAAGACACCTTCATGATGATCGATAAACTCGGCACCGATAAAATGCCGCTGTTCTTCACCTTGAAAGGTCGCACCGATGCGTGGATTGAAAAAGTCCCGTTTATAAAACCCCACTTCACTGACCGCATATTGCAACGCCTGAGCGGCTGGAGCCCAAGCCACTTACCACCACGGATGAAAGAGTGGCGCGGTAAATATGAACACCACCTGTTATTGAAGATGTCTGGCGAAGGTATTAGCGAGGCCCGTAAATGGCTGGAGAGCTATTTCGAGCAGGCTGAAGGTGGCTTTTTCGTCTGCACACCAACCGAAGGGGCGAAAGCCTTTTTACACCGTTTTGCCGCGGCCGGTGCAGCAGTACGTTATCACGCCGTACATGCCAACGAAGTGGAGGATATTCTGGCACTCGATATTGCCCTGCGTCGTAACGACCAGGAATGGTTTGAGCAACTACCGCCAGAAATCAGCAGCCAGATTAGCCACAGCCTCTATTACGGCCACTTTATGTGCCATGTTTTCCATCAGGATTACATTGTTAAGAAAGGGGTTGATGCACATGCATTGAAGGAGCAGATGCTTGAGTTGCTGCGCACGCGCGGTGCGCAATATCCGGCAGAGCATAACGTCGGGCATTTGTACGAAGCGCCGGACAGCTTAAAACAGTTTTATAAGGCCAATGACCCAACCAACAGCATGAACCCTGGGATTGGTAAGACCACAAAGCGAAAATGGTGGGAAGAGCAGGCTTGTAGCCATACGCATCACCACGATCCCCATTAAGTGAAACTGTCAACTGCCAGAACCCGGGCTGTTTTTTGCTTGTTTTTCGTACTAAATTAAAATGCGAAAAGTGGTGTGAGCTCATGCCACTTTGATTTTTTACGTACAGGAGCGAGAAATGTCTGTCCTCGAAACAATGCCGTCCGCTCGGATACAGGTTCGTGATGCCACTAACGATGATATCCCATCCATCACTGCTATTTATGAATGGCATGTACTGCATGGCCGGGGTTCTTTTGAGGAAATCCCCCCGACACAAGCTCAAATGGCTGAACGGATGCAAGCCGTTCGCGCTCAGGAGTTGCCGTGGTTGGTGGCTTTGCATAGCGGCATTGTGGTGGGTTATTGCTACGCGACGGTTTATCGTCCGCGCCCTGCTTATCGTTTCACGCTTGAAGATTCTGTTTATATCGACGCCAGCATGACAGGGCAAGGTGTAGGGCGTGAGTTATTGACTATGTTGATAGAGCGCTGTGAGCAAGGCCCGTGGCGGCAAATGGTGGCGATTATTGGCGATGGTGAAAACAACACGGGTTCGTGTCATCTGCATAAGCAGTTGGGTTTTGAAGTGGCCGGGTTGTTGCGAAGTGTGGGGTTCAAGCTCGGCGCATGGCGCGATACGTTGATTATGCAGCGTCCGCTCAATGATGGAGATCGGACGCTGCCATGATACCCGTCATACTTCAAGTTGCAGCTTTGTTGGCTACGCTCATTCGCCCGAATCACTTAGTTCACTAAGCTCATCGGGACTCATTCACTTGCCGCCTTGCTGTAACTCGAATTATTTAGGGTATCGTTTGATTTGCCTTAATCGTCAAGCGCATTACTCTGCGTACTATTGCTCGCCATTTGCGCAGCTTTTTGCTTTTTATAAGCCAGGGCCGAGCCCGGAACTGGCGTCACCTTGCCGGTTTCCAGATAGTTGCGCAGACGGTTTGCATCCGCAAAGTGGGTGTATTTCCCGAACGCATCCAACACCACCAATGCCACCGGTCGATTGTTAATCATGGTGCGCATTACTAAACAATGTCCGGCATTGTTGGTAAAGCCGGTTTTAGTCAGTTGAATATTCCACTTGTTGTTATAAACCAAATGGTTGGTGTTACGGAACGGCAGCGTATACGGCGGGTTGGCAAAGGTCGCCATATCTTCTTTAGTGGTGCTCAACTGGCCGAGCATCGGATATTGCTTCGAGGCAATCAGCAGCTTAGACAAGTCGCGCGCTGTAGAGACGTTGTGAATCGAAAGCCCGGTCGGCTCAACATAACGCGTATGGGTCATTCCAAGAGATTTTGCTTTCGCATTCATGGCGCGAATAAATGCGTTATAGCCACCAGGATAATGGTGTGCCAGGCTCGCTGCCGCACGGTTTTCTGAAGACATTAATGCCAACAGCATCATGTCTTTACGGTCGATTTTACTATTCAGGCGTACGCGGGAATAAATTCCTTTCATTTCCGGCGTTTGGCTAATATCGACACTCAGCATTTCATCCATCGGTAACTTCGCATCAAGCACCACCATTGCTGTCATCAATTTGGTAATTGAGGCAATCGGGCGTACCAGATCAGGATGGCTGGAATAGAGAACTTTATTGGTTTGCAGATCGACGATCATGGCACTACCAGAGGCGATCTCTTGCCCGGCACTGACCTGTTGTACGGCGGTTTTATTCGCAGCCTGGGAAGCGAATGGTACGGCAATCATCAGCGCAAGGCTGAGCAACGAAAGACGAATTTTTGTCGGCATGGTGACACTTCTGTAAGTATTCAAAAAAATAATGTGCCCTTCGAATCTCTTCACAGCGCGTATGAATAGATGAGGCGCCAGCATAATACGCTGACGCCCCTGAAACCTGCCACTATTGATTCGTAACAATTATCAGAATAGACGATAACCATAACCCCAAAGAATAACACTCAGGGCTAACAGTACCTCAAGCACCAGCACGCCGATGGCGAGTGTTGAGCTGGAAAAACTCATCCCCTCTTCTTTGTTGATGCCAAGAAACTCAGGTACACCCACATACAACAGGTATCCGGTGTAAATAAGGGCTGCGGCCCCTACCAGCACGCATAACCACACCAATGGATACAATGCGACTAAACCGCTGATAAACAGCGGAGTTGCTACGTAACCTGCAAACACCATGCAACGAGCAAGCGACGGGCGATGCGGGTAGTTACGCGCCATCCACCAGATGACTCGCCCCATGACGGCCACACCAGCCAGCATCAGGGCATAAAACAGTACGCCTAAATAGAATCCGTTAAACATCGATAATTGAACGAAGGTACCATCACCAAAATTCCAGCCAATTTGGGTTGTGCCAATAAACGCACAGATAACCGGAATGGCCGCCATGATTAATACATGGTGAGTGTAGTGATGCGTTACCGTTTCGTTCTCGCGTTTTATGTCCTGCATTTCACGATTAGGGTGGGAAAAAAGCCCCCAGACATGACTCATAACGCCTCCTGACATGCCAAAAAAATCGATTGAGCACAGTCAAAGTATAATGCACAGCGGCTTGATTGTTTTTTAATCACCTGAAAATATCTGGCGTTCATTTTTATGGCTCATCTGTTCTCAAAAGTGGTGTATTCACTACATTTATTCAGCGGAGCGGGGTTTGTATTGATAGTGATACTGTCTTTAGGTGAGCGTTGGCTTAAACAAAAGTCGGTAAATTTCCGACCTGAGCAGCAATAAGCAAGAAAGCACGCCGCCCATGCTGGCGGTGTGCTTTCTCAGGTGATTACATCATCCCCATGAAACGTGGCAACCACAGTGAAATAGCCGGAACATAAGTTACCAACAGCAATACCAGCACCAGAATGGCATAGAACGGCAGCATCGATTTCACCACTTCTTCTATCTTCTGCTTACTCACCGCACTGGCGACAAACAGCACTGAACCGACAGGTGGCGTAATTAAACCGATCCCCAGGTTAACCATCATGATCATCCCAAAGTGTACCGGGTCGATACCCAGCGCATTTGTCACTGGCAGAAGCACAGGTGTTAAAATCAGGATAATTGGTGCCATATCCATCAGCGTGCCAATCAGCAACAGCATGATATTGATATAAATAAGAATGACGTATTTGTTATCAGAAATAGATGTGAAGAATTCAGTGATACGCGCTGGCAACTGCATGTAGGTCATTACTGCGCCAAAAGCGGATGCAAAACCGATAAGTATCATTACGATAGTGACCGTTTTTACCGTGCGGAACATAAGTTTTGGTAACTCGCTCCACTTGTAGTCACGATAGATAAACATGGTCACAAAGAATGCCCAAAGACAGGCAACAGCCGCAGATTCAGTAGCAGTGAAGACACCAGATAAAATGCCCCCCAGAATAATGACCACAGTCATCAGGCCCCAACACGCATCCAGCAGAATTTTAAATGCCTGCTTCATCGGAATACGTTCACCTTTCGGATAACCGCGACGATGAGCAAAGAACAAGCACATCAGCATCAACGAAAGGCCGAGCAACAAGCCGGGTACGATACCTGCAATAAAAAGTGTGGCAATCGACACCGTACCGCCCGCAGCAAGTGAATAAATCACCGAGTTATGGCTTGGCGGAACCAAAATCGCCTGCACCGAACCACTCGCTGTCACGGCAGCGGCATAAGCTCGCGGGTAACCTTTTTTCTCCATCTCAGGGATCATTACCGTACCGATTGATGCGGTATCTGCCACAGAAGATCCTGAAATTGCACCGAAGAAAGTTGAAGCAACGATGTTAACCAGCGACAGCCCACCACGAATAAAGCCAACGAATACGTAGGCAAAATTAACCAGACGACGAGCAATACCGCCTTCTGCCATAATCGCCCCGGCAAGAATAAAGAAAGGGATCGCCAACAAAGTAAATTTATTTACCCCGCTGGTTATTTGAATCATTAACGCTTCTAAAGGTAAATCAATCCATAATGCCCCGGCAATAGCACTTAAACCTACGGCAAAGGCAACTGGCACACCGATTGCCAGTAATATTCCCAGAGAGGCTAATAAAATAAATGCGTCCATAATGACTCCTTGTTATTAGCCGTGGTTACCAATTAATACCACCGGGCGCTGCTCCTGAGAGCCAAATGCCAGCCGCTCGATAATAAACAGCAATAAAACAAATGCGCCAATAGGCAAAGGTAAATAGGTTTGCCCTGAGGTAACAATAGGGAATTCAGCGACCGGTTGGTCCCATAAATCCAGACATAGGAAAAAGCTGTAATAAAGCATGGTCAAGGTCATACAGAGCATGCAAATATCCACCAGACGTGCGCAGAGTTTTTTCATAAAGTCTGGAAGCCTGTCCGTCATCATCGTTACCGCAATATGGGAACCTGCACGATAACTAACTGCGGCACCAATAAAGGTAAATGTCACCATGCAAATAATTGCGACTGGCTCAGGCCAGGACTCCCCACGATTAAGGACATAACGCGAGAATATACCGATGGGGATAATGATTGTCATAGTTAATAATGCAATACCCGAAACTGCCATTGCCGTTAAATAAAGCCGATCCATCCATGGTAAATAATAACGAGCCATACGCCACCTTCACAAAACTCAGCACCTGCCAGAATATTTCCGGCAGGGTACTGATGAGTGTATAAATTAAGAGTAATTAATTAGGTCAAGTTTAAAAACTAAGACTTGTTTGCATCGGCAATCGCCTGTATTAACGCCTGATGTTTTTCACCATATTGTTGGCGTACAGGCTCCGTGGCTTTAATGAAGTAAGAGCGATCAATTTCATGGAAGGTCACCCCACCTGCCTTCATTTTATCAACTGCTTTCTGGGTGTAGTCCTGCCACAGCTTACGCTGCTCAAACTGCGCTTCACGGGCGAGGGTCAGGATTTTTTGTTGATCTTCCGGCTTGAGTTTGTCCCATCTTATTTTGGAATAGAGGAATACTTCAGGGGTAATAAAGTGGCCGCTCAGAGTGTAGTTTTTCGATACTGGCATATAGTTGTGCGCCACAAATGTTGGTGGGTTATTTTCAGCACCGTCTATTACACCGGTCTGCATGCCACTAAACACTTCACTCACGCCCATAGAAACAGAGTTTGCCCCCATCGCTTTTAACGTCGCCAATGCGACCGGGCTACCCTGGACACGAATTTTCATGCCTTTTAAGTCTTCTGGCGTTACAACAGGTTTTTTAGTTATTAAATTACGCGTACCGGAATCCATCCAGCCGAGGAATACTAATTTTGATTTAGGGTTATTGGTAATTTTATCACCGATTTCTTTACCTATATTTCCATCAACCACTTTATGCATGTGATCTTCATTTTCAAAAATATACGGTAGGGTAAAAACCTCTATTTCCGGGAGAATGGCTGCCACAGGTGCCATTGATACACGAATCATGTCAATTGCCCCCATTTGTGCCTGTTCAATCATCTGTTTTTCATCACCCAGTACACCGCCAGGGAACATTTTAATTTCCAGATTACCGTTCGTTTGTTGCTTAAGCTTTTCACCCATTTTCTCTACTGCAACAACATTCGGGTAACCTGCCGGGTGAACATCAGCTGCTTTAATAACTTGTGCTAAAACAGAAGGAGTAAACAATATTGCGGCACCGGTGATACATAAACCCGTAACCAAAGGGAGCAATTTTTTAGACATTAGGCATCCTTTCTTGTGAAATAATGTACTTTATTAATTAAACCATCGTTTTATTTTTGCGAATTGAAATTAAACCAATTGTTATTAATAGAATTTGAATGAGTTCACATAAACAACTTAACCCCTGTTATTTGTAGTGCTTTTGTGACTTGCACCACGCCAAAACACAGAAGTGTCGTAACAACCGCTATACTATTGTTGTAAAAGAACAAGGAGTTAGATTCATCATTGTGGATATTAATAATCTGATTGAGCATTACGGCTATGCCGCACTGGTTGTGGGTAGCATGGCGGAAGGGGAAACAATTACACTGCTAGGCGGCGTTGTAGCACACCAGGGGTTGCTCAAATTCCCGCTTGTGGTGCTGTCTGTCGCGCTCGGCGGCATGATTGGCGACCAACTGCTGTATCTGGTTGGCAGGCGTTTTGGTGGCACGATTTCAGAGCGTTTTAAAAGGCATCAGAAGAAGATCACTAAGGCGCAGAAGCTGATTAACCGCCACCCTTACTGGTTTGTAATTGGTTCACGCTTTATGTACGGTTTTCGGGTGATTGGGCCGATTTTGATCGGTGCCAGCCGCCTACCCCCGAAAATATTCCTCCCTCTTAACATCGTTGGCGCATTAATTTGGGCAACGCTTTTCACCACGCTCGGATATGTGGGCGGTGAAGTCGTTGGCCCATGGCTGCATAACCTGGACCAACATGTTAAGCACTGGATTTGGTTGCTCGGCGTGGTCGCCTTAGTGTGGCTGGTGCGATTGTGGTTTAAACACCGCGAGAATAATCAGCAAGACTAACCTTTCGGTTTGAAATGCGGGTTGGCAAACATAAAACCACCGTCGACGATAAACGATTGTCCGGTGGTGTAGCTGGCACTTTCTGAACAAAGCCATGCAACCAGGCTGGCTATTTCCTCGGTATCCCCCGCTCTCCCTAGTGGGATTTCCGGGATTTTGCTCCCCGCACCGTCGCCTTCTTTCATGTCGTTCATCGGCGTGGCGACAGCCCCAGGAGCCACGGCATTGACCAGGATTTTATGGTGCACCAGCTCCATTGCCATTGATTTAGTTAACCCACCCAACGCGTGTTTTGCCGCCGTGTACGCGCAGGCTTCAGGAAGCGGCGTGTGCTCGTGAACAGAGGTGATATTCACGATTCGCCCCCCCTCACCTTGCGAAATCATCGCCCGTGCCACTTTTTGCGAGCAGAGAAATGCGCCGTCTACATCGACAGTAAAAAGCTTACGCCACTCTTCGAGAGTGACATCAAGGAAAGGATTTTTGCTCATCGCACCCGCATTATTCACCAGCGCGTCGACACGTCCGAAACGGCTAATCAGTTCATCAATACCTGCGGCTCCGTCAGGCAGGTTGGCTAAATCAAGCTGTACAGTTTCGGCTCGTCGCCCGTACCCCCTGACCTGGTCTGCTGTTTCTTGCGCACCCTGTTCATCGGAATGCCAGGTGATACCCACGTCATAGCCTTGCTGCGCGAGAAGCAGCGCGCATTTTTTGCCAATTCCTGAATCCGACGCCGTGACGATAACGACTTTATTAGCCCCAGACATCACCACCTCCAGAGTACATTTTGACCTGTACGTAATTATAGGAGGTGGAGAAAAATCCGTGTTCGTTACGCTTTTCCTGCCCGATAACCCCCACCTAATGCAGAGACTAACTGCACATCAGCGTTCAGCCACTGGCCGTGGAGCTGAATGGCTTTGGCCTGCTCGGAGAGATCTGGCAGCAACGCGGCACTCATCTTCGCACCGGAAATAATACCGGCTTTATAACGAGCTTGGGCAAGCGTCTTGAGTTTTTGCGTGCCTTGCAAAACGGTAACCTGGTGCTGGTTTTCAGCCGCAATAGCATTCAATTGGCTTGCTGCTTTCTCCACATCATTTACCGCTCCAACAACAGCTTTGTTGTAGCTGGCAATCGACAAATTACTTTCCGCGCGCACGATATCGAGATTGGCATTGAGTCGGCCGCTGTCGAAGATGGGCAGCGTAAAGCCCCCAATCACGCCCATTTGCTGAGCGGAACCGCGGAACAAATCACTCAAGTGCAGAGCATCATTTTGCAAGAAGGCACTCAGGTTTACATCCGGGTAGAAAGCGGCTTTTGCGGCATCAACACTGCTCAGTGAGGATTCGATGTACCAGTGCGCCTCCTGAAGATCTGGGCGACGAGCCAACAGTTCATAACCCATATGATCAGGTACCTGGCTTTTCACGCTCGGCAGCGATACACGTTTAATATTTGATGCGGCATGGGCGTCACCGGTAATTGCGGCGAGCTGCGCTTTAGCCATGTTGATACGCCCATCTATTTCATCAATCTGCTGCTGAGTTTTCACGAAATCGATATTGGGTTCTACGCCGTCCACCGATGAATTAATCCCTTCGGCATACAGGCTTGTCTCTACATCAACTATCTTCTTCTGCGCAGCAAGCGTTTGTTGTTTCACATCTTTTAATGCCAACAGGGTCTGCATATCCCAATACAAACGCACGACATTTGCCGAAATAACCTGTTTTGCCTGGGCCAACTCCGCCTGCTTCGCCCTCATGACACCCACTTTAGCTTCCACTTCCGAGCGGTTTTTACCCCACAAGTCCAGATCCCAACTGGCGGTCAGCCCAAAGTTACCGTTGGTGTAGTACGGGCCTGTAGTACCCGCGGCTGGATCAGTCAGAGCAAAGGGCCCCATCACCCCCTCCTGGGACATTTTCTGACGCTCAATGTTAGCTGAGAAATCCATCTGCGGCCCGTCGCTTGCCTCCTGCATTTGCGTCTGAGCCTGGGCAAGCTTAATACGCTGTTGCACGACGGCGAGGTCTGGTGAGTCTTTGAGCGAGCGTTCTACCAACCTGTCAATTTGGCTATCGTGGTAACCACGCCACCAATCACTGCCCGGCCAACCGTGTGCCAACTCAGGCGGAAGTTTGGTATCAAGCTGTTGTGGAGGCGTTTTTTGAGCGAGAGGTGCATCGTCATCATGCATTGGCGCGCAGCCAGACAAAACGAGCATTAACGCGACGCCAGTCGCCGCGAGAGGGAAACGTGAGGAAGTCATAATTAGCCACAGAGTAATAGAAAGGGCTCAGGTTACGCATTCCGGGACTGAAAAGTTTAGGTATCAGTGGCAATACACATAAGGTTAATAAGGGATACAATTTGAAATTGATTTACAGTAATTATTATTACCATGCTAAATATAATCATAGTTACTACATATTCTTTAGGCGCTGTTTTCGGTTTTGACCACCAGGCGTCTGTGGCAGTCTCCGGGCTCGAGTTTTTTACCCCGAGCGGAACGCACTTCTAGTGGCAAAATGGTTTGTTCAAGCTCGTTATCCAGCAACACAGAGTGCGTCTCTCCTTTTTCGAACATGTAGCGCTCGCCCCACTGGCGCATAGCAACAACGATAGGAAAGACGGAACGTCCGCATTCTGTAAGCACATATTCTTTATAGGCACTACCGTCTGAAGCTGGACGTATCTCAAGCACCCCAAGTTCGACCAACTGCTTCAACCGCGCAGCCAGAATATTTTTTGCCAGACCCAGGTTTTTCTGAAACTCGCTGAACCGGCGAACATCGTCAAATGCCTCGCGAATTATCATCAAACACCATCGCTCGCCAATCGCCTCTAAAGTCCTTGCGACAGGGCATTCGCTGCCTGTGAGTGATTCCTGTTTAGCCATTTGAGCTTCCTTTTAATAGCGTACTTATATTTCGAGAGCATAATCGCATAACAAACTGGTTGCAAAATAAAACCACCACTGATAAAAACAAATAACCTGGTTGCTAAAAGCAACCACAATGTCACTGGAAACGAGTTATGAATATGAAACCAGTCGTATCAGTCGTTAAAACAGAAATAACAGCCGGCAGTACTGTTTCTAAAACAGAAAATAATAGTCAAAACCACGCGCAGGCTGCTCCTTTGTTAACACCAGCTCTAACACTTCTCTTTTCATTGACGTCTGCGCTTGCCGTCGCGAATGTTTATTTTGCGCAGCCTCTCCTCGAATCTATGGCAAAAAGCTTCAGCGTACAGTCCGCTGCGATCGGTATGGTTGTGACAATGACTCAGGTCGGATATGGGGCTGGCCTACTTTTTATCGTTCCCCTTGGCGATATCGTTAATCGTAAATATCTCGTCATTACCCAGATGGTGCTTTTAGCGACAGCATTGTTCATTGCTGGTTTCTCTCAAAACTGGGCAACATTTCTGGGGGCGATGGTTTTTGTCGGACTAATGGCAGTAGTCGTTCAGATTGTGGTGGTCTATACGGCTTCGCTGGCGGCAGCACATCAGAGAGGAAAAGCCGTCGGTGCTGTGACAAGTGGAGTGGTACTGGGCATTCTCCTGGCTCGTTTTGCATCAGGTGTCATTGCCGACCTTGCGGGGTGGCGTGCCGTGTATTTGAGCTCTGCCTGCCTCATGCTGATGATGGCTGGCGTACTTTACAAAGCAATGCCCTCCTTGCCACAGCCACGAGTTAAGAGTTCTTATTGGGTGCTGATAAAGTCAGTATTTATGCTTTTTATAACTGAACCAACGCTAAGAGCCAGAGGGATATTTGCCCTGCTTATTTTTGCCGCTTTCAGCGTATTGTGGACATCCATGGTATTACCGCTAAGCGCGCAATCGCTCTCACATACTCAAATAGGTATGTTTGGCCTGGCAGGTATTGCTGGGGCATTAGCTGCGTCAAAAGCCGGGAAGTGGGCCGATCGGGGCATGGGACAACGTACTACGGGGTTATCACTGACCTTATTGCTGCTTTCCTGGTTACCCATTGCATTCGCCGAAAGATCCCTCCTGTTACTAATTGTTGGTGTCATAGTGCTGGATTTCGCCGTACAAGCGGTACACGTGACAAACCAGAGCCTTATATTTTCCGCAAGACCTAATGCACACAGCAGCCTGGTCGGGGCCTATATGTGCTTTTATTCTTTGGGCAGCGCACTGGGCGCCATCGCCTCAACCCAGTTTTACTCACTTTGGGGTTGGTACGCAGTATGCGCGTTGGGTGCAGGAATCAGTGCGGCAGCTTTGCTTTTCTGGTTATGGTCACAGAAAGAATGAAATTACAGCCAGAGGTATGGCTTTTCTAAAGGTATACTTTGAGCAGCTCAATGTCTCACTATCAGCTCAGCAACGCAGATTTCTACCTACTGATAGCCTGCCAATTACGGCTTTGCGAACAGGAGTTGCAATGACACAAAATATCTACGATAACCCGGCTTTTTTTGAAGGTTACGCCACGCTCGACCGCTCGATTAAAGGGTTGGATGGCGCACCTGAATGGCCAAGCATGCAAAAGCTACTTCCTGCGCTACAGGGAAAAACAGTAGTAGATTTAGGCTGCGGTTACGGCTGGTTTTGCCGTTACGCACATGACCAGGGTGCAGCAAATGTACTGGGGCTGGATGTCTCCGTAAAAATGCTGGAGAAGGCTCGGGAGATGACAACTGGCGAAGATATTGTTTATCGCCGTGAAGATCTCGAGCAGTTGCAGCTTGAGGCACAAAGCGTTGATCTGTTTTACAGCTCGCTGGCGCTGCATTATCTGGAAAATATTCCTGCGCTTTTTGCCACGCTTTATCAGACGCTGGTACCTGGCGGCATGCTGGTGTTCTCTGCAGAACATCCGATTTATACCGCACCGCTACAGCAGGGTTGGCTATCTGACCAATCCGGGCAAAAATCCTGGCCAGTGAATCACTATCAGCAAGAGGGCGAGCGCATCAGTAACTGGTTTGCCGACGGTGTTAAAAAGCAGCATCGCAAGCTTTCAAGCTGGATAAACGCACTCATTGCTAGTGGGTTTGTCATCGAGAAACTTGATGAGTGGGGCCCGAGTGCCGAGCAAATCGCGCAAAACCCAGCGCTTGATGAAGAAAAAGAACGCCCGATGATTTTCCTGCTGGCGGCGCGTAAACCACTTATCTAATTGCCTTCAACTATTCTCATTTTCTGCCCAAGGGGAGGTCACTCCCCCCGCGTTTTCCATCCTTGCCTATACTCTTTAAACACTAGTCATAAAATAGGAAGCATTGATGAAAATTATTCTATGGGCAGTTTTGATTATCTTTATTATTGGCTTACTGGTCGTGACTGGCGTGTTTAAAATGATTTTCTGATATCTGCGGGTGCCACCATGGTGGCACCCCTTTGCTTATCCCTTCCTTCAATTTAAATCCCCTACACTTGCGAACCCTGGTGGCGAAGCATTATTATCACTCCAATTGATTGGAGAAATAATGACTATCAAAGAAAGTGATTTTCGCAAAATTGACCTCAACCTGCTGATTGCCTTTGCGGTTTTATTTCGCGAACAAAGCGTCTCGCTGGCGGCTGATAAGCTGCATCTGGGACAACCTGCGGTGAGCGGCTCGCTCGCTCGTCTACGTGAGATGTTTGACGACCCACTATTTATTCGTAGCGGGCATCGTATGCAGCCTACCGCACGGGCGTCAGAACTGCATGGCGAACTGATGCCGCTGCTTGAGCAATTGCAGAGCGCACTGTTCCAACAGGCAGAGTTCAACCCTGCGCATGCGAAAGCAACAGTTACCATTGGCATGACCGATTGGGTAGAGATGTGGCTGATGCCGCAACTGGTTCCTGCGTTGCGTGAACATGCCCCTGGCGTGCGCCTTAACGTAGTGGCAAACGATCCTTTCACTGATGCGCAGCGTCTGGAAGGTGGCGAACTGGATATGATCATCAGCGTGGCGAATCAGTCAGCGCGCTGGATGGAGCGTGAACAGTTGAGTGCAATGGAATTTGTCACTCTCTGGAATCCCACTCAGCTACAGCTTGAGGCACCGCTTAACGCAGAGACGTATGCCGCGCAGCAACATGTCCTGGTGAGCTACCGTGAGGCATCCAGTAGCCACATCGACACATTGTTAGCCAGGCAGGGTCTAAAACGTGAGATTAGCTACACCACGCCGCATTTCTCCGCTTTACCGGGTTTATTAAGCATGATGCCTGTGCTTGCGACCGTGCCGCAGGGGCTTTGTGAGAGTTGGCAGAAAACATGGGGATTACGCAGCAGCCCTGTTCCGCTGGAGATGGCCCCGTTTGATGTGGCATTGCTATGGCATCAGCGCCATAACAGTGACGCGGCGCTAATGTGGGTTCGTGGTTTTATTAAGCGCCTGGTGGGTTAAGCTTATTTAAAATAAAATGCCATCCGCCAAATGTCGGATGGCGCAAGCTTATCCGGCCTACTTCAGACTCGCCCCATTACTGGCAATCACTTCTTTATACCAGTTGAAGCTTTTCTTACGGCGGCGCTCAAGGGTACCGTTGCCCTGGTCGTCGCGATCGACATAGATAAAGCCGTAGCGCTTAGATAACTCAGCTTTCGATGCGCTCACCAGGTCAATTGGCCCCCAGCAGGTGTAGCCCAGCACTTCCACGCCATCTTCAATCGCTTCGCGCACCTGCACCAGGTGGTCGTTGAGGTAGCTAATGCGGTAGTCGTCATGCACTGTGCCATCGGCTTCGAGCTTGTCTTTAGCACCAAGACCGTTTTCAACAATAAACAGTGGTTTCTGATAACGATCCCACAGCTTGTTGAGCAAAATACGCAGGCCTACTGGGTCAATCTGCCAGCCCCACTCAGAACTCGGCAGGTGCGGGTTTGGCACCATGTTGAGGATATTGCCACGCGCCTTCTCATTCAGAGCTTCATCAGAAGTGACGCAACCCGTCATGTAATAGCTGAACGAAATAAAGTCGATTGTGGTTTTCAGCGCTTCGCGGTCGCTATCTGAGATCTCAAGCTTAATGCCGTTGTCGCGGAAGTAACGCAGCATATAACCCGGGTACTCGCCCCGGCACTGCACATCACCAAAGAACAACCAGTTGCGGTTTTCCTGCATGGTTTCCAGCACGTCTTCTGGCTTACAGCTCAGCGGATAAACCAGGCCACCAAGCAGCATGTTACCGATACGCGCATCGGGAATGATTTCGTGACAGGCTTTCACGGCCAACGCACTGGCGACCAGCTGATGGTGAATCGCCTGATAAATTTCTGCTTTGCTGCTGCTCTCACTTAGCCCAACACCCGTCATTGGCGCATGCAGCGACATGTTGATTTCGTTAAAGGTCAGCCACAGTTTCACTTTGTTTTTATATCGCGTGAACACGGTGCGGGCGTAACGCTCAAAGAATGTGATGACTTCACGATTGCCCCAACCGCCATAATTTTTCACCAGTCCCCACGGCATTTCGTAGTGGGACAGCGTCACCATTGGCGTGATGTTATGTTTCGCCAATTCATCAAACAAACGGTCGTAATAGGCAAGGCCCGCTTCATTTGGCTGAGTTTCGTCCCCTTGCGGGAAAATACGCGTCCAGGCAATGGAGACGCGCAGGCAGCTAAAGCCCATTTCTGCAAACAGCGCGATATCTTCTGGATAGCGGTGGTAGAAATCAATGGCGACGTCTTTAATGCCAAAATCACCTGGTTTGCGTTCGGCGACATCACCAAATACGCCATGCGGCTGAACGTCGGACGTAGAAATCCCCTTTCCGTCTTCCTGCCACGCACCTTCTACCTGATTTGCGGCAATCGCGCCGCCCCACAGAAACTTCTCAGGAAATGCTTTCATCTACTTCTCCTTAATGTTGAACCGTCAGGAACGGCATGCCCGAATCAATGGAATGACTATTAGTCATACGTGTCACTGCTGTGTATTCATCGCTATTGCTGATAATCACCGGCGTCGCCAGGTCGTATCCAGCATCCAGGATGGCCTGCCTGTCGAATTCAATGAGCAGGTCACCTGGCTTAATTTTGTCCCCCACCTTCACATGGGTCGTGAAGTGCTGACCATTCAGTTTTACTGTATCAATACCGATGTGAATGAGTACTTCAATGCCGCTATTGCTAAGTAAACCAATGGCATGGCGTGTCTGGAATAACGAGGCTACTTCGCCATAGAAAGGTGCGATAACCTTGCCAGTGAGTGGAATGATTGCCGCCCCCTCACCGAGCAAACCACTGGCGAATGTGGAATCAGGGACCTGATCCATCGCCAGAACGGTGCCGCTCATTGGTGCAAGAATGTCGTTTTCACTCGTGTTCGTCGCGACATTCTCTGTGGCTTCGCTGCGAGGTAATCCCGCGATATAGGTCAGCGCGCAAGCCAGTACCAAAGCCAGAACCATCCCAATTACCGCGCCCCACACGCTGGCATCAATACCGCCTGGCGGAATCATTTGCGCGATGGTGAAGATATTGGCAAAGCCAAATGAATAAACGTTACTGTGGCTGAACCCCACGATGGCACCACCAAACGCCCCTGCTATACATCCGAAAATAAACGGACGACGATTCGGTAATGTGACGCCATAAACGGCGGGTTCAGTGATACCAAAGATCCCGGCACTCACCGCCGACCCTGCCAGCATTTTCAAGCGTGTATCACGAGTTCGTAGGAAGACACCGAGACAGGCACCAACCTGCCCCATAATCGCCGGAAGCAGCAGTGGCAACAGTGTGTCGTGCCCAAATACCGATAAATTGTTAATCATCAGCGGCACCATGCCCCAGTGCAGGCCGAAGATAACGCACACCTGCCAGATAGCACCCATCACGGCACCTGCAAGCCAGGGTGCAAAGGTGTAAATCGCCTGATATCCATGCGCCAGCATCTGGCTAAGCCAGGTTGCCGCCGGGCCAATCAAAAGGAAAGTCAACGGTACGGTAATCGCGAGGCAAAACAGTGGGGTAAAGAAATTACGCACCGCAGAAGGCAGCAACTTATTGCCCTGCTTTTCCACCCAACAACTTACCCATGCAGCAAAAATAATGGGGATAACCGATGAGCTGTAGTTAATAAAAGTAATGGGTATGCCGAGGAAATATTCAGTCGCAGCGCCCGCATCTAATGCCTGCATCACCACCGGGTGGGTTAACGCTCCACCAATAGCCATGGTAATAAATGGATTTCCACCAAATTTCTTGCCTGCCGTATAACCGAGCACCAGCGGGAAGAAATAAAACAGTGCGTCACTTGCCGCAAACCATAGCTTGTAAGTACCGCTATCGGTCGCCAGCCAGCCGAACACCACCGCCATAGCCAGTAAGCCTTTGAGAATACCCGAGGCCGCCATCACACCAATAAAAGGGGTGAAAACTGCCGAGACAATATCAATCAATCGGCTGAGCAGACTGACTTTTTCACCTGATTCCTGTTCTTGTTGGGCTGTATCTTCCGTAATCCCCGCTTCAGCACAAACGGCGTTGTAAACATCATGGACGTGGTTACCAATCACCACCTGGAATTGACCGCCGCTTTCCACCACCATAATGACGCCCGGATTTTTTTTGAGCGTCTCCGCTGCGGCTTTTTTCGGGTCTTTTAACTTAAAACGCAGCCGTGTAGCGCAATGCACCAGGCTTGCTATATTCTCGCGCCCACCAACATGGGTCAGAATGTCTCTGGCAACCTCTTGATATCCCATAATGCTTTCCTTCCACCTTTCGGCATGTGTGTCTTGAGTAAAAAAAAACCTGAGACCAGCCTCCCGTGAAGGGAAGCCAGTGCTCAGGTTTTGCCTGCCGCAGCAGTAACAATCCGTTTTTATCACACGTCTTACGACGCGCATTTATGAAGCTTTAAGACTCTCTTTACGCACTCGCTCAATGTGAATAGCGAGAAACATAATCTCTTCCGTCGTCAGTTCACGCTGGTATTCACTCACCAAATGACGACTAATTTTTTCAGCACAGCGCCATGCGTGGGGATAATTATCTTTCACCGCCGCATGGAGCGTTAAGTCATCATCTGCCACCACATTACGACTTAGCATCCGCTGGGCGAAAAACTTAAGATGGGTAACAAAGCGCTGATAACTCAAACTATCTTCATCATACTCAAACCGTAGCTGGTACTTTACGATTTGCAAAATCTCCTGCATCACCCGGGTAACATGCATCACTTCCGGCATTTCGCTGTTTAACTGCGCGGTGACCAGATGCAGCGCGATAAACCCGGCCTCGTCTTCAGCGAGCTGCACATTAAGCCGTTTTCCAATCAGCTCTACGGCTTCCTGACCCAGCAGAAACTCTTTAGGGTAAAGGCGCTTAATTTCCCAAAGCAGCACGTTACGGATTGCCACCCCCTTCTTTTGCCGCTCGATGGCAAAATGGCAGTGGTCGGTCAACGTGATGTAGAGACTATCTTGTAACTTCCCCAACTTCTGGCGAGAAAGCTCGATAATACGATCGCAGGTAGTCATCACTTCCAGCGGGATTTGGCTCAACAGCTCACCTAAACGCGCTACCAGCTCATCACTTTTCAGGGCAAACACTTTCTCGATCTTGTCGTTTTCCAGGGTGTCGCCAATATGCTTCTGAAAGCCAAGGCCACGCCCCATAACCACTTGTTCACGTCCGTGTTCGTCAAGAATCACCACTACATTGTTATTGAGTATTTTGGCGATTTTCATCAGTACCCCAGAAACAAAAAAACCTGACATCCGGCAGGAGCCAGAAAATCAGGTTTTGCCTGCCGCAGCAGTAACAATCCAACTGGGACACTCTATCAGCTTCGAAATATCACTCAAATGAATGTGTTGAAAATCGTGACGAAGATCGCGGCTTAATGCCTCCCTGTAGGAACACGGTATATCAGATCTTAAGCTTTGTTTTCGTCAGAGCATTCATAACATTGACAAATGGTTAGCGTGGTAATAATATCATTATCAAATTAGAAGCCAGCTAATCAAATTGAAAACCGATTTTTAGCTTGACTGGAGTTGTAGTGATGTCCAGACGAAACAACGATGCAATGACAATTGATTGCATTTTGGATTGGATAGAAGAGAACCTGGAAGCTTCAATGTCAATTGAAAGGGTTTCAGATCGTTCAGGCTATTCGAAGTGGCACTTGCAAAGGATGTTTAAAAAAGAGACTGGCTATTCATTAGGCCAATACATCCGCAACCGTAAACTGACGGAGATAGCCCGCAGACTCAAACAAAACGATGGGTCAATTATCCATTTAGCCTATCTTTATGGGTTTGAATCACAACAGTCTCTCACGCGCGCCTTCAAAAACTTTTTTTCCGTACCACCGCACAGATACCGTGTTGCGCACGTAGAACGCGCAGAGGAAATGTATTTCCTCCGCATACCACATTCAATGCATTCCATCGCTTAAGCGGTAGATAAAACGAGGGGTTATGAAAAATTTTGTTTTATTTGTCATTCTTCTTCTGACATCAAATAATATTCTGGCAGAACAACCTAATAACTTTAACGCCCCCCAAAGTAACGAGGGAGAAATGATCATCCCGCATACTGATGATCCTTACGATATCAATGCGCTCCATAATTATAGTGATAAATCAGAATCACTCTCTTCACCTTATTATAATGACAACATTATTTAATACTTTCATTGATAAAGAAAAACCCAGCATGTTTAGTATTAATCCCTGGGGTAAGATTTCTCTCCCTGTACTTTTTTTTACAACTCACTCTCTACAAATAAATCCGCTGAATTTTTACCTATTTGTGGTGGTAATACGCGAGTTAAAGGTTATGACTTACCCGAACCCTTTGGCGTTGGTGTGAACTATATTAACCGGTAACAGAATATTATTGTTGATGGGTGTGCAGTATGGAGTCATTCGCAATTTCAATGTTATTACAGAAGGTTTCATTGCCGAACGTATTAGTTTTATGCACCGGGATAATTCCGTTTTTAATATGCGGAATTATTGATTATGAAAACCCTTAATTTATATTCATCATTAAGAGCTAACCAACTCTCCCAGGCTATAGGAAATTTCATGCTGTATGACCTTGATTATATTGCTGCATGGCAAATTCATTGCAAATAAAGGTATTAACCATGAGCAAGCTTAACCATACCCACTGCAATCACTTTTGCCCGATTGATGGAACAAAAGGTCAATGCCAACTAAGCGGAAATATCATCATGAATAACGATCCGCGTTGCAGAAACTTCAGCGAGAGATTGTGCTGTAGACATTGCTACCATTTTTGTGATGCAACAGTACCCGCACTATGCTCAGGTCTAACAAAACTGAGCATAGTCGATGCCGACACCCATGCCGAACAATGCAATGCCTTTAAACCTTATTAGCCGATTAATTCTGGTGACGACACCAAAGCGTCAATGCCATAAACATTTCGTTTTCCAGGGTCTGCAATGCTAGTCACAATTATGCTGGATACTTCAAATACAAATCAAAGCCGTTGAATAGATGAGGCAATATCTTTCGATGTTTTCAATGTGCGAATTTCAGCAAAAACATCCGTCGCTTCAACATATTCTTTACGCAAATACCCCAGCCACTGCTTGATGCGCGCAACGTGATACATACCGGTATCGCCCTGCTTTTCGAGCTGGCTATATTTTTGCAGAAGTTTCACTACATCCGGCCATGGCATACGCGGCTCGTTGTATTTAATCACGCGGCTGAGATTGGGGATGTTCAACGCGCCACGGCCGATCATCACTGCATCACAGCCCGTTGCCGCCATACAATCCTGCGCACTTTGCCAATCCCAGATTTCACCGTTGGCAATCACCGGGATCGATAACCGTTTGCGGATTTCACCAATCGCAGCCCAGTTAATGCGCTCGGCTTTATAGCCGTCTTCTTTGGTACGCCCGTGAACGACAAGTTCAGTGGCGCCTGCCTGCTGCACCGCATCAGCAATTTCAAACTGCCGCGCATCACTGTCCCAACCGAGTCGAATTTTAACGGTTACGGGTAAGTGCGCAGGCACGGCTTCACGCATCGCTTTCGCGCCGCGGTAAATCAGATCGGGATCTTTGAGCAGTGTGGCACCGCCGCCGCTACCATTCACCAGTTTAGATGGGCAGCCGCAGTTAAGATCAACACCCCAGGAACCTAGCTCCACCGCGCGCGCAGCGTTTTCAGCCAGCCATTGCGGATGTTGCCCCAGGAGTTGAATTCGGACTAACGTACCGGATGATGTACGGCTCGCCTGATGCAGTTCGGGGCAAAGTTTATGGAAGGATTTTGCCGGTAAAAGCTGGTCGACCACGCGCAAGAATTCGGTGATACACAAGTCGTAGTCATTGACCTCTGTCAGCAGTTCACGAACCAACGAGTCGAGAACCCCTTCCATTGGCGCAAGCAGTACACGCATAGCGTTTTTCCGGTAAAAAAAGAGGCGCTATGTTAGCGCCTCTATTTGAGTTGGCAAAGCCTAATTAATTATGCGGATGCAGGCTTACGCGCCGGACGACGACGAGCGTTCGCACCAGCCGGTTTCGCAGCACCATCACCTTGTGGGCGAGATGGACGACGCGGTGCATTGCTGCGCTCAGAAGATGCGCCACCATTGCCACCACGACGTTGGCCCTGGCCCTGACCGCCGCCATTACCACGACCGCCACCACGCTGCTGTTGACGACCATTAACAATCGGCTCAGCAGGAATTGATGGGTCAACTTCGTAACCTGGCAGCGCCATACGCGGCACTTCACGTTTAAGCACACGTTCGATGTCACGCAGCAGTTTGTGTTCATCAACACAAACCAGTGACAGCGCCTGGCCGGTCGCAGCCGCACGGCCAGTACGGCCAATACGGTGTACGTAATCTTCCGGAACGTTTGGCAGTTCGTAGTTCACAACGTGTGGCAGTTCTTCGATATCAAGACCACGCGCGGCGATGTCTGTTGCCACCAGCACACGAATACCACCGTTTTTGAAATCAGCCAATGCGCGAGTACGCGCACCCTGGCTCTTGTTACCGTGAATCGCCGCTGCGGTAATACCGTCTTTACCCAGCTGTTCTGCCAGGTGGTTCGCACCGTGTTTGGTACGGGTAAACACCAGCACTTGCTGCCAGTTACCTTCACCAATCATCTGTGACAGCAGTTCTCTTTTACGTTTCTTATCGACGAAATGAACGTACTGAGTGACTTGCTCGGATGCGGTGTTACGACGCGCAACAGAAACTTCTTCTGGATTGTGCAGCAGCTTTTCAGCAAAGCCTTTAATCTCATCAGAGAAGGTTGCGGAGAACAGCAAGTTCTGACGACGCGCAGGCAATTTAGCCAGCACACGACGGATATCGTGGATAAAGCCCATGTCCAGCATGCGGTCAGCTTCATCCAGCACCAGAATTTCGACCTGATCGAGTTTCACGGCGTTCTGGTGTTCCAGATCTAACAGACGGCCAGGTGTTGCCACCAGCACATCGACACCGCTACGCAGTTTCATCATCTGCGGGTTAATGCTCACGCCACCGAAAACCACCAGCGAACGGATATCTAAATACTTGCTGTAGTCACTCACGTTTTCGCCAATCTGAGCGGCAAGCTCACGAGTTGGCGTCAGGATGAGCGCACGAACCGGACGACGACCTTTGGCATGAGGCTGTTTGTCTACCAGGCGCTGCAAGAGCGGCAAGGTAAAGCCTGCTGTTTTACCTGTGCCGGTTTGGGCACTGGCCATCAGGTCACGGCCGGATAAAACAACCGGAATCGCCTGGCGTTGAATAGGGGTAGGCTCACGATAGCCCTGCTCTTCCACTGCACGCAGAATATCGGCGTTCAGGCCGAGAGAATCAAAAGACATTTGGAACTCCAGAATCGCCCTGACCGCGAGGTGCGGTGTAGTTTCCAGGGGTTCATATGACGCCAGTCATTCTGGCGCGAGAGAGGGGCACAAACCACGGTGCCGTAAGCCGCGCAGTGTAGCAGCTTTTGTGACTTTGCGCACAAATTCTATTTTTGCACGCATCCACAAGATAAATGTTTGCAACTGGACACGACTGAATCGGGAGCCTACTCTTAGTCAATCGATTGATTAACTTTTTTAAGAGGTCGGTATGAACGCCACACCGACGCCTGTCACCTCCCGTGGCGAGCAGGCCAAAAACACGCTGATTACCGCAGCCATTGCCCAATTTGGCGAATACGGTTTACACGCCACGACTCGCGATATCGCGGCTCTTGCCGGGCAAAACATTGCCGCTATCACTTACTATTTTGGCTCAAAAGAAGAGCTGTATATGGCGTCTGCGCAATGGATAGCCGACTTTATCACGCAAAATTTCAGGCCTCATGTCGAACGCGCCGAGGCGATCCTTAGCCAGCAGCAGCCCGATAAACCGCAGATTCGCGAACTGATTCATACCGCTTGCGAGCATATGATCATCCTGCTGACCGCCGATGAAACGCTCAATCTAAGCAAGTTTATCTCCCGCGAGCAGCTCTCACCGACCCCGGCTTATCAACTGATTCACGAGCAGGTGATTGCACCGATGCACACCCATCTCACCACGCTGGTTGGGCGCTACACCGGGCGCAGCCCTGATGATACCGCCACCATTTTGCACACTCACGCGCTACTCGGGCAGGTTCTGGCGTTTCGCCTCGGGCGCGAAACCATTCTGCTGCGCGCTGGGTGGCCGACGTTTGATAAAGAGAACGTGAAACAAATCAGCGATGTGGTACGCAGCCATATCGATTTCATTTTGCAGGGGTTATCAATGGAACGAGGAAATGCCAGCAATGAAAAGTAAAATGCCAATAATTATTGTGGCGCTGGTGGCGCTTATCGCGGCGGGGCTTGGCGGTTGGTACTGGTACAAAAGCCAGCAAGACCAAGGCCTGACTCTTTATGGAAACGTGGATATTCGCACCGTTAATTTGAGCTTTCGCGTTGGCGGGCGACTTGCGGCCCTGCAGGTTGACGAAGGTGATGCAATCAAAGCCGGGGAAACGCTGGGCGAGTTGGATCAAGGGCCTTATCAAAACTCATTGCTGCAAGCGCAGGCGAATGTCGCAGCAGCGCAGGCAAAATTTGATTTGATCATCGCCGGTTACCGTGACGAAGAAATCGCTCAGGCCGCAGCACAGGTAAACCAGGCACAGGCCGCTTTTGATTACGCACAGAACTTTTATCAGCGCCAGCAAGGTTTATGGGCGCGCCGGGTTATTTCTGCCAACGAACTGGAAAATGCCCGTTCATCGAGTGACCAGGCGAAAGCGACGCTGAAAGCCGCACGCGATAAGTTAAGCCAGTACCGCACCGGTAACCGCCCGCAGGAAATTGCCCAGGCGCAAGCCAGCCTGCAACAGGCGAAAGCGCAGCTTGCTCAGGCGCAACTGGACTTGCAAGACACCACGCTGATCGCGCCATCTGACGGTACGCTGCTGACCCGCGCGGTTGAACCTGGCACCATGTTGAACGCCGGAAGCACCGTGTTAACCCTCTCCCTCACCCGCCCGGTTTGGGTGCGAGCTTACGTCAACGAGGTGAGTCTGAATCAGGCAAAACCAGGCACTGAACTGCTGGTTTACACCGATGGTCGCCCGGATAAGCCTTATCACGGAAAGATTGGCTTTGTCTCCCCAACGGCTGAATTCACTCCGAAAACTGTTGAAACACCTGATTTACGCACCGACCTGGTTTATCGCCTGCGAATTATCGTAACCGATGCCGACGACGCGCTGCGCCAGGGAATGCCGGTCACCGTGAAATTCAATGACGAGAAAGCGCATGAGTAGCCAGGACGGTATCATTCGCCTGCAAGGGCTAATGAAGCAGTTCCCAGGCCAGGAAAAACCAGCGGTGGCACGCCTTGAGTGCGAGATTCATACCGGTTCAGTGACAGGTCTCGTCGGCCCGGATGGTGCAGGGAAAACCACGCTGATGCGCATGCTGGCGGGGCTGTTAAAACCAAGCGAAGGGAATGCCAGCGTAATCGGGCTCGATCCTATAGAAGATGACCGTGCGTTACATGCGGTTCTGGGATACATGCCGCAAAAGTTTGGCCTGTATGAAGATTTAACCGTGATGGAAAACCTGACGCTGTACGCCGATTTACGTGGTGTAACCGGGGAGGAACGCGAAAAAACCTTTAAGCGGCTGCTGGAATTTACCGCGCTCGGCCCGTTTACCACTCGCCTTGCCGGGAAGCTCTCCGGCGGGATGAAACAAAAACTCGGCCTCGCCTGCACGCTGGTCGGCCAGCCAAAAGTGTTGCTGCTCGATGAACCCGGCGTTGGCGTCGACCCGATTTCTCGCCGCGAATTGTGGCAAATGGTGCATGAACTGGCAGGCGACGGCATGCTGATTCTATGGAGTACATCATACCTCGACGAAGCAGAACAGTGCCGCGACGTGCTACTGATGAACGAAGGCGAGCTGTTGTATCACGGTGCCCCTAAAGAACTGACGCAGCAAATGGCTGGGCGCTCGCTTCTGGTCACTCATAGTGACGAGAACAACCGCAAGTTACTGCAACGTGCGCTGAAATTACCACAGGTCAGCGATGGCGTGATTCAGGGCCGTTCGGTGCGCCTGATACTCTCCAAAGACGCCTCCGTTGAAGAACTCACCCAGGCGCTGAATGTGCCACCAGAAAATATTTCACAAACCGAGCCACGCTTTGAAGATGCGTTTATCGACCTGCTAGGCGGTGCGGCAACCCAGGAATCTCCGCTGGGGAAAATTCTGCATACCGTGGAAGGGAAACCGGGGGAAACTGTTATCAAAGCCGAATCGCTCACCAAAAAATTCGGTGATTTTGCTGCCACTGATAACGTTGACTTTACCGTTCAGCGCGGGGAAATTTTTGGTCTGTTAGGGCCAAACGGTGCCGGGAAATCCACCACTTTTAAAATGATGTGCGGCCTGCTGGTGCCAACGTCTGGCAAAGCGCTGGTGCTGGATATGGACTTGAAAACCAGCTCTGGAAAAGCTCGCCAGCATCTTGGCTATATGGCACAGAAATTTTCGTTATACGGCAACCTTACCGTGGAACAAAACCTGCGATTTTTCTCCGGTGTGTATGGTCTGCGCGGCAAAGCTCAGGAGGAAAAAATTAACCGAATGAGTGAAGCGTTCAGCCTAAAACCCATCATGAACAGCTCAACAGATGCGCTACCCCTGGGCTTTAAGCAGCGCCTGGCGCTGGCCTGTTCGCTGATGCATGAGCCAGATATTTTGTTTCTTGATGAACCTACCTCGGGCGTTGACCCGATCACCCGCCGTGAGTTCTGGCTGCATATCAATAGCATGGTGGAAAAAGGCGTGACCGTTATGGTGACCACGCACTTTATGGATGAAGCCGAATACTGTGACCGCATTGGCCTTGTGTATCGCGGTAAGTTGATAGCCAGCGGCACACCGGATGACCTGAAAGAACAAGCAGCCGACGACGAGCAAACTGACCCAACGATGGAGCAGGCATTTATTACGCTTATCCATCAGTGGGATAAGGAGCACGAAAATGCGCGAGCATAATCAAGCCGTTTCCTGGCGGCGCGTACGCGCTCTGTGCGTGAAAGAAACACGCCAGATCGTGCGCGACCCAAGCAGTTGGCTGATTGCGGTGGTTATCCCACTGTTGTTGCTGTTTATTTTTGGCTACGGCATCAATCTCGACTCCAGCCGCCTGCGCGTCGGGGTTTTGCTGGAGCAGCAAAGCGAGGAGGCACTGGATTTCGCCCATACCATTACGGCCTCACCCTATATCGCCCCCACCATCAGCGATAACCGCCAGCATCTGATTCAACTGATGCAGGCAGGAAAAATTCGCGGGCTGGTGGTTATCCCTACTGATTTTGCGCAGAACATGGCGCGAGCCGGAGCCACCGCCCCGGTGCAGGTGATTACCGACGGTAGCGAGCCGAACACCGCCAACTTTGTGCAGGGTTACATGGAGGGTATCTGGCAAATCTGGCAGCAACAGCGAGCGGAAGATCGGGGCGAGAAGTTTGAGCCGTTAATTGATGTGCAACTACGTTATTGGTTTAACCCGGCAGCCATTAGCCAACATTTTATTATTCCTGGAGCCATTACCATCATCATGACGGTGATTGGCGCGATCCTGACCTCGCTGGTGGTGGCGCGCGAATGGGAACGCGGCACTATGGAAGCGTTGCTCTCAACTCAGGTGACGCGCACCGAGTTGCTGCTGTGCAAACTGCTGCCTTATTACGTACTGGGTATGCTGGCGATGCTGCTATGCATGTTGGTGTCGGTGTTTATTCTTGGCGTGCCGTACCGGGGTTCGTTGCTCATTCTGTTCTTTATCACCAGCCTGTTTTTACTCAGCACGCTTGGCATGGGGCTGTTAATTTCGACGATCACCCGCAACCAGTTTAATGCAGCCCAGGTGGCGTTAAACGCCGCGTTTCTACCGTCGATTATGCTGTCGGGCTTTATCTTCCAGATTGACAGCATGCCAGCCATCATCCGCGCAGTGACTTACGTGATCCCTGCCCGTTATTTTGTCAGTACGCTGCAAAGCCTGTTTTTGGCGGGGAATATTTCGACCGTTTTGATTATCAACACACTGTTTTTGATTGCCTCGGCGGTGATGTTTATCGGCCTGACGGCACTTAAAACCAAGCGCCGTCTTGATTAGGGGAAAGCGATGATTTATCGGTTATGGACATTAATACGTAAAGAGCTGCAATCCCTACTGCGCGAACCGCAAACGCGGGCGATCTTGATTTTGCCTGTGGTATTGCAGGTGGTGCTGTTTCCGTTCGCCGCAACGCTCGAAGTGACTAATGCGACCATCGCCATTTATAACGAAGACAACGGCAGCCACTCGGTTGAATTGACTCAGCGTTTTGCGCGCGCTAAAGCGTTTAGCCATGTGCTGTTGCTAAAAAGCCCGCAGGAGATCCAGTCGACTATCGACAACCAAAAAGCCTTGCTGCTGATTCGCTTCCCGGCAGAGTTTTCACGCGATATTGCCAGCCAGCAACCGGCAAAACTGCAAATTATTCTCGATGGGCGTAACTCCAATAGCGCACAGATTGCGGCAAATTACCTGCAACAGATCGTCAAGAATTACCAACAGGAACTGGTCTCCGGGCAGCCAAAACCGAATAACAGCGAACTGGTGGTTCGCAACTGGTACAACCCAAATCTGGATTACAAATGGTTCGTGGTGCCTTCGCTGATTGCGATGATCACCACCATCGGCGTGATGATTGTTACCTCGCTTTCCGTGGCTCGCGAACGTGAACAAGGCACGCTCGACCAACTGCTGGTTTCCCCACTGGCGACCTGGCAGATATTTGTTGGCAAGGCAGTGCCTGCGCAAATTGTGGCGATTGGCCAGGCAACCATCGTTCTGGGTGTTGGGATATGGGGTTATCACATTCCATTTTCCGGCTCGCTGCTTTTGTTTTACTTCACGATGCTGATATACGGTTTGTCGCTGGTGGGGTTTGGGTTGCTGATCTCATCGCTATGTTCAACACAACAACAAGCGTTTATCGGGGTATTTGTCTTTATGATGCCAGCGATTTTGCTGTCGGGTTACGTGTCGCCTGTCGAGAATATGCCAGTGTGGTTGCAGAATCTGACATGGGTAAATCCGATACGGCATTTCACCGATATCACTAAGCAGATTTATTTGAAGAACGCGAGTTTTGACATTGTGTGGGGAAGTGTGTGGCCACTATTGGTGATAGCAGCCACAACGGGTTCAGCGGCGTATTGGATGTTTCGGCGCAAAATCGCCTGATGCCTTATCTTTAACCAGCAGCGAATAAATAATCGGTCCGGCAATCATTGCCAGGCCTGCGCCTGCCAGCAGGAATTTGTTTTCGACCACGCGTGACAACAGCCACAGCACGATCATCGCATTGCCGAAATACCAGGTGGTAGTCAGCTCTTCAAGAAAATCACCAATGTCACGTAACCGCCCGGTGCGTACACGCTGGAGGGCGAACATTAAAATTACTGTTGCTGCATACAGCAAACATAAGCCAATCCCGACCGGTATGAGGGAGGCAGTTTTCCAGCCAACGAGCAGTAAACAAAGCACAGAAAGATGCAGCATTATCTGCCAGCAGCTTAGGCCTGTTGTCACTTGTACACGTTGTTGCCATTTCATTATTTCTCTCCTGGCCGCTATTTCCTGTCATTCAGAGTACCGCAGTATGCGGAAAATTCCGTAACCCGGCACCTATTTGTGACAGAGACTACACTTTATTTTCATCAGGATGTTAACAATGCCGGGAGAAGCATGAGTAATAAGGCTCAGCACCTATCTTTTAAAGTGCTCACAATTAATACACACAAGGGCTTCACCGCACTCAACCGGCGTTTCATTTTGCCTGAGTTGCGTGATGCAGTACGTGCGGTTTCTGCTGACATTGTCTGTTTGCAGGAGGTGATGGGTGCTCACGAAGCACACTCACTGCATGTTGATAACTGGCCGGATACCAGCCACTACGAATATCTCGCCGATACAATGTGGAGCGATTTTGCCTACGGCCGCAACGCGGTTTATCCCGAAGGCCATCACGGCAATGCCGTGTTATCTCGCTTCCCTATCAGCCAGTATGAAAATCGCGATATCTCGGTAGAAGGCCACGAAAAACGCGGCATGTTGCACTGCCAGATAAACCTACCGGGTGCCAATATTCGTGCACATGTCATTTGTGTGCATCTCGGTTTGCATGACGCTCACCGCCAGGCTCAGCTCAATATGCTCTGCCAACTGGTTAATGAACTGCCAGAAGGCGAGCCAGTAATTGTGGCTGGCGACTTTAACGACTGGCAGCAACGCGCTAACCGGCAATTAAAGCAAACCGGATTGGATGAGGTATTTACTCGCGCAACCGGCCGTCCGGCACGCACCTTCCCTGCTCGCTTTCCGCTGCTTCGCCTCGATAGAATTTATGTGAAAAATGCGTCCGCGAGTGCACCAACGGCGCTGCCATTGCGGCAGTGGCGGCATCTCTCCGACCATGCGCCATTAGCCGTGGAGATTCATTTATGAAAAATAACTGGCGTGACGGGAACCGAATTACATTACTCGAAAACGGTGACCAGTTTTTCCCGGCTGTATTTAAAGCCATAGAACATGCCCGCAGCAAAGTGATTCTCGAGACATTCATCTGGTTTGAAGATGATGTTGGAAAGCAATTACATGAAGTTTTGCTTAATGCTGCCCGTCGCGGCGTGAGCGTCGAAGTCTTGCTTGATGGCTATGGCTCGCCAGATTTAAGCGATGATTTTGTCAGCCAACTGACTACCGCAGGAGTGATGTTCCGCTATTACGATCCGCGCCCGTTAGTGTTTGGCATGCGGACCAATCTGTTCCGCCGTATGCATCGCAAAATTGTGGTGGTCGACGGCACGGTGGCGTTTGTCGGCGGTATTAACTATTCCGCTGAACAGATGAGTGATTACGGCCCGGAGGCTAAACAAGATTACTCGGTCAAAGTTGAAGGGCCGGTGGTGGATGATATTTACCAGTACGTGATTTCTAACCTGCCCGGTCACGACGATAAACGCCACTGGTGGCGACGCCGCCGTAACCCAGCGCAAGAAAACCTGACGCCCGGTGAAGCACAAGCATTGTTTGTCTGGCGAGATAACAACCAGCACCGCGATGATATCGAGCGTTATTACCTGAAAATGCTCAGCAAAGCGAAGCGTGAAGTGATTATTGCCAACGCCTATTTCTTCCCCGGCTACCGGCTGCTCCATGCAATGCGTACTGCATCTCGCCGTGGCGTATCGGTGAAATTGATTGTGCAAGGCGAGCCTGACATGCCGATTGTCAAAGTCGGTGCGCGCCTGCTGTACAACTACTTAGTGCGTTCCGGAGTGAAAATCTATGAATATCACCGCCGCCCACTACACGGCAAAGTCGCTATCATGGATGACCATTGGGCAACGGTCGGCTCCAGCAATCTTGACCCGTTGAGTTTGTCGCTAAATCTTGAAGCGAATTTGATTATTCACGACCGCACATTCAATGACACGCTGCGTGGCAATCTAACCGGGTTGATTGCCAAAGATTGCCACCCGGTTGTCGAATCGATGCTGCCAAAACGCACCTGGTGGAATTTGGGTAAGAGCGTGCTGGCATTCCACTTCTTGCGCCACTTCCCGGCGATGGTCGGCTGGTTACCTGCGCATACGCCAAAACTTGCGCAAGTGATGCCACCCGCGCAGCCACATATGGAAACGCAGGATCGGGTTGAGACAGATAATCCAGGGGTGAAATACTGATGTCGCACTCGCATCCAAAATGGCGCAAAGCGAAGAAGATACTCACCTGGCTGTTTTTCATCGCCGTTATCGTGCTGCTGACGGTGTATGCAACGAAGGTTGACTGGGAGGAGGTCTGGAAGGTTATTCGTAACTATAACCGCCTGGCACTGTTTAGCGCAGTCGGTCTGGTCATTTTGAGCTACCTGATCTACGGCTGTTACGATTTACTGGCGCGGTCGTATTGCGGGCACAAACTGGCAAAGCGCCAGGTGATGTTAGTGTCGTTTATCTGTTATGCCTTTAACTTAACGCTGAGTACCTGGGTTGGCGGAATTGGCATGCGCTACCGGCTCTATTCACGGCTTGGCCTGCCCAGTGCCACTATTACGCGTATTTTTTCGTTAAGTATTTCGACTAACTGGCTCGGCTATATTCTGCTGGCCGGCATGATTTTTACCGTCGGCGTGGTGCAACTACCGGAGCACTGGTACATCGATGAGACGACACTGCGAATTTTAGGTGCCGTTCTGCTGGCGATTATCGCGGTGTATTTGTGGTTCTGCGCCTTTGCTAAACATCGCCATATGACGATAAAAGGCCAGCGTCTGGTGCTGCCATCGTTTAAGTTTGCTTTGTTGCAATTGGCAATTTCAGGCGCCAACTGGATGGTTATGGGCGCGATTATCTGGCTGTTGCTGGGTCAGGATGTGAATTACTTCTTTGTGTTAGGCGTGCTTTTGGTCAGCAGTATTGCCGGGGTGATTGTGCATATTCCTGCCGGGATTGGCGTGCTAGAGGCGGTGTTTATCGCGCTATTGGCAGGAGAGCATGTTAGCAACGGCACTATTATTGCCGCCCTGATCGCCTATCGAATGCTCTATTTTATCGCTCCTCTGCTGCTGGCGATTGTTTGCTATTTAGGGCTTGAGAGTCGGGCGAAGAAGATGCGCGTGAAGAACGAGAAGAATATTCAGGAGAGTTCGTAAGAATTAGGGTGGATGTCGCTTACGCTAATCCACCCTACATAATCATCGAAATTAACGGCGGTTGCCGAAAATACGCAACAACATCAAGAACAAGTTGATGAAGTCGAGATACAGGGTCAATGCGCCAAGAATTGAATATTTGCGCATAGTTTGCGTATCACGGGTATCAATTTGCTCACCGATGTTTTTCAGCTTCTGGGTGTCATAAGCCGTCAGACCCACAAACACAATCACGCCGATATATGTTACAGCCCACATCAGCGCCGTGCTTTTCAGCCACATGTTCACCAGTGAAGCCAACACAATACCGATCAGCGCCATAAACAGCATATTTCCAAATCCGCTGAGATCACGCTTGGTGGTGTAACCGTACAGGCTCATGGCCCCGAACATGCCGCCTGCAACGACGAAGGTGCTGGCGATAGACGAGTAGGTGTAGACGATAAAAATGCTGGAAAGCGTCAGACCCGTTAATGCCGAATAGAGCATAAACAAGCTGGTTGCCATACCTGCGCTGAGCTTATGCACCATGCCCGAGAGCACAAATACTAAACCCAACTGAACGATGATAAGCCCGAAGAAAGTGATTTTACTGGAAAAAACGAATTCCATTACTGCTGGCGTATTCGCAGCATACCAGGCGACAAATGCCGTCAGTAACAGGCCGCAGGTCATCCAGCCATAAACTTGTGCCATATATGCCTGCAAGCCGGTACGGGCCTGCTGCACGATGGTGTCATTGGAACGTGGGAATCGATCCATGATGCTTCCTTAAGTGAATTACGTTGACCGAATTTCAGGCTTGATAGCCTGTACTTTAAGATTAACACAACTGCGCGAAGGTGCCTGTTACCAGCGTTTGGCCGCCTGCTTATCACTTTCGCGTGATTCGACCCAACGGTCGCCTTCAGCAGTGGCTTCGCGCTTCCAGAACGGCGCACGCGTTTTCAGATAATCCATAATGAATTGCGCAGACTCGAATGCCGAACTACGGTGCGCGCCGGTGACCCCGACAAAAACGATTTCATCACCCGGCCATAGCTCACCAATACGGTGAATCACACTGACACGTTGGAGCGGCCAGCGATTACGCGCTTCTTCGATAATTTCCGCCAGCGCTTTTTCGGTCATGCCGGGATAGTGTTCGAGCGTTAAAGCGCTGACGCTATCGCCAAGATTGTGATTACGCACTTTGCCAGTAAAGGTCACCACCGCACCGTCTTCATCGCACTGCGCGAGCCACTGGTACTCATCACCCACGTTGAAGTTTTCATGGCTTACGCGGATTCGGGTGTTCTCCATTTCAGCCTCCGGTAACCGGTGGGAAGAAAGCAACTTCATCACCGTCGGTAAGTGGATGGTCGAAACTCACCAGCGTCTGGTTCACGGCAGCCAGTAATTTCCCGGACTCTAATGCCAGCGCCCAACGATCGCTTTTGGCTGCAAGGTTCTCTCGCAGCTGTTCAACATCGCTAAAAGTGGCGTCTAGTTGCAGTTGGTCACAATCGACCAATTCACGCACCTGGGCAAAAAACAGAACTTTAATCATTGCTCTCAACCTTAAAGTCGCCAGACTTACCGCCACTTTTTGCCAGCAAACGCACCGGGCCAATCACCATGTCTTTTTGCGCTGCTTTGCACATATCGTAGATGGTTAACGCGGCGACAGATGCTGCGGTCAGTGCTTCCATTTCAACACCCGTTTTGCCCGTCAAACGGCATACAGATTCAATACGCACGCGGTTATGTTCAGGCTCAGCGGCTAAATTGACTTCGACTTTGCTAAGCATTAGCGGGTGGCAGAGCGGAATCAAATCCCAGGTGCGCTTCGCAGCCTGAATCCCGGCAATACGCGCCGTGGCAAATACATCACCTTTGTGGTGACTGCCTTCAATAATCATGGCGAGCGTTGCAGCTTCCATGGTGATAAACGCTTCCGCACGCGCCTCGCGCACGGTTTCTGCCTTGGCGGAAACATCAACCATGTGCGCTTCGCCTTGCGCATTAATATGAGTCAGTTGCGACATAGTTTATTTCTTGAGATGTGGGTGGAAATTACAAGGGCGCACGCGGGCATCCAGCTGTGGCTGAATGATATTTTCCCACGCGGTATGACATGCTTTGGTTGAACCTGGCATAGCAAAGATCAGCGTACGGTTCGCGATACCTGCCAGCGCGCGCGATTGCAGCGTTGATGTGCCGATTTCTTCAAAAGAGAGCATGCGAAACACTTCACCAAAACCTTCGATTTCGCGGTCAAACAGCGGCAGTAACGCTTCTGGAGCCTGGTCACCATCGGTAAAACCAGTGCCACCGTTAATCAACACCACCTGCACGTCTTCATCGGCAATCCATTGGGAAACCTGGGCGCGGATCGCGTAGCGGTTCTCTTTCACAATCGCTTTGGCAACAATGTGGTGGCCCGCGTCAGTTGCCGCTTCACGCAGATAATGGCCGGAGGTGTCGTCTTCTTCGCCACGGCGGCTTGAGACGGTCAGAATGGCAATATTTACCGGGACAAATTCGCTACTTATCTGGCTCATTGTTATCTTCCTTTTTATACCCAAAATTATTGGGGTCCAGCGGGTTTTAGCCGCCGATATAAGACAGGTTTTGAGTGATACCGGTATCACCGTCATGCAGGAAATGGGTCTGTTTTTTGTGCGTTAAGGCTTCAGCAATGCGCGCCTCAAGCTCGTCGATTTGCCCGTCATCAGCTAACAGGTCACGCAGGGAAATGCCCTGTTCACCAAACAAACACAGATGCAGGTTGCCGACAGACGACACGCGCAGGCGGTTGCAGCTGGCACAGAAATCTTTTTCATACGGCATGATCAGGCCAATTTCGCCTTGATAATCCGGGTGGCAAAAGACCTGCGCCGGGCCGTCGCTGCGGCTGCGAAGCTGGTGAACCCAGCCGCGAGCCAGAAGTTGGTCGCGAATGGTTTTGCCAGAAATGTGGTGTTTGCGGAACAAATCGCCGCCGTCGCCGGTTTCCATCAGCTCGATAAAGCGTAGCTGGATTGGACGGGGTTTGATCCACGCAAGGAAGGTATCGAGTTCGTGGTGGTTTACGTCGCGCATCAGCACTGTGTTCACTTTTACACGTTCAAAACCTGCGGCAAACGCGGCATCAATGCCATCCATCACCTGGCGGAATTTATCCTGCCCGGTAATAGCATGGAATTGGCGAGCATCGAGGCTATCGACACTGACATTCACTGCGGTGAGCCCTGCATCGCGCCACTGCTGGATATCACGTGCAAGGCGATAGCCGTTAGTTGTCACGGCAATCTGGCGAATACCAGGGTTTTCACGCACAGCGGCGATAATGTCAGTGAAGTCTTTACGCAAAGAGGGTTCACCACCTGTCAGGCGTACTTTTTCAGTACCCAGGGCGGCAAAAGCGCGCGTTACACGGCGAATTTCATCGACGTTGAGGAAACTTTTGTTTGCCACGCCATGAGGCTTGTAGCCATCCGGCAGGCAATAGTTGCAACGGAAATTGCAAACGTCGGTAATAGACAGACGCAGGTAAAAAAACTTACGAGCGAATGCATCGGTAAGTTGAGTAGCCATGTACACCTTCCAAATACGGGAGATGCAGTCATTTCTTTCTGCACCCTGGTGACTCAAGGTCACGGCCAAAGCACCGTATCTTTCGACTTAGGTCCAGAGGCTTAGTGTGTTTTAGAGCGATAAGCGATAGTAGCGCGTGACGGCGTTAACTGCCATAACAGCTTTCGCTATATAAATATATACATAACGAACTAATCGTTCAATTTCGCCACAGACTACGCGAAAAGTGAACTTTTGCTTTGATATACATCATTAACCCTTGAGCCTGAATCGTATTCTGTACTCTTTTGCGCTACCTTATTTCGATAGTTCGTCATAAGGAATAGTTATGCGCAATCGTACGTTTGCGGATTTAGACCGGGTGGTCGCCCTTGGCGGTGGGCACGGTCTGGGCAGGGTTATGTCATCCCTATCCTCTCTTGGTTCACGCTTAACCGGCATTGTTACCACAACCGATAATGGTGGTTCGACAGGTCGTATCAGGCGCTCTGAGGGAGGCATTGCCTGGGGCGATATGCGCAACTGTTTAAATCAGTTAATTACTGAACAAAGCGTTGCTTCTGCTATGTTTGAGTACCGTTTTGGCGGTAATGGCGAACTTTCCGGGCATAACCTCGGAAACTTGATGTTAAAGGCATTGGATCACCTGAGCGTGAGGCCTTTAGAAGCCATCAATTTAATTCGTAACCTGCTAAAAGTGGATGCATTTCTAATCCCGATGTCTGAACACCCCGTGGATTTGATGGCAACAGACGCAGATGGCCATTTTATTTACGGTGAAGTAAATATTGACCAGCTTTCTTCACCGCCCCAGGAGCTATCGCTGTACCCAAAAGCGCATGCTACCCGCGAAGCTGTTCAGGCTATCTCTGAAGCAGACCTTATTCTGATTGGGCCCGGTAGTTTTTACACAAGCTTAATGCCGATACTTTTGCTGGAAGATATGGATCAAGCATTGCGCAGGACTCCAGCTCCAGTAGTGTTTATCGGCAATCTGGGTAAAGAATTAAGTACCGCCGCCGCCAGCCTGTCGCTTGGGCAGACACTGGACATCATGGAACAGCGCATCGGGAAACGTATTGTTGATGCGGTGGTGGTTGGCCCGCAGACCGACGTTTCTGAAATTACCGACCGTGTAGTCATTCAGGAGCCACTGGAAGCAGTTGATATTCGTTATCGCCACGACCGGCATCTACTACGCCAGGCATTGGAAAAAGCGATTCAACAACTCGGATAAGACAACGCCTTCTTCACGAAGGCGTTATTATTACGACGTTGCGATAAACAACTGCCGAAGCTGATGAAGCTGGTCACGGATCTGCGCGGCCTCTTCAAATTCCAGGTTTTGCGCATGCTCCAGCATCTTCCCTTCCAACTGGTGAATTTTCTGCTGCAAAGCTTTTGGCGTCAGGATGATTTCATCATCTTCAATCACGCTGCGGGCTTTACTCTTCATTCGGCCTTTGGTTTTCGCCATGCCTTCACCAAGCTGAAGGATATCCACGACTTTTTTGTTCAGCCCTTGCGGCGTAATACCGTTTTCTTCGTTGTAACGCTGCTGTTTTTCACGGCGACGTTCAGTTTCACCGATAGCCTTAGCCATTGATGCTGTGATCTTGTCGCCGTACAGAATCGCTTTACCGTTGATGTTACGTGCCGCACGGCCAATGGTCTGAATCAACGAACGCTCAGAACGCAGGAAGCCCTCTTTATCGGCATCCAGAATCGCGACCAGCGACACTTCAGGCATATCCAACCCCTCACGCAGCAAGTTGATGCCCACCAGCACGTCGAACTCGCCAAGGCGCAAATCACGGATGATTTCCATACGCTCGACGGTGTCGATATCTGAGTGCAGATAACGTACCTTTTCGCCATGCTCTTCGAGGTATTCGGTTAGATCTTCTGCCATACGCTTGGTCAGTGTGGTGACCAGCACGCGTTCGTTAACTTCCACGCGCTTGCGAATTTCAGAAAGCAGGTCGTCAACCTGAGTGCCAACCGGGCGAACTTCGATAATTGGGTCCAGCAAACCTGTTGGCCTGACAACCTGGTCGACAACATCGCCGCCAGACTTTTCTAACTCATAGTTGCTAGGCGTTGCCGAAACATAAATGGTTTGCGGTGCCAGCGCTTCAAACTCTTCAAATCTCAGCGGGCGGTTATCAAGTGCAGATGGCAAACGGAAGCCATACTCCACGAGTGTTTCTTTGCGTGAACGGTCACCTTTGTACATGCCGCCGATTTGCGGAATTGTCACGTGGGACTCGTCAACAATTAACAAACCATCTGCTGGCAAGTAATCGAAAAGCGTAGGAGGTGGCTCGCCAGGACCGCGCCCAGAGAGGAATCGCGAGTAGTTTTCTACCCCTGAGCAGTAACCCAATTCATTCATCATCTCTAAGTCGAACTGAGTGCGTTGCGTCAGGCGCTGCTCTTCAAGCAGTTTATTGTTTGCCAAGAGAACTTTGCGGCGGTCTGCCAGCTCAACTTTGATCTCTTCCATGGCTTGCAGAATACGTTCACGCGGTGTGACGTAGTGCGATTTTGGGTAGACAGTGAAACGCTGGATAGCCTGGTCAATTTGCCCGGTCAGCGGGTCAAACAGCGATAGACGTTCGACTTCTTCATCGAACAGCTCAACGCGTAATGCGAGGTCGTCCGACTCGGCCGGGAAGATATCAACCACTTCGCCGCGCACGCGGAAAGTACCACGCTGGAATGCCTGGTCGTTGCGGGTATATTGCAGCTCAGTCAGGCGGCGAATAATTGAGCGCTGATCGATGATCATCCCTTTGGTCAGGTGAAGCATCATCTTCAGATATAAATCCGGGTCGCCCAGACCGTAAATTGCCGACACAGACGCCACCACAATCACATCACGTCTTTCAAGCAATGCTTTGGTCGCCGACAGACGCATCTGCTCGATGTGCTCGTTAACCGAAGAGTCTTTCTCGATAAATGTATCGGAACTTGGGACGTAGGCTTCTGGCTGGTAGTAGTCGTAATAAGAGACGAAGAACTCCACCGCGTTATCCGGAAAGAACTCTTTCATCTCACCATACAACTGCGCGGCCAGCGTTTTGTTAGGAGCCAGCACCATAGTGGGGCGTTGTAAATCAGCAATCACATTTGCCACGGTAAAGGTTTTACCAGAGCCCGTCACTCCCAATAAAGTCTGATGGGCAAGCCCGTCCTCCAGACCTTCTTTAAGGCGACGAATGGCCTCTGGCTGATCGCCAGAAGGTTTAAAAGCTGAATTTAATTTGAACGCTTTACTCATGAAGAGGCTACCTGATGAAGAAACGAGCGGGCCGGAGGGTAATTTTACTCGGCACAGAAAATTTTGCCAGAAAATAATACTGGATGAAAAACCAGTTACTCACTACCGCGTTTATGATACTTACCCCCTTTACCGTCTGGTTTGCCGGTAAAATACTCTACTCGCAGATATTTCAGCTGACCAAAATGGTTATCCCCAGATTTTTTTACCTTTTAACATTTGTCAAGCAGTGTCATAAAAGCGTAAGGAACATCTGTGGCACTTTTATTGCAACGATTGATTTTATTCAACTAATTGATTTAAAAAAGTTATTTCAGAAAGTCTGGTTTCGCGCCAATTCATGCGCAACCCGCGCCCGCTCTCGCTTACCGCAAGTTTTCTAACTCTAATGCACATGGTTATCCACAGGAATAGTGGATAACTGCTCTCAGCCCTTTTGCAGCGCACACCGCAAAAAACCATAAATTCTCTGTGCCGGGGCCCAAAAATATTTTTCATCATTATTTTTACCCTTTTTGGACTTACCTGAAGCCAGCCATTTCTTATGATCCTGCTCACGAATTGCGCATTTGTATGGAGCATTGGTCTGATGTTGCACCAAACACACCAAAGACCAGGCACCGACAAAGTGCATTCTGATTTTCGAGTCGTAGAAGCCTAAGGTTTATTCAACCATTTTCATGAGGCTTTTCTCAAAGTTGCATTGTTCTGGTCTTTAAACGGGTTAATGGCAAGGTAATTGCAAAGTTTGTAACTCTTGCTTCGTGTTGCACAAGCAGCCTGGGTCGTTAACCCTGCCAGAAGGAAAATATCGATGTTGAGCCTGCGTGCTGTTAATCAGTTTTATGGTGAAAGCCATATCCTGTGGAATCTGGATCTTGAGCTGGTGCCTGGAGAGTGCACCTGTGTTCTTGGCGCACCAGGGATGGGGAAAACAACGCTGGTAAACTGTATTACGGGTTACTTGCCAGTACAAAGTGGCAGTATGACCTGGCTTGAAGCAGGCCATCCACCACAGGATCTTCTCACCCAACCTCTAGAAGGCCGAGTCGCTCTGGGAATGAGTTATGTCGCGCAGGACCGGCGAATATTCTCCCAACTAAGCGTTGAGGAAAACCTGCAAATCGCGCTATTGGCTGCCCGCGTGAGTTCCCGTAGCATTCCAGGCATGATCTATGAACTGTTCCCTGAACTGTACAGCTTAAGGCACATGCGCGGTGGTGAGCTATCAAATGATCTTCAGCAGCAACTGGCATTGGCAAGAGCGCTGGTGACAGAACCAAAACTGTTGATTCTTGATGAACCCACTTTTGGCAGCGGACAACGTTTTATCAATGAGCTGGGCAATATTATCCGCCGTCTGAGCCGTGATTTTGGCCTGACTATATTGCTGGTAGAGCAACGCTTATCGTTCATTCGCCGCGTAGCGGACCGTTTCTGCTTGCTACACCGGGGCCGTAATGTTGCTCAGGGAAATGTTGCGCTTCTGGATGATAAGCTGATATCCAGTTGGATAGATCCATGATGGTGCGTCAAACGACGGCATGAACAGCCTCTCAGGTTCTGCCGTCACAACTTACCAAGTTGCTTCTGCATATTTCTATCGAGACTGGCGAGCTCCCGTTGTAAGTTGCATTGCCGGGTTACAGCAGATAATTCCACCAGTGGTAAAGGTACTTTTGAAACACCTGCTTCGCGCATCCAACGCAGCACCGGTTCCAAATGCCAGATAGCGGTTTTACCGTCGTGTATTGGTTGCGGAAAAGCCTCGCGGCTTACCATTACTTTGCGAATATACTGCCGGGAAAACCCAAGCAGCTCAGCAATATCTGTTAGCCCGACCAGATCTGGCATCACTTCAACCAACGCAGTACCTGGAATAATGCGTTTTACATCCTGAATCGCTGAAACAACGGCTAGTTTTGCATCCGATGCTTCGCGGATGAAATTCAGTGCAATTCGCCCTGTGACACCCACACCCACCAGCGCGTCATCGCAACCTTGCGCACCCAAAGCTTCAACCCATTGCTCCGGATTCTGGCCATTTTCTGGCAGGGTGAAAATCAACGTGAAGCTAAATTCTGACATATTCTGCTCCTTGAAAATTAATGTCTGATGGCAGGTGGCGAGCCTTGCTGGCTACAGTTATCGACGACACGACGTATCTGCCTTGCATGGTTATAAGCACTGCGCGGGGTGCTCCAGATGCAGCTAATGCAAAACTCACCGCAGCGGCAGGCTTTGTCGTTCCACGGACAATACATTTTCCCCCAACAATGTGCCCCACCCGGCCGCACTTGCCAGCCCTGACATTCGGCATAACTTAATGCTGCTTCAATGTCCTTATTGGGGTGTATACGCCGCTTCATAAAACCTCCTGTCCATACTCGCAAATAAGTTGTCATGTGACAACTTGAAATTGAGAAACAATTTACCTGCGAGGTATTTTTCTTCAAGGAGAAGATTTGAAAATTAGCGGTATATCGAAGAGCGCCCGCAAGATTTATCGGGCGTTGCAACAATGAGCAGTGGATTTGCGAATTACTGCGAAAGAAGGGAGATATCCAGGTGACGGCCGAGCGAAGTTTCATCGTCGATATGCGGATAGAATGGGATCTCACCTAACATGGGGGCTTTTAAAACATCACGTAACGTTGCGAGATACTCAGCATGGCGCTTGCCGGTAGGTTGAACGTCATTAGCAATCCAGCCCGCAAGGCGCAGACCCGCATGTTGCACTGCATGCGCAGTTAGCATGGCATGGTTGATACAGCCGAGTTTTACCCCTACGACCAAAATTACAGGCAACTGCTCTTGTATTGCCCAGTCTGCAAAAGTGGTTGTTGCTGACAGTGGTGTAAACCAGCCCCCCGCCCCTTCAACCTGTAACCAGTCGGCCCGTGAAGTAAGTGCTTCAAGGCCTGCTGACATCTGCGAAAACTCGATAGGCTGCAGTGCTTCCGCACTAACGATATGCGGCGATGTAGGCTCTAAAAACGCAAACGGGTTAACCTGTGCATAGCTTAATTTGACGTTACTGTAGCGCTGTAAGGCAAGCGCATCACCGTTACGAATACCCTGAGCAGTCATTTCACTACCAGAGGCCACCGGCTTATATCCTGCAGTACGGTAACCCGCATCTCCTGCGGCCTGAAGCAAAGCACAGCTGGCAATGGTTTTACCCACTTCCGTATCCGTTCCGGTTACAAACCATTTTTTAATCACGTTCAATCACTCCACAAACGAGTTGCCAGGTCAGAGGGAATTGCCCCTGTTTCTGTGGCCAGGCGAGACTTAATTTTTGTAATTGTTGGCGGGTCATCAGCGATGCTTTACGCCCATCATGAAGATGTGTCGCACCAATGCCTTTTAGCGATTGCATGGCACTTAATACGCTATCGTAAGACTGGCTGATTTCATGAATTTTTAGAGTGTAGCGCCACCCTTCGCACGCGCCCTGAATCTGCTCAAACGTCATAAATCGGTTGGCATGAGACCTTTCATCCACCACCTGCCAGGCGGTATGCAGTTCGCAAAGTGAATCTGCAGCAAGCGTAGTAAATGCCAGGCAACCGCCAGAGCGAGTGACACGATAAAGCTCACTTAAGCCACTGCGTAAATCGCTGCACCACTGCACCGCGAGATTACTCCATGCGAGATCCACCTGCTGGTCGGCAAGTTTGATGGCTTCAATATCGCCTTCGAGATAGTTATCAGCTGAACCTTGAAGTGCAGCGTGGTTCAGCATCGCGGGTGAGAGATCCAGGGCCGTAACATGGCAGCCTTTTTCACGCCATGCGCGGCTATACCAACCCGTACCGCATCCAGCATCCAACACGTTGCTGATTTGACGGCCTTCAAGCATTCCCACCAGCAAGTCCCCGCTGGTGCGTTGCAATTCGGCGTGGCTGTCGTAGGTGCTTGCCGCACGGCCAAATGCTGCGGCAATAGCCGCTTTATCAACGAGTCGCGTCATACAGCGCCTCCAAAAGCTTGTTGATATCTTCGCTGGTGTGGCTTGCAGTAAGCGTCACACGCAACCGCGCCGTACCTGGTGGCACCGTTGGTGGACGAATCGCTGTTAGCCAGAATCCGCGTTCACGTAAAGTAGCGGCAAGGTTCACCGCAGGCTGATTTTCCCCCACGATCAACGGCTGGATGGCAGTTTGTGAGGCCATTAATTGCAGCGGTAGTTGTGCGGCTCCCGCGCGAAAATGGGCAATATTGGCGTGTAATTGAGCACGCCGGGAATCCTCACGGCGGATAACATTCAACGCTGCCGATAACGCACACGCCTGTGCAGGTGGCATAGAGGTGCTGTAAATAAGATGCCGGGCGGATTGCAGCAGATAATCAGCCATAGATTCACTACACAGAACTGCGGCCCCACTCGCACCAAATGCCTTGCCGAACGTTACGACCAGCAAGTCTGGTTTGACGTGTTGCTGATAGCAGCTACCACGCCCTTCTTCACCTATTACGCCAATACCATGGGCATCGTCAACCATCAACAAACCCCGTGCTTCCCGGGTAGCTTGCGCGATTTCAGCCAACGGAGCGGCATCTCCGTCCATACTGAAAATACCTTCGGTAATAACCAGTTGTTGACCATCAGTATGCGAGGCCAACAGCGTTTTCAACGATGCGATATTGTTATGGGCAAAACGCCGTAACTGCGCTGGACTGTGCATTGCGGCTTCCAGAAGTGAAGCATGGCTAAGTTTATCGGCAACAATGCGGTCTGATTTTTCAGTCAGTGCAGCGATAAGCGCCTGGTTAGCCGCGAAACCTGAAATAAACAGTAATGCGCGCGGATAATCCAGCCAGTCAGCTAACTGCTGTTCAAATCGCTGATGGGCTTCGTGATACCCGGTGACATGCCCGGAACCACCACTCCCAATACCGTAAATCTCAGCACCCTGCTGCCAGGCATTAACCACTTCAGCATGGTGACTGATTCCCAGATAATCGTTACTGGAAAAATTTAGATAACGGATATCGTTTTGAACAAGGTAGCGCCCGCTACCTTGTTGGTTGGCCTGCCTGGTGCGAAAACTGTCGCTTTCGCGCCGCCTGGCAAGCGCATTATCAATGCGTTGCTGCCAGGTCATACAGCCGCCGCGTTGTAGTAATTCTCCGTATCCGCGTTGAGCAATTGATCGGTTAGTTGTTGTTGCTGCTCATTGTCGCCTGCATGAGTGGTTGTTTGCTGCGGATTAAGCCCAAGCTTGCGGAACAATTGCAGGTCTTTGTCTTCTTCCGGGTTTGGCGTAGTCAGTAATTTGCAGCCATAGAAAATCGAGTTTGCGCCAGCCATGAAGCACATGGCCTGAGTTTGCTCACTCATCTGCTCGCGCCCGGCAGAAAGCCGTACGAAAGAGGTCGGCATCATGATACGCGCGACAGCAATAGTGCGAATAAAATCAAACGCATCGACGTCTTCGTTATCTGCCATCGGGGTGCCTTTTACCTTCACCAGCATGTTGATTGGCACGCTTTCTGGTGGGGTTGGTAAATTCGCTAGTTGCAGCAGCAACCCGGCACGATCGGTTACCGTTTCACCCAGACCGACAATGCCGCCAGAGCAGACTTTAATCCCGGCATCACGCACTTTATCGAGCGTATCAAGACGTTCCTGATAAGTACGCGTAGTGATGATATTGCCGTAGAATTCTGGCGAGGTGTCGAGGTTATGGTTGTAGTAATCAAGCCCTGCTGCCGCCAGGCGATGTGCCTGCGTATCGGTTAAGGTGCCGAGCGTCATACAGGTTTCAAGCCCCATTTCGCGCACGCCTTGCACCATTTGTTCAAGGTACGGCATATCGCGATCGTTCGGGTTTTTCCAGGCAGCGCCCATGCAGAAACGAGTAGACCCCGCATTTAACGCTTTACGTGCGGAGTCCAACACTTGCTCAACTTCCATCAAGCGCTCGGAAGCCAGCCCGGTTTTGTAGCGCGCACTTTGCGGGCAATATTTGCAGTCTTCCGGGCACGCCCCAGTTTTAATCGACAGCAGCGTACTAACCTGAACGTGGCGGGGATCGAAGTGCTGACGATGCACCGTTTGTGCTTCAAACATCAGTTCGAGGAAAGGTTTTTCAAATAAAGCAGTGACCTGCGACATTGACCAGCGTGCGTGGTGAGCCATGGGGCATCTCCAAAAAGGGTGTTGTTAGCCATTGATTGACGTTATACTTGTAAACCTAAATCTTTTTCAAATGGTTTACAAGTCACCCTATGACCCCTGCTGATTTAGCGTTCGACCAACAACATATCTGGCACCCTTACACCTCCATGACTAAACCGTTACCGGTTTATCCGGTTGTGGCGGCAACAGGCTGCGAACTAAAACTTGCTGATGGTAAAGCCCTTGTTGACGGGATGTCGTCCTGGTGGGCGGCAATTCATGGCTACAATCACCCGCGCTTAAATCAGGCAATGAAAGACCAGATTGACCAGATGTCGCACGTCATGTTTGGCGGGATCACGCACCCACCCGCAGTGGCGCTGTGTCGTAAACTGGTCGCCATGACGCCGGAAAATCTCGAATGCGTATTTCTTGCAGACTCCGGTTCTGTCGCCGTAGAAGTCGCAATGAAAATGGCATTGCAGTACTGGCACGCCAAAGGCGAACCTCGCCAGCGCTTCCTCACTTTCCGCAACGGTTATCACGGCGATACTTTTGGTGCCATGTCGGTGTGCGATCCGGATAATTCAATGCACAGCCTGTGGCAAGGTTACCTGCCTGAACACCTGTTTGCTCCCGCGCCAAATTGCCGTTTTGACGATGAATGGGATGAGATGGACATCGTGCCATTCGCACGTTTAATGGCTGCTCATCGCCAGGAAATTGCAGCAGTGATCCTTGAGCCGATTGTTCAGGGGGCTGGCGGTATGCGGTTCTATCACCCGGAATGGCTAAAGCGCATTCGCCGCATGTGCGACCGCGAAGGGATTTTGCTGATTGCCGATGAAATTGCGACCGGCTTTGGTCGTACAGGCAAGCTGTTTGCCTGTGAACACGCTGAAATTTCACCGGATATTATGTGCCTCGGCAAAGCGCTGACGGGCGGCACAATGACACTTTCTGCAACTATCACCACTCGCCTGGTCGCAGAAACCATCAGCGATGGTGAGGCCGGATGCTTTATGCATGGCCCAACGTTTATGGGCAACCCGCTGGCGTGTGCTGTTGCGACCGAAAGCCTTGCGTTGCTCGAAGAAGGCCACTGGCAGCAGCAAGTGCAGGCGCTGGAGGAGCAGTTGTCGGCAGGACTGAAACCGTTATTGGAATGTGAGCTAGTGGCCGATGTACGCGTGCTTGGCGCAATTGGCGTTGTCGAAACGCACAAGCCGGTGGATATGGCAGCACTTCAGGCGTTCTTTGTCGGGCAAGGTGTCTGGATTCGCCCGTTTGGCCGGCTGATTTACCTGATGCCACCTTACGTTATCAACCCTGAGCAACTGGATAAATTGATTCAAGCCGTGGCGTGTGCGGTACAAAATCCGGCATTTTTCAGAAGCTGAGAGCCAGCAAGCCTTACGGGTATGCACTACACTTCGAGGATCTTTTCACGTCCCACACAGGGAGATTCAGATGAAAATCCTCATGGTTTTAACCTCGCACAATCAGCTCGGCAACACCGGCAAACCCACAGGCTTTTGGCTTGAGGAGTTTGCCGCGCCGTATTATGTCTTTCACGATGCCGGGTTGAAAATCACGCTCGCGTCACCAAAAGGCGGGCAGCCGCCGCTCGATCCCGTAAGCGACGAGCCGGACGCGCAAACCGACGATACCCGTCGTTTCCGTGGCGATGCTACCGCGCAAAAGTTATTAGCCAATACCGAAAAACTCGAGGGCATCAAGGCCGATGATTTTGACGCGGTGTTTTACCCAGGCGGCCACGGGCCGTTGTGGGATCTCGCGGAAGACACATACTCCATCAAACTAATTGAGCAATTTTGGGCCGCTGGCAAACCAGTTGCTGCGGTGTGCCATGCCCCCGGTGTTTTGCGCAAAGTGACAAAACCCGACGGCTCACCGTTGGTCAAAGGCAAAAGGGTCACCGGCTTTACCAATAGCGAAGAAGAAGGTGTGGGTTTAACCGCAGTGGTGCCCTTCCTGGTAGAAGATGAGCTGAAAAAAGCAGGTGGCTTGTTTGAGCGCACCGATGACTGGGGCGAGTATGCTGTAGTTGACGGGCACTTAGTTACCGGGCAAAACCCGGCATCTTCAGCGATTGCGGCTGAAGAACTGCTGAAGTTACTGAATCTCTAAGCGCGAGGAGTTGAGATGAAACTGGTCAGTCAGGATTTCAAAGATGGGGATAAACTCCCCTGGCGTCAGGTACTTAATGGAATGGGTTACGATGGCGATAATATTTCGCCTCATCTAGCGTGGGATGATGTTCCTACGGGAACCAAAAGCTTTGTCGTGACCAGCTACGATCCTGACGCACCAACTGGTTCTGGTTGGTGGCATTGGGTGGTAATCAATCTGCCAGCCAATACACGCGTCCTGCCGCAAGGTGCAGGTTCAGGCCTGGCTGAACTGCCAGAACCTGCCGTGGAGACACTCACCGACTTTGGTAAACCGGGTTATGGTGGTGCAGCGCCACCGAAAGGTGAAGTACACCGCTATATTTTCACAGTTCACGCGCTTGATGTTGAAAAGCTAGATGTGACGGAAAATGCATCCGGGGCAATGGTGGGCTACAACGTCCATTTCCATTCATTAGGCAGCGCTTCAATCACCGCGAAGTTTAATTAACCCTATCTTTTTATACCCAAATAATTCGAGTTGCAGGACAAAAGGCTTCAGCCTTTTGAACAGCGCTTGCGCTGGCCCCAACGGGGCGAGGCTTTGCCGAGTAACGCGGCAAGAGAAAGAGTCCCGATGAGCTTACTTGAGTAAGTGATTCGGGCGATTGAGCGTAGCCAACAACCCTGCAACTCGAAGAATGACGGGTATATGAAGCCGATTTGCACAATCGGCTTCCAGTTTCCCCCAACTTAGTATAAAAAAGCAGGCTTTCAGATCCCCTTTTAAATTTGCACTGCAAGGAGCAACCCTTGAACACCTTCTCTGTTTCTCGTCGGGCAGCTGTGCTCGCTTTTGTTGTGGCGCTATCGGCTTGTAGCTCAACACCGCCAGAAGATAAACCGTCCACGCAAGTGGCACCAGGCACCCAATCTCGTCCAGTTTTATCGTCCGATGAAGCCCAGAACTTTGTTCAGGCACGTTACTTCTCATCTAAAAATAAAAATGAAGCCCCTTGGGCTCCGTCATCTATTCGTATTCCGCAGCAGCCTGACTTTGTTGTTGGTGCAGCCGGTGGCGAAGGTGTGACCCACACGTCTGTCCAGGCTGCCGTTGATGCAGCCATCATGAAACATAGCAACACCCGTCAATACATCGCTATTCAGCCAGGTGAGTATGTCGGCACCGTTTATATTCCGGCCGCTTCTGGCAGCGTAACGCTGTACGGCACCACTGATAATGCAAGTGATGTGAAAATCACTATGCCATTGGATTCTGAAATCGATGCGAATACCTGGCGTCGTGCAGTTAACCCAGGTGGTAAATATATGCCGGGTAAACCAGCCTGGTACATGTTTGATAGCTGCCAGAACAAGCGTAATGCCACCGTAGGTATTATGTGTTCTGCTGCTGTCTGGTCGCAGAACAGTGGCTTGCAGATGCAAAACCTGACTATCGCTAACACTCTGGGTGACAGCGTAGATGCCGGCAATCATCAGGCTGTAGCACTGCGCACTGATGGCGATAAAGTACAGTTGAACAATGTTCACCTGCTGGGCCGCCAGAATACCTTCTTCGTCACTAACAGCGATGTGCAAAACCGCCTGTTAAATGACCGCCAGACACGCACATTAGTGACTAACAGCTACATTGAAGGTGATGTGGATGTGGTTGCAGGTCGTGGTGCTGTGGTGTTCGAAAATACCGACTTCCGTCTGGTTAACAGCCGCACAAAAGAAGGCACCGTGTTTGCGCCAGCTACACTGCCGAATATTTATTACGGTTTCCTGGCCATCAACAGCCGCTTCACTGCAGCAGGCGATAACGTCGCGCAACTGGGCCGCGCCTGGGATATTGAAGCAAGTGAAAATGGTTATACCGCAGGCCAGACCTCTAATGGCCAGGTAGTTATCCGTGACAGCGTGATTAACGAAGGTTTTAACAGTGCAAAACCTTGGGGCGATGCCGCTGGTTCTAAGCGTCCATTCGCTGGCAATATCGGTACTAAAGGCGAGAAAGGCGAAATCCAACGCGATTTGAATGATGCGAATGCTAACCGTCTATGGGAGTTCAACAACCGTGGCGTGGGTAGCCCGGTTGTTGCTGAGTAAAATTAAGTATCCGCATAAAACTAAAAACCTCGCCACGGCGAGGTTTTTTTATCACTAAATCAGAAATTACTTAGCGTTTATTACAACCCACATCGGCCCTTGCCCTACTGCATAACGGCCTTTCTCTTCCAGTAAACCTTGTTCACCGGTAATTTGATAAACCGCGATGTGATGCGATTTCTGGCCTGCTGCAATCAGATATTTACCACTGTGATCAACATTGAAGCCACGCGGTTGCGTTTCAGTCGGCTGATAGCCTTCCACTGCAAGAACGCTACCATCTTCAGACACGCTAAATACCGTGATGATGCTGGCAGTACGGTCGCAGGTGTAGAGATGGCGACCATCAGGTGTAATGTGGATATCTGCGCCCCAGCGAGTATCTGAGAAGCCCGGAGGCATCATGTCCAGCGTCTGCACGCATTCAATTTTGCCGTTAGCATTTTTCAGCTCCCAGACATCAACAGAACCATTGAGCTCGTTCACGCAGTAACCGTATTGTTGATTCGGGTGGAACGCCATGTGGCGCGGGCCTGCGCCCTCAACAGTGATAACTTCTGCCGGGGTCTGCGCCACCAGATGGCCATCGTCAGACAGGGTAAACTGACAAATGCGATCTTGCTTCAGTGCCGGAACCCAAAGTGTGCGGTTATCCGGGGTGATATTGGCTGAGTGGCAACCTTCCAGCCCTTCCACCACATCAACAACTTCACCTGGCAGGCCATCGTTGGCAAGACTAACAACGCTTACGCTGCCTGAATTATAAGAAGCGCTGAACAGGTAGCGGCCCTGATGGTCGGTAGAAATGTGCGTTGGGCTGCCAGGAATGGCAGTGACACCCGCCTCGGTGAGCGAGCCGTCATCAGGCGTAATACGATAGGCGATAACGCGAAACTCAGGGCGCACACCCACATACAGGTAACGTTTGTCAGGGCTGATAACCATTGGCTGAACCTGGCCTGGGACATCAACGACCTGCACAAGCGTAAGCTCACCACCTGGGTTAAGCTGCCAGACGTGAATTTGCTGGCTTTCCGGGCTGGCCGTATAGACTGTTTGTTTCATGGAATCTCTCTCCTCCCAACATATTGAGTTATTGTCACAAGGGTAGTGCGTGTTGCCATTTTGAACAACGCGGCAAGCGGTGTAACATCAACACAGGCCTTATGATTCTGAATTTGACTGGAACCCTAAATGACTTATCGCGTAATCGCCCTTGATCTTGACGGTACATTGCTGACACCGCAAAAAACCATTCTTCCTGAATCACTGACAGCTTTACAACGCGCACGTGACGCTGGCGTGAAAGTTGTCATCGTGACGGGCCGTCATCACGTTGCCATCCATCCTTTTTATCAGGCACTGACCCTGGATACACCTGCAATTTGCTGTAATGGCACTTATTTGTATGATTATCATGCGAAAAAGGTTCTTGAGTCCGATCCTTTACAACCGCAGCAGGCCAATCAGTTAATTGACTTACTGGATGCCCACAACGTTCATGGGCTGATGTATGTTGATGATGCCATGCTGTATCAAGAGCCTACCGGCCACGTTTTACGTGCTGAAAACTGGGCAAAATCTTTACCTGAATCGCAACGTCCTGTGTTCCGCCATGTGAATTCACTGCGTGAAGCGGCTTATGACGTTGATGCAATCTGGAAATTTGCTCTTACCGATCAAGACACGGTGAAACTGCAAAACTTTACCCAGGTCGTTGAGCAGCAGCTTGGACTGACGTGCGAATGGTCATGGCATGATCAAGTCGATGTGGCGCAAAACGGTAACAGTAAAGGTAATCGCCTGGCGAAATGGGTTGAATCACAAGGTTTATCAATGAGCCAGGTGATGGCGTTTGGTGACAACTTTAACGACCTGAGCATGCTGGAAAGCGCAGGTCTGGGTGTGGCGATGGGTAACGCTGATGACGCGATTAAAGCACGCGCGGATTTGGTGATTGGTACTAACCTGGAAACAGGCATTGCCGAGACGATTTATAAGCATTTGATTTAGTTTTATGAAAATGGTGGATGACGCTTTCGCTTATCCACCCGACAAAAATCACGCGGTTATCGAAACACTCTTAATTTGCGCGTACAACCACTGGCCCGGCTTAATCATTAACTCATCACGCGCCCACGGGCTAATTCGCGCCCAAAGTGTTCTTGAACCCACTTCCAACTGCACTTCAACCTGCCCTTCATCGTCGTAGCACTGTGCAACCCTGGCACGTAACACGTTACGAATACTGCTGTTGACCGGCGGCTGGAGAATCAATGAAACATCTGACGCCTGAATGCGAATACGCAATGTTGACTGCAATGGGCTTTCCAGTTTATTCACCCATAAATGCTGGTCGCCCAGCGCCAGCGCGGTCATCGCATAATGCGGATGATGTTCCAATACCGTCACTTTCAGCACGCTACTTTGCTGCTCTTTTGGCAACCATGGGTGCATAACGCTGCTACCCCATACCTCCTCCAGATTGCCAAACGCTTTCACTTCACCGCCATCGAGCACCAGCACTTTATCCGCCAGATGTAGGATCTCTTCCAGCGAGTGGCTGACATATAGCATCGGAATGTTAATTTCACGCGCCAGGCGTTGCAGATACGGCAGCAATTCGCGCTTACGGGGGATATCCAGCGAGGCGAGCGGTTCATCCAACAGCAGCAACTCTGGCGACGTCAGCAGAGCGCGGCCAATCGCTACACGCTGTTTTTCCCCACCAGACAAACTCCACGGAAAGCGCTCCAGTAAAGGTTCAATACCCAGTAAGGCGACTAACTTATCAAACTGCCCGGCGGCGGATCGCGGCATGCCGTATTTCAAATTGCCGCGCACGCGGTAGTGCGGGAACAGGCGTGCATCCTGAAACACATAACCGATACGGCGTTTTTCAGGAGCCAGGAAACGCTTGTTTTCAGCATCGCTCAATACGCGATCGTTCAGTACAATTCGCCCTTGCTGCGGATGCGTCAGGCCACTTATTGCGTTAATCAGCGAGGTCTTCCCTGCACCTGAAACGCCAAATACCGCAGTAATCCCCTGCCCCGGCAAGGTTTCGTTGATCGCCAGGCGATGGTCGCCCAACGTCTGAACAAAATTTAGCTCCAGCATTAAAGTGCCCCTATCCGTTTACGGCTCTGGCGCGCTAACCATTCGGCCACCAGCAAAGACACTAGCGCCAGCACGATAGAAATCACGCACAATCGCGCGGCTGCATTTTCGCCACCAGGCGTTTGAATCAGGGTATACATTGCCGAAGGAATGGTACGGGTTTCACCTGGAATATTGGAAACGAAGGTAATAGTGGCACCGAATTCACCGAGCGAACGCGCAAAAGCCAGCACCGTTCCGGCAATAATGCCAGGTAAAGTCAGAGGGAGCGTAATGGTGCAGAACACTCGCCAGCGCCCGGCACCTAATGTGCGCGCCGCCTGCTCAAGTTTCATATCGACACCTTCGAGCGCAAGGCGAATCGCTCGCACCATCAGCGGGAACGACATAACCGCCGCGGCAAGCACCGCGCCGCGCCAACTAAACGCGAAGGTGATACCGAAAACATCGTAAATCCAGGCACCAATCACGCCACGTCGACCCATCGCAATCAGTAATAAGTAACCAACGACTACGGGGGGGAGAACTAATGGGAGATGGATAATACTGTCGAGCAAAGCTTTACCCGGGAACCGGCATCGCACCAGCACCCAGGCAAAGAAGATCCCAAAAGGAAGGCTAAATAGCACCGCAAGGGTGGAGACTTTCAGGCTCAGCAGTACCGCCTGCCATTCGGGATCGGTCAATATCATTTGATAGTCGTAAATCCGTAACGTTGGAAGATAGCGCCCGCTTCCGGTCCTTTCAGATAGGTGTAAAACGCGCTAACTGTTGGGTTGTCGTGGCCTTTCACAATGGCAATTGGGTATTCCACTTTCTTGTGGGAATCTTCCGGGAAGGTGCCCACTACTTTCACGCCTTTGCTGGCAACCGCATCGGAACCGTAAACGATACCAAGTGGTGCTTCATCACGTTCAACCAGAGCCAGTGCGCCACGAACATCTTCTGCCGGAGCTAATTTTGGCGATAGGGTATCCCACGCGCCTAACTTTTGCAGCGCTTCTTTAGCGTAAATGCCAGCAGGAACATGGTCAGGATCGCCAACAGCAAGACGGCCACCGTTGAGTAATGAAGCCCAATCGGTTTTTGCATTAATGGCCACATCACCAATTTTACTGGCTTTCGGTGCAATGACCACAAGGCTGTTGCCGAGCAGCGTTTCGCGGGTGTCAGTTTTGATAGCATCTTTACTTACTGCGTAATCCATCCATTTCTGGTCAGCAGAAATGAATAAATCAGCAGGAGCACCCGCTTCAATCTGGCGCGCAAGCGTTGAAGATGAAGCGAAAGAAGATGCGATTTCAACAGTCTTGTCTTTCTGGTATTGCGTAGCAATATCCTGCATCGCGTTGGTTAAGGATGCTGCGGCGAAAACGGTAATTTTGCTGTTATCGGCAAATGCCTGCCCTGCCATTGTGACGCTCAATGCGGCACCTAATGCCAGACATACCCATTGCTTAGCCATTTGTTACTCCACTTGGTTTCGTTATGTAGCTAATAATATAACGATGCTAAGGCGGAATTTACAGATCTTATCGGCAATACGGGCGGAAAGTTTACCCACAGGAGAAGTTCAAGTGGCTGTGGCTACAACAAAAATATGGTCGCCAGCCCCAGGAATATAAAGAAACCACCGGTGTCGGTGATAGCGGTAATCAACACGCTTGAACCGACAGCCGGATCTTTGCCCAGACGCATCATGATCATCGGGATCAGCACGCCCATTAGCGATGCCACCAGCAGATTGAGTACCATCGCAAGCGTCATCACGCCGCCCAACGCCATGTCGTCGTAGAGCAGCCATGTCACGCACCCCATGACACCGCCCCAGATAATCCCGTTAAATAAGGCAACGCCCAGTTCACGCAACACTAAAAAGGCGAAGTTCCCCGGCTGGATATGTTGCAGCGCCAGCGCCCGCACAATCATGGTGATGGTTTGGTTACCGGTATTACCGCCGATACCTGCAACAATCGGCATCAGAGAAGCCAGTGCCACCAGTTGAGAAATAGTGTGTTCAAACAGGCCGATAACGCGTGAGGCGACAAACGCGGTACACAAATTTATTGCCAGCCACGCCCAACGCGCTTTAACCGCTTTACTCACCGGGGCGAACACATCTTCTTCCGCGCTCAGGCCACCCATACGGCGCAAATCGTTGTCGGTTTCTTCGTAAACCACATCAACGATCTCATCAATCGTCAGGCGGCCAATCAGTTTGCCGCTGCTATCGATAACCGCCGCACTGACTAAGTCATCACGTTCAAAGGTACGCGCGGCAACTTCGTCGTTGTCTTCGGGAGCAAAGCAGGTTGGATTGTCATCCATCACGCTCATGACCAACGTCTGCGGAGCATGCAGTAAAATGGTGGTTAACCCCAGCTCTCCAAGCAGCGTTTTATCTCGCGTGGTGACAAAAACTTTATCGGTGTTTTGCGGCACTTTGCCGCGTAAACGCAGGAATCGTTGTACCACTGCAAGCGTGACATCCGCCCGTACGGTGATGACTTCGAAATCCATAATCGCGCCAACACTGTGCTTTTCGTAGTGCAGCACTTGCCTGACACGGGCGCGTTGTTCCTGTGGCATGGTCGCCAGCAAACGCCCCATCAAGTCACGAGGAAGATATTGCGCAAGGTAAATTTGGTCGTCTATATCCAACGGGCGAATGATATTGAGCAGCGCTTTATCGCTCATCCCTTCAATCAGGTCATCCCAAACAGTTTCCGAGGCTTCAATTAATATCTTGCCGCGCTGATCATCTTTGATCAGACGCCATAACGCATGGCGCTCTTCCGTCGGTAGAGCTTCCAGTACGTCAGCAAGATCGGCTGCGGGCAGTCTTGCCACAAGCGTGGCTACCTCTGAAATATCCTGTTCGGGAGTATGAGCATCAGGTTGTGGCAACCTGCCCAGAATGCCTGTGGCAACAGCTTTATTGGTTAATAGAATTTGTAGGATGCGGGCTCGGTCTTGCGCACGTTGTTTAGTGCTGTACTTTGGAGTGACAGACATCTGGCAGTTTTCCCTGAGAACGACGAGCTAAGTTATAGCCTGTCGGGCCGAAGATAACCAGATTTTGTAGGGTGGATAAGCGGCTAGCCTCATCCACCATTGTGGTCGGTAATGTCGGGGGCGCTGCGCTTGCCCGACCTACGAAGAAGATTAGCTTCCGGTTCTCGCGACGGCATCTCTTGAGGCATGCTCGCGCTCATGGCCGGTTAACTCACTGAGTTGCCCGTGGCGCATTTCCAATAACCGGTCGGCATGAATAAAGTAGTGATCGTCATGACTGATGGCAAAAATGGTTTTGCCCATTTGCTGCATTAGCGGCAACAGGGTCTGGTAGAACTCGCGGCGGAAATGCGGGTCCTGGTCGGCGGCCCATTCATCTAACAAGATAATGTCGCGCTCTTCCGCTAATGCCAGTAGTAAAGCGACGCGTTTTTTCTGCCCTTTCGACAGTTTCAGATTGAGAATAGTGCCGTTTTCCAGCTCCAGCTTGTCGCTCATTTTCAGGCGTTCAAGCCATTGAGCAACCAACTCTGGGTTAGCCTGTTCACCCTGCGGCCCGAGCAGGCGGTCAAACAACCAGACATCGGTAAACACCGCAGAAAACAGCTTGCGATAATCGTCCTGATTACTGGCATCAATCTTTTTACCATCCAGATAAATTGCGCCAGATACCGGCTGGTAAAGCCCGGTCAGCAGCATCGCCATGGTGGATTTTCCGCTACCGTTGCCGCCAATAAGGAACAGCAATTCACCACGTTCAATTTTGAGATTCAGCGGCCCAACGGAGAAGCTGTTGTCACCGTACTGGAACACCACATCGCGCATTTCGAGGGTTTGCCAGTGGGCCGGTTCAAGGCTTCGCGGGAATTCGGCATCGTACGGTGCAAGATGGAATTTGTTCAGCTTGTTGAATGCCACCTGAGCGGTAAGCAACGTCGGTAATGCGCCAATCGCCGACAACATCGGCGTGCGTAAGAACAATAATGTCAGAGAAAACGTGGCGGCAACGTTGGTATCAGACCAACCGAGGCTATTCGCCATCCAGAACACCAGGCCAATCACGCCGAGCATCATAATATTCGACCAGTTCACCGCACTCAGATGGTAGGTATCCGCGCGAATAATATGGCTGCGATAATCGTTAGCATGAGGAATATAAGTGTCTTCATAGACGCGTTCAGCACGTTCGCGGTTTAACGCCAGTTCTTTGCGCCCTTCAATCACGGTCTGGTAATCGTTGTAAAGCTGGTCTTCAATTTCACGCAACTGCGCCAGATGCTTGTAAACTCGCGCCACCAGCACGTAGCCGCCATAGATGGTTATCGCGACCCAAATCGCCGTCACACCGAGCATTTTTGGCGACAACCACGCCAGATATGCCGCTGAACCAAAGGTCAGAATAATGCCCTGCACCAATTCCGGCAGGCGCACAAAGGCAATGGTAATGTTGCGCACGTCACTGGTTAAACCCGCCAGCAGTGCCGCATTGCCCAGTTGTTCAACCCGTTCAACGTGCGTATCCATCAGGCGTTTAATAAATTCACTGCGCAGACGGAATACAAAGTGGTGGCCAAGTGTGGTCAACGCCAGCTGTGAACCTAATGTCACTGCCATTAATAGCAGTAATAAGCCAAGAAATTCTGGTAGCACCGATAGGGAGAGATCGGGCGTTTCAATCAGCCGCAAATTAATAAAGGCAATTAAGCCGATACCTAACGCCGCACTGAGCAGGCTTAATGCCATTACTGTCAAGAAAGGCCAGCGATACTGCCGGTAAACCACACGTAAAAGTTCCATCACTCACTACCCAAAATCGAAAACAGCGAGCAGTTTAAACGGCAATTACTGTACAGCAAGAATAATTCTTATTTATATTCGTGTTAACGGGTGTGCCGGAAAGTGAGATTGTAGCGAAACTCGTCAGTAGCAGGATGATGGCCCGGTTTAAGCGGTAAAATACCATGATAAAACAGCCTTGACGGCCCGCCCCAAACCACGATATCACCATGTTCAAGCATCACTCTTTTCAGCGGGTCATTGCGCTTAAGCCCACCAAACTGAAACACGGCGGGTAACCCAAGCGACACCGAAACAATTGGCTGTTGTAGATTTAGCTCATCTTTGTCCTGATGGAGTGAAAGCTTAGCGCCCGGTGCATAGCGGTTAATCAGACAGGCATCAGGATTAAAATCAGGATACCCCGCAGCCTTTGAGGCGGCATCGGATAACTGGCGAAAAACAGTCGGTATCGCGGGCCAGTGTTGTGAGGTCAGCGGGTCAATCGGGGAATAGAGGTAGCCGTGAGCGTTAGTGGTCCAGCCGACTTCGCCGCAGTTGGTCATCGCCACCGACATCGTGTAACCGCCTGGCGTGACCATCTGGCGAAATGGGGAAAGTGCGGCAACCTCCTCAATTTGCGCGATAAGCAGCCGTGCATCAGCACAGGCAAAGCGACGCAAAATAACTGCGCCATCAGCCAACGGCTCTAGCCACGGTGCTTCATCGGCAAATAAATCGAGCATCACTCCCCCTGCTGTTGGGCTTCAATCTTAAGAAGTAGGCGCTTACGCTCAACACCCCAACGGTAGCCAGAAAGCGCACCGTCATTACGCACAACACGGTGGCATGGAATAATGACCGCCAGTTTATTTGCGGCGCATGCTCCGGCCACTGCACGTACTGCCTGCGGCTTGCCGATACGTTCAGCAATGTCACGATAGCTTGCAGTCTGCCCGGTAGGAATCTCACGCAATGCCTGCCAGACTTGCTGCTGAAATGCGGTGCCCTGAATATCCAACGGCAAATCAAACTGCTGGCCCGGTCTCTCCAGTAAACTCACCACCTGGGCGACATTTTGCACAAAGAGTTCGTCACCGGCCATTAATGCAGAGTGCGGGAACAGCGTTTCCAATTCGGCAATCAGCGTTTTGGCATCGTTACCTAACAGTATGGCGCAAATACCTCGCTCACTCTGCGCGACCAGAAACATCCCCAAACGACAGGACCCCACCACAAATTGAATCACGGTGCGTTCCCCTCCCTGCCGGTATTGCTTCGCCGTCATCCCTAAGACTTTATCCGCCTGCTGGTAGTAGTTGCTTCCTGACTGAAAACCGGCGTCGAAAACAGCCCGTGTGACAGGCTCACCCTGAGCCAACTGCGCACGTAACCGTTTCGCCCGCAACGCCTTTTGCCACGCGTGAGGCGTTAGCCCAGTGACTTGTTTAAACAGACGATGAAAATGGAACGGGCTCATTGCCACTTGCGAAGCCAGGTCGGCAAGAACGATTGACTCGTTGCTGGCTTCAAGAATTCGGCAGGCCTGCGTGATGCGGTCAATACGTTGTTGCTCAGGCGCTTGTTTGTCTGGCTGGCAACGTTTGCACGGGCGAAAACCAGCATCAACGGCGGCGTCAACGTTTTCAAAGAACAGCACATTTTTGCGTAACGGATGGCGCGCGCTGCAAGAAGGACGGCAGCAGATCCCGGTAGTTTTCACCGCAAAGACAAACTGCCCATCAGCGCGACTATCACGGGTTTCCACAGCCTGCCAGCGGCTTTCATCGTTGGCTTTATCAAAAAAATGATTCATGACTGGCTCCTGTATTTTGCTGTCATGATATGACTGTGACAGTTTTAGGACGCTGGGAAACCCGCAATCTTGCTTTCTAATTTTACTCGCTAAGTAAGAAGGTTTTAAACTGAGGCGACATCCAGGTAGTAAAACTATCGCCCTCTTTAGTGATTAAATAAACCGCCAAACCCTCTTTTTCTGCCACCTGTTTAGCTTTTTCAGTTCCAAGCACCATCAAACCGGTATCCCAACCATCAGCTTCCATTGCTGTTGGTGAAATCACTGTCGCGGAAACTAATTTATGCTGAATCGGTTGGCCCGTTTGTGGGTCAATTACATGGGACAAACGCTTGCCATCCAGTTCGTAATAATTGCGATAGCTGCCGGAGGTGCTTATCCCGTGCCCATTGAGATCAACCACCGCCTGTACAGCATTTTCACGATCGGTAGGTTTCTGAATCGCCACTCGCCAGGCTTTACCATCAGGATTAGTCCCTCGCGTTACCACTGCGCCACCCACGGAAACCAAATAGCGGCTGATGCCATTTTGTTCCATTAAACGCGCCAGATGATCGGCAGCATAACCCTCACCCATCGTGGAGAGATCAACATACAAACCCACAAGATCTTTCTGTAACCACTGTTTCCCGGCCTGGTTTATCACCGTGAGATGATGCAACCCGGTCAGCGCTTTCGCAGCATCAATTTGTGCCTGATCAGGCGTTTTTATCGGTTGTTTATCTGGGCCAAATCCCCACAGATTCACCAGCGGCCCGACGGTAATATCCATCGCGCCATCGGTCTTCGCGCCAATGCGCAAAGCCATAGTCACAATATCGCTCATTGCTTCAGCGACGGGATAAGGTTCCGTCGTAGAGGACTGATTAAAGCGCGATAAGGCAGAATCTTTTTTGTAGGTCGACAACAGGCGGTCGTCACCATCTAGCTGCGCCTGAATTTTTTCCCGCAGCTCAGTCTGTCTTGCATTGTCCACACCCGCGAGACTTGCACGCCAGTATGTCCCCATGGTTTTACCTTCCAGCACCATGCCAGTATTACCTTTTGCTGCTGGGTTATCACAGCCTGCCAAAGCACCCAAAACTATGGCAAACAGGCCATAGCGTAATAATCGTAAGTCCATTGTTTCTCTCTCCTGTTTGAGCGCAAAAGGGTACACCAACTGGCAAAGAATTGGATTAAAAGTGAAAGATTGTTGAGAGTCCGGACGTAAAAAAGGCGCCCTAAGGCGCCTTTTACAACGAACACTGCGAAAGCAGGAATTAGAACTGGTAAACCAGACCAACACCTACGATGTCATCGGTACCGACGCCAGCGTTACGAGTGAATTCGTTTTCGTCCAGCAGGTTGATTTTGTAATCAACGTAGGTGGACATGTTTTTGTTGAAGTAGTAAGTCGCGCCAACATCAACATATTTAACCAGATCCTGGTCGCCGTAACCTTCGATGTCTTTACCTTTGGACTGCAGGTAAGCAACGGAAGGACGCAGACCGAAGTCGAACTGGTACTGAGCGACAACTTCGAAGTTCTGTGCTTTGTTAGCAAAGCCCAGGTCACCCGCGCGAGTTGCGTTGTAAGTCTGGGTGTACTGAGTTGCCAGATAGATGTTGTTAGCGTCATATTTCAGACCGCCGGTGTAAGTTTCAGCGCGATCGCCTTCACCCAAATATGCAGCGCTGTTCTGCTCAGTAGTACGCTTAGAGCTAGAGATTGCTGAACCCAGGCTGAAACCTTCGCCCAGATCGTAAGTCAGGGAGCCGCCGAAGCCGTCACCATTCTGTTTCAGAGCGCCACGACCGTTCTGAGTAGAACCTTCGCCAGAAACGCTGCCGTTTTTACCCTGGTATTGCAGAGCAAAGTTCAGGCCGTCAACCAGACCGAAGAAGTCGGTGTTACGGTATGTTGCAACACCGTTTGCACGTGATTGCAGGAAGTTATCAGAACCGTAAGTGTCGCCGCCAAATTCTGGCAGAACGTCGGTCCATGAAGTTACGTCGTAGACAACGCCGTAGTTACGACCGTAGTCGAATGAACCGTAGTCAGCAAAACGCAAACCTGCAAATGCCAGACGAGTCCACGCCTGATCGCTGCTGCCTTCAACGTTGTTAGCCTGAACGTTGTATTCCCACTGGCCATAACCGGTCAGTTGGTCGTTAATCTGAGTTTCGCCTTTAATGCCAAGACGGAAGTAAGTCTGGTCACCGTCAACGCCTTTGTCGTCGGAGAAGTAATGTAAACCATCTACTTTACCGTACAGATCTAATTTGTTGCCGTCTTTGTTATAAATTTCGGCCGCATGAGCGGTGCCTGCTACCAGCAATGCTGGAACCAGGAGGGACAGTACTTTAACTTTCATGTTATTAACCCTCTGTTATATGCCTTTTTATATGCCACTGCTTACTGATTAATTCTCTAATCAGTCGGCTAACCCATTGTCCAAAACAAATACAGATTAATCCAATCCGAATATGATACTAAAACCATAGAGATGTTTCATTTATCCACATACGTGTTTCAAAATGTAAATTCAATGGAACTTTTTTCCGCACAAAAAGATAATAATATAAGCACTAATCGTCAAAAAAAATAAAATAACTATTAAAATCAATAGTTAAAATTATATCGCCCGCTGTAGCACTGAATGATAAAACACGCTCATTATTTATATATAAAATAACTCCCGCTATCATCATTAACTTTATTTATTACCGTCATTCAGCTTTGAATGTCTGTTTACCCCAATTTGGACCGGATGCTTGCATCCGGTTTTTTTTACGTTTCTTTACGTAACTTTAATCATTTTGTGCTATCCCCTTCAAAAAATAACGTCTATTAACAAATTACCGCTTCGCTTACAGATAAATCTCACCTCTCATGCGGGAACTTTCTAAAAAAAGAAAACCTAAATAGACAATCATTTCATATTAAATAATTGTACAAGTGAAACTGTTTTGTACAAAAATACCGCGGAAAGTTGATTAAAATACACTCCGTTCAATGACGTTATTTCGGCTAATTATCAACAGCCTGGAAATGTCACGATTTCGAATTATACTCGTTGAGTTTTAAGACACAGACGATGACGCCAACGCCTGTTGCAGGTATTCTTGATCTGGATATGTTGGTTTACTTACTAACAGCTATAACGCCTGCTGGCTTGCCTTGCAGAGCAGTGGATTTTTTTAAGTGGCGAATGCTCGCCGGGTTGCGCGCTAACAATGAGTCAGTCAGACCGTATGATCCCTAATAAATTTTCGCTTATTCCCGGTAATATCACGCGCTTCTTCCTGCTATTGATAGTCGTGCTACTGGTTGCCATGGGTGTCATGGTGCAAAGTGCCGTCAACACCTGGCTCAAGGATAAAAGCTATCAGATTGTCGACATCACCCATGCACTTCACAAAAGGGTTGAGACCTATCGTTACGCAACCTGGCAGATATATGACAACATCGCCGTCTCAACGGCGCCAGCAAGCGACGGCCTGCAAGAAACGCGTCTACGCCAGGATGTGTATTATTTAGAAAAGCCACGTCGTAAAACCGAAGCCCTGATTTTTGGCTCACACGACAGCTCAACACTGGATATGACACAACGTATCTCTACTTATCTTGATACGTTGTGGGGCGCTGAAAACAACCCATGGTCGATGTACTATTTAAATGGCCAGGATAACAGCATGATCCTGGTTTCCACCCTTCCACTTAAAGATCTTTCTTCCGGTCTTAAAGAAAGCGGCGTCAGTTCAATAGTCGATTCACGCCGAGCTGAAATGCTTCAGCAAGCAAACGCACTTGATGAGCGTGAAAGCTTCTCTCAACTACGCCACCTGGCATGGCAAAACGGTTATTACTTTACCCTGCGAACAACCTTTAACCAGCCAGGCCACCTGGCAACGGTCGTAGCGTTTGATTTACCCATCAACGATTTGATCCCACCGGGGATGTCACTTGACAACTTCCGTCTGGAAAATAACGACGCTCCAATGGCGGCTAACGGCATAGAAAAAGAAGATCCGGATAGCATCTCCATTAATTTTAATGGCGCGAAAATTGAAATAGCGTCCCCGCTTGCTACAACCCATATGCGGCTGGTCTGGCAGGTTCCGCTCGGCACTCTGCTGATGGACACCTTGCAGAATATTATCTTACCTCTGCTACTCAATATTGGCCTGCTGGCACTGGCGCTCTTCGGCTTCACCACTTTCCGCCAACAGGCAGCACGTCCTGCAGAAGTACAAAACGGCAACGGCGAATTGCAAATTTTACGTGCACTTAACGAAGAGATTGTCTCGCAATTGCCGCTGGGCCTGTTGGTACATGACCTGGATTCAAATCGCACAGTCATCAGCAATAAAATTGCCGATCATTTGTTGCCACACCTTAATCTGCAAAACATCATTGCGATGGCCGATCAGCATCAAGGTGTTATTCAGGCAACTATCAATAATGAATTGTATGAGATTCGCCAGTTTCGCAGCCAGATTGCACCACGCACGCAGATATTTGTGATTCGCGATCAGGACCGCGAAATTCTGGTTAACAAAAAGCTCAAGCAAGCTCAGCGTTTATACGAAAAAAACCAGCAGGGACGAATTACGTTCATGCAGCACATTGGGGAAGCGCTACAGCAACCGGTGAAAAATATCGCCGAACACGCCAGCGCACTAGATACTCCAGAGGCGCATGCAGTTGCCAATGAAGCCCAAAGCATTGTGCGCCTGGTGGATGAGATTCAGTTGCTGAACATGCTGGAAACCGATACCTGGAAAACGAATGCAACGCTGTTCGCAATCCAGCCATTGATTGATGAAGTTGCACTTGAGATGTTGCCGATCATCAAACGTAAAGGCTTGCAACTGCTAATCAACAACCATCTGGCGGCAGATGAAGAGCGTCATGGCGACCGGGAAGCGCTTCGCAAAGTGCTCCAGTTATTGCTGCATTATTCAGTAACGACTACCCAAATTGGCAAAATCACCCTGGATATTACTGAAGAAGAGTCCGGGCCGGACCGTCTACTATTCCGTATTTTGGATACTGGTGAAGGCATCAGTAGTGGTGAAGTCGATAATCTGCACTTCCCTTTCCTCAACGAAACCAGTGAAGATCGTTACGGGCGTGCTAATGGATTAACATTCTATTTATGCGATCAGCTTTCACGCAAACTCGGCGGGCATCTGAATATCAAGACCCGTGAGGAAATAGGTACACGTTACAATTTGCACATCAGAATGACAGCCGAACCGCAGCAGGAAGAGCAAGAAGAGAAACTGCTCGATGATGTGGTGGCGATGATTGATATCACCTCCAATGAAGTCCGAAATATTGTCACCCGCCTGCTGGAAAACTGGGGCGCGCAATGCATCACTCCGGATGAAAGACTGGCAAGTCAAGAGTTTGATATCTTCCTGACAGATAATCCGTCTAATCTTACATCTTCGGGTTTGCTTTTAAGCGATGATGAGAACGGAATGCGGAAGCTAGGCCCAGGCCAGTTCCGAGTTAACTTTAATATCAGTAATGCCATGCAGGATGCGGTGCTGCAGCTGATAGAAGAGCAACTGGCGCAAGAAGGTATTTCGGAATCACCATTGGGTGGCGATGAAAATGCACAACTTCATGCCAGCGGCTATTACGCGCTGTTTGTCGACACAGTACCGGAAGATGTTAGGAGATTGTATACTGAATCAGCGGCGCACGATTTCGCAGCATTAGCGCAAACAGCTCACCGTTTGAAGGGAGTGTTTGCAATGCTCAATCTGGTACCCGGCAAGCAGTTATGTGAAACGTTAGAGCATCACATTCGTGAAAGTGATGCTACCAACATACAAAAATATACCAGCGATATTGACGCTTACGTCAAGAGTTTGCTGTAGCAAGGTAGCCTATTACATGAACACTATGAACGTAATTATTGCCGACGACCATCCGATTGTCCTGTTCGGCATTCGTAAATCACTCGAGCAGATCGAGTGGGTGAATGTTGTCGGTGAATTTGAAGATTCCACAGCGCTTATCAATAACCTGCCAAAACTTGATGCTCATGTTTTGATAACCGATCTCTCAATGCCTGGCGACAAATACGGCGACGGCATTACGCTTATCAAATACATCAAGCGTCACTTCCCTAGCATTTCTATCATCGTGCTGACGATGAATAACAACCCAGCTATTTTGAGCGCGGTGTTAGAACTGGATATCGAAGGAATTGTGCTCAAGCAAGGCGCGCCAACTGATTTACCAAAAGCGCTGGCAGCACTGCAGAAAGGCAAAAAATTCACACCGGAAAGCGTATCTCGCCTGCTAGAAAAAATCAGCGCGGGTGGTTACGGTGACAAGCGTTTGTCTCCAAAAGAGAGCGAAGTTTTACGTCTGTTCGCCGAAGGTTTCCTGGTGACTGAGATTGCCCGCAAACTGAACCGCAGCATCAAAACCATCAGTAGCCAGAAGAAATCAGCAATGATGAAACTGGGTGTGGAAAATGACATTGCGTTGTTGAACTATCTTTCGTCGGTAAGTCTGTCCCCGGCCGACAAAGAATAAATCAATGTCGGATGACGCTGCGCTTATCCGACCTACAAGAAAGCAATCGTAGGGTGGATTAGCGTAAGCGACATCCACCATTTTTTTATCTGCCGCTACGCACCCTTGCGGCATAAAGATCGACCGTCGTTTTCAGGATATCCAGCGTTACTGGCTTAGACAGGCAGCTATCCATTCCCGACTCAATACACCGTTGTTTCTCTTCTGCCAGCGCATTTGCCGTCACCCCCACCACAGGCAAAGTCAAACCGAGCTGACGAATCCGTTGTGTCAGGCGATAACCATCCATATTCGGCATGTTCACGTCGCTCAGCACAATATCAATGTGATTTTTACTCAACACATTCAGTGCATCGACACCGTCGTTCGCCGTTTTACATTGATAGCCCAACGATCCCAACTGATCTGCCAGCAAACGTCGGTTGATAGGGTGATCGTCAACGACGAGGATCATCATGTCATCGTTTCGTTCGTTGTTGTCGGAAGGTGCAGGCGATGCAGAATCAGCCCCCGGCACATTCACCGTAACGCTGTAAATACGGCCCAGCAGCAGCATGAGATCATGAGGTGCCGCAAGGCTATGTAACCAGCAACCAGGTGATGTTTCGATTGGAATACCGATATGACGACGGCAGAAAATAATCGCTGCACGTCCTTCCCAGTCTTTTTCCAGTTCATCATCAGTTATCAATATATCGTCGTTATCAGGCCGTTGGCCCTGATACTGCCGAACTTCGATTTGGTTACGAGCAAGCACGGACTCGAGATATTTACTCAGCGAAGCATTACGCACCGCCAGCCAGCAGCGTTTATTAACCAACCCTTCAACATGGGATTGCTCGGCGTATTTTGCAGCATATAAAGGAATACGGATCGTAAACTGGCTGCCCATCCCCACTTCGGTATCTACGGCAATATCGCCATCCATCATGCTAATGAGCTTCTCGCAGATAGCCAGCCCGAGCCCTGTACCCTGGAAGTTGTGCTGTACGCCTGTGCCCACCTGGAAGAATGGGTCAAATAAGCGCGTAACTTCTTTAGCCGGGATGCCCACGCCGGTATCACGCACGCGCCAGGAGAGGTAGTCCCCTTCGACACTGACATGCAAAACAATGCAGCCAATATCGGTAAATTTGATGGCGTTACTGAGCAAGTTAGAAATGACCTGCTGCAAACGCATCGGGTCACCTTGCAACGTCAGCGGCACATCCGGTTCGATAAAACAGTACAGTCCGAGTTGTTTACGCACCACCAGCGGCAGGTAGTTTGCGGTGATATGGCTCATCACTTCGCGTGGTGAGAACTCATGCGGCTCTATTTTTAACTGCTCGGATTCAATTTTTGAGAAGTCGAGAATATCGCTGATGATTTTCAGCAACAGGCTCGATGAGTTGTTCATCGCCGTCACCAGGCGATCTACCCCTTTCGGTAGTTCTTTAGTCTGCAATAAATCCAGGTTACCAATGATGCCATATAGCGGTGTGCGCAGTTCGTGGCTCACGGTGGCTAAGAACATAGATTTTGACTGGCTCGCCTGCTCTGAGGCTTGTGCCATTTCCTGGAGCGACTCTTCCATCTTGACGCGCGCGCTGACATCCACCAGCACACAAATCGCCACGTTTTCATTTCGGTAACGCGAATGGACAAAGCTAATCTGCAAGTTGGTATGGCTACTGGTCAGCACATCGACAAAGTTAACCTGCTGGCCACAGATAATTTGCGTTAACCGCTGTCGGTCTTCATGGGTGAGCATGTTGAGATAATTGTGCGCCAACTCGTTACTCAGAATATTGGTGCCATCCTGAGTGCGCAAAATACAGATACCGACCGGCGCTGAGGCGACAATTTTACGGTTGAACTGCTCGTGCTCTTCGAGGCGCAGGGCATCATTTTCTGCTGGAATAAAGATCCGTTTTTCATACATACGTGCCAGAGTAAACAGCACGACCCCAACCAGGATATTCAGCAGCACGGCATTGAGAATCAGCATGCGAATGCGTTCCAGCACCATATCCACAGGTACGGAGTACACCACGCTCATCGATGATGGTGGCAGGTTTTTCTTGAGAATAAATTGCTTAAATCCGGAGGTATAGCCAAACCACGAACGCTCCTGAAGCCATTTTTCATCAGGCTGAAAATTAGCTCCCGGGCCAGTCAGTGAAATCAATGGACGGCTATTTTCATCGAGAATCGTCACGCCAACTGGCATTGAACCCGGTGAAAGGAAGTTCTCCATACGAATGGTTTGCTCAACACCTAACAGAGCCTGCAAGCGGTTAGCCAGATACACTGGCGTAAGAGTATAGAAATACCCGACGCCTGGACGTGACCCCTGACCAATCCAGTAAATACTATTGCTGCGCTCATCTTGTGGTGCATTGCGGTATTTCATGATGCGTTCATGCAGCGTTTTTAACGCTTTTTCACGCTCAAGGGGCATTTCCCGCAGGCCGAAGTCCGCCATGCACAGATTGTCACCGCCAATTAAAAAGACGCGATTAAGATCGTAGGCCGCCGAGAAATTGTCTCGCCAATAGCGTAAAAACCACGCCAGGGATTGCAAAGAAGAACGCCAGGTTGAGCTGACAGCTGAACAGTCAGAGTCCGGGAACAACGGCATGAAACTCGGTGGGTCGACTCTGTTGTCATCATTTTCCACGGACGGCAACACGCCATTAGCGGCGGTCAGACGATTTTCCGCAATGTACTTGAGCTCTTTCACCACATCAGACGTACGCTGGATATAACGCTGCGCCTGGTCGAAGCTGATATTAAATTCCTGGCGAATTTCTGACTCTTTTTCGTGTAGGGCATTCATGATGTAGAACACCGAAAAGAGCGCAATCAGCAGCCAAAGCAATAAAGCCAGTGCCCGAAACAGGTAGCGGGAGACTTTTAGTGTGGTGCGAAAGGAGACAAGATATTTCAAATTGAGCCTGGTCGTGGAAATAGCAAAACTTTAGATGCCGTTAAGGTAGCCGCAAAAATGGCAGCCCGCAACGGCAAAGGGAACGATCACTGTGTGATAGTTTGACAGCCGATCCGGACTTACTCATAACATCACTTCATAATTCATCAACAACTCGCCATCGGAAGGCTAATGTTAATGTTACGGTCCCTTTACCAACAATGCACCCCACGACGACTACGCAGTAAGCTCATTCTCATAGTAGTATTGATGGTAACTATTCCCATCCTGACAATTGGCTACTTTGTTGAAAGCGAAGGCAGAGCGGCATTACTTCAGGAAAAACAAAATAAGTTATTCGCGGTAACGCATCTGTTAGATAAGCAACTTGGCGATGACTTTGCTCTGTACGCAAACCTACCCCGGGCGGCAAGAATTCAAGCCTTGAATCAGCACCTTTCATCACGAACCGAGCAGATAGCAACTTCCTTCCCTGGCGTGGGGGCGGGTTACTATCACCGCCAACTTGATGCCATTATTACCTACGCCCCCAAAAATGATTATCAAAGTAATGTGGGTCTGAGCATTTCCGTAGATCACCCTGGTCGACATGTCATGACCAGCCGACAAAACCAAGTCGTATGGGGTAAGCAAGTACGCGGCAACATTATGAATGTGATGCTGCCAATCAGACGCAACGGGGAAATAATTGGCTATATCTGGGCTAATGAATTGTCCGAAGATATTAGCCAGCAAGCGCTGGCGATGGATTTGCGAGTCATTATCGTACTCGCTGTCGGTTTGCTTATCAGCATTTGCCTGATCATTGTGTTCTCACGCCGTCTGAGTTCAGATATTGAAGTCATTAAACATGGGCTTGCGGCATTGCCGCAAAACCTGGACACCCAACTGCCAACGTTAACGGGCGAAATGGGTGATATAACTTCCAGTGTCAATGCTCTGGCGCGAGCATTGCGTGAAACCAGAACACTTAATGACCTGATTATTGAAAACGCAGCAGATGGTGTGATTGCTGTCGATACTCAAGGGCTTGTTACCCTGATGAACCCTACTGCCGAAACGACGACGGGATACCGCCAGGACGAACTCCTCGGCAAACCCTACTCTACAATGTTTTCTACCTCGCTCTTCCATAGCCCCATTCTGGAAACTCTGGAAAAAGGCATCAGTTTTGTTGCCAGGGAAATCACCTTCCCAGCACGGCATCGCACCATTGAACTGAGTGTCACCACCAGCCAGATTTTCAATGCTAACAACGAACTAATTGGCGCACTGGTGATTTTGTCTGATCTCACCGCCCGCAAAGAAATACAACGCAGAATGGCACAGGCAGAGCGATTAGCCGCCCTCGGCGAACTCATGGCTGGTGTTGCGCATGAAGTCCGAAACCCTCTCACCGCAATTAAAGGATTTGCCCAAATTCTCAGAGAGCTGGAGACAGATCCGCAACGTCAGGAGTACCTGCGCATTATCCTTAAAGAGATCCAGTCTATTAATGCTGTCATTCAACAGTTACTGGATTTTGCCCGTCCTCAAACGGGAAAATGGCAGGCCGTAAATCTCAATCAAATCCTCAATGATTGCCTGGTGTTAATTAAAACCAAAGGTGTTGAGGCGCGAATTGATTTTCTTACCCGAGTCGATCAATCGCTCACAGATATTGAGGCCGATGGAGAAATGCTAAAACAGGTCATTCTTAATATTCTGATCAATGCCGTACAAGCGATTCCCGCCAGAGGAAAAATCTTCATCCGCACCCGACGACTGGGCGATACCCATCAAATACTGCGTATTAAAGACAATGGTTGCGGTATTAGCGAACAGATAAAAAGCAAAATATTCGATCCTTTTTACACTACAAAATCATCAGGAACAGGGCTTGGTCTGGCAATCAGTCAGCGCATTATCAATTCTCATCAGGGTGATATCCGCTTCTCCAGCCATCCAAATAAGGGAACCACTTTCACGCTGTTATTACCCGTGAATCAAACTCAAGGAAGCGATCATGAAACAAAGCTGGCAAATACTGATTGTTGATGATGAAGCAAACGTTCGTCGGATGCTCACCACCGCTTTCACGCTTGATGGGCATCGTCCACTTTGCGCGGCAAACGGCTGCGAGGCGCTCAAGTTGTTCCATTCACATCAACCCGATGTGGTGTTAATGGATATACGCATGCCTGTGCTTAATGGTATTGAAGCACTGGAAAAAATGCGTGCTGTTCGCCCGGCAACGCCAGTCATTCTGATGACAGCTTATGCCGCCGTGGAAACCGCTGTAGAAGCGCTTCGTTTTGGTGCCTTTGATTACGTTATTAAACCTTTCGATTTAAGTGAGGTTAAGCTCGTCATCCTGCGTGCTATGCAAATGCAGGACATGAAGCAACAAATTAACCAACTGCATCAGCAATTGTCGAAAAGCTATCAATGGGGTCATATCCTCACCCAAAGCCCATCCATGATGGAAATATGTCGCGATACCGCCAAAATTGCGCTTAGCCACGCCAGCGTATTGATATCAGGAGAAAGCGGCACGGGTAAGGAACTAATCGCGCGAGCCATTCATTATAATAGTGGCCGTAGCCATGGGCCGTTTATCAAAATCAATTGTGCGGCATTGCCGGAATCACTGCTGGAAAGTGAGCTTTTTGGTCATGAAAAAGGAGCTTTCACCGGCGCACAATTGCAACGACGTGGTTTGTTTGAACGAGCCCACGGAGGCACATTGCTGCTGGATGAAGTCGGTGAAATGCCGCTAAACCTGCAAGTAAAGCTTTTGCGCGTTCTCCAGGAAAGAGAATTTGAACGCATTGGCGGTAGCCAGACTGTACGTGTTGATATTCGAATTATCGCTGCAACTAACCGGGATATTCCCGCCATGGTTGAAGCTGGTACATTCCGTAATGACCTTTGGTATCGCCTGAACGTTATCCATTTAACACTTCCTCCACTACGAGAGCGTCTGGAGGATATTTCACTGCTGGCAAACCACTTTTTGCAAAAGTTTAACCTGGAAAATCAAAGAGAAATTATTGAAATCGACACCTCCGCCATGGCGTTATTGGAGTCTCACACCTGGCCTGGCAACATTCGTGAGCTTTCCAATATTATCGAGCGTGCCGTCATCATGAGCACTGGTATGGTGATTTTCCCGGAAGATTTACCTCCCCTCTTACAAGCCTCTAAACCCATAAACGACAAAGAGCCTGGTACGACGGGCTCTCTGAAAGAAAACGTTAAGCGCTATGAAAAAACGCTGATCGTCACTGCGCTTAACGATAGCTATGGCAATCGAACTCGGGCAGCAATGCTGTTAGGGATCAGCCGTCGGGCATTAATGTATAAATTACAAGAATACAATATTGAGCAAATCTCCGAAGGCTAATCTTTCCCTGACAAGAATTGCGCAACTGTGCAATTCTTGTCAGGTTCACTCCATCTATACCCTCCAGTACCATTCGTTCAAAAATGAAAAATATTTCATTAAATTCAATTAGTTGAATTCATTTTTTTGTGTTTCCCACGAACTGGCATTCCCCTTGCTATGTCATGGACATCTCCATAAGGAGAGTGACTAAGGGAAATAGCATGAAAAACAAAATAATCACTATTGGTAACGCCGCTGAGCACTTCCGCGATGGCATGACCATTATGGTCGGTGGCTTTATGGGCGTAGGAACCCCACCCCGCCTAATTGAAGCGTTACTGGCTTCGGGTGTTAAAAACCTTACGATAATTGCCAACGATACCGCCTTCGTTGATACAGGTATCGGCCCGTTAATTGGTAACCGACGTGTTAAGAAAGTCATTGCTTCGCACATTGGCACCAACCCAGAAACTGGGCGGCAAATGATTGATGGTGAACTTGAAGTTGAACTTGTTCCACAAGGAACACTGATTGAACAAATCCGCTGTGGCGGTGCTGGGCTTGGCGGAATATTAACTGCTACAGGCGTTGGCACCGTAGTGGAGGAAGGTAAACAGAAGATTGTACTTGAAGGAAAAACCTGGTTGCTGGAGCGCCCTCTACGAGCTGATATTGCATTGATTCGCGCACATCAGGCTGATACCTCTGGAAATTTGACCTACCAACTTAGCGCCCGAAATTTCAATCCATTAATTGCGCTAGCCGCTGACATAACTCTTGCTGAGCCAGATGAACTTCTGCCCGTCGGTGATATTGCACCAGACAACGTCATCACCCCCGCCGCCGTCATTGATTTCATTGTTAATCCCCAGGAGTAATGCCATGAATGCTAAAGAAAAAATTGCCCGACGCGTCGCCTTAGAATTACACGACGGCGCAATAGTCAACCTGGGGATTGGGTTACCGACCAAAGTGGCTGATTACCTGCCAGAAGGAATTCACATCACTCTCCAATCAGAAAATGGTTTTCTCGGCCTTGGTCCCATCAATGATCCCCATCCGGATCTGGTTAACGCCGGAGGGCAACTTTGCGGAATCTTACCGGGTGCAGCAATGTTTGACAGCGGCATGTCGTTCGCACTGATTCGCGGTGGTCATGTTGATGCCTGCGTACTTGGCGGGCTGCAAGTTGATCAACACGCTAATCTGGCTAACTGGGTGATCCCTGGGAAGATGGTACCAGGCATGGGTGGCGCAATGGACCTGGTGACAGGAGCTCGTCACGTCATCATTGCTATGGAGCACTGTGCAAAAGATGGTTCGTCCAAAATCCTGCCTAACTGCACGCTCCCTCTGACCGCGCTTAACGCCGTTCATATGCTGGTGACCGAGTTAGCCGTGTTCCGTTTCAAAGAGGGAAAAATGTGGCTAACCGAACATGCCGAAGGAGTCAGCATTGAGGAGATAGTGCAAAAAACTGCAGCCGAATTTACCGTGGATCCTGAATTGCACCTCATGCCATTAGGCGCTGAGAGAGGTTTAGTATGATCGGTAAAATCTCCCGCCTGATGACGCGTTTCGTGAGTCGTTATCTCCCGGACCCGCTCATCTTTGCCATGTTACTGACGCTACTGACATTTATCATTGCGTTGGGGTTAACGCCACATTCGCCGGTAAGCATCGTAAAAATGTGGGGCGATGGTTTCTGGAATCTGCTCGCATTTGGCATGCAGATGGCACTCATTATTGTTACCGGGCATGCACTTGCCAGCTCCACTCCCGTTAAACGTATCCTGCAATTTACCGCTTCTGCAGCAAAAACGCCGACTCAGGGCGTCATGCTGGTGACCTTCTTTGGTTCAGTTGCCTGCGTGATTAACTGGGGTTTTGGGCTGGTGGTAGGCGCCATGTTTGCCCGTGAGGTGGCTCGCCGGGTGAAGGGTTCCGATTATCCACTGCTGATCGCCTGCGCTTACATCGGTTTTCTTACATGGGGCGGTGGTTTTTCTGGCTCAATGCCGCTGCTTGCAGCAACTCCAGGCAACCCGGTTGAACATATTGCGGGGCTTATTCCGGTATCAGATACCTTGTTCCGCGGCTTCAATCTTTTCATCACCCTTGGGCTTATCGTGATGATGCCTTTCGTCACACGCATGATGATGCCAAAACCAGGTGATGTGATTACGATTGACCCTGTTTTATTGCAAGAAGAGGCCGATTTCCAGAAAACCCTGGCAAAGGATGCTCCACCTTCTGAGCGCCTGGAAGAAAGCCGCCTGTTGGCGCTTATTGTCAGTGCATTGGGCATTGCCTACCTGGGTTTCCAGTTTTATGAAAAAGGTTTCAACATCACCATCAACACCGTGAACATGATGTTTATGGTTGCCGGTCTTCTGCTTCACAAGACACCAATGGCATACATGCGTGCGATTAGCGCTGCTGCCCGTAGTACCGCAGGGATTCTGGTGCAATTTCCCTTTTACGCAGGCATTCAATTAATGATGGAACACTCAGGCCTCGGTGGCATGATTACCGAGTTTTTCATCAATGTTGCCAATAAAGAAACCTTCCCCCTTATGACATTCTTCAGCTCCGCACTGATCAACTTCGCCGTGCCATCAGGAGGTGGGCATTGGGTAATTCAGGGGCCGTTCGTTATTCCTGCCGCACAAGCTCTGGGCGCCGATTTGGGTAAATCAGTGATGGCAATTGCGTATGGCGAACAGTGGATGAATATGGCGCAACCCTTCTGGGCATTGCCTGCACTGGCTATAGCAGGATTGGGCGTACGCGACATCATGGGTTATTGCGTTACCGCACTACTGTTCTCAGGCGTGATATTCGTTATTGGCCTGACGCTATTTTGATATCTCTCGACTAAGGAAGGAGTGTGACTATGAATAACGTTGTTATTGTCAGTGCTGCCCGAACCGCTATAGGAAACTTCAATGGGGCATTATCCAGTATTAATGCCACCGATCTGGGTGCGATTGTTATCAAAGAAGTGCTGGAACGTGCCCGCTATACAGGAAACGACATAGATGAAGTCATCATGGGTAATGTGCTGCAAGCAGGGCTCGGGCAAAACCCGGCCCGCCAGGCATTACTAAAAGCAGGCCTCGACCAAACCGTTTGCGGATTTACCATTAACAAAGTCTGTGGCTCCGGATTGAAAAGCGTGGCCCTTGCTGCACAAGCGATTCAGGCAGGTAACGCGACGGCCATAGTGGCCGGTGGCATGGAAAATATGAGCCAGGCACCCTACTTGCTTGATACCAAAGCGCGCTGGGGCTATCGACTGGGAGACGGTACGCTAACCGACACCATATTGCGCGATGGTTTACTGTGTGCAACCTATGGCTACCATATGGGGATCACCGCTGAAAATGTCGCCCGCCAATACGGTATTAGTCGCGAAATGCAGGATGCTCTGGCGCTGGAATCACAGCGTAAAGCTGTCAACGCGATAGAGCAGAACGTCTTTAGCAAAGAAATTGTTCCTGTAACGGTAAAGCAACGCAAAGGTGAAACACTGTTTTCTCAGGATGAGTTTCCTAAAATCGACTGCACTGCGGAAGGGTTAGCCCGTCTACGCCCGGCATTTGATCCATCAGGAAGCATCACTGCGGGGAACTCCTCCGGTATAAATGACGGCGCTGCCGCGTTGCTGGTCATGAGTGAACAACGCGCTCATGAGCTAAACCTTGTGCCACTCGCCCGTATTCGTGCTTATGCAAATGGGGGCGTCGACCCTTCTATTATGGGTATGGGCCCCGTACCTGCGACCAGAAATGTGCTTAAGCGAGCCGGGCTTTCACTGAGTGATATTGACCTAATCGAAGCCAATGAAGCCTTTGCCGCCCAGTATTTGGCTGTTGGTCAGGAGCTAGGGTTTGATGCGGGGAAAATCAACGTGAATGGTGGCGCTATCGCACTTGGACACCCTATTGGTGCCAGCGGTGCACGTATTTTGGTGACGCTTCTCCATGCACTGGCTGCCCGCGATAAAACGCTGGGGCTTGCAACATTGTGCATTGGGGGTGGGCAAGGGACCGCGATGATTGTTGAAAGGCTGAACTAAACCAACGATGTAAAAATGGCCTGAAATTAAACTGCCTTCATTAAATTTGGACAGTGAAAATCAGACCACCAAAAGTGTCTGGGTTCGGTACTTAACCGAGCTCAGACCAATTTTCAGAACTTTTCGATAACTTTGAAGTGCATCAACACTAAAGTCATATCCGGAGAGAACAAATCGTACTCTTCGAAAAAGCGTTTATGCTCGTTGCGCCAGTAGACCAGCGTGCGGTCACCTTCACCTTCAGCCAGAGCATGGGCTTCGCCCACCTGTTCAAAAGTCGTCATTTCCGTGGTGGTCAGTTCAATCGCGCAAACCGGCTTATTCTTGCCATCTACCACCACAAAGATATCGCCTGGCTGGGCAATGCCCTCACCATCCAGGTTAGCGCAGGTGGCTGTTTTCACACCATCAAGCACTAATTTAACCAGTTCGTCCGCCTGTTTTTCTGTATCACCAAACGCCCAGCGCTCTACATCTTCATACTTCTCAGGAATAGCCATTGAGTTACCTTATGAGTTAAACCAAGCCTAACTTGATATTAAAATAAAAAACGCCCGATGCAATAAATGCATCGGGCGTTATGAGTCATATCAAACAACAAAATTCAGATTATTCGTCTGCTTCGTCGTCTGCTTCATCAGAAGCGTTGTCATCTACGTCTGCTTCAGGTGCGATTTCGTCATCACCTTCCGCAACGGTACCGTCGATAGCATCCAGTTCTTCTTCATCAACCGGTTCTGCAACACGTTGCAGGCCCACCACGTTTTCATCATCCGCAGTACGGATAAGAATAACGCCCTGGGTGTTACGGCCAACGACACTCACTTCAGAAACGCGAGTACGAACCAGAGTACCAGCATCGGTAATCATCATAATCTGGTCGGTGTCTTCAACTTGAACCGCGCCAACGACGCTACCGTTACGCTCGGTCACTTTGATGGAGATAACGCCCTGAGTTGCACGTGACTTAGTCGGATACTCATCAGCCGCGGTACGTTTACCATAACCATTCTGCGTCACGGTCAGGATCGAACCTTCGCCGCGTGGAATGATCAGGGAAACGACTTTGTCTTCACCTGCAAGCTTAATACCACGAACACCTGTTGCAGTACGGCCCATGGTACGAACGGCGTCTTCTTTGAAGCGCACCACTTTACCCGCAGCCGAGAACAACATGGCTTCGTTGCTACCGTCCGTCAAATCAACACCAATCAGCTCGTCACCCTCGTTGAGGTTGACGGCGATGATGCCCGCTGAACGTGGGCGGCTGAAGTCGGTCAACGCAGTTTTCTTCACGGTACCGCTTGCGGTCGCCATGAATACGTTAACGCCTTCGGCATACTCACGTACCGGCAGGATCGCGGTAATACGTTCGTTCGCTTCCAGTGGCAGCAGGTTCACAATTGGACGGCCACGCGCACCACGGCTCGCTTCCGGCAACTGATAAACCTTCATCCAATACAGACGGCCACGGCTGGAGAACAGCAGAATGGTGTCATGGGTATTGGCAACCAACAGACGGTCGATGAAATCTTCTTCTTTAATACGTGCTGCGGACTTACCTTTACCACCACGACGTTGTGCTTCGTAGTCGGTCAGCGGTTGATATTTCACATAGCCCTGGTGGGACAGAGTCACAACCACATCTTCGCGGTTGATCAGATCTTCAATGTTGATATCAGAGGTATTTGCAGTGATCTCAGTACGACGTTTGTCGCCGAACTGATCGCGCATCGCAACCAGCTCTTCAGTGATCACTTCCATCAGACGTTCAGCGCTGCCCAGAATGTGCAGCAACTCAGCAATCTGCTCCAGCAGCTCTTTGTATTCGTCGAGCAGTTTTTCGTGCTCAAGGCCGGTCAGTTTCTGCAAACGCAGATCAAGAATTGCCTGTGCTTGTTGCTCGGTCAGGAAATATTGACCATCACGAATACCGAATTCTGGTTCCAGCCACTCCGGACGCGCAGCATCATCACCCGCACGTTCCAGCATGGCAGAAACGTTGCCCAGAGCCCATGAACGGGCAATCAGGCCAGCTTTCGCTTCTGCGGCATTTGGAGAATGACGAATCAGCTCGATAATCGGGTCGATGTTCGCAAGCGCAATCGCCAGACCTTCGAGGATGTGTGCACGGTCGCGTGCTTTACGCAGTTCAAAAATAGTACGACGAGTCACAACTTCACGACGGTGACGCACAAACGCAGAAAGAATGTCTTTCAGGTTCATGATCTTAGGTTGGCCCTGGTGCAGCGCAACCATGTTGATACCAAAGGAAGTTTGCAGCTGAGTCTGAGAATAAAGATTATTCAGAACCACTTCGCCCACTGCATCGCGTTTGATTTCGATAACAATGCGCATGCCGTCTTTATCAGACTCGTCACGCAGAGCGCTAATGCCCTCAACGCGTTTGTCTTTCACCAGTTCAGCGATTTTCTCAATCAGGCGAGCTTTGTTCACCTGGTATGGAATTTCATGAACGATGATGGTCTCACGACCTGTTTTCGCATCTGCTTCAACTTCTGCACGGGCGCGAATGTAAATCTTGCCACGACCAGTGCGATACGCTTCTTCGATGCCACGACGGCCATTGATGATAGCGGCAGTTGGGAAGTCTGGGCCTGGGATGTGTTCCATTAACCCTTCAACGGTGATGTCTTCGTCTTCAATAAACGCCAGACAGCCGTTGATAACTTCAGTGATGTTATGAGGCGGGATGTTAGTTGCCATGCCTACTGCGATACCGGATGAACCGTTAACCAGCAAGTTAGGAATTTTGGTCGGCATAACATCAGGAATGCGCTCGGTTCCGTCGTAGTTATCGACGAAATCTACCGTGTCTTTTTCGAGATCGGCCATCAGTTCGTGAGCGATTTTCGACATACGGATTTCCGTATAACGCATCGCCGCGGCGGAGTCACCGTCCACAGAACCAAAGTTACCCTGGCCATCTACCAACATGTAACGCAATGAGAATGGCTGCGCCATACGCACGATAGTGTCATAGACAGCGGTATCACCATGAGGGTGATATTTACCGATTACGTCACCAACAACACGGGCGGATTTTTTGTACGCTTTATTCCAGTCATTGCCCAATACGTTCATGGCGTAAAGTACGCGACGGTGTACCGGCTTGAGTCCATCGCGGACATCTGGCAGTGCGCGGCCGACAATAACCGACATCGCGTAATCCAGATATGAGCTCTTTAGCTCTTCCTCAATGTTGACCGGTGTAATTTCTCTGGCAAGGTCGCTCATGTATCCGCTATCCCTCTACTGTGTCCCGGATTCAAAGGTCGCAAATTATAACACAATCGCCCTACTTTGGGGAAACCACAACATGGTTGCCGAATGGTTTATTCACAGACATTGACTGATATACTCCCGCCACGAAACGAACAAGGAGTGAGTAGCCCCATGAATGCCGAAAACCAGCCGGTTATCCAGAACGTCGACCATGATGAAATCGCCAAATTCGAAGCCGTAGCCTCACGCTGGTGGGATCTTGAAGGCGAATTTAAGCCTCTGCACCGCATCAACCCGCTGCGTTTGGGATATATCAGCCAACGCGCTGATGGGTTATTTGGTAAAACGGTGCTTGATGTCGGCTGTGGCGGTGGGATTCTGGCAGAGAGCATGGCGCGCGAAGGCGCTAATGTGACCGGGCTGGATATGGGTTTCGAGCCATTACAGGTTGCTAAGCTCCATGCGCTGGAAAGCGGTATTAAAGTTGACTACGTTCAGGAAACCGTTGAGCAGCACGCGGAAAAATTTGCCGGGAAGTATGACGTGGTGACCTGTATGGAAATGCTCGAGCATGTACCGGATCCGAAATCTGTCGTCACTGCGTGTGCGAAACTGGTAAAACCGGGTGGACACGTCTTTTTCTCCACTCTTAACCGTAATGGCAAATCCTGGTTGATGGCGGTGGTGGGTGCGGAATACATCCTGCGCATGGTGCCAAAAGGCACGCACGACATTAAGAAATTCATCAAGCCTGCGGAATTACTCTCCTGGGTTGACGATACCCCACTGCGCGAACGCCACATCACCGGGTTACATTTCAACCCGCTGACCAATACGTTCAAACTCGCACCAGGTGTTGATGTTAATTACATGCTGCACACAAAAGCTGAAAATTGATTGATATCCATAAGCTAGTTTGATGAAAATTGCGCGGTATCAAACCGCGCACTTATCAATGAAGTTTAAGAAATCAGCACTCGATCAAAAATATCATTTTTTTTGCATCCCATTGACAATTGTCACAGGCCTTATGTGACGTGGACTTAGCGAAATTCCGCTTGTCACAACCTGAAATCCGTCTCGAAATCAATACTTGTTCTCAGCCGATTAGTTACTAGAATACTCACCATATAGTGATCAAGTAATCCACAACCCCCTACATATAGTATTTATCCACAAGGTTAGCCACTAGAGGCCAACTGTGGATAAACGGGGCATTTTTCATTTCACGGACAGGTACAAACGCACATGAATCAGAGTCTGCTGGTTACAAAACGTGACGGTCGCACTGAGCGTATCGATCTGGATAAAATCCATCGAGTTCTGGATTGGGCCGCCGAAGGCTTAAATAACGTATCCGTATCACAGGTTGAACTGCGCTCGCACATCCAGTTTTATGACGGCATCAAAACCTCTGACATTCATGAAACCATCATCAAAGCAGCAGCCGATTTAATCTCTCGCGAAGCGCCTGATTACCAGTATCTGGCTGCGCGTCTGGCTGTGTTCCATCTGCGCAAAAAAGCTTACGGTGAGTTCGAGCCGCCTAAACTCTATAACCATGTAGTGAAAATGGTTGAGATGGGCAAATACGATCAACATCTGCTGGAAGACTACACGGAAGAAGAGTTCAAGCAGATGGACGATTACATCGACCACGAGCGCGACATGAGCTTCTCCTACGCGGCTGTAAAACAGCTCGAAGGTAAGTATCTGGTTCAGAACCGTGTCACCGGCGAAATCTACGAAAGCGCACAGTTCCTTTATATTCTGGTTGCCGCGTGCCTGTTCTCCGGCTACCCGCGTGAAACCCGTCTGAGCTATGTGAAGCGTTTTTACGATGCGGTTTCTACCTTCAAAATTTCTCTGCCTACGCCGATTATGTCTGGCGTGCGTACCCCAACTCGCCAGTTCAGCTCTTGTGTACTGATCGAGTGTGGCGACAGCCTGGATTCCATCAACGCCACTTCCAGCGCAATTGTGAAGTATGTTTCCCAACGTGCAGGCATCGGCATCAACGCCGGTCGTATCCGTGCGCTGGGTAGCCCAATTCGCGGCGGTGAAGCGTTCCACACTGGCTGTATCCCGTTCTACAAACACTTCCAGACAGCAGTGAAATCCTGCTCTCAGGGCGGCGTGCGTGGCGGTGCTGCGACACTGTTCTACCCAATGTGGCACCTGGAAGTTGAAAGCCTGCTGGTACTGAAAAACAACCGTGGTGTTGAAGGCAACCGCGTACGTCACATGGATTACGGCGTGCAAATCAACAAACTGATGTACACCCGTTTGTTGAAAGGCGAAGACATTACGCTGTTCAGCCCGTCTGACGTTCCAGGTCTGTATGACGCATTCTTTGCCGACCAGGAAAAATTCGAGCAGCTGTATACCAAATACGAAAAAGACGACAGCATCCGTAAGCAACGTGTGAAAGCGGTTGAGCTGTTCTCACTGATGATGCAAGAACGTGCCTCAACTGGCCGTATCTACATTCAGAACGTTGACCATTGCAACACCCATAGCCCGTTTGACCCGGCTATCGCGCCAGTTCGCCAGTCTAACCTGTGCCTGGAAATCGCGCTGCCGACCAAACCACTGAATGACATCAACGACGAAGACGGTGAAATTGCACTGTGTACGCTGTCTGCATTCAACCTGGGTGCTATCGAAAGCCTTGATGAGTTGGAAGAATTAGCGATCCTGGCTGTGCGTGCGCTGGATGCGCTCCTGGATTACCAGGACTACCCAATCATTGCCGCGAAACGCGGTGCGATGGGCCGTCGTACTCTGGGTGTTGGTGTAATTAACTTCGCTTACTATCTGGCGAAGAATGGCGTTCGTTACTCCGACGGCAGCGCCAACAACCTGACGCACAAAACCTTCGAAGCGATTCAGTACTATTTGTTGAAAGCATCGAACGAGTTGGCGAAAGAGCAAGGCCCTTGCCTGTGGTTCAACGAAACCACTTACGCAAAAGGCATTTTGCCAATCGACACCTACAAGAAAGATTTGGATGTGATCAGCAATGAGCCGCTGCATCTGGACTGGGAAGCGCTTCGTGAGTCGATTAAAACTCACGGCCTGCGTAACTCCACGCTTTCTGCTTTGATGCCGTCTGAAACCTCTTCGCAGATTTCTAACGCCACCAATGGTATCGAACCACCGCGCGGCCATATCAGCATTAAAGCGTCAAAAGACGGTATCCTGCGCCAGGTTGTGCCAGATTACGAAACGCTGAAAGACAAATATGAGCTGCTGTGGGACCTGCCGAATAATGATGGTTACCTGCAATTAGTCGGTCTGATGCAGAAGTTTATCGATCAGTCGATCTCTGCAAACACCAACTATGACCCAACGCGCTTTGCGTCTGGTAAAGTGCCGATGCAGCAGTTGCTCAAAGATTTGCTCACCGCCTATAAATTCGGTGTTAAAACTCTTTATTATCAGAACACCCGCGACGGCGCGGAAGATGCGCAAGACGACCTGGCGCCTTCAATCCAGGACGATGGCTGCGAAAGCGGCGCATGTAAAATCTAACTTAAAATCCCCTCACCTTGCTGAGGGGATTTTTTCGACGTATTACAGGATTTAACCTCATGGCTTACACCACTTTTTCACAGACGAAAAACGATCAGCTTGCAGAACCGATGTTCTTTGGCCAGTCGGTTAACGTGGCTCGCTACGATCAGCAAAAATATGACATCTTCGAAAAGCTGATTGAAAAGCAACTCTCCTTCTTCTGGCGTCCGGAAGAGGTGGACGTTTCCCGTGACCGTATCGACTATCAGGCGCTGCCCGATCACGAAAAACACATCTTCATCAGCAACCTGAAATACCAGACGCTGCTGGACTCCATTCAGGGCCGCAGCCCAAACGTGGCTCTGCTGCCGCTGATTTCCATTCCTGAACTGGAAACCTGGGTTGAAACGTGGGCGTTTTCCGAAACCATCCACTCACGCTCTTACACCCATATCATCCGAAATATCGTTAACGATCCGGCGATTGTGTTTGACGATATCGTCACTAACCAGGAGATCTTAAAGCGCGCAAAAGATATCTCCGGTTACTACGACCGACTGATTGAGATGACCAGCTACTGGCATCTGCTGGGTGAAGGTACGCATAACGTGAACGGCAAAACCGTGACCGTGAACCTGCGTGCACTCAAGCGCCAACTCTATTTATGCCTGATGAGCGTTAACGCACTGGAAGCAATTCGCTTCTACGTCAGCTTCGCTTGTTCCTTCGCATTCGCCGAGCGCGAATTGATGGAAGGCAACGCTAAAATCATCAAGCTGATTGCCCGTGACGAAGCCCTGCACCTGACCGGCACTCAGCACATGCTGAACCTGATGCGCTCCGGTGAAGACGATCCTGAAATGGCGGAAATCGCCCAGGAATGCCGCCAGGAATGCTACGACCTGTTCGTACTGGCTGCCGAGCAAGAAAAAGAGTGGGCAAGCTATCTGTTCCGCGACGGTTCGATGATCGGTCTGAACAAAGATATTCTCTGCCAGTATGTTGATTACATTACCAATATCCGTATGCAGGCTGTCGGTCTGGACTTGCCATTTAAAACGCGCTCTAACCCAATCCCATGGATTAACGCCTGGCTTGTGTCTGACAACGTGCAGGTTGCACCGCAAGAAGTGGAAGTGAGCTCTTATCTGGTCGGTCAGATTGATTCGAACGTTAACACCGACGATTTAAGCGATTTCCAACTGTAATTTATGAGCCGCATTACGCTACGAATCACCGGAGCACAACTCCTGTGTGAAGAAGAACATCCTTCCCTGCTGGCGACTCTGGAATTTCACCAGGTCGCCGTGGAATATCAGTGTCGCGAAGGTTATTGCGGCTCCTGCCGCATCCGGCTGACGGCAGGCGAAGTGAAGTGGCTTACCGAACCGCTGGCGTTTATCCAGCCTGGTGAAATACTGCCCTGCTGCTGCCAGGCACAGGGCGATATTGAGATCGAGATGTAATAAAACCTCCCGCGGGAGGTTTAATATTTTCTAGCTTCGACTTTCCCGCGCTTTCATTTCCTGATGATGTTTATTCTCACCCACCATTACCACCAGCAGCAGGATCACGGCCATAATACTGCCGCCGATCATCACCATAAAACCGCCGTCCCAGCCAAAGAAATCAACGGTATAACCGACAATCGCACTCGCCGCAACCGAACCACCAAGATAGCCAAACAGGCCAGTGAAGCCCGCTGCCGTTCCCGCGGCTTTTTTCGGTGCCAGTTCCAGCGCGTGCAGGCCAATCAGCATCACCGGTCCGTAGATCAGGAAGCCAATCACAATCATACACGCCATATCCACACCCGGATTTCCCGGTGGGTTTAGCCAGTACACAATGGTCGCAATCGTCACCAGAATCATAAAGAACACGCCGGTTGCACCACGATTCCCACGGAAAACTTTATCCGACATCCAGCCGCACAGCAGCGTGCCCGGGATCCCGGCGTATTCGTAAAGGAAGTAAGCCCAGGAGGATTTATCTAACGCGAAGTGCTTCACCTCTTTGAGATAAGTAGGTGACCAGTCAAGAATCCCATAGCGCAGCAAGTAGACAAAAACGTTAGCAATGGCGATATACCAAAGCAGGCGGTTCGGGAACACATACTGCATAAAAATCTGCTTAGCTGTCAGTTCCTCTTCCGTTTTTTCGTTGTAGTCGTCCGGGTAATCATTTTTGTACTCTTCGATTGGCGGCAACCCGCAGGATTGCGGTGTATCGCGCATCAATGCAAAAGCAATGAGCGCCACCAGAATCGCCGCAAAGGCTGGCATATAAAGAGCCGCATGCCAGTCGTTAAACCACGCCATCCCGAGTAAGAACAGCAGTGGCGGCAAGCCACCGCCTACGTTATGCGCGCAGTTCCAGATAGAAACAATTCCGCCACGCTCTTTCTTGGACCACCAGTGAACCATGGTGCGCCCACACGGCGGCCAGCCCATGCCCTGGAACCAGCCACATAAGAACAGCAGCACAAACATCACCGCAATGCTGGATGTCGCCCATGGTACAAATCCCATAAATAGCATGACTAGCGACGCCAGAATTAAACCGGCAGGTAAGAAAACACGCGGATTAGAGCGGTCAGAAACCGATCCCATGATGAATTTTGAAAAGCCGTAGGCGATAGAAATACCGGAAAGCGCGAATCCTAAATCCCCTCGCGAGAAACCTTGCTCAATCAAGTACGGCATTGCCAGGGTGAAGTTTTTACGCACCAGATAGTAGGCCGCGTAACCGAAGAAGATCCCCATAAAGATTTGCCAGCGCAGGCGTTTATAAGTTGGGTCAATGTGCTCGCTCTCACGCCGGGGTTGGTGCGCGCTTGGTTTGAAAATGCTTAGCATAAATGCCTCCGTGGCAGGGTTTATAAGCAATGTTCATTTGCGAGCGCATGTTAAGGATTATCCCGCTGAGTTAGTGTGAAACACCCCACAACATATTACATTTTTATTACAAACTATCGAAATAGTGCATAACATCACATTTTACTTTCGTTTTATGCTCGAATTTGCTCGATATCAAACATTGATAGTCTTTTCTGTGGCTGAATAGCGTTCAAGAGGTTCTTTCCAGGAGAAGCGCATGAACGCGGATAGCAAAGAAAGGGATGTCATTATTATTGGTGGAGGTGCAACGGGGGCAGGGATTGCCCGCGACTGTGCGCGACGCGGTTTACGCACGCTACTACTGGAAAGGCATGATATCGCCACCGGTGCGACAGGCAGAAATCATGGCTTACTCCACAGCGGCGCGCGATACGCCATGACCGATAGCGAGTCGGCCCGCGAGTGTATTGAAGAAAACCGCATCCTTAAACGTATTGCTCACCACTGTATTGAGCGCACAGACGGATTGTTTATCACCCTTCCTGAAGATGATTTAGCCTTGCAGAGCAAGTTTATTGCGGCGTGCCAGGACGCCGGAATCAATGCGCAACAACTCGATCCTAAAGAAGCATTACGGATAGAACCAGCGGCCAATCCTGCACTTATCGGTGCGGTTCGCGTGCCGGATGGAACTGTCGACCCCTTCCGCCTGACCGCCGCCAATATGCTCGATGCCAGAGAACATGGCGCAGAAATTCTTACCGGGCAGGAAGTTACCGGGTTGATTCGCCAGGGCAGTCGCGTAACGGGTGTCAGGGTCTATAACCACCAGAGCAATCAACACCACGATTTATATGCAAATATCGTCGTGAATGCTGCCGGGATCTGGGGGCAGCGTATCGCTGAATATGCTGATTTAAGCATTCGCATGCTGCCTGCAAAAGGTTCGCTGCTGATCCTGGGTCACCGCATCAACAACATGGTGATCAACCGCTGCCGCAAACCTGCTGATGCCGATATTCTGGTGCCAGGAGATACCATTTCTCTTATTGGCACAACCTCAACCCCCATCGAATACGACCAAATCGACAATATGCGCGTCACGCCGCAAGAGGTCGATATTCTGATTCGTGAAGGTTCGAAGCTTGCCCCTAAACTCGCCGCCACCCGCATCCTGCGTGCCTATGCCGGCGTTCGCCCGCTGGTTGCCAGCGACAACGATCCGACCGGGCGCAACGCCAGCCGGGGGATCGTATTAATGGATCACGCAAAGCGTGACGGAATGGACGGATTCATCACCATCACCGGCGGCAAACTCATGACCTACCGCCTGATGGCCGAGTGGGCGACTAACGCCGTGTGTGAAAAACTCGGTAATACCCAGCCTTGTACTACAGCGACAACTCCACTTCCCGGCTCGGGAAGCTCGCAAGAAGAGACGCTCAGTAAAGTCATATCATTGCCGCCCACGATCCGCCGTTCGGCAGTCTGGCGTCATGGCGATCGCGCCGAGCAACTTCTTGCGGGCGATCGTCTGAGCAATAGCCTGGTATGTGAATGTGAAGCGGTAACGGCCGGTGAAGTTCGCTACGCGGTCAACAAACTTGCCGTTCGCAATCTTGGCGATTTACGCCGCCGTACTCGCGTGGGTATGGGCACCTGCCAGGGGGAGTTGTGTGCCTGCCGTGCAGCCGGGCTTTTACAGCGCTTTGGCACATCAACACCTGCGCAATCGCTCGATCAGCTGTCACTTTTTCTTAATGAGCGCTGGAAAGGCATTCGCCCCATCGCATGGGATGATGCGCTGCGAGAAAGCGAATTTACCGCCTGGGTGTACCAGGGGTTGTGCGGGCTAAAAAAAGGAACACCACAATGAGATTCGACAGCCTGATTATTGGCGGTGGGCTCGCCGGACTGGTGTGCGGTATCCGTCTTGCGGAAGCGGGGCTGCGTTGCGCTATCGTCAGCCGGGGTCAAAGCGCACTGCATTTTTCGTCCGGATCGCTGGATTTACTGGCCGAGTTGCCCGATGGTACTCCGGTCGACTTTCCTTTGAAGGTGCTGGATACCTTAAAACAACAAGCACCGGAACACCCTTACAGCCTGATGGGTACGGATAACGTACGCCGCTATGCGACTGAAAGCGAAGCGCTGCTGGCCCGTTGCAATATCATGCTCACGGGGAGTTATCAGCAAAATCATCTGCGTATTACCCCGCTGGGTACACAACGCGCAACGTGGTTAAGTCCTGTGGAAATTCCGGTTGCTCCTCTTCCCTGGCAGCGCATAACTGTAGTGGGCATTGCAGGATTTCTCGATTTTCAGCCTGAACTGGTAGCCGGTTCACTGGCAGAGAACAACATCAATGTGAAAACCGCGGAACTGACACTTCCCGCACTGGACACGTTACGCAATAACCCCAGCGAGTTCCGCGCCGCCAATATCGCCCGCGTACTGGATAAGCCTGAGCAACAACTCCTGCTTATTGATGAGCTTAAAACCCTGGCGCAACATACTGACGCTCTGTTTCTCCCGGCATGTCTGGGCGTTGATGATTCACAATCCTGGCAAAACATCAGTCATCAGTTGCCGTGCCCAGTTTGCCTGTTACCCACACTTCCCCCTTCGGTGCTCGGTATGCGGTTGTATCACCAGTTGCGCCGCCGTTTTCAGCAACTCAACGGGATAATGATGCCCGGCGATGCCGTGGTGAGGACGGAAACACACAAGCAAAATATCAGTGCGATTTTCACCCGCAACCACGCAGAAGTCCCGCTGCGGGCAAACCATTATGTTCTCGCCAGCGGCAGCTTTTTCAGCAATGGCCTGGAAGCAAAATTCAGTGGGATACGGGAACCGATTTTCGGGCTGGATATTCGCGCTCCGGCGCTGCGTGAAGAGTGGTGTCACGAAGATTTTTTCAGCCCGCAGCCATATTTACAGGCAGGCGTTGCCGTTGATAAATATTTTCAGCCTACTATCGGCGGGCAACGCATTGAAAACCTTTACGCCATCGGTTCGGTACTGGCGGGGTTCGACCCGCTGCAACAAGGTTGCGGCGCGGGTGTATCAATGACTGGCGCACTGCACGTCGCACAACGCATTCTTGAATCGCAGGGGGCAGCGCATGAATCTGCTTGATGAAACCAGTTTTGAAAACTGCATTAAATGCACCGTCTGCACCACTGTCTGCCCGGTCAGCCGTGTTAACCCGGACTACCCCGGCCCTAAGCAGTCCGGTCCTGACGGAGAGCGCCTGCGCCTGAAAGATGCAGCACTTTATGACGACGCCCTTAAATTTTGCACCAACTGCAAACGCTGCGAAGTCGCCTGCCCGTCTGATGTGAAAATTGGCGATATCATCCAGCGTGCCAAAGCCCGCTATGGCAAAACACCGTTTAAATTAAGGGATGCCATTCTCAGCCATACCGATTTAATGGGCACACTGTCGACACCGTTCGCACCGCTGGTGAATACAGCAACGTCATTGATACCGGTGAGAAATTTGCTCGATAAAACTCTCGGCATCGACAGCCACCGCGCATTACCGAAATACTCGTCAGGAACATTTCGTCAGTGGTATCGCAAACAGGCAACGACGCAAAAATCCTTTGCTGAGCAAGTGGCGTTTTTCCATGGCTGTTACGTTAACTACAACCACTCCCAACTCGGCAAAGATTTAGTGCGCGTGATGAACGCGATGGGATTTGGCGTGCAATTGTTGGAGCGGGAAAAGTGCTGTGGCGTGCCGTTGATTGCCAACGGTTTTATCGACAAAGCGAAAAAGCAGGCCGCTATTAACGCAGCTTCACTGAGCAAAGCAGTGCTTGAGCAAGGGCTGCCGGTGGTCGCCACCTCGTCAACCTGCACCTTCACTTTACGCGATGAATATCCGCATGTGCTGGATGTCGACACTCGCCCGATGCGTGACCATATTGAACTAGCAACTCGTTTTATCTGGAAGCAACTAGAAAACGGGAGAAAGTTGAAACTTAAAGCGTTACCGCTGCGTATTGCTTACCACACGCCATGTCATATGGAGAAAATGGGCTGGTCGCTTTACACGCTGGATCTTTTGCAGCGTTTGCCTGGCGTGGAGTTGGTTATGCTGGAATCCCAGTGCTGCGGAATTGCGGGGACGTACGGGTTTAAAAAGGAAAACTATCAATTTTCACAAAGCATTGGCGCACCGTTATTCCAGCAGATTGAGGAGAGCGGCGTCGATTTGGTGGTCACAGATTGCGAAACCTGCAAATGGCAGATTGAGATGTCCACCAGTAAGAAATGCGAGCACCCGATTACGCTTTTGGCTCGGGCACTCGCATAGTTATTAGATTTCTAGTGAGTCGACAACATTCACCCAGCCATGCTCAGCGGCGACATCCCAGCCGTTGAGCCAGCGGCGCAGCATGTTGAGGGCCATCATCGCGCAGACTTCCTGGCGTGTACGCAGGGCGTAGCGGGTTACGTTGAATTTCACTTGCAGTCCATAAGTCCCTTTTGGCGTGTGCAGTGCAAAATGAAGATGCTCGTCATCAAGGCTCCCCACCACCAGTGCCAGAGCACTTCCCGCTTGCAGCGCGAAGTTTTTTGCACGCTCCGTTATCTGCACCAGTGTTTCAGGGCGTGCGGAAAGCACTTCGCTATTACCTAATGGTGCTTGTGCACTGGCAAGTTGCAGGCACAGCAGCCCGGCGGTGAATTGTTCGCTGACGGCAATATTGAGTGACTGTGCTCTTAGGCGTTCTGCAAGTTGCGCAGGTAAACCTTCTGTTCCTTCAAAAATGGCGCTTTCACCGGCGACACGCTGCACTTGTGGCCATACGGCTTCCATCGCCTGACGCTGGCTTGCTGGGCCAGTCAATTTTAACTCGATAATCGGCATTGATGAGCGATACCCCATCACTGCGCCGTCCGGTAAAGGAATCGGCTCAAGACTTTGGGCTAACTCGCTTTCGGAACGCCCGAAAGTGGTAAGACGCAGGCAAACTGGCGGCTCAGGCAGCACAAAACGCTCACGCAGGCGCGGCATGATTTGTTGCTCGACCATAACCTTAAATTCGGAAGGAACTCCGGGAGTGAAAAACATCAGACAGCGGTTGAGCTTTAGAGCAAATCCACATGCAGTACCGACCGGGTTATCAACCATTTCACTGGTTGCGGGAATAAGCGCTTGTTTGCGGTTGCTCGGTGCCATTTCACGCCCGCGTTCGGCAAAGAAACGTTCCATATGCGCAAGCCATTCCTGATGCATCACCAGCTCCACGCCTGCGGCAGTAGCGGCAGCCAGCGCACTGAGGTCATCACTGGTTGGCCCAAGGCCACCATTCACAATTAGAACATCGGCATGTTCGCTGCGCTCTTTAAGCACCGCGATTAAATCTTCAAGACTGTCGCCCACCGTATTACGGCGCGACATCGGTAAACCCTGGTTAAAAAAGTAATCAGCAAGCCAGGCTGCGTTGGTATCAATAATTTGACCATGCAGCACTTCGTCGCCGGTAGACAGCATTTCCACTTTTATCATTGTTGTGCTCCGCGGGAAGAAAACGGTTCACAATATCGCAAATTAATTTGAGGATTACCAAAAAGATAATCCTCAAAGGATTTCGTGTTGCAGGAAGGCGGCAAAGCCGTAAGTCTCTGGAAGCATAGATAACTATGCGACCAGGGCGCGCGGCAGCAGCCAACGCCCCTGCAACGCGAAAGACGAAGAGGATTTAGAAACCTGCGGAAACGCCGACGTATGGACCGTCTGCAATAGCGTTATCTCGGTTGCCATCTTTACCGTTAACACCGATATAGCGATAACCGGCTTCAACAGTGATTGGGCGAATAACAGTCCAACGAGCACCCGCACTGGCTTCCTGGTAATCTTTCACGCCACTGGAAAGAGAATCTGGGGAGTAATAGTAATCACCGAATACGGAGATGCTATCGAATACCTGCCAGCTCAAACCACCACCCACTGCCAACGCATAACCTTCATCACCATCTTTCGGATTCAGATAAACCGCACGTCCGCCAACTGTACCCATAAATGGACCCAATGGCACATTCAGACCGAGTCCCAGACCTGCGGTATCACCATCGTCATCGTTATGGGCGTAGTTACCGTTCATGGTCAGACCGGCAGAATCCTGGCCGAAGCCTACTGCGATGTTTGTATATTTTTCACCCGCCTGGCCGCTAACGCTGATAGCGCTTGCAGATGCAGATACGAGTGCTAAACCGGCAACGCCAGCCAAAAGTAATTTGTTCATGCTTTCAATCCTGAGCAGTAAAAAGGGATGTCCCTGAAAAAACGCCGATTTTACAGCCAGGGGTGAGGTAATCAATGCGTTAGAAATGCTTTTCTTCATTCGTTTGTAAGAAAATGAAAAAACGCCCTGTTAAACAGCCGCCAGCTTTACTCTCACCAACAACCCACCAGGCGCTGAACGTAGCAATTCAGGCCGAGTACGATGATAACGCGCAATATCATTAACCAGCGCAAGCCCAATCCCCGCCCCACTTTGCTCAGCACTGTTATCTAAGCGATGAAATGGCATCAGCGCATGGCGAACCTGCCCACTCTCAATACCCGGGCCGTTATCTTCTATTTCCAGCCAGACAATTTGCGATTCATCACGGGTGACGCGAATAGTCACAATGCCGTTCTCGGGAGTATATTTCAGCGCATTATCCAGCAGATTCATGCACATCTCCCCCAGCAACAACGGCTCGCCGGTTATCCATGCAGCTGATAACCCTTCATAACCTAAATCGATATTTTTGCTTCTCGCTTGCGCCATACAGGAGAAACAACACGCCTGGGCTATTTTCACCAAATCCACCGCCTCCATCGTTTGCCCTTCCGCCTGGTCCAGGCGACTGAGGCGCGAAAGTTGTAATAACCGCTCGGTAAGATGGATGGTGTTATCCAGCGTTACTTGCATTGCCTCCAGACTTTCACGCCATTGCATAGGATTGGGACTACTGAGTGCTACTGACACCTGAGTTTTTAGCACCGTGAGTGGTGTGCGCAGTTGGTGGGAAGCATCGGCACTGAACCGAGACTGTCTTGTCACCAGGCCACGCAGCCTGTCGATATAGCGGTTAAACGAAACGATCAATAATCGCGTTTCCGACCAGGGCAATAAATCTGGTAGCGGATTGAGATCGCCAGGATCGCGGCGCACCATCAGCACTGAAAGTTGGCGCATCGGTTTTAGCACACGTCTTAATAACAGCCAGGCGAGCGTAAGGGTAAGTAGCACCAGGCCCCCTTGAGTCAGTGTTGCAGACATCAACAAACGAACAGCAAGTGCGTGCCGCGACTGAACGGTTTCGGCAACAATAATTTGTGCCATCCCATTGACCCCACCTTCGTTGACAGGCTGTAGCAGGCGCGCAACACGCAATTCCTGTCCCCGGTATGTTGCGTTATAGAACCACGCCAGTGCGGGATAGAGATCGGTGCCGGCGGTATTTATCGGCATATCGGGTAAGTCGTCGTAACCCGATATGACATTACCCTGTGTATCGGTGACTTTGTAATACAACCGGTCGTTCATATTGCGCTCGAAACTATCGAGCACGACCCACGGAACATCCACTGCGAGCTTACCCTCATGGACCACCAGCTGTTCCGCCACAGTGCGTGTCGAGGCCAATAATGTACGGTCGTAGGCCTGAGTGGCAGCATTCATCGCGCTTAAATAGCCGCTTACCGCTGATAAGCCCCACAAAATAAATAATGGTAACCCCAGAAAAAGTAGCAACTGTCCGAATAAAGATTGCGGTTTAATGGCTCGCATCGCTGCACTCCAGCACATAGCCGAGCCCACGTAGCGTAGTTATTTGAACATTGCTGGTGATTAATTTTTTCCGTAGCCGGTGAATATAAAGTTCGATGCTTTCCGGGCTGGCGTCGTCGCTCAAACTAAACACCTGTTCAAACAGCTGCTGCTTGGGAACCGGACGAGTACGGCGATACATCAATACCGTCAAGATCGCGTGCTCGCGGGGCGTTAACGCTAGCGGTTTATTTTCCAATAAGAAGTAACCGTCATCATGAAAAGCAAGTTGCCCCAACTGTTGTTGCTCATGGATTTGCCCTTCGCTGCGCCGCACCAGAGCCCGCAACCGGGCATCAAGCTCCTCCAGCTCAAAAGGCTTTGGCAGATAATCATCAGCCCCCGAATTCAACCCTTTCACGCGATCGCTCACCGTACTGTGTGCTGTTAGCAACAGTACTGGCACTGTCTGCCCGCGTTTACGCAAACGCTGTAAAACCTCCAGACCATCCATTCTCGGCATCCCGATATCCATTACCGCGACCGCATAGCGTTCGTTTTGTAATAGATGATCGGCGGCCTGCCCATCAAATACGCAATCCACAGCAAAACCCGCTTGTATCAGGGCTTTCTCGAGCCAGTGAGCCAGCTCACGGTTATCTTCCGCTAGTAAAAGACGCACCTTTAATATATCCACATGATTTTAAACGATAAACCAAACAAACTTACCAGTTGTTATCCGGTTTTTGAAATCCGTATTGATTCGAGGTGCATAATATCACTGTAGATGATGGATGGATGTTACATATTTGCAACTTTGTGGAGTAAGAACTGCCGGTGGTTTAACATGAAATTATTTGCACAAATAACCTCGGTCACATGCATAGATTCTTTGCGACAGCCTTCAAAATAGTTACGATAACTAATGGGGCTTAAGGCTGTTTTTCTTCCAATGTTCGCTCAACAAGACCAATTTCCGTTAAAATCCTGCAGGCAAAGTATCCTTTTCCCAATGCAGATCGCAGGTATATAGCGATAAATCGTGAGTCCATTATGATTTTTTATGAAGTTAGAAATCTTGGGTGATACACTTCATGAATAATTTTACATATCAAATAATCGGCGATTATGAATAGGCTCTCATCTATCTACTATAGCCAAGCGATAAGATACTGTGTTGTTGGTGGAGTGAATACAATTGCAACAGCAGCGGTAATACTATCGCTAACAACTTTGGGTACTGGCCTGTATCTGTCAAATCTATCTGGATATTTTGCAGGTATTTTGTTCAGCTTTGTATTAAACACTTATTTCACATTCTCATCAAAACCATCATTACCACGATTAATCAAATTCATAACATGCTGTGCTATATGTTACAGCATAAATTTAATAGCAATGAATGCTACTATGTTGTTAAACATTGATAATGAATACCTTATTCAAATTATTGGTATGTTTTTCTATACAGCATGTGGATTTATAATTAATAAAATTTGGGTAATGAAATGAATAGCTTACCAGTCCTCTCGATAGTTGTCCCTTGCTACAACGAGCAAGAGGTTTTCAGTTTTTGCCTTGAAGAACTTTTAGCGAAAATAAAAGACATGGTAAAGAAAGGGAAAATTGATGTTAAAAGTCATGTGATTTTTGTTGATGATGGCAGCAAAGACACAACGTGGAATTTAATTGAGCAAGCGAGTAAAAACTTTGATTGCGTGAAAGGCATTAAACTATCTAGAAATAAAGGACATCAGACAGCATTAATTGCTGGACTGTCAAGTTGCATTGATTCAGATATCACAATAAGTATTGACGCTGATTTGCAGGATGATACATCTGTCATTGAGAAAATGATTGATTCATTCATTTCAGGCAACGATACCGTATACGGCGTGAGAAATGACAGAACCTCTGATACACTCTTTAAGAAATTTACCGCCGAATCATTTTATAAATTGATGTCTCTAATGGGTGTCAGTCAAATTGAGAACCATGCGGATTTCAGACTATTGAGCAGGCGAGCGTTGAAAGCGTTATTACAATATAAAGAACAAAATTTATATATACGTGGATTAATTCCATTAATTGGATATCCAAGTGATAGGGTTTACTACTCACGCAGTGAGCGTTTGGCAGGTGAGTCTAAATACCCATTAAGAAAAATGCTATCCCTTGCTCTCGAAGGCATTACATCTTTTTCTGTTACACCATTACGCATTGTCACATTCCTTGGCTTTCTTATATCAATGCTCTCTTCCGCCGGAGTTTTATATACACTTACCCAATATTTTCTTGGGCATACTATAAGCGGTTGGACATCAGTAATATTAGCAATATTATTTATCGGTGGAGTTCAAATGCTATGTCTAGGAGTAATTGGGGAATACATTGGTAAGATATATATGGAAAATAAAAAAAGACCTAAGTTTTTCATTGAAAAAAATACTTTCTCTAAAGGTAATGAACGTGATCATTAATAATAGATTGCAGAAATACATACTGTGTTTCCTGATAATTTTATTTTCAATAATATGTGTATATAATATTAGTTCATCACCGTTTAAAGACTGGGATGAAAGTAGGCATATTGTAAATGCCTTGCAAATGATGGATTCGGGTAACTTTATTGTCAACTGGTGGGGTTCAAGTCCTGATATGTGGAACCTAAAACCACCTGTTAGTTTCTGGACAATAATATTATTCTCTGCAACACTCGGAAAATCTCTTTTAACATTGCGCATGGCATCAATAGTTTCCGGGGTACTATTAGTGTCTATATGCTCTTATCTTGCAGCAAGAAGATATGGCTATGTATCAGCAATAATATTTATGTTGCTAGTGCTTTCATGTAGACAAATGATGATGGAACATGGCTTCAGAACAGCAGATCCTGACTCAGTTTATTTATTATTCTCTATAGTTTCAGTGATTTATCTCTCCATGGGTTATAGCGTTAAAAATATATCATTGGCAGCCCTTTTAATATCACTCGCATTTCTTACAAAAAGCTGGCATGCGCTTTCTTTCGGTTTTGCATTTATTACCGCCTATACTTACATGCTTAGATACAATGGAATTACAACCAAATTAGTTTTAATCCCATTAACATGCTTCTTTCTCCCAATAATTATGTGGCTATCAATACGTTATCAGTATGATGGATTTGTTTTTATAAAAAAAATGATAGACTATGACTTATTACATAGATCATCATCACAAATTGAGGGGCATCGCAGTAATGCGTGGTTTTATATTAATGCGCTTTTTAGTAACTATTTATCTGTAATGATTGCATTTATTTCATCATTAACGATATCTTTATTAAGAAATGGATTTAAAAAAACATTTAGCTACGACATCGTAATTCTTATAGTGACCATAGTTACATTAATTACTTTCTTTACGTTAGCAGAAACAAGACTGTCTTGGTATGGCTACCCACACACATTATTGCTATGTTTTACAAGTGCCATTCTTTTTTCAAAAATAAAAAAACCATGGGTTTTATTATTACTCGTCTTACTTCCAATGTCACTTTTTCAGATTAAAAAAACAATAAACAAGGCATCTGATAATTTCGCTCCAGATTATTACAAACAACTATCATTAATTAAAAGTGACAATAACAATGACATAAATATACACATCCCAAATGACACATCACAGTCAGAGAGAGCTGCAATAATGGTTTATGGTGGATTTTCTCAGAGAAAAATAAAATATAACAGCTCTGATAGAAATTATTATTTATTTTCTAGAAATAACTCCAAGGTTGATAACGTTTCTCCTGCATGTGAAATTTTATCATCTGGAGAATTTATAAGTATATTTAAATGCATAAGATAATGTAAGTCAAAAATATACAACCCATTTTAATAACCCTCTTTCATTGAGGGTTAAAGTACACTTTGCATATCTAATGAAATATTGCTCTAAAAGCTATAATATTTAATAATTAGATATATTTAACTAAATTTCGTAAATTTTAATTTTAATTTTAATTTTAATTTTAATTTTAATTTTAATTTTCCTGGTAGTTTAGTAACCCGATGCTCCATTCACCAGAAGAACCAATACCAGTTTGAATAATGGTTACTCCTCCTTGTGCTCCAAAAACCAGGGCTGGAGTACCCCATTGAGTTTTATTCAGTATTACTCCGCTAGTAAGAGACGCATATCACATCCTGTAAAGTTTCGATCGCCCTGAAAGGTAAAAGAAAGGTTATTACGCTAACAATCACGTAACAAAGTAGCTGTAATGCACTTCACATAATGCGAAACATCTACCGCCTTTTTGACGTGAGGATGAATAGAAAATGAAACGTACCCTAATCTCTGGTTTTATTGCTTCAGCTTTTTTATTAACCGCTTTCAGTACACTGGCAGCAGAAGTCCCTTCCCGCACCGAATGTATCGCCCCGGCCAAACCTGGCGGTGGTTTCGACCTGACGTGCAAACTGATTCAGGTCAGCCTGCAAGAAACTGGCGTGCTAGAAAAACCAATGCGCGTTACCTACATGCCTGGCGGCGTCGGTGCTGTGGCTTACAACGCAATTGTCGCTCAGCGCCCTGCGGAAGCAGGCACCGTTGTCGCCTTCTCCGGTGGTTCTTTGCTAAACCTATCACAAGGTAAATTTGGCCGTTATGGCGTGGATGATGTGCGCTGGCTGGCAAGTGTTGGCACCGATTACGGCATGATTGCCGTGCGTGCTGATTCACCGTGGAAGGATCTGAAGTCACTGTTGGCTGCAATGGAAAAAGATCCTAACAGCGTGGTGATTGGTGCTGGTGCATCCATCGGCAGCCAGGACTGGATGAAGACTGCCTTGCTTGCGCAAAAAGCCAACGTCGATCCACATAAAATGCGTTACGTCGCTTTTGAAGGTGGCGGCGAACCAGTAACGGCGCTGATGGGTAATCACGTTCAGGTGGTTTCAGGCGATCTCAGTGAAATGGTGCCTTATATCAACGGCGACAAACTGCGCGTATTGGCAGTGTTTGCTAACGAACGTTTACCAGGTGAACTGGCGCAAATCCCTACCGCAAAAGAGCAAGGTTATGATCTGGTATGGCCGATAATCCGCGGTTTCTACGTCGGTCCGAAAGTAAGCGATGCGGAATATCAGTGGTGGGTCGATACCTTCAACAAACTCCAACAAACCGAAGATTTTAAAAAACAGCGCGATCTGCGTGGCCTGTTCGAATTCAACATGACTGGCAAAGAGCTGGATAATTACGTGAAGAAACAGGTCACTGATTATCGCGAGCAAGCCAAAGCATTTGGCCTCGCTAAATAATCGGAGGCGATGATGAGCGATCGTATTTTTGCCGGGATCTGGATTGTTCTGTGTATTGGCGGCCTGTTTATCGGCTGGCAAATTCAGAGTGAATACAGTTATGAACCCGTAGGGCCGCGCCCGTTTCCTTTAACCATTATCGGCCTGATGTTGATGTGCGCAGTGTTGTTGATACTGCGTCATCCCGACGTGGTGGAGTGGTCGCACCGCCAAACGCTGCAACGCTTACTGATTATGGTCGCAAGCCTTGCACTGTACGCATGGGCATTCGAATGGCTCGGTTTCCCTCTGGCAACGACGATCCTCACCACCTGTATCGGTTTGCTATTTGGCGCGACAATTCCGGTGGCATTAATTTCCGGGGTGGTAATGGGAGGCGTATTGTTCTACGGCTTTGATCGTCTGTTGGATGTCACTCTTCCTCTTGGCGTTTGGCTGAATTAACGGAGCACGTACTGATGGATACCTGGTTTTATTTGTCGCAAGGTTTCGCCGTTGCACTGACGCCGGAAAACCTGATGATCGCCCTGATTGGCTGCTTTGTTGGCACCATCGTTGGGTTGCTCCCGGGCCTCGGCCCGATTAATGGCGTGGCGATTTTGCTGCCACTGGCCTTCGCACTTAAATTACCACCAGAGTCAGCATTAATTCTGCTGGCAACGGTTTATATCGGTTGTGAATACGGGGGACGCATCTCATCGATACTGCTTAACGTTCCGGGAGATGCAGCCGCCATTATGACCGCACTCGATGGTTATCCGATGGCGAAGCAGGGTCGTGGTGGCGTGGCGTTATCCATTTCCGCCGTAAGTTCATTTATTGGTTCCCTACTGGCAATTATTGGCATCATTCTTTTTGCACCAGCACTGGCGCAATGGTCGCTGGCGTTTGGACCTGCTGAATACTTTGCATTAATGGTCTTTGCCATTGCTTGCCTTGGCAGCATGATGGCGCAAAACCCGCTGAAATCGTTCCTTGCAGCGTTGATTGGTCTGGGTCTTGCCACCGTCGGAGTGGATGCCAACACCGGGGTATATCGCTTCACATTCGATAGCGTTCACCTCTCCGACGGTGCGCAATTTATTGTGGTCGTCATTGGTTTGTTTTCGGTTTCCGAAATCCTGTTAATGCTCGAAAGCACCAGCAGCGGGCAAGTGCTGGTACGCAAAACCGGGCGCATGATGTTTAACATGAAAGAAGCCGCGCATTGCACGGGAGCCACTTTACGATCGTCGGTAATCGGCTTCTTCGTCGGGATTTTACCGGGCGCGGGGGCGACTATCGCCAGTGCGATTGCGTATATGGCCGAGAAGAAAATCAGCGGCAATAGCGAGACATTCGGCAAAGGCGATATTCGCGGCGTCGCAGCACCGGAAGCAGCAAATAATGCCTCTGCTTGTGGTTCGTTTATTCCGATGCTGACACTGGGCGTGCCGGGTTCTGGCACTACAGCAGTGATGATGGGTGCACTGACTCTGTATAACATTACACCAGGGCCTGCGATGTTTACCGAGCAGCCGGATATTGTTTGGGGATTGATTGCTTCATTGCTGATTGCCAACGTTATGTTGCTTATCATGAACATCCCGTTAATCGGCTTCTTTACCAAAATGTTGAGTATTCCATTGTGGTTCCTGGTGCCCGCTATTGCTGCAGTTTCCGCAGTTGGCGTCTACGCGGTACATAGCACCACCTTCGATTTGCTACTGATGGTGGGGTTGGGCGTGCTGGGCTATATTTTGCGCAAAATGCACTTCCCGATGTCACCTTTAATTCTGGGCTTCGTGCTAGGTGAGATGCTGGAGCAAAACCTGCGTCGTGCACTGTCTATCAGCAACGGTGGATTGAGCATTCTGTGGGAAAGTGGTGTCGCGAAAGGTCTGCTGACTATGGCGATTGTCGTGATTATCGTGCCACCGATTCTGCGCATAATCCGCCGGCAGCGGCATAAATCAGACTTAGAATCGGGTATGTAGGTCGGATTAGCGTTAGCGACATCCGACACTAAATCGAGCGGGTGGCATTAAATTTTAGCCACCCGCTTTACCCATAACTTTAACTGTAATCGCGAAATCTTAATCCCACCCTGCTTGAATTCATCAGGCAGGCGCAACCAACGCACCGGCTGCTGAAAACGGGCTACTTTTCCCGGCAACCACTCTGACAATAGCGACAGGTCAAAATCCTCGTCGGCCTCCACCACCGCAACCGGGCGTTGGCCAAATTCGGCATCATCTATTGGCACGACAAAAACCTGTTTCACCGCGGGATGAGTGGTAATCACGCGCTCAACTTCTTCCGGCTGGATCCCTTCCCCACCACTGAAAAACAGATTATCGAGGCGGCCAATAAGCGTTAGACGCGGCCCATTCAGAACCCCTCGATCGCGTGTTGCAAACCAGCCCTGTGAATTAACCAGCGGCACGACAACACCCTCTTTCCAGTAGCCTGATGCCAGGCTATCGGCACGAATCCACACTTCCTGATCAACGATTTTCACTTCCCGGCCTGGCAGAGCTTTGCCCACATCCGGCAACCCATCAGCACGTTTGGCGCACACCGTTGAGGCCAGTTCCGTTAATCCATAACCACACCAGCAATTGATGCCTTTTTCCTGCGCCGCTTGCGTGAGCTCAACGGGAATTGCCGCGCCACCCAATAACACTTCACGCAAGGTTTCCGGAGGGGATTGATCAAGCAGTCGCCAGAGCTGGGTCGGCACCAGTGACACATGCGTACAGCCTTGCAATGCATCGCTCAAAGGATGTAAATCGCGCACTACCATGCAACCACCCGTCAACAGCCAGCGCCACAAAATGCCCTGGCCGGAGACATGAAACAGAGGCAGTGATAACAACCAACTGTCATTCGCACCGTAGCTCATCACCGCCAGCACACCTGCGGCACTGGCAAGATGAGCATCACTGGTATGAACCGCCGCTTTGGGTAAGCCCGTTGAGCCGGAGGTCAGCGTCATCGATGCAAACCTTGCAGGTTGCCACTCAACCTTGAAACGTTCACCTTCCAGCAGAGTTAACGGGTTGATATCGGCAACGGTAAGCGGCGCATCAAAGATCAATGCATGGCTGATAGTCAGCGTGGGAAGTAACTGTTGGAGCAAAGATTCAGGCAACTGTGGATTAAGCGGCAATACACGCGCCCCACATTGCAATAACGCGAGCAGAGCGAAAACCATTTCCGGGCTGTTTTTCGCACGCAACACAACGCCTTGCCCTTCAAGCACCCCCTGCTGCCGGAAGCCGCCTGCCAGCGCATCAACGCGCTGGCATAGCTCGCGCCAGTTCTGGCTTTCATGACCTAAAGTAAGTGCCGGTTGGTCACCACGAATTTGTGACCAATACTGCCAGGGGAAATCTTGAAAACTCATAACACTCGCTCAAGAGATTCCAGTGACCAGCACGGCAGTGGGCTGCCTGGCCATTCGCGCACCAACTGTGCCTGCATCAACGACAGCGTATCGAGACCTGGTAGCGTTTGCGGCGTCAGCCACGCGGCAATTCGCGCCAATTGTGTTAAGCCGAGGCTCGACTCAATCGAAGAACTGATAACCGCCGTCAATCCCAGGGCATGGGCCTGCTCAACCTGTTGACGGACTTTCTCAAGACTCCCGGTTAAGGTCGGCTTGATAACCACCGCACTTAAGCCAGGCTCGGCGGCAAACTCAAAATCAGGCTCACGCAGGCTTTCATCCCAGGCGATCGCAATTCCCGTTTCACGGGCAAACTCACGGGATTGCTCACGGGTTTTGCACGGCTCTTCGATAAACGCAATGCGCGGTCGGAAATCAGGATTGACGTATTTGGCGAACTGCTGCGCTTTGAGCGGTGTCCAGCCACGGTTGGCATCAAGACGCAGACGCAAATCAGGCATCGCTTCCAGCAGAAGATTGACCACCATGCCGTCGCGCACGGCTTCATACAAACCCACTTTCACCTTGGCGATTTTCTCACCGGGAATAGCAGCCAGCATGGCAAACAGTTCGTCCGGATCACCGGTGCACAATGGCGCCGCACGGTAATCCGCCGCCTGAGGCAATTCACCACTGATTTCGGCCAGCGCGCAACTCAGGCCAAACGCCACCGATGGCATTTCAGGCAGGTCGATTTCCGCGCCAGTTTGCCAGACTTGCAGCCAGCTTTGTGCCACGCTCAATGCGTCATCGACAGTTTCTACGCTAAAACCAGGCAACGGCGAGATCTCACCGAAGCCCTGTTTTTCGCCGTCGGTCAGGCGCACTAAGAGTCCGTCGCGTGTTTTCAGGCGCCGCTCACGCAGCACTACACCCGCATCCATCGGCACCTGAAAGCGCCACAGTTCGACGCTACGCATTACGGGTTCCGTTTAAATTTGCTGAAGTCCGGCTGGCGTTTTTGGTTGAACGCGTTGCGACCTTCCTGACCCTCTTCAGTCATGTAGAACAGCATGGTGGCGTTGCCGGCCAGTTCTTGTAAACCGGCCTGACCATCACAGTCAGCATTCAGCGCAGCCTTCAGGCAACGCAGCGCCATTGGGCTGTTTTGCAGCATTTCACGGCACCAGCGCACAGTCTCTTTTTCAAGGTCGGCATTTGGCACAACGGTGTTCACCAGGCCCATATCCAATGCTTCTTTTGCGTCGTACTGGCGGCACAGGAACCAGATTTCCCGCGCTTTTTTCTGGCCGACGATACGCGCCATATAAGAAGCACCCCAGCCACCGTCGAACGAGCCCACTTTCGGGCCAGTCTGGCCGAATACCGCGTTTTCAGCAGCAATTGTCAGGTCGCACATCATATGCAGTACATGACCACCGCCGATGGAATAACCCGCAACCATTGCCACAACTGGTTTTGGACAGGTGCGAATCTGGCGCTGGAAATCCAGCACATTCAGGTGATGGGTGCCGCTTGCGTCCTGGTAACCGCCGTAATCGCCGCGTACTTTTTGATCGCCGCCTGCACAGAAGGCTTTTTCGCCTTCGCCGGTCAGGATGATGGTGCCAATGTTGTCGTCGTAACGGGCATCAGCCAGCGCATTAATCATCTCTTTTACGGTCAACGGGCGGAATGCATTACGCACTTCGGGGCGGTTAATGGTGATTTTAGCGATACCGTCAGCTGATTTGTGATAGCGAATATCGGTGTAACCTTCCGAGCAATCCTGCCATTCAACTGGCGCATAAAGCATTTCTTCATCTGGATAAATCATGGTGTTTCCTCGATAGGTTTTCGCAAAAAATTGAGCAGGCAGGCCGTGAAAGCCATCGGGTTTTCCCGATGCGCGTTATGGCCTGCGGCAGTAATAAGGTGCGGTGACAATTCCAGGCTGGTTGCCACGGCGCGGAATTTTTCATCCCGCTCACCGCAAAGATAGTAAAAAGGCAACGGCAATTGCTTGAGCGTAGCCTTTAAATCTGGTTGGTTCCCAAGAGAAGTCGCCTCAAGCATTGCGGCAAGGCTCTGGACATTATTCTGGCTGCGTTGTGCGATAAGCAAAGCGCGTTGCTGTTTATTGAGCGACTGGAAAACGGCCTGATGATACCAGTCGTTCAGCACCTCTTTTAGCGGTTGTGTGCGTAACCGCTGCGCCCATTGCTGGTCACTGTTTTTTCTTTCTCGGCGAGCATTCTCATCCGTAAGTCCAGGATGGCTCCCCTCAACAATCAAGCCGCACAAAGCGGAATTCTCAAGCTGACAAGCATGATACATCGCCACTCGTCCACCAAGAGAGTAACCAATCAGCCAGTACTTTAGGATGTTGTAACTAAGTAGCGCATTTCGCAGTAATTTATCGACTTGTGCAAAGCCTTCAGCCGTAATATCGGCTGATTTACCGTGACCGGGCAAGTCGATGAAGAGTTGCGGCCAATCGGTGAAATGTTCGCTGAAGGTTTCCCACTCCTTACGGTTGCCTAAAAAGCCATGCAGCCAAACCAGGCACGGCAAGTTGGCATCGCGGCCTTCATGAAAAACAGCGTGCAGAATCATGCCTGACTGACCTGTGCGAGCAAATGCTGCAAGGTTTGCGCACCGTCAGTTTCACTAACGGTGAGCTCAATGATGGTCGCATGAGGAGAACACCAGGCATGGGTCACTGCTTCCTGCAACTCATCCCAGCTTGCCGGATTGTTATAGGAGAGGCTGAACATCGCTGCTGCGTGGGCAAAATTGACGTTTTGCGGCATGGTATAGAAGCGTTCGCGTTCGTCTGCAGGCGTTGGCAACAGCGAGAATATTTGCCCGCCATTATTATTCACGATCAGCAAAACGAAGGGAGCGGAAACCTGACGTAATAATGCCAGTGAGTTGATGTCGTAAAGTGCCGATAGATCGCCAACAATCGCCAGCGTTGAACGCGCGGTGGCTCGTTGCACGCCGGCAGCTGTTGAAAGTAAGCCGTCAATACCGCTTGCACCGCGATTGCTAAATACCGGATAACCAGCGGGCAATTGCGCGAAAGCATCAACCAGACGAACAATCAGGCTATTGCCGACAAACAGCTGCCCGGCTTCCGGTAACAATTCAGCCAGGCGCGCCGCAACCTGGGCTTCGCCGAATTCGAGAGTGCCCTTTTTAACCGCCTGCTGGGCGATTTTTGCAAGCGTAGTTAATTTCTCATCCCACGCCACGCGCTTTTCAGCGGGGTGAAGTTCGAGCCATTGTGTAATATCGCAACACAAGCGACGGCCACGATGATTCGCAGGATCAAGTCGGCCTGGCAAATTATCCACCAACCAGTACTCTTCAGGCTCGCAGGTTGCCTGCCATTGCAGAACGCGTTTTCCGGTCAGGCTACTGCCAAACTGAATAATAATTTGTGCTTCGGCAAGTTCGGTCACCGCCTGGCTGTTGCTCAGCCATAAATCTGCACACGGCAATGGCTGCCCAGTTTGCGAAAGCACATCGCCAATTAACGGCCAGCCGAGCATTTTCGCCCATGCAGCGACCTGTTTTCCTTCTTCAGGATTCAAACGCCCGGCAACCACCACGCCACGTTTTTGACGCCAGAAGAACCAGTCACGCTGTTTAAGCACTTCCTGAGTCAGGCCAGTACGTAACCAGGGTTTATCACCTTGCCACCAGCCGCCCAATGCCTGTTGCCAGCTCATGCCTGTTTCATCAGGCTCGCCATACAGCGGCTCGGCAAATGGACAATTGATGTGAATCGCACCAGCCATCTGCTGGCCTAGTGCGTTATCGATAGTCGAAACCAACCAGCGCGCAGGAATATCCTGTGTTGGACGAGGTAAATTAATCGATTGAGTAGGATGGGAGCTAAAAATCCCAGGCTGGCGAATCGCCTGATTGGCGCCGCAATCAATAAGTTCCGGTGGACGATCGGCGGTAAGCACCACCAGTTTTTCACCGGTCAAACCCGCTTCGATAATCGCCGGATAGAGGTTTGCCACCGCCGTACCGGAAGTCACGATAATAGCGACCGGAGCCTGGCTTGCTTTTGCCAGACCTAATGCCAGGTGACCTAAACCACGCTCGTCAAAATGTGTATGACAAATAAAAGCCCGATTTTCAGCCGCCCCAAGGGTCAGAGGTGTAGAACGCGAGCCAGGAGCAATGCAGACGTGGCGCACGCCGTGGCGAGTCAGCGCTTCAAGGATTACCGTAGCCCAACGGCGGTTAAACGAGCTTATCGACATGATTCAGTCCTGAGTCAATTTTGCTGACTCATTATAATTATTGCTGGAACGGTTATTTTGATATGGGTCGGTAATACCCTTCAAACTGCATTTTTGTTGGCAACAAGCACAATGAAGTTCGAATTGTCTCAGACATACCTATAATTTAGAACGTTGATTTTGTTAACAACGTTCGCAACCCGGCGGCTTTATTTTCTATTTCCTGCCATTCTTCCGCCGCATCAGAACCTGCGACAATTCCAGCTCCGGCATATAAACGCACCATATTATTGATTACTTTTGCCGAGCGTAACGCAACGCAGAACTCACTTTGACGCTGCGAGATATAACCCGCCGACCCCGCATACCATTCACGCTCAAACGGTTCATTATGGGCGATAAACCCACGCGCTACATCACGCGGCAACCCGGCAACAGCGGCAGTAGGTTGCAACATTGCAAGGCATAAAGCATCGTCAGGCTGAGCCAAATCGGTCCAGATGCAACGGCGCAAGTGTTGTACCTTTCTCAGACGTACCACCTGCGGCGGCAATACATCAATAGCCCCCACCTTTTTTTGCAAACGCTGGCAAATATCTTCAACGACCAACATGTTTTCACGTTGGTTTTTATCGTCTTTGAGCAACCACTGCCCCAAAGACCAGGCTCGATGGTCGTCGGGATGGTTAGCAACCGTTCCGGCAAGCGCTTCGGTGCGTAAAGCGCTATCAATGCGCCGCCACAAGCGTTCCGGGCTCGAGCCAAGGAACGCATGGCTACCATCAAACACCATCAAGAAATGATAGCAATTCAGGTTCACCCGGCGACTGGCCGCCATAAACCCGGCTGCGGAAACTGCGGTAGTAAATTGCAGATCGGTGGCTCTCGCCAGGACGACTTTATCGAGCTCGTGCTGCTCAATTGCAGATATCGCACGGTCAACTAACTGATTCCATTCTGGTTGTGTTGGAATATGTTGCTCACCGACGCAATTTAAACGCTGTAATGGCAATTGCTTTGCAGGCAGCATTTGCTCAAGGAATTGAAGTGCTGCCCGCGCATCACCTTGCAGGGAAGTTTCGCTGTAAATATTAAGGTAGAGAAAAGCATCGCCACCAATGCGCCGCCATTCAAGGCGTGGGAGAAATAAAAAACTGCTGGTGGGTGAAAATGCATTTACGCCAGTAATACGAACAGCTGGCTGGTCCGCATAGGCATCAATAAATGCCCTGGCGGCATCTAAGGTATCGAACTGGCAAACAGCACCGAGGGCGGCAATTTCGTCATCGCCATTGCGCTGTTGCCAGTAAAACTGAGGATAAAGACGTTGGCTAGTCAACCATGCGAGTGCATCTGAGGCATCACTGAGGGTAACAGCACAAGATAACTGCTGTAAGCCCGGTGCATCCGCAAATTCTGCGTTCAATGCAAGCTGTAACTGTTGCAGCGCGACGACAACTGAATTCACGTTTACCTCACCTTCCCTGAAAACCCCTGATTATACGTGGTCATGGCGGCAAAAAAAAATCCCACCCAATGGGTAAGATTTTCTTTAATCGGCACACGGTGAATTTATGTGCCGATTTGGGTTAGCGTCTGGCGAGTAACAGTCCTAACACCAGACCTGCCGCCGCCCCAACACCCACTCCTTGCCATGGTTTTTCACGCACATAATCATCGGCGCGATAAACGGCTTTTTTTGCACGATAGTAATAATTATCCGACGCACTACTGACCCGGGCTTTGACTTCGCTGAGCGCCGCTTCTGCACGTGCTTTCAGCTCAATGTATTTTTGGTCAGCAGGATCGCCTGAGGAACGCAGCACTTCTTCTAACGTTTCACTAAGCAGAGTTAAATCATCATCAAGACGAGATTCATACGGTTGCATCACTGTTCTCCGTGTTTAAAAAATACTCGTCCGCTAACTATAGACAACACTAGTGCTTTTTACCTGGCGATTAATCTGTCATTAACGATTTGCCATACCGATATGGGGAATACCGTCTTCGTCATACACGTCAGTAACTGGGGTAAATCCGAAGTGGGCATAGAACGATTGCAGATGAGCTTGAGCGCCTAAATAGACTGTTTTTTCTGGCCAATATTGCTGGCAAGACGCCATCGCCTGTTCCATCAACTGGTAACCCAGTTTTTCACCGCGCACGCTTTTATCAACAATGACACGGCCAATCACTACCGGTTCAAACTCGCTGTCGCTTTTAAGGATGCGGGCATAGGCCACAAGTTTGCCACCCTTCCAACCAAGAATATGGCGGTTCTCACCCACCAGATCATCACCATCAATATCCTGGTAGGGGCAATTTTGCTCGACCACAAACACTTCATTGCGTAGCGCCAAAAGTGTGTAGAGATCGGTTACGCTCAATTCCGAATGGTGTAAATCTTGCCAAATCAACATGCTGTGCTCCAGTAGTTGTGATGAGGGGTTTATCCTCCCACATTTAGAGCAATAACTAAAAGGTTCAGTAGCTGATGTTCATCCTTCGACATACTGATTTATGTCAAAGAATCAATTCATCCAATGAATATATCTATTCTTAATTATGCCTTCCGGTATATTAATTCCCCGTTGATAGCACATTTTATAAGACCGTTTAAACGGTAACTCTTCGTGGACGTTATTTATATGTTAGGTAAAGCGCGCCAATTTATTCCCTTGGTTGTTTGTATGTTAATTGTTGCAGTGGCGAATGTTTTGTTCTCACCAATGCATGTTATGTTTCAACGAATGATAATATTTGTATTATTAATGTTATCGTTTGGGTTAATTAAAAACAAACTCCTCCGCTTATTCGTGGCACTGCTGCCGCTATTGTTGGTGGCATGGGATGTTACGCTAACTTTCTATGCCCACGGCACCTTTGGCACAGAGTTTAGTTATGGTTTCGCAATGAGTGTACTGGAGAGCGATAGCCACGAAATCAGCGCAATGTTGTGGCTCTACAAAAAATATTGCTTCGGTTTTTTCGCCCTGGTCATTTTGTTATTACGCAGCGTTGCGACTATTCCTACGCCTGGTGATAAATGGCTCGCAAAATCACCGTTTTATTTATTAGCCATATTACTGTTCAGTAATATTGTGCAAGCGACAGTCCATAACATTAAGAAAAACAGCCAGGGAAGTATTACTGCACGTGTAATTAACTATTTACCTATAAGCAATGTTAAATACTTTCTTCAGGCATGGAGTGACCAGCGATTAATAAGGCAAATAGCAAGTCAGATCCCTGATTACCAGTTGCAAACACAGGAAACCGGTATTGATACTTATGTGTTGGTTATCGGGGAGTCAGCGCGTAGCGAAAACATGAGTATTTATGGCTACCCGCAACCCACCACGCCACAACTGGAGGCCGAGCGCAGCCACCTTCTACTCTGGAATCATGCCATTAGCGGCGCACCGATCACTATTACCGCCGTACCGCTGGCGATCACAGCAGATACCGTGCAAAACCATAATATCCACCATTACTCGGATAACATTATTAACCTGGCGAATCAGGCCGGTTTTGATACATCATGGTTTAGTAAGCAGGGGATGCTTGGTGATTACAATAATGCGATTACCGGTATCGCGATGAATGCCGCCCATAAACACTGGGTTAACAATGGGTTTGATGATGCGTTGTTACCCGATTTGCGTAAGGCTTTAAATCATCAAGGTAAACAGCTCATTGTGCTGCATATCTATGGTAGCCATGAACCGGAATGCACACGTTTTCCGACCACTGACGCCCCCTTCAGCAGGCAAAGTGATGGTATAGATGCCTGTTATGACAACTCGATCCACTTCACTGACAAACTACTCGGCAATATTTTCTCTCTGCTGAAAGACAGGCGAGCTTCTGTCGCTTATTTTTCCGATCACGCGCTGGAACGCGAACCGACACAAAACGTGGTTTATCACCACGGAGGGGTAAAACCAAGCCAGCACGCTTTTGAAGTGCCAATGTTTATCTGGTACAGCCAGCAGGTTAATAACCCAGATACCGGAACGGTAGAGGATATTTATTCAACGGTGAATAACGACAAAATATTGCGCCGCTGGATGGGAATTTCGCTACCTGGAGACAGGCTAGAAGAAACAGTGCAACGTACCGCTAACAGGCTGGCAGGGAAAGCACCCGTGATGGATACCACCAATCATATTTATAACTGGAAAGAGTTGGCACATTAACCCGCGATCATGAGCCGTAAAAAAGCCCCATCAGTTATGAGCTGATGGGGCTTTGATGTTTTATATCCGCTTAGCAAACTCAGTAAAAATCAGCGGATGCGGCTTCAGCCTGAGCCATCCAAACTGGTTTTTCGCTGGTTTTAGACCAGACGCGGTGCAGGTAGCTGTAAAAACGGGCGCGATCTTTCCAGAACAGCATCACTGGCAAAGCCAGAACACCTGCTACAACAACAAAAGTGCGACGCAGGATGACCTGATGCAATGGATAGTCTTTATATAGAGTCATAGGCTTCTCCCTTAAATTGTGACCGGTAGCAAAAACCGGGAAGTTGGAACTTGTTATCTGCCCAAAATAGTATCGCATTGGCTGAAAGTTTACTACTCATCCGACCACTAAAGGACACTTTTTGCCACTAATTTACATTCCCCCTGCGTAATTAAGTTACAAAATAGTTAAATAGATACTAACCATTAGTTAATTAATGGCTTTATCCCAAAGTCACTTTGGGATGCAGGGCGAGGTGTATATGGCATTTTTATACTTTTTTTACACCCCGTCCCCAGACTTTTACGACATCTTTGCACTGAAAATTTCACACTCGTTGCATTACATATCAGCCCTAAATAATTCGAGTTGCAGGACAAAAGGCTTAATCCTTTTGAACAGCGCTTGCGCTGGCCCCAACGGGGCGAGGCTCTGCCGAGTAACGCGGCAATCGAGAGAATCCCGATGAGCTTACTCAAGTAAGTGATTCGGGTGAGCGAGAGCAGCCAACACACCTGCAAATCGAAGTATGAAGGGCACGCGGAGGTGGATTGTGAGTGCAGGACTGATCGTTGGAGTTGTGCTGGTCTTTATGCTGTTGGGATATTTAATTTATGCCCTGATTAATGCGGAGGCGTTCTAATGGCCGCTTCTGCATTCTTATTAATTGCCAGCTTCCTGCTGGTGCTTTTTGCACTAGCAAAACCGCTGGGTAGCGTGCTTGCGCGGTTAATTGAAGGAGAACCGCTGCCAGGCGTGGGCCGTGTTGAATCGGTGATGTGGAAAGTTCTGGGAAGCGAAACGGCTGAAATGAGCTGGAAACGTTATCTTGCCGCGATCCTGGTCTTCAACGTTTTAGGTTTGCTACTGCTTTTCATCATCTTAATGACGCAAGGGAGTTTGCCGCTTAATCCACAGCAATTGCCTGGCCTTTCCTGGCATCTGGCGTTAAACACTGCTGTTAGTTTTGTCTCCAATACCAACTGGCAATCCTATAGCGGCGAAACCACGCTGAGTTATTTCAGCCAGATGGTTGGCTTGACAGTACAAAACTTCCTTTCCGCTGCAACGGGTATCGCCGTGGTGTTTGCACTGATTCGCGCATTTTCCCGTCATAGCGCCACTACGCTTGGTAACGCGTGGGTCGATTTAACTCGCATCACGTTATACATCCTGCTGCCGATTTCACTGTTGATTGCACTGTTCTTTGTTAGCCAGGGAACCTTGCAGAATATCGCCGCATATCAGCCGTTCACCTCGCTTGAAGGTGTGCAGCATGTCTTGCCTATGGGGCCGGTGGCTTCGCAAGAAGCGATCAAAATGCTCGGCACCAACGGCGGTGGTTTCTTTAACGCTAACTCCTCTCACCCTTTCGAGAACCCAACGGCGCTGACCAACTTTGTGCAGATGCTGGCGATCTTCCTGATCCCAACCGCTCTGTGTTTCGCCTTTGGTGAAGCTGTGGGCGACAAACGCCAGGGGCGCGCCATTTTGTGGGCGATGGGCATCATTTTTGTTATCTGCGTTGTGGTGGTGATGTGGGCTGAAACACAAGGTAACCCGCATTTCATGCAGCTTGGTGCTGATAGCAATATCAATATGGAAGGTAAAGAGAGTCGCTTTGGCATTCTGGTCAGTAGCCTATTTTCCGTGATTACCACCGCAGCATCTTGTGGCGCTGTTAATGCAATGCATGACTCCTTCACAGCATTAGGCGGCATGATTCCCATGTGGCTGATGCAGATCGGTGAAGTGGTGTTTGGCGGCGTCGGCTCCGGGCTGTACGGCATGTTGCTGTTCGTCTTGCTCACCGTGTTTATCGCTGGGTTGATGATTGGCCGCACACCGGAATATCTGGGTAAAAAAATCGACGTCGCAGAGATGAAAATGACTGCGATGGCAATCCTCGTCACCCCGACATTGGTACTGCTCGGTACCTCCCTTGCGATGATGACTGAGGCTGGTCGCGCCGGGATATTCAACTCTGGTATCCACGGCTTTAGCGAAGTGCTTTACGCAGTCTCATCTGCCGCTAATAACAACGGCAGCGCATTTGCAGGGCTTAGCGCCAACACGCCTTTCTGGAACGTGCTTCTGGCAGTATGCATGTGGTTCGGCCGCTTTGCGGTGATTGTCCCGGTGCTGGCGATTGCCGGAACGCTAGTCACTAAAAAGTCGCAAACCGCAGGCGTCGGTACGCTGCCGACTCACGGCCCTCTGTTTATTGGCCTGCTGATTGGCACCGTATTGTTAGTCGGTGCACTGACCTTTATCCCCGCCCTCGCATTAGGCCCGGTTGCGGAACACCTTTCCTTCGTGAATTTGTGATTAAGAGGCTTCCATGAGTCGCAAGCAACAGGCGCTATTTGAACCATCGCTGATTCGTCAGGCGCTAATAGATTCCTTTAAAAAACTTACCCCGCAGGTGCAGTGGCGTAACCCGGTGATGTTTATCGTCTGGGTGGGTAGCGTGATGACTACGGTTCTGGCGATTGCCATGTTCAGTGGAAAACTTCAGGGTGACGCACCATTTACCTTAGCCATCAGCATCTGGCTGTGGTTTACCGTACTGTTCGCAAACTTTGCCGAAGCGCTGGCTGAAGGCCGTAGCAAGGCGCAAGCCAATAGCCTGAAAGGGGTGAAGAAAACCAGTTGGGCGCGCAAATTACGCGCCCCTCACCATGACGCGCAAATGGACCATGTTCCCGCCGCCGATCTGCGTAAAGGCGACATTGTGCTGGTTGAAGCGGGCGACATTATCCCTTGTGATGGCGAAGTGCTGGAAGGCGGCGCATCAGTCGATGAAAGCGCGATTACCGGCGAATCCGCACCAGTGATTCGTGAATCAGGTGGCGACTTTGCCTCCGTCACTGGCGGCACGCGCATTCTTTCCGACTGGCTGGTGATTCAGTGCAGCGTGAACCCTGGCGAAACCTTCCTCGACCGCATGATTGCGATGGTGGAAAGTGCGCAACGCCGCAAAACGCCGAATGAAATTGCGCTGACGATTTTGCTGGTGGCACTGACTATCGTCTTTTTACTGGCAACCGCCACGCTGTGGCCCTTCTCGCAATACGGTGGTGTGGCAGTTAGCGTCACGGTGCTGATTGCCCTGCTGGTTTGTTTAATTCCCACCACCATCGGCGGGCTGCTTTCAGCGATTGGTGTTGCCGGGATGAGCCGCATGTTGGGTGCAAACGTGATTGCCACCAGCGGGCGTGCCGTTGAAGCCGCGGGCGATGTCGACGTATTGCTGCTGGATAAAACCGGCACCATTACGCTTGGTAACCGCCAGGCTTCTGATTTCCTGCCTGCACCCGGTATTGATGAAAAAACTCTGGCCGATGCGGCGCAACTTTCGTCGCTAGCCGATGAAACACCGGAAGGCCGCAGCATTGTGGTGCTGGCAAAACAGCGCTTTAACCTGCGCGAACGCGACGTGCAAAACCTGCATGCCACCTTTGTGCCGTTTACCGCGCAAACCCGCATGAGCGGCATCAATATTCAAGACCGCATGATTCGCAAAGGTTCGGTGGATGCTATTCGTCGCCACGTTGAGGCGAACGGCGGACACTTCCCGCCGCAGGTCGACACTCTGGTAGAAGGTGTTGCCCGCACCGGTGGAACACCGCTGGTGGTGGCAGAAGGTGCCAATGTGCTCGGTGTTATCGCCCTGAAGGATATCGTCAAAGGCGGCATTAAAGAGCGCTTTGCCCAACTGCGCCAGATGGGGATTAAAACGGTGATGATCACCGGGGATAACCGTTTGACGGCGGCAGCGATTGCTGCCGAAGCGGGTGTTGATGATTTTCTTGCGGAAGCAACACCGGAAGCGAAACTGGCGTTGATTCGCCAGTATCAGGCGGAAGGTCGTTTAGTAGCGATGACCGGCGACGGCACCAACGATGCCCCGGCGCTGGCGCAGGCGGATGTGGCGGTGGCCATGAACTCCGGCACGCAAGCGGCAAAAGAAGCGGGCAACATGGTGGATTTGGATTCTAACCCCACCAAGTTGATTGAAGTGGTACACATCGGCAAACAGATGCTGATGACCCGTGGCTCGCTGACCACCTTCAGTATTGCCAACGACGTGGCGAAGTATTTCGCGATTATTCCCGCCGCGTTTGCTGCAACTTATCCGCAGCTTAATGCGCTAAACGTGATGCACCTGCACTCCCCTGCTTCGGCGATTTTAAGTGCGGTGATTTTTAACGCGCTGATCATCATCTTTTTGATTCCACTGGCGTTACGGGGCGTGAGCTACAAACCGCTCAGTGCCGCAGCGATGCTGCGCCGCAACCTGTGGATTTACGGTCTGGGGGGTTTAGTTGTGCCGTTTATTGGCATCAAAGCTATCGACTTGCTGCTGACCGTCTGTGGCCTGGTTTAAGAGGAAAAACAAATGTCTGGTTTACGTCCCGCTATACTGTTACTGATTTTGCTCACCCTGATTACAGGGGGTTTGTACCCACTAATGACAACGCTGCTAGCCCAGTGGTGGTTCCCGGCACAAGCCAATGGTTCATTGATTATTGATACCACGGCGGTACGTGGCTCGAAGTTGATTGGACAAAACTTCACCGAGGCGAAGTATTTACAAGGCCGCCCTTCTGCTACGGCTGAAACGCCCTATAATCCCATGGCTTCAGGCGGCAGCAACCTGGCGGGAAGTAACCCAGAGCTGGATAAGGTGGTCGCGACACGTATTGCAGCGTTACGCGCGGCAAATCCGCAGGCTAATCCGGCTGTTCCCGTTGAACTGGTGACCGCATCAGCCAGCGGTCTGGACGGGCAGATCTCCCCGCAAACCGCAGCCTGGCAAATCCCGCGTATCGCCAAAGCACGCAATCTTCCGATTGAACAGATCCAACGGTTGATAGACGAAAATACTACTCAGCCTTTGGTCGGTTTCCTCGGTAAACCGGTGGTGAATGTGTTGTTGGTTAACGTGGCGTTGGATGCTTTGCAAGCACCGTAAGCGACATCTACCAAAGCCAGGCTCAAAGGAGTTGTTATGACGCAGGAACCGCAGCGCCCCGATCCGGATAAGCTGCTAGAGCAGGTTAGCCGCCCAACACGCGGGAAGCTGAAAATATTTTTCGGTGCCTGTGCGGGCGTGGGGAAAACCTACGCCATGCTCCAGGAAGCGCAGCGCCTGCGCGCACAAGGGCTAGGTATTTTGATTGGCGTGGTGGAAACTCACGGGCGTAAAGAGACGGCTGCATTGCTTGACGGGCTGGATCTGCTGCCCGCCAGGCGCACGCACCATCGTGGACGCTGGGTTCATGAGTTCGACCTCGACGCTGCACTAGCGCGTAACCCGGCGCTGATTCTGATGGACGAACTGGCGCACAGCAATGCGCCCGGTTCGCGTCACCCTAAGCGCTGGCAGGATGTGGACGAGTTACTGGATGCCGGGATTGATGTATTTACCACCGTCAACGTGCAGCATCTTGAAAGCCTCAACGATATTGTCGGCGGCGTGACCGGGATTCAAGTACGCGAAACGGTACCCGACCCTATTTTTGATGCTGCCGATGAAATCGTGCTGGTCGACTTGCCGCCCGATGATTTACGCCAGCGTCTGCACGAAGGCAAAGTGTATATCGCAGGCCAGGCCGAACGCGCCATTGAGCACTTCTTCCGGAAAGGGAATTTGATTGCGCTGCGTGAACTGGCACTGCGCCGCACCGCCGATCGCGTTGACGACCAAATGCGGGCATGGCGTGATAACCAGGGCGAAGAGAAAGTCTGGCACACGCGTGATGCCATTTTGTTGTGTATCGGCCACAGTTCTGGCAATGAGAAACTGGTTCGTACCGCCGCACGCCTGGCAGCAAAACTAGGTAGCATCTGGCACGCCGTGTATGTCGAAACGCCACAGCTTCACCGTTTACCTGAACATCAACGTCGCGCTATTTTAGCTTCGCTTCGCCTCGCTCAAGAGTTGGGGGCAGAGACCACCACACTTGCCGATCCGGCAGAAGATAAAGCGATTTTGCGTTACGCACGCGAGCACAATCTCGGCAAGATTATTATCGGCAGGCGCACCACTCGTCGCTTCTGGAGCCGGGAATCCTTTGCCGATCGTTTAGCCCGCCGTGCCCCAGACCTCGATTTAGTGATCGTCGCCCTCGACGATAAACCCGCATCAGCGTCACCATCAGCCACGGACTCGCGCAGCTTTGCGGAAAAATGGCGCGTGCAGTTACGCGGCTGCGGGGTGGCGATTGCTTTATGTGCCATCACAACGTTTATTGCCAATCAGTGGCTGATGGACTTCGATGCCGCCAACCTGGTGATGCTCTATTTGCTGGGTGTCGTTATCGTCGCGCTATTCTACGGGCGCTGGCCTTCGGTGCTGGCAACTGTGATAAGCGTTCTTAGTTTTGATCTCTTTTTTATTGCCCCCCATGGCACGCTGGCGGTTTCTGATATTCAGTACCTGCTAACGTTCGCCGTGATGCTAACGGTCGGCCTCGTTATCGGTAATCTCACCGCGGGGGTGCGTTATCAGGCACGAATTGCCCGTTATCGCGAACAGCGCACACGTCATCTTTATGAGATGTCGAAAGCCCTCGCCGCAGAACGCACTCCGCAGGATATTGCGGCCACCAGCGAGCTATTTATCAATAACAGTTTCAATGCCCGTACACAGTTATTGCTGCCCAACGAAAATGGCCAATTAGAGCGGGTAAATGCCAGGGGCGAACCTCAAAACTGGGACGAAGCTATAGCGCGTTGGAGCTTTGATAAAGGCCAACCAGCCGGTGCCGGCACGGATACACTGCCCGGTGTGCCGTATCAAATTCTGCCGCTAAAAACACCGGAAAAAACTCTCGGCCTGTTAATTGTCGAACCGAATAATTTACGCCAGTTAATGATCCCCGAGCAGCAACGGTTACTGGAGACCTTCACGTTACTGGCGGCGACTGCACTGGAGCGATTGTTACTGACCGCCAGCGAAGAACAAGCCCGACTTTCCAGTGAGCGAGAACAAGTGCGCAACTCGTTGCTTGCAGCACTTTCACACGACTTGCGCACTCCCCTGACAGTGCTTTTTGGTCAGGCAGAAATTCTGACGTTAGATCTGGCCTCTGAAGGTTCGAAACACGCTCCGCAAGCCAACGATATTCGCCAGCACGTCCTCAATACCACGCGCCTGGTGAACAACTTACTGGATATGGCGCGGATTCAGTCCGGTGGATTTAATCTGCGCAAAGAGTGGCTGACGCTGGAAGAAGTGGTCGGCAGCGCGTTAAAAATGCTGGAGCCAGGACTCGGCGGGCGGCATATTGATTTGGCGTTGCCTGACCCGCTGTTATTGATTCATGTTGATGGCCCGCTGTTTGAGCGCGTGTTAATAAATCTGCTGGAAAACGCCGTGAAATACGCCGGGTATAAAGCGGAAATTGGCATTCGCGCGCAGGCATCGGCTGATAAACTCGATCTGGAAGTCTGGGACAGCGGCCCAGGCATTCCAACTGGGCAAGAACAGAAGATTTTTGATAAATTTTCCCGTGGCAACAAAGAGTCAGCCATTCCTGGTGTCGGATTGGGTCTGGCAATTTGCCGGGCGATTGTCGAAGTTCACGATGGGAAAATTATTGCAGCCAACCGACCAGAAGGCGGAGCCAGTTTTCATGTTATTTTACCTCTGCCCCCACCACCTGAGCTGGCTGAGATGAACGAGGTTATGTGATATCAGTTTTGATTGTTGAAGACGAAAAAGAGATCCGTCGTTTTCTGCGCACTGCGCTGGAAGCCGAATCGCTACGCGTACATGAAGCAGAAACATTGCAACGTGGTTTGCTGGAAGCCGCAACGCGCAAGCCCGATTTAGTCATTCTCGATCTTGGTTTGCCAGATGGTGACGGCATTGATTTTATCCGCGATTTTCGCCAGTGGAGCCAGACGCCGATTGTGGTGCTTTCAGCTCGAAGCGACGAACAGGTGAAGATTGATGCCCTGGATGCCGGCGCCGATGACTATCTCAGCAAACCCTTTGGTATTGGTGAGCTGCAAGCGCGACTGCGCGTAGTCTTACGTCGCCATGCAAGTCTTGCGCAGCCCGACCCGGTTTATCAGTTTTCAAATATCAGCGTTGATCTCGCGAACCGCCGCATTACCCGCGATGGTGCAGAAATCCACCTCACGCCGATTGAATTTCGCCTGCTCGCCACGCTTATCAATAACCATGGAAAAGTGCTGACGCAGCGCCAGTTGCTCAACCAGGTTTGGGGGCCGAACGCGGTGGAACACAGCCATTATTTGCGGATTTATATGGGGCATTTGCGGCAGAAATTGGAAAACGATCCTGCGCGCCCGGCGCATTTGTTGACGGAAACGGGGATTGGTTATCGGTTCATGTTGTAGATCCGACAAACAAAAAAGGCGCCTTACGGCGCCCTCTTAAACTCTACAAATTACTTCGCGTTTTTCAGCACTTCGTTGACAATTTCTACCGCTTCTTTCTCAATTTGCAGGCGATGCTCTGCGCCTAAGAAACTTTCACAATAGATTTTGTACGCGTCTTCCGTACCGGAAGGACGCGCCGCAAACCAGCCGTTTTCAGTCATCACTTTCAGGCCGCCGATGGATGCGCCGTTGCCCGGAGCCGCCGTTAAGCGTGCGGTGATCGGGTCACCCGCCAGGGTGCTTGCGCTCACCATTTCTGGGGAGAGTTTAGACAGCGCCGCTTTCTGAGCGGAAGTGGCGGAAGCCTGTAGGCGGTTGTAGCTTGGCGCGCCGAAGCGTTCAGCCAGTTCGTCGTAATGCTGTTGCGGGTTTTTACCGGTTACGGCTGTAATTTCTGCCGCCAGCAGGCACATAATGATGCCATCTTTATCCGTCGACCAAGGTGTACCGTCAAAGCGCAGGAACGATGCCCCAGCGCTCTCTTCGCCACCAAAACCGAAGCTGCCGTCAAACAAACCGTCGACAAACCATTTGAAACCAACCGGTACTTCTACCAGTTTGCGGCCCAAATCGTTAACCACGCGGTCAATCATTGCAGAAGAAACCAGTGTTTTACCGACGGCAACATCTTTGCCCCACTGCGGGCGGTGCTGGAACAGATAGTTAATCGCAACAGCAAGATAGTGATTTGGGTTCATCAAACCTGCAGGAGTGACGATACCGTGGCGGTCGTAATCCGGGTCATTGGCGAAAGCCAGGTCGAACTTGTCACGCAGCGCCAGCAGACCTTCCATTGCGCACTCGGATGAACAATCCATGCGGATCGCGCCATCTTTGTCTAGATGCATAAAGCGGAAGGTTTGATCGACGTGATCGTTAACAATCGTCAGATCCAGATTGTAGTGTTTGGCGATGCGCTGCCAGTATTCGATACCGGAACCACCGAGTGGATCAACACCCAGCTTCAGGCCCGCTTTCTGGATGGCGGCCATATCAACGATATCCACCAGCCCTTCAATAAACGGCTGCACCAGATCTTGCTCTTGTACGTGGCCACTTTTCCACGCCTGATCAAGAGAGATACGTTTCACGTCTTTCAGACCTGCGGCCAGCAATGCATTGGCACGATCTTCAACAACTTTGGTGACATTAGTATCAGCCGGTCCACCATTTGGTGGATTGTATTTGATACCACCATCATCAGGCGGGTTGTGTGAAGGCGTAATAACGATACCGTCTGCCAGTGCACCGCCATTTTTGTTATGCGTCAGAATGGCGTGAGAGATAGCTGGCGTTGGCGTGTAGCCATTCGCCTGCTGCACAATGACATCCACACCGTTCGCAGCCAGCACTTCCAGTACGGAGATAAACGCAGGTTCAGACAGCGCGTGGGTATCTTTCCCCACGTAGCACGGCCCGGTAATGCCATTTTTTGCACGATCTTCTGCAATCGCCTGAGCAATTGCCAGAATGTGAGGCTCGTTGAAGTTTTGACGTGCCGCACTACCACGGTGACCGGATGTCCCGAACTTCACCGCATGTTCGCTATTCCCCACTTCAGGCTTCAGTACATAATACTGGGCCGTCAGTTGGGCTACGTTAATCAAATCGCTCTGTTGTGCCGGTTGTCCTGCACGAGGGTGGTTAGCCATTGGCCTTTCCTTCTGACGCGAGGTGTTAAATTGTGCCGCAAACCTTTTCAATCAATTCCGCTGGGAACTGCATTGATTGCATGATGTGTTCGACCATGCTGCATTTACGACCAGTATTGGTGTTAGTAATAACCCAGTATGGCGTTCCTGGAACATGCTTAGGTTTGGTCTGGTTTCCGTTTTGCAGCAACGTCTGTTCATTACCTGCAAAATAGACACGTGTACGACCATGCAGCGATTCAGTCGCTTCACCAAAAGCTTGAGCATCAAGTGTATACAGAGTTGAAAGCACCATCATGAAACGGTTAACCGCTTTCTTTTGCTCCGCATATTCATCGGACAGCAGTAATTCACGAACCGCACGAACGCGATCGCGTGCTTTATTTACGGGTTTGGCTTCCGGAGCAGGTGCAGCAGTTGCCGCCGTCTGACCGGTAGTTGCTGGTGTAGCTGGAGTTTGGCCGGCGGTAAATTTCAACATGCGCCGTAAAATATCGGACGCGCTTTCACCAATGTGCTGCGTGTGGCTGGCAATATAGCGATAGAGCTCGTCATCAACTTCAATTGTTTTCATCTTAATCCAGTGCGATATCTTTTCTGAATTGACCCAAATAATTCGAGTTACAGGTAGGCGGCAAGGGAGCAAATCCCCAGGAGCTTACTAAAGTAAGTGACTGGGGTTTGTGAGTGCAGCCAACACCCCTGCAACTTGAAGTATGACGGGTATACAAGTTGTTGGGATTATAAGTACAAAACCCAACCTCGGGTAGCGCCAAGCTTTTGTCACACCACAAAGTCAGACTAAACTGGAAATTTGCGGCAGTGCGGCAGGATGCCGTTATGATACCCTAACCACACGAAGTAAAAAAAAAGAACTTTGCCATGAAATTGAATGCTCGCCTGCAAACTGCGCAACAATCGACTAGTAATTCCCCCATCGTCCTTATTCACGGTCTTTTTGGTAGCCTTGATAACCTGGGCGTGCTGGCCCGTGACCTTGGGAAGGATCATGATTTACTGCAAATCGATCTACGCAACCACGGGTTATCGCCACGAAGCGAAGAGATGAACTACGCCGCGATGGCGCAAGACGTCGTCGAAACGCTCGACGAGTATGGCATTGAAAAAGCCATTATTATTGGCCATTCAATGGGTGGCAAAGTGGCAATGGCACTGACTGCTATTGCCCCGGAACGTATTGATAAACTAGTGCTGATTGACATTGCCCCAGTGGATTATCAAGTTCGGCGCCACGATGAAATTTTCGCAGCGATTAATGCAGTTACCGAGGCAGATGTTAAAACTCGCCAGCAGGCCGCGACCGTTATGCGCGAGCATCTTGATGAAGAAGGTGTGATCCAGTTTTTGCTGAAATCCTTTGCCGATGGCACATGGAAATTCAACGTGCCGGTATTGTGGGACCAATATGAGAATATTGTCGGCTGGGAAAACATTCCTGCATGGAATGAACCCGCGCTATTTATTCGCGGCGGGGCGTCTCCTTATGTTGATGAATCACATCGTAGCCAGTTGCTTTCGCAGTTCCCGCAGGCACGTGCGCACGTCGTGGCCGGGGCCGGTCACTGGGTTCATGCTGAAAAACCTGATGCTGTTTTGCGCGCAATCCATCGTTTTATCGACGAATCCGCAACAAACTGATTAAAAACAAACCGACTGGCCGCAAGTTGCGGCTAACGCGTTGGCGCGCAAGCCATGCTGATGTATGATTGCGCGCTAAATTGCGCCAGAGCACCCCGCTCCGTGCCACCTGAATTCCCTGTCAGTAGTCTAATCATGGCAAAAGAACAAACGGACCGTACTACATTAGATCTGTTCGCGGACGAGCGTCGCCCGGGGCGACCAAAAACCAATCCGCTAACGCGTGATGAGCAATTGCGTATCAACAAACGCAACCAGCTCAAGCGCGATAAAGTACGCGGCCTGAAGCGAGTGGAGCTAAAGCTCAATAACGATGCGGTAGATGCTCTCAATCAGTTGGCTGAAGCGCGCAATATCAGTCGTAGTGAATTGATTGAAGAGATACTTCTCGAACAACTGAAGCAACATCTCAGTTAGTTTTAGTGCTATGCCCTGGTATGCAATTTTGCAGTCTGTGCACACCGGGGCGATAGCAGTTTCCGCACCACGAAGTGTTCTGCTATGATTGCCCTATCTGTGGCCAAATAGCAGCCACCATACCATTAAGTATCAAGAGGTTATTTTACTCATGGCAATCGTAGGCATTTTTTTCGGCAGCGACACTGGTAACACCGAAAATATCGCGAAGATGATTCAAAAACAGCTCGGTAAAGATGTTGCTGAGGTGCATGACATTGCTAAGAGCAGCAAAGAAGACCTGGAAGGCTTCGACATTCTGCTTCTCGGCATTCCAACATGGTATTACGGCGAAGCCCAGTGTGATTGGGACGATTTCTTCCCAACTCTGGAAGAAGTTGATTTCAATGGCAAACTGGTCGCGCTGTTCGGTTGCGGTGACCAGGAAGACTACGCAGAATACTTCTGTGACGCATTAGGCACTATCCGCGACATCATTGAGCCGCGTGGTGCAGCAATCGTCGGTCACTGGCCAACTGCTGGTTACCATTTCGAAGCATCTAAAGGTCTTGCAGACGATGACCACTTTGTTGGTCTGGCGATTGACGAAGACCGTCAACCAGAACTGACTGCTGAACGTGTTCAGAAGTGGGTCAAACAAGTTTCTGAAGAACTGAACCTGGCTGATATCATCAACGCCTGATTCCAGATGTGGCGCAACTATTAGGTTGCGCCACATTGATAGTTATTTCCGATTAAAATAATTGCTACAAATTTTTAACTTTTCAGTTTGTCCCTGTACAATGAACTCCTGACAAAATAGCTAACAAGGCAATCAAATCGCGACTCAACCGCCATTTCTTAGCTTGATTATGCATAATACTTGCGGTTCCCATTTAGAAGTGGCAGTTCTATAATGAGACGCATTCATCTTAACGCTCACCCTGAGTCCGAGCGAATCGTTAAGCAACAGGACAATTTCCGCATGACTGACAACAATACCGCATTAAAGAAGGCCGGCCTGAAAGTCACGCTTCCGCGATTAAAAATCCTTGAAGTGTTGCAGGGGCCGGTGAACCATCACGTCAGTGCGGAAGACTTATATAAACGTCTGATTGATATGGGCGAAGAGATTGGTCTCGCCACAGTTTATCGTGTATTAAACCAGTTTGATGATGCAGGCATTGTGACTCGCCATAACTTCGAAGGCGGCAAATCCGTGTTCGAACTTACACAACAGCATCACCATGACCACCTGATTTGCCTGGACTGCGGCAAAGTAATTGAATTCAGTGATGATTCAATTGAAGCCCGCCAGCGTGAAATCGCGTCTCGTCATGGTATTCGTCTGACTAACCACAGCCTGTACCTGTATGGTCACTGCGCTGAAGGTGATTGCCGTACCGACGAAAACGCACACGAAATCAGCGAAAAGTAATCTGCATATTTTGGCATCGGATTCAGATGCCAGATGTAAAAAAACCGGTGAGTAAGGTCACCGGTTTTTTTATTGCCTGAATTCAGCGATTACTTATTGTTAGCGCGAATCTCTTGCCAGATTTTATCGCATTTTGCTTTCACAGCCTGGTCATTACCAGTACGTGTTGCCTGAATGCAGTTTTGGTAATCCAGGGTGCGAACCGTTTCTTTCTTCGCAAACTCCTGGTGTTCCTTCTCCTGAGCCAACACATTCAATACACTTTGGCAGGCCTGAATTTTATCCGGATTGCCTTCTGCGGTGTTAATACAGGCACTATACGCTTGCTTTAGTTTTGTATCTTCCGGAGCCGTTTTAGGTTGCTGCTGCGCACACGCACTCAAACCTAACGCCATCACCATAGTCAGTACGATTTTTTTCATGCTTGATATCCTTAAGAAAACCGGGCGCTTTCACGCCCGGATTCGAATCAGAAGATGGTGAACGGTGCGATGACGATGAATTTCACGTCACGCTCATCCTGGAAGATGTTGCCGTAACCACCGCCCCAGCTTGGGATGTCTGAATGGTTGTCGTACTGAGTGAAGTGCAGTTTGAACAGCGTGCCTTTCGCGCGACCATCCTGAACGGTGTACAACGCATCAAGGCTGTATGCAGATTCTTTCAGGCGATTATCCGCATCGTAGTAACCGTCAGTGGTTGGTTTAGAGCTTGGTTTAGCATCCCATGCGTACACATAAGAAGCACCCACTGCCCAACCGGCCAGGTTCCAGTTGCTCAGGTCATACATCGCGCCTGCAAATACTGCTTTTTCACCGTTGGCGTTGAAGTCAGAGCGGTTATCCCACCACACATCAAGACGACCGTTTGAAGATGCATAAGTTGGGGTCATACGCTGCAGGAAGTAACCTTGCTGGCCATCGGCCTTCACAATAGTTCCTTCAAGACGCAAATCAACCTGTCCAACTCTGTATCCAAGAGTCAATGCCTGCAACCATGCAGTGCCATCGTACAGATCGTTAACGCTGCCATCAGAAACTTTGTCACGCGTACCGTAGAACTGGTAGCTGGTTGTTAACGGGCTACCCGCGATATCAAATTTGTAGCTTGCTTTGGTGAAGTACTGATCAACGTAGCCTTCAGCCTGCCCAAATGCCGCTTCGAGAATGAAATCATTTTTGAAGTCATACTTCGCACCAAGAGAGTGTAAATATTCAACTTTGGTGTTTTTGTCATTCTGATAGAACTTGTCCATTTCCAGGTGCCATGGAGCTTTATACTCGTTGGTCCACATGTAGGAGAAGCTCAGCGCACCAGAATCGCCGTAATCAAAGTTTGCACCGGCTTCAGCGCCCTGGTAAGTACCAGGCATGAAGCTCCAGTGTGGTGCGAGCAAGGTTTGGCCGGTTGGCTGAATGTAACCGCCACGCGCCCAAACCGGGCCGTATTTGAATTTAGCTGCGGCTTTATAAAGGCTAATGCCACTTTTATCACCGGAGAAATCTTCATCGTAAGCTTTGTTTACAGAGGAGAATGCGATTTCGTTAGGGTGACCGCTATCACCATTTTCTGCCATTTCGATAGCAGTAAAGGCCGCAATATCCAGACCGAACATGTCAGCGGCGAAACCAGACTGGAAGTCCAGATTGGCGTTCCAGGTGGAATGCGCAAGGTTAGTTTCATATTTATCAGTCGTAACATCTTTACGGTCACGCTCACGCTGCCAGTAATAAACACCACCGGTCAGAGTTGAGTCATCCACAAAGCCTGCTGCGCTTGCCTGAGGGATGACTACCAGTCCTGAAAGAGCCGTGACACCTGCAATTGCAAGCGCCAGTGCACTACGTTTGCCACTAAACGTACGCATATATTATTCCTCTTTGACGTATCAATAATCGCCGGACGTTAAAAGACGCCTTATGGCGAAAAAAAGTAAAAATGCCTAACGGCTAAAGCGGTTATGAATATTTGCCCGCATTACTGCTGCCCTTAAGACTATTTTTCGCGACGCGAATTATCAATGACTTTGTAAGAGTTCATTCCGATATTATGACAGAGAGCACATAATTTATGAGTATTTGTAACAAATCATGCCTTGAGAGTTTTATCTTGATAATTACTATTTATAAAATACAAAACTCTACATGAGAGCGCTCACATAATTAAAATAAGAATTTTTAATGTTCCGAGGTTGACCATAAAAAGTTGAAAGGAAGAAGTGTAAATAACATTAATTCGCAACGCGAATGTGAAGATTTATTTAAGCAAATGATTATAAAGCGAAAAAAAACGCCGCAATTTGCGGCGTTTTTGTCAGATATTGACTTAGTAAAAAGGGGCTATTCGCCCATTTTCGCCCAGGTATCACGCAAGCCAACGGTACGGTTAAATACCAGTTTTTCGGCAGTTGCATAACGGCAATCCAGGCAGAAATAACCTTCGCGCTCGAACTGATACGCTTTGCCTTTTTCGGCATTTTGCAGACTTGGTTCGACGAAGCCTTGTTTGATAACCAGTGATTCCGGGTTAATCGTTGCAAGGAAATCTTCCGCAGCCCCTGGGTTTGCAACACTGAAGAGGCGGTCATAAAGGCGAATCTCAACAGGCAATGCGTGTTCCGCACTCACCCAATGAATCACACCTTTAACTTTACGGCCATCAGCTGGGTCTTTGCTTAATGTGTCCGGATCGTAGGAGCAATGCAGCATGGTGATATTACCTGCTTCATCTTTCTCAACGCGATCGGCTTTAATCACATATGCATTACGCAGGCGTACTTCTTTGCCCAACACCAGACGCTTATATTGCTTGTTAGCTTCTTCACGGAAGTCAGCACGATCGATATAGATCTCACGGCTAAATGGCACTTGACGGCTACCCATCTCTGGTTTGTTAGGATGGTTAGGCATCGTTACCATTTCAACTTCACCCTGTGGGAAGTTTTCAATGATAACTTTAACCGGGTCGAGAACAGCCATAGCGCGTGGTGCGTTCTCGTTCAGGTCATCACGGATACAAGATTCCAGAGATGCCATTTCAACCGTGTTATCTTGCTTAGTCACACCAATGCGCTTACAGAACTCACGAATAGAAGCGGCAGTATAACCACGACGACGCAGACCCGAGATGGTTGGCATACGTGGGTCATCCCAGCCCTCTACAACCTTCTCAGTCACCAGCTGGTTCAGCTTACGCTTAGACATGATGGCGTATTCGAGATTCAGGCGAGAGAACTCGTACTGACGCGGATGCGCAGGAATTGTGATGTTATCCAACACCCAGTCATACAGACGACGGTTGTCCTGGAATTCCAGCGTACACAGGGAGTGCGTAATGCCTTCCAGCGCATCGGAAATGCAGTGGGTGAAGTCGTACATCGGGTAGATGCACCACTTGTTGCCGGTCTGGTGGTGTTCGGCGAATTTAATACGATAAATTACCGGGTCACGCATCACGATAAATGGCGATGCCATATCGATTTTCGCACGCAGGCACGCAGTCCCTTCAGCGAACTCACCGTTACGCATTTTCTCAAACAGCGCGAGGTTTTCTTCCACGCTGCGGTCACGGTAAGGGCTGTTTTTACCCGGAGATGTCAATGAGCCGCGATACTCACGGATCTGCTCAGGCGACAGTTCATCCACGTACGCCAGCCCTTTATTGATCAGCTCAACAGCATAGTTGAACAGTTGATCGAAATAATTGGAGGAGTAGCGCACGTCACCAGACCAATGGAAACCTAACCATTCGACGTCATGCTTGATGGAATCTACGAATTCGATGTCTTCTTTTGCCGGGTTGGTGTCATCGAAACGCAGGTTGCACTGGCCTTGATAATCTTGGGCGATACCAAAGTTCAGGCAGATGGATTTTGCATGGCCGATATGCAGATAACCATTTGGCTCTGGCGGGAAACGGGTGCAAATGCTGTTGTGCTTACCATTAGCCAAATCTTCATCGATTATCTGGCGAATAAAGTTAGTTGGGCGGGCTTCAGCCTCACTCATCGCGGGTTCCTCTGTGCAAAAACTTTAGTTATCGGCACATGATCTTATAAGCAAGCGTCGGAAACAACCTTTAGTTGCATAAATAAGGGTATAGGCGGGTGGCGTGCTAGAGGAACAAAAAAGCGGCTGGAGAAAATCTCCAGCCGCTAAAGGCACAATCTATGACTCAGGAGCGATTATTTGCCTTTAATTTCGTACAGAGGTGTTTGCCCCGCAACAACAGAACCTTGTGCCTGGAGTACCAGACCACTGTAGTCGTCGATGTTGCTACAAACTACTGGGCTAATCATGGAGCGGGCATTCGCATTCAGGAAATCAAGATCCATTTCCAGAATCGGCTGGCCTGCAACCACTTCAGCACCCTCTTCTACCAGACGAGTAAAGCCCTGGCCGTTCAGTGCAACGGTATCAATGCCCATATGGACAACGATCTCAGCACCTTTCTCGGTTTCCAGGCAGAACGCATGGTTGGTATTAAAGATTTTTACGATAGTACCGGCAGCTGGAGCGACAACTGTTTTTCCAGTTGGCTTAACAGCAACACCATCACCAACTGCTTTGCTGGCGAAGGCTTCATCAGGAACCTGGTCCAGCGCAACCACATCACCTGTCACTGGTGAAACCAGAGCAGCAATGGTTACAGCATTTGGAACTGCTTGTGGTTTAGCAGCAGCCACTGGCGCCGCGGTAGCAGCACTAACAGGAGCAGCTGCAACTTCACCTACAGTCTTCATGGAGTTGGCAATCTTCTCAGCTACAAAGCCGACGATGATTTGCACGCTGGTTTTGTTCAGACGGATAACACCGGTTGCACCCAGACGTTTCGCCAACGCTTCATTAACCAATGAAGAGTCTTTCACGTTCAGACGCAGACGAGTGATACATGCATCAATACCTGTCAGGTTAGCTGAACCACCTACCGCTGCGATGTACTGACGAGCCAACTCAGTTACATCTTGAGAGGCGTTGGCGCTAACATTCACGTCCTGGCCATCAGCTTCATCACCTGCAACAGCCAGTTCACGACCTGGAGTCAACAGATTGAATTTGTTGATAGTGAAACGGAAGACCACGTAGTAAATCACGAAGAACACGATGCCTTGTGGGATCAGCATGTACCAGTGAGTCGCCAGTGGGTTACGGGTAGAAAGCACCATATCCACCAGACCCGCACTGAAGCCGAAACCAGCAATCCAATGCATGCTTGCTGCGATAAATACAGAGATACCGGTCAGCACTGCGTGAATCAGATACAGAACTGGAGCCACGAACATGAAGGAGAATTCTAACGGTTCGGTGATACCAGTAAAGAAGGCAGCAAACGCACCCGCCATCATGATACCCAAAACTTTGGCTTTATTTTCAGGACGCGCGCAGTGGTAAATTGCCAATGCAGCACCTGGAAGGCCAAACATCATGATTGGGAAGAAGCCAGCCTGATAGCGACCAGTAATACCAACGATACCAGTACCTTCAGCGATAGATTTAGCACCGCCAAGGAATTTAGGAATATCGTTAATACCTGCAACATCAAACCAGAACACGGAGTTCAGAGCGTGATGCAGGCCAACTGGAATCAGAAGACGGTTGAAGAACGCATAAACACCTGCGCCAATTGAACCCATTTTCTGGATGTGCTCACCAAAGTTCACCAGGCCGCTGAAAACGATTGGCCAGATGAACATCATGATGAAGGCAACAGCAATCATCACAAAGGAGGTAAGAATTGGAACCAGGCGACGACCGCTGAAGAAGGACAACGCTTTCGGCAACTCGACGCTGCTGAAGCGGTTGTACAACTCTGCGGAGATAATCCCCACCATGATGCCCACAAATTGGTTTTCAATTTTAGTGAACGCCAATGGAACCTGATCCAACGGAATGTGTTTGATCATGGAAACAGCGGCTGGCGAACAGAGAGTCGTCAAAACCAGGAAACCGACAAAACCGGTTAGTGCAGCAGCACCATCTTTATCTTTGGACATACCGTAAGCCACACCAATGGCAAACAGCACTCCCATGTGGTCAATGATTGCAGCACCAGATTTGATGAACAACGCAGCTAATGCGCTATCACCACCCCAGCTAACCGGGTCAATCCAGTAACCAACACCCATTAATATGGCTGCGGCTGGTAGCGTGGCTACCGGCACCATCAGCGCACGGCCAACCTTTTGCATATAACCTAGAATACTCACGTTAATTCCCCCTATGAGACCCCGTTAAGGCTCGTTCAAAGCAGTTTTATTATTGTGTAACAAACCTTGAAAGCATGACGAAGATTCGCCAACTTTCAGAGTGTGTGAAAAATTAATTCGTATCGCAAATTAAACACCCTTTTTTTGTGATTAAAATCACCAAATATTGTTATTCCACTCCCCTTTGGCTAGCTATCGACTAAAACTTATTTTATCATCCGAAAAATCAAGACGGATTGATCCCGTAATAACTGGTTCGAAACTGGTTTACCCTTAGAGGGTTCGGATAACAATCTGGCTAAAGCTACTTTCTATTAACTTATGAGGTGAATGATGAGACTGATTCCCCTGGCTACCCCAGCTCAAGTTGGCAAATGGGCAGCACGCCATATCGTTAAGCGTATCAATGCGTTTAATCCGACAGCAGATCGTCCTTTCGTGCTGGGCCTGCCAACCGGTGGTACTCCACTTGAAGCGTATAAAGCGCTGGTAGAGATGCACAAAGCGGGCCAGGTTAGCTTTAAAAACGTCGTCACCTTTAATATGGATGAGTACGTTGGTCTGCCAAAAGAGCATCCGGAAAGCTATCATACGTTCATGCACCGCAATTTCTTTGATCATGTTGATATCCCAGCGGAAAATATCAACCTGCTGAATGGCAATGCTGACGATGTTGACGCAGAGTGCCGTCGTTATGAAGAAAAAATTCGCTCATACGGTAAAATTCACCTGTTTATGGGTGGCGTGGGCAACGATGGTCACATCGCATTCAACGAACCAGCTTCTTCTCTGGCTTCCCGTACTCGTATCAAAACGCTGACTCATGACACCCGTGTTGCAAACTCCCGTTTCTTTGATGGCGATGTTACTCAGGTTCCAAAATTTGCGCTGACTGTGGGCGTGGGCACTCTGCTTGATGCAGAAGAAGTGATGATTTTGGTCATTGGTCATCTGAAAGCGCAAGCTCTGCAAGCAGCAGTGGAAGGCAATGTGAATCACATGTGGACCATTAGCTGTCTGCAACTGCACCCGAAAGCAGTGGTTGTTTGTGATGAGCCGTCCACCATGGAACTCAAAGTGAAGACGCTGAAGTACTTCAATGAGCTCGAAGCGGAAAACATCAAAGATCTTTAAATACTAACTTATACCCAAAATAATTCGAGTTGCAGCCAACACCTCTGCAACTTGAAGTATGACGGGTATAACCGGGGGTAATTATGTTTGCATTAACTCACGGTCGGATTTATACCGGCCATGAAATTCTTGATGATCACGCGATTGTTATCGCGAACGGCCTAATTGAACGCGTTTGCCCGCGCTCAGATCTCCCTGCGGGTATTGAGACTCGCGATGTGGGTGGTGCAATCATTGCCCCCGGTTTTATTGATGTGCAGCTTAATGGTTGTGGTGGCGTTCAGTTCAACGATTCCGCAGATGCGGTTACCGTTGAAACGCTGGAAATCATGCAGAAAGCCAACGAGCGTTCTGGCTGTACCAGCTACTTACCGACACTGATCACCAGCAGCGATGAGCTGATGAAGCAAGGCGTGAAAGTGATGCGCGAATACCTGGCGAAATATCAGCACCAGGCTCTCGGTCTGCATCTTGAAGGCCCGTGGTTAAACATGGTGAAAAAAGGAACGCACAATCCAAGCTTCGTGCGTAAACCTGATGCAGAACTGGTTGATTTCCTGTGCCAAAACGCAGATGTGATCACTAAAGTCACTTTGGCACCAGAAATGGTTGGGCCTGAAGTGATTAGTAAACTGGTTGCTTCCGGCATTATCGTTTCAGCCGGGCATTCCAATGCCACTGTAAAAGAAGCTAAAGTCGGCTTCCGTGCTGGTATCACCTTCGCAACCCACCTTTTCAACGCTATGCCATATATTACTGGCCGCGAACCGGGTCTTGCTGGGGCCATTTTTGATGAGCCAGATGTTTACTGCGGTATCATTGCCGATGGTTTACATGTGGACTATGCCAATATTCGTACTGCGAAAAAGGTCAAAGGCGATAAGCTGTGCCTGGTGACTGATGCAACTGCTCCGGCAGGCGCAAATATCGATGAGTTCATTTTCGCAGGAAAAACAATATACTACCGTGATGGTTTATGCGTAGATGAGAACGGTACGCTGAGCGGTTCAGCCCTGACGATGATTGAAGGGGTGTGTAACCTGGTTGAGCATGCGGGCATCGCATTAGACGAAGTCTTACGTATGGCCACCCTCTACCCTGCCCGTGCAATGGGTGTAGAGCAGCAATTAGGTACTATTGAAGCAGGGAAAGTCGCCAACCTGACGACCTTTACCCGCGATTTTAAAATCACCAAGACCTTTGTTAATGGTAACGAGGTCGTAACTGAGTAATTAAGGCATGACGACTGGCGGACAGGCTCAAATTGGTAATGTCGATCTGGTAAAACAACTGAATAGCGCGGCGGTATATCGCCTGATTGACCAACATGGGCCAATTTCTCGCATTCAGATTGCCGAACAAAGCCAGCTAGCACCTGCCAGCGTCACGAAAATTACTCGCCAGTTAATTGAGCGCGGGCTGATCAAAGAAGTTGATCAACAGGCTTCCACCGGGGGCCGCCGCGCTATCTCAATTATCACTGAAACCCGCAATTTCCATGCTATTGGCGTACGTCTTGGCCGCCACGATGCAACTATCACGTTATTTGATCTCAGCGCTAAACCGATTGCCGAAGAGCATTATTCTCTTCCTGAACGAACTCAGGAAACGCTCGAGCATGCACTGCTAAACGCTATTGCTCAATTTATCGAACAAAACACACGTAAAATGCGTGAGCTGATTGCGATTTCCGTAATCCTGCCAGGCCTGGTTGATCCTGAAAGCGGTGTGATTCGTTATATGCCTCATATCCAGGTCAATAACTGGTCGTTAGTCGATAGCCTCGAAAAACAGTTCAAAGTGACTTGCTATGTGGGTCACGATATCCGTAGCCTGGCGCTTGCTGAGCACTATTTTGGTGCAACACACGATTGCGATGACTCCATTTTGGTGCGTGTCCACCGTGGTACAGGTGCGGGGATTTTGTCTAACGGACGTATTTTTATTGGCCGTAACGGTAACGTTGGTGAAATTGGCCATATTCAGGTTGACCCATTAGGCGAACGCTGCCACTGCGGAAACTTTGGCTGCCTGGAAACTATTGCCGCCAATGCTGCTATTGAACACCGTGTGCGCCATTTACTCGAGCAAGGTTATAACAGCCGCCTGACACTTGAAGATTGCGATATTACTGCGATTTGTAAAGCTGCTAACAAAGGTGATGCCCTTGCCTGCGAAGTGATTGAACATGTTGGTCGCCACTTAGGCAAAGCCATTTCTATCGCGATTAACCTGTTTAATCCGCAAAAAGTGGTCATTGCCGGGGAAATCATTGAAGCCGAAAAAGTGCTTCTTCCCGCTATCGAAGCATGCATCAATACACAGGTATTGAAAGCATTCCGTAAGAATCTACCCGTCGTACGTTCAAAACTCGATGACCGTTCAGCCATTGGTGCCTTTGCTTTGGTAAAACGCTCGATGCTGAATGGCGTTCTGCTTCAACGTTTGCTGGAAAGTTAACTCAGCCGTGAGCCTTTTTACGATATAGTTACGCCTTCCTGAAATGTGAGCCAAGGTAATCAATGACCATTCAGAATGTAATTTGTGATATTGACGGTGTGCTGATGCACGATAACGTCGCCGTACCGGGTGCTAATGAATTCTTAGCCCGCATCATGGAAAAGGGTATGCCGCTGGTTCTGCTGACTAACTACCCGTCGCAGACAGGTCAAGATCTGGCGAACCGTTTTGCGTCCGCGGGTATTGATGTACCAGACAGCGTCTTTTATACCTCCGCAATGGCAACCGCGGATTTCCTGCGCCGTCAGGAAGGAAAAAAAGCGTACGTTGTCGGTGAAGGTGCGTTGATTCATGAACTGTATAAAGCTGGCTTTACCATCACCGATATCAATCCTGACTTTGTCATCGTCGGTGAAACCCGCTCTTATAACTGGGAAATGATGCACAAGGCCGCCTACTTCGTAGCAAACGGTGCGCGCTTTATTGCGACTAACCCTGATACACATGGCCGTGGTTACTATCCAGCCTGTGGTGCGCTTTGCGCGGGTATCGAGAAAATTTCTGGCCGCAAACCATTCTGTGTTGGCAAGCCAAGCCCGTGGATTATCCGCGCGGCGCTCAATAAAATGCAGGCGCATTCCGAGCACACGGTGATTGTCGGCGATAACCTGCGCACCGATATTCTTGCGGGATTCCAGGCTGGCCTGGAAACGATTCTGGTGCTGTCGGGCGTTTCAACGCTGAACGATATCGATGCCATGCCGTTCCGCCCTTCGTGGATTTACCCGTCCGTTGCCGAAGTCGATATTATCTAATTAATGATTCGCCCGGTTTTCGCCGGGCGTTTTAGCGATTCACCAATCTTTTTCCCCTTCTCTGAATACCAGCCTGGCGATTTCACCAATAATTGCCGATCCGCTAATTATTTCGCTCATTTCCTCATCATTTTTCAGTAATCAACAATCACCATTGAACTATTTATCTCTCCAGGGCTAAAGGACTTGCTTTCACGTCAATGATTGCGCATTTTCATAGTCATGCAACGCAGCTATTACCCAAAATAATTCGAGTTACAGGAAGGCGGCAAGTGAAGGAATCCCGATGAGCTTACTGGAGTAAGTGATTCGGGTGACTGAATGCAGACAACGCATCTGCAACTTGAAGTATGAAGGGTAAAAACAATTTAATGGCTCAAAGAAGCATTACGGAGAGAGTTCTATGTGTTCAATTTTTGGTGTTCTGGATATCAAGACCGATGCGGTCGAACTGCGTAAGAAAGCGCTCGAGTTATCTCGCCTGATGCGTCACCGTGGCCCAGACTGGTCTGGTGTTTACGCTAATGATAAAGCCATTCTGTCCCATGAACGTCTCTCGATTGTTGACGTTAACGCTGGCGCTCAGCCGCTCTACAACAAAGCCAAAACCCACGCCCTGGCTGTTAACGGCGAAATCTACAACCATCAGGCTCTGCGTGCAGAATACGGCGACCGTTACGAATTCCAGACAGGCTCCGACTGTGAAGTTATCCTCGCGCTGTACCAGGAAAAAGGCTCGGAATTCCTCGACGATCTGCAAGGTATGTTTGCCTTCATTCTGTATGACGAAACACAAGACGCCTATCTGATTGGCCGTGACCATATTGGTATCATCCCCCTATATATGGGTCATGACGAACACGGCAACATGTATGTTGCTTCAGAAATGAAAGCGCTGGTCCCGGTTTGCCGCACTATTAAAGAGTTCCCGGCAGGCAGCTATCTGTGGAGCAAAGACGGTGAAATCCGCAGCTACTACCAGCGTGACTGGTTCGAATACGATGCGGTAAAAGACAACGTTACTGATAAAAACGAATTGCGCCAGGCGCTGGAAGATTCCGTAAAAAGCCACCTGATGTCTGACGTGCCATATGGCGTGTTGCTGTCCGGCGGTCTGGATTCATCGGTTATCTCTGCGATTACCAAGAAATTTGCCGCCCGCCGTGTAGAAGATGAAGAGCGTTCCGAAGCCTGGTGGCCACAGCTGCACTCTTTTGCAGTTGGCCTGGTCGGGTCTCCTGACCTGATAGCAGCGCAAGAAGTGGCAAATCACTTAGGCACCGTGCACCACGAAATTCATTTCACCGTGCAAGAAGGCCTGGATGCGATTCGCGATGTTATCTATCACATTGAAACTTACGATGTGACCACCATTCGCGCCTCTACTCCAATGTATTTGATGTCACGCAAAATCAAAGCAATGGGCATCAAGATGGTGCTATCCGGTGAAGGTTCTGACGAAGTCTTTGGCGGCTACCTGTACTTCCATAAAGCGCCAAACGATAAAGAGCTGCACGAAGAGACCGTTCGTAAGCTGCAAGCGCTGCATATGTTTGACTGTGCGCGTGCTAACAAAGCGATGTCTGCCTGGGGCGTTGAAGCTCGCGTACCGTTCCTGGACAAGAAATTCCTCGATGTTGCTATGCGCATCAACCCGAAAGACAAAATGTGCGGCAACGGCAAGATGGAAAAACATATCCTGCGTGAATGTTTTGAATCTTACCTACCAGCAAGTGTTGCATGGCGTCAGAAAGAACAATTCTCTGATGGCGTAGGTTACAGCTGGATTGACACGTTAAAAGAAGTTGCAGCGGGTCAGGTCACCGACCAACAACTGGAAACGGCAAGCTATCGCTTCCCGTACAACACACCAGGCTCTAAAGAAGCTTATTTGTATCGTGAAATCTTTGAAGAGTTATTCCCACTACCAAGCGCTGCGCAGTGCGTTCCAGGCGGCCCATCTGTTGCCTGTTCTTCAGCTAAGGCCATCGAATGGGATGAAGCATTCAAAACAATGAATGATCCATCAGGCCGTGCAGTGGGCGTTCACCAGTCCGCTTACAAATAATTGAGCAAAATGAAACACACGGGCCTACGGGCCCGTTTTTGTTTCTGCAATATTCCTCACCTCTTATCTGGGCTTTTCCCTAACATAAAACCACGAAATAACCGATTTTTGACGAATATTGCATCAAGCTGTTCGTAAGCTAATCAAACAGACAATTTACGCCAATTTTCGGGAAAAAATTGTTGACGCTAGAAGGCCAACTACGCATAATGCGCCCCGCAACGCCGATAAGGTGACGCAGAAAAAAGAAGGCTACTTAGCTCAGCTGGTTAGAGCACATCACTCATAATGATGGGGTCACAGGTTCGATTCCCGTAGTAGCCACCATTATTCTTTTTTTAGCGCGGGAGTGGCGAAATTGGTAGACGCACCAGATTTAGGTTCTGGCGCCGCAAGGTGTGCGAGTTCAAGTCTCGCCTCCCGCACCATTTTAAAGCGTTGCACAGTTGGGGTATCGCCAAGCGGTAAGGCACCGGTTTTTGATACCGGCATTCCCTGGTTCGAATCCAGGTACCCCAGCCAATTTTTCGACATAGCACGTTAGTTTTGTGCGCCCATAGTTGGGGTATCGCCAAGCGGTAAGGCACCGGTTTTTGATACCGGCATTCCCTGGTTCGAATCCAGGTACCCCAGCCAGTCGAAGAATAAAGTTTTAAAATTAGGCTACTTAGCTCAGCTGGTTAGAGCACATCACTCATAATGATGGGGTCACAGGTTCGATTCCCGTAGTAGCCACCATATTTTTGGGGTATCGCCAAGCGGTAAGGCTCTGGTTTCTGATACCAGCATTCCGAGGTTCGAATCCTCGTACCCCAGCCAAAAATAAAAAGCTCGCTTCGGCGAGCTTTTTGCTTTTCTGCATTTGGATATTCTCGTCAGAATTAAAGTCGGATGTCGCTAACGCTAATCCGACCTACGAAAGACTATCGACTCATAACCCTAACGCATACTTCAGCGCCTGGCGTTTAAGCACCCCACCACGTTCAGCCGCCATCAACCCTAAGTTTCGAATCACACGCAACGGCCCTAAAGTATTGCTAAAACCTGCGTAGAACAGATCCATACCGCTTTGCATCAGGAAATTATCCGCCTGTCTGCGCGTCTGGTAGCGCTTCAAAATACGCGCATCTGCCCAGTTTTCACCGTAGCTACGCGCTTTAATCATCACATCAAGTAAAGCGTCCACATCACGATAACCTAGATTCACACCCTGCCCCGCTAATGGGTGAATGGTATGCGCGGCATCGCCAATCAACGCCAGGCCCTGTTGGGTATATTGCAATGCATGGCGACGAGTCAGCGGAAATGCGCCACTGGCAATCGGTATTACTTTACCTAAGCGCTCCGGGAAACTCGCCTCAATCGCTTTATGCAGTTGCGGTATCGTCATATTTTGCAGCTGGCGAATACGTGCCGGTGAATCGTACCAAACAAGCGAAGCCCAATTATCAAATAGTGGTAAAAACGCGTGCGGGCCGTTCGGCGTAAAATGCTGCCAGGTGCTATCGCCTGGTTCTTGTTCGCATTTTACCGTAATGAGCATGCACGACTGACGATACTGCCAGGCATGAACACCAATTCCAGCCCAGCGGCGCACCTGCGAATTTGCGCCATCAGCTCCAATGACCATAGGAACCGTTAGGGTCCGCTCATCCGCAAAGTGTAACGTCCACTTCCCTGCCTGCCCGTGCATACGGTCAATGTGTGCAGGGCAAACCAACGTGACATTCGGATGGGCCTCTAGCGCCTGCCACAATGCGAATTGTAAAACCTGGTTTTCGACCATATAGCCCAATTCTGGCAGCCCTAACTCTTGAGCTTTAAAGCTGACGTGGGCGCTTTCCCACTCCCAGGTTTCGAGCTGGCGATAAGCATGGCTACGCATTGAACGAATAGCATCCCAAACGCCAAGTGATTTCAACAACCCGACCGATGCACTACTGATAGCCGAAATACGCACATCGGGTTGGCTTGTTGCGTCAAAGGCAGCAGGAGCCTGCTGCTCAATCACCACAACCTGAAAACCATTTTGCGCGAGGCCAAGGGCTGCGGCCGCGCCGACCATCCCCCCACCCACTACCGCGACATCAATTGACTGATTCAACATGATGAGTTTGTCCTTAAATTGTCTATGCTGATTCTACCGGATTTTTACGCAAGCTGGTCACATCAAGGCCAAAGCATTACAATACGCCGCCTGAATTCCTGGCTTTAACTGAGCAATGGCAAGTCGATGACAAAAAAACTCCATATCAAAACCTGGGGCTGTCAGATGAACGAATACGATTCATCGAAGATGGCCGATCTGCTGAATAGCACACATGGCTATACGCTTACGGACAACCCAGAAGAAGCGGACGTATTGCTACTCAATACCTGCTCTATCCGTGAAAAAGCCCAGGAAAAAGTGTTCCATCTGCTTGGCCGCTGGAAACTCTTAAAGCGTAAAAATCCCAATATCATTATTGGTGTTGGCGGTTGCGTTGCTTCCCAGGAAGGTAAGCTGATTCGTAGCCGTGCACACTATGTTGATATTGTTTTCGGGCCACAAACGCTGCACCGCCTGCCTGAAATGATCAACAAAGTGAGTGGCAACCGTAGCCCAATCGTTGATGTCAGCTTCCCTGAAATCGAAAAGTTCGACCGTCTACCAGAGCCAAAAGCCGATGGCCCGACTGCATTCGTTTCTATTATGGAAGGCTGTAACAAGTATTGTACTTACTGCGTGGTGCCTTATACGCGTGGTGAGGAAGTGAACCGTCCGTGTGATGATGTGCTGTTTGAAATCGCACAACTCGCAGCGCAAGGCGTGCGTGAAGTGAATCTGCTCGGCCAGAATGTGAATGCTTACCGCGGGCCGACTTTCGATGGTGGCATCTGTTCATTCGCTGAACTGCTGCGCCTGGTGGCTGCCATTGACGGCATTGACCGCATTCGCTTCACCACCAGCCATCCGATTGAATTTACTGACGATATCATCGAAGTTTACCGCGATACTCCAGAACTGGTGAGTTTCCTGCATCTGCCGATTCAATGCGGTTCTGACCGCGTCCTGAATTTAATGGGTCGTACGCATACCGCGCTGGAATACAAATCGATTATTCGCAAACTGCGCGCCGTGCGTCCTGACATTCAAATTAGTTCTGATTTCATTGTTGGTTTCCCTGGCGAAACCCAGCAGGACTTCGAGCAAACCATGAAAGTCATTGGCGATGTTAATTTTGACGTGAGCTACAGCTTCGTCTTTTCTTCACGCCCGGGCACGCCAGCCGCCGATATGGTTGATGACGTACCAGAAAAAGAGAAATTGCAGCGCCTCTATATTCTGCAAGAGCGTATCAACCAACAGGCCATGGAATTTAGCCGTAAGATGGTTGGCACCACGCAGCGTGTCCTTGTCGAAGGCACCTCACGCAGAAACATTATGGAGTTGACCGGACGTTCCGAACACAACCGTGGCGTCAACTTTGCGGGCACCCCGGATATGATCGGTAAATTTGTTGATGTCGAAATCACCGAAGTGGCGACCAACAACTCCCTGCGCGGGAAAGTGGTTCGCACCGAAGACGAAATGGGACTGCGTATCGCGCAATCGCCTGAGTCAGTGATTGCCCGCACTCGCAAAGAGAACGAAATCGGCGTCGGGATTTATCAGCCATAATTCCACTCAATGCCAGCGGGTTCGCTAACGCCGTGAACCCGCTGGCATTTTCATTTGTTGCACTTGCATTCGGAAGCATCCACCCAAATATCAAAAACCAGGCTTGCGCCATCTGCCCACGCCGTAAATAATCTTTTTATGGCCTGCAATTATGCAGCAATACATTCTACTGGCCCTGTGCGACCCCGAGGATAAGTTTGAATATCGAGACACGTGAAATTACGCTAGAACCCGCAGACAATGCGCGTCTGCTAAGCCTGTGTGGCCCATTTGATGACAATATCAAGCAGCTTGAACGTCGGCTGGGGATCGAAATCAACCGTCGTGACTATCACTTCAAGCTGACGGGCCGCCCGATTCTGGTCAATGCTGCCGCAGATATTTTGCGTAACCTGTATGTCGATACCGCACCGATGCGTGGCGAAATTCAGGATATAACTCCTGAGCATATCCACCTCGCCATTAAAGAAATTCGCGTGCTGGAACAGTCTGCTGAAAGCGTTCCAGAGTACGGCAAAGCAGTGAACATCAAGACTAAACGCGGCGTCATCAAACCGCGTACACCGAACCAGGCGCAGTACATCGCCAATATTCTCGACCACGACATCACCTTTGGTGTCGGCCCTGCGGGTACAGGTAAAACTTACCTCGCGGTTGCGGCAGCCGTTGATGCACTGGAACGCCAGGATATCCGTCGCATTCTGCTGACCCGTCCGGCCGTTGAAGCGGGCGAAAAGCTCGGCTTCTTGCCTGGCGATTTAAGCCAGAAAGTTGACCCTTATCTGCGCCCGTTGTACGACGCCCTGTTTGAAATGCTCGGCTTTGAGCGTGTTGAGAAACTGATCGAGCGTAACGTCATCGAAGTGGCACCACTCGCCTATATGCGTGGCCGCACGTTAAACGATGCATTCATCATTCTGGATGAAAGCCAGAACACCACTATCGAACAGATGAAAATGTTCCTGACGCGCATTGGTTTTAACTCCAAAGCAGTGATTACAGGCGACGTCACCCAAATAGATTTACCAAAAAATCTGAAATCGGGCTTACGTCATGCAATCGACGTACTGGCCGAAGTCGATGAAATCAGCTTTAACTTCCTTAATAGTGAAGACGTGGTACGCCATCCGGTTGTGGCACGTATTGTGAATGCCTATGAAGCGTGGGAAAACGCGGAACAGGTTCGTAAAGATGAACTCGCAGCAGAGCGCAAGCGAGAAGCGATGGCAATCAATGCTGCCGCTCAGGAGAGTAAATGAGTCAGGTTATACTGGATTTACAGGTCGCGTGTGAAGACGCAAACGGCCTGCCTACGGAAGAACAATTTCAGGCATGGCTTGATGCGGTCATTCCACAATTTCAGGAAGAGTCAGAAGTCACGATTCGCCTGGTGGATGACGCAGAAAGCCACGATCTGAACCTCACTTATCGTGGGAAAGATAAATCCACCAATGTGCTCTCGTTCCCGTTTGAAGCGCCTCCGGGCATTGAACTGCCACTATTGGGCGACCTGATTATTTGCCGTCAGGTTGTGGAACAAGAAGCAAAAGAGCAGCAAAAACCGCTGGATGCGCATTGGGCACATATGGTCATCCACGGCAGTTTGCATCTGCTTGGTTATGACCATATTGAAGATGAAGAAGCCGAAGAGATGGAATCCCTGGAAACAGAGATAATGCTTGCTCTTGGGTATGCTGATCCGTACATTGCCGAGAAAGAATAGTCGCTACGGTAAATGATTACCGTAACGCATCAGGTGCAGGCAGCGAGCCATTAACTGCCTGCTATCTATTAATTAACCGAGGGGCCACAAACCTAACGCCATGAGCGACGACAATTCCCAAAACAGTGACACACCTGCCAGTAAGAAGGGATTCTTTTCCCTGATTCTCAACCAGCTATTCCACGGTGAACCTAAAAACCGTGACGATCTGCTGACACTTATCCGTGATTCTGAGCAAAATGATCTGATCGATCAAGATACCCGCGACATGCTTGAAGGCGTGATGGATATCGCCGACCAACGCGTCCGCGACATCATGATCCCTCGCTCGCAAATGGTAACGCTCAAACACAACCAGACGCTGGACGAATGCCTCGATGTGATCATCGAATCCGCACACTCCCGCTTCCCGGTGATCAGTGAAGACAAAGATCATATCGAAGGGATTCTGATGGCTAAAGATTTGCTGCCGTTTATGCGCAGCGATACTGAGCCATTTAGCATGGAAAAAGTGTTACGTCAGGCAGTTGTTGTGCCGGAAAGTAAGCGTGTTGACCGCATGCTCAAAGAGTTTCGTCAGCAGCGCTACCACATGGCGATAGTGATTGATGAGTTTGGCGGCGTCTCCGGGCTTGTCACCATTGAAGATATTCTCGAACTGATTGTTGGGGAAATTGAAGATGAGTACGACGACGAAGAAGACGGTGATTTCCGCCAGCTAAGCCGTCACACCTGGACGGTTCGCGCTCTGGCCTCAATCGAAGATTTTAACGACACCTTTGCCACCCATTTCAACGATGACGAAGTTGATACCATTGGTGGATTGGTGATGCAGGCCTTTGGCCACTTACCTGCCCGTGGCGAAACCATCGAAATCGATGGTTATCAGTTCAAAGTCGCGATGGCAGATAGCCGCCGTGTTATTCAGGTTCATGTCAGAATTCCGGACGACTCGCCACAACCGAAACTGGAAGATTAATTCAAAGATGGCTATAGCCCTACTCCTTCAACGCCAGCGCGTGCGTCTGCTGCTGGCGCTGCTTTTTGGTGCCTGCGGAACGCTGGCTTTCTCCCCTTACGATTTTTGGCCTGCCGCGATTGTTTCTCTGGCTGGGCTTCAGGGGCTGACACTTAATCGACGTGCTATTCAAAGTGCATGGATTGGTTTCTTCTGGGGGCTGGGGCTATTTGGCTCAGGCATTAACTGGGTGTATGTCAGCATCGCGCAATTTGGCGGGATGCCCGGCCCGGTTAACGTCTTCCTGGTGGTACTGCTGGCGGCTTATTTATCTTTATATACCGGCTTATTTGGTGGATTCCTCAGCAAACTTTGCCCGAAAACGACGTGGTGGCGCGTAGCGATTGCTGCTCCGATGCTATGGCAACTCACCGAGTTCCTGCGCGGCTGGGTATTAACCGGCTTCCCGTGGCTACAATTTGGTTACAGCCAGATTGATGGCCCGCTGAAAGGTATCGCGCCGATTCTCGGCGTGGAAAGTGTAACGTTCCTGCTGATGATTATCAGTGGCCTGTTGGTGTTTGCGCTACATGAACGCAATTGGCGCCCGGCGGTGGTTGCTGCGGCGTTGCTGTTACTGCCGTGGCCGTTACGTTCGATTCAGTGGTATCAGCCGCAACCTGAGCGCACCGTTGATGTGGCGATGGTCCAGGGAGACATCCCGCAATCCCTGAAATGGGATGAAAACCAGCTGCTCAATACGCTAAAAATCTATCTCGATAAAACTCAGCCGCAGATGGGTAAATCCCAGCTGATTATCTGGCCTGAATCGGCAATCCCCGATCTGGAGATTAACCAGCAGCAATTCCTGACGATGATGGACGATTTGCTGCGGTCGAAGCACAGCTCGTTGATCACCGGTATTGTTGATGCACGTTTGAATAAACAGAATCGCTACGACACATACAACACCATCATCACATTGGGTGAAGGCAACCAGTACAGCTATAACAGCCCCGATCGTTACAACAAAAACCATCTGGTGCCGTTCGGTGAGTTTGTGCCGCTGGAATCCATCCTGCGTCCGCTGGCTCCGTTCTTTGATTTGCCAATGTCATCATTCAGTCGCGGGCCCTATTTACAGCCGCAGTTGGAGTCCAATGGTATTAAGTTGACACCTGCGATTTGCTACGAAATTATCCTGGGAGAGCAGGTGCGCGATAACTTCCGCCCTGATACAGATTTCCTGCTGACTATTTCGAATGATGCATGGTTCGGCAAATCTATTGGCCCATGGCAGCATTTCCAGATGGCGCGTATGCGTTCACTGGAGTTGGGTCGTCCGCTTCTACGCAGCACGAACAATGGTATTACCGCCGTGATTAATGCTAACGGTGATATCGACGCAATGATCCCGCAGTTTACTCGCGAAGTTCTGGAAGCGAAGGTCACGCCAACGCGGGGTATTACGCCTTATGCACGCTTTGGCGACTGGCCACTGTGGGGCGCAACACTCATCTTTGGCTTCGCCTCTGTTCTGTTGGCACTGCGCACACGCCGCAAATCCTGATTCTGCAATACCTAAAAATGGCCAGCTCATGCTGGCCATTTTCATTTCTGGCACAACCTTTGCAAAATATTACTCACTAGAAAGACACAAAATGCTGAATCACTACCCTGTGAGCAGCATGAAGCATTGAGTTGCACCAAACGATGACAAACCCAGCACCAAAGTAGTGCAACGGAAGATTTTTGCCTCTAAACGGTGCGGCATGCTTCGCAAAAATAAACATCTGGATAGCAAAATCTTTACATTAAGCTAGGTTAAGTGTTAACAAAAAGACAAAGAATTAAGCTTATTCAATAACACACAACAACAAAAATATACCTGGCAGCATTCAGCCCTTGCGGCTCGAAGGATGACAGGTAAAACACTCACAACGGGTATCAATGCCTCATGGCATTAAGATAAAGGAGTTGGTAATGCAATTACGTAAACTAGCCTCAGCTTTGCTGGTAATGGGTTTAGGCGCTGGAATAGCACACGCCGAAGATGCTAAACCTGCTGCTCAACAAAGTACTCTTGATAAGATCGCCGCAAACGGCGTCATTGTGGTCGGTCACCGTGAGTCTTCTGTTCCTTTCTCTTACTACGATAACCAACAAAAAGTCGTCGGCTATTCACAGGATTACTCCAACGCTATCGTTGAAGCCGTGAAGAAAAAGCTCAACAAGCCTGACCTGCACGTTAAGTTGATCCCGATTACTTCACAAAACCGTATTCCATTGCTGCAAAACGGCACTTTCGATTTTGAGTGCGGTTCTACCACCAACAACCTGGAACGCCAGAAACAAGCATCGTTCTCCGACACTATCTTCGTCGTCGGTACGCGTCTGCTGGTTAAGAAAGGTGGCCCGATTAAGGACTTCGCTGACCTGAAAGGCAAAGCAGTTGTTGTGACTTCTGGTACCACTTCTGAAGTTCTGCTCAACAAGCTGAACGAAGAGAAGAAAATGGACATGCGTATTATCAGCGCCAAAGACCACGGCGACTCGTTCCGTACCCTTGAAAGCGGTCGTGCCGTTGCCTTTATGATGGATGACGCCCTGCTGGCGGGTGAACGTGCTAAAGCGAAGAAACAGGATAACTGGGAAATTCTTGGCACTCCGCAATCCCGCGAAGCCTACGGCTGTATGCTGCGTAAAGACGACCCAGAGTTTAAGAAGCTGATGGATGACACCATCGCTCAGGCACAGACATCTGGTGAAGCGGCGAAATGGTTTGATAAGTGGTTTATGAATCCAATTCCACCGAAAAACATCAATATGAACTTCGCTCTGTCTGACGACATGAAAGCCCTGTTCAAAGAACCAAACGATAAAGCACTGAACTAATCAGAACCAGGGGCCGGGATGACCCAGCCCTCTCGATTGACGAACTGAAGCTCGGACAGACTATGCGTCGGATGGCCGTTCCCCATCCGGCGTGAAAGCACCCCAATAAATCTCAGGCATAGATCTGAAATCAGGGTGCAAGCTTCTCATCAATCTTCGAGGGTAGCGCAGCTCGCTACCCTCAATTTTTTCTCGGAGTATTTTATGTCTATAGACTGGAACTGGGGAATATTTCTACAGCCCGCCCCGTTCGGCAACACCACCTATTTGGGCTGGATTTGGAATGGCTTCCAGGTCACCGTCGCCCTATCCATCTGTGCATGGATAATCGCTTTTCTCGTCGGCTCTCTGTTCGGCATTTTACGCACCGTTCCAAATAAATGGCTGTCGAGCCTTGGCACGCTGTATGTCGAGTTATTCCGTAACGTACCGCTTATCGTGCAGTTCTTTACCTGGTACTTAGTGGTGCCGGAATTACTGCCCGAAAATCTCGGCATGTGGTTTAAATCTGAGCTTGACCCGAATGTACAATTCTTCTTGTCATCGATGATTTGCCTTGGTCTGTTTACCGCAGCTCGTGTATGTGAGCAAGTTCGTGCCGCCATTCAGTCTCTGCCTCGCGGGCAAAAAAATGCCGCATTGGCGATGGGTTTAACGCTCCCACAAGCTTACCGCTATGTGCTGCTACCAAACGCCTATCGCGTAATTGTGCCGCCAATGACATCTGAAATGATGAACCTGGTGAAAAACTCAGCTATTGCATCAACCATCGGCCTGGTCGATATGGCGGCGCAGGCGGGTAAATTGCTGGATTACTCCGCGCATGCTTACGAATCCTTTACCGCAATCACCCTCGCGTATGTCCTGATTAACGCTGTGATTATGCTGGTGATGTATGTCGTTGAACGTAAAATTCGCCTGCCTGGCAATATGGGAGGCAAATAATGTACGAGTTTGACTGGAGTTCTATTCTCCCCGCAATGCCTTACCTGATGCAGGGGTTGATCATCACCCTGAAAATCACCGTTACGGCGATTATCTTCGGTATCGTTTGGGGTACGCTGCTGGCTGTGATGCGCCTGTCGCCGATTAAGCCCATAGCCTGGTTTGCCAGCGCCTACGTCAACGTTTTCCGCTCTATCCCGCTGGTGATGGTGCTGTTGTGGTTCTACCTGGTTGTGCCAGGTATTCTGCAAAAAGTGCTAGGGCTTTCCCCTCAAACCGACATTCGTTTAATTTCCGCAATGGTGGCGTTCTCGATGTTTGAAGCTGCCTACTATTCCGAGATTATCCGTGCCGGTATCCAGAGTATCTCCCGTGGGCAGTCCAATGCCGCTCTTGCGCTGGGGATGACGCACTGGCAGTCAATGAAACTGATTATCCTGCCACAGGCGTTCCGCGCCATGGTGCCATTGCTGTTAACGCAGGGCATCGTCTTGTTCCAGGATACGTCACTGGTATATGTATTAAGTCTGGCTGACTTCTTCCGTACCGCTTCCACCATTGGTGAGCGCGACGGAACCCAGGTCGAAATGATCCTGTTTGCCGGTGTAGTGTATTTCGCAATCAGCCTGAGTGCTTCGCTGTTGGTCAGCTACTTGAAGAAAAGGACAGTGTAATGATTTCCCTGAAAAATGTTTCTAAATGGTATGGTCACTTTCAGGTGCTAACCGACTGCTCAACAGAAGTGAAAAAAGGTGAAGTAGTTGTTGTTTGTGGGCCATCTGGCTCCGGTAAATCAACGCTAATCAAAACGGTGAATGGCCTGGAGCCGGTGCAAAAAGGCGAAATTGTTGTTAACGGCACGCAAGTGAACAACAAAAAAACTAACCTTGCGGAATTGCGCTCGCATGTAGGAATGGTGTTCCAACACTTTGAGCTTTTCCCACATCTGTCGATTATCGAAAACCTGACCCTGGCTCAAGTAAAAGTGCTGAAACGCAACAAAGAAGAGTCGCGTAAAAAGGGGCTGAAACTGCTCGAGCGCGTTGGGTTGACCGCACATGCGGATAAATTCCCGGCACAGCTTTCTGGCGGCCAGCAGCAACGTGTAGCGATTGCCCGTGCGCTATGTATGGACCCTGTGGCAATGCTGTTTGATGAACCGACTTCAGCCCTTGACCCTGAGATGATCAACGAAGTGCTGGACGTGATGGTTGAGCTGGCAAACGAAGGGATGACCATGATGGTGGTCACACACGAGATGGGCTTTGCTCGTAAAGTGGCGAACCGCGTGATCTTTATGGATGAAGGGAAGATTGTCGAAGACTCGAATAAAGAGGATTTCTTCAACAACCCGCAGTCCGAACGTGCAAAAGACTTCCTGGCGAAAATCCTGCACTGATTCGGTATTAAGTCGCGCAATCCCCCTCCAGAGCGGTGGTTGCGCGGCAAAATTACTTCATAGTCTCGTTCATTAACACTGTGACTTTATTCATCACAGGACCTGCGTCCTTCAAGCCTTTACTCTCTTGCTCCTTCACCCACTTGCTTTGCACATCCTGGTAATGGGTCGCCGTTTCCCAATGTTTAACTTCATCAGGTTTCAACTCGCGAATATTTACACCGTTATCACGCAACTCACTCACCATGCCATCGAAACTGCTGTCCATCACCGAGCCTAAAGTCTGATACGCTTTTTGGGCGGCGCGTTGAATTGCTTGCTTGTCTTGATCGGCAAGTTTGTTCCAGGTGTCTTTATTCATCACCAACGGATAAACATGGCCCAACCACAGATCTTTGGAGATCAAAACATTAGGGGCTGTTTTATGCACGTTGAGCTCAAAACCGCTGTCGACGTTAACCATTAATCCGTCCAGAGTTCCTGCTTTCAGCGCGTCATAAATTCCCTCGCCCCATGGCATAGAAACGGGAATGGCACCGCTGTTTTTCAGGAAGTCCTGATGCCAGAAACTGGCTGAACGCCACTTGGTTCCTTTGATATCACCTAATGCGCTCAGGGGTTTGGTACTGAGAAAAGCCACGGGATAGCCGGTCGCGAGGAAAATGTTAACCACATTTTGCTTTGCTAACTCAGTCTGGAATTCAGGGATAGTGGCGTAAGCCTTGCGGAAAAACTCAACCTGTTTATCACCCGTTGGCCCGACAGGGAAACTTTTGAAGACCTGCTGCAGGGGAAATTCCTTCGCCGTGTATTCAGGCACCACGATTGCCATATCAGCAACCTTCCCTTCTTTAACGACACCCAAAGCATCATAGCTACGAGCCAGTTCACTGTTCCAGTGATCGTCAACCTTCAGGCGGCCGTGCGATTCCTTCTCAATTTCGGCAAAGAAAACATTCTTGATAAAGCTGGTGCGCATCCCGCCCAGTGGTTCATGGTCGGAATATTTCAGAATTTGAACTGCCGATACCGTGGTGGGCATCAGCATCATGGTGAGGAAGACGGCCAGAATTTTTCTGGCCAGGGGTTTTCGTTGCATTGCGGTTCCTTCGCGTTGTGAAAATTAAGGTTCAAATGGGCGACGGCTAAACTGGTTATGCCCGCATTTCGGGCAAACGGGCAGCACATCAGGGGTATAAATCGCCAGGTGGAAATGGCAATTCTCACAAACCAAATTGCCAAGACCGACCACTTCACCGCTATGATAAACGCCGTGATGGTTGAGATCCTGGAAAACTTCGCGCCACTCGAGCTGCGTTTTGTCTGTGATATCAGCCAGTTCCTGCCAAAGACTCTCTTTAATCACGCGCATGAATACGCTGTCGGTAAATTCATCCTGGCTTTCGTTATAGCTGCGAGCAAACTCTTCTAAATCACGACGGACTGCGCGTGTCACTTCATCTACTTCGGTACGAGTCAGCTCCCCGGTTTCGTTCATGCGTTTACGCGCGCTGTCGACCAGTTCGTCAATATCGCGCTCTCCATTGCGTAACCGTTCGGTGAGTGAGGCCACCAGTTCACGGTAAAATTGAGCAACCTTGTTCATCGCCTACCTGCCTCCTTGAAGAGTTTCATGCGTTCAGTGTCATGTAACTGACTATAATAGTAGACCTTAATCGGGCATCTCTTTGTTAGATTGACCACAAGCAAGGTAAATATCTGCAAATGAGAAATGGTGATCACGGCCCTTGAAAGGCTGTTTTGCCGCACTCTTATCGGCTATGCTATGCGGATCAAATCACACGTTAGGATTGAAACCTAACCTGTAGCTGTTTTTCATCACAGGACCATTGGCTGCCATGCAAGAGCAATATCGCCCGGAAGAGATAGAATCCAACGTACAGCTTCACTGGCAAGAGAAGCGTACTTTTGAAGTAACCGAAGACGAAGGCAAAGAGAAGTATTACTGCCTCTCGATGCTACCCTATCCTTCTGGCCGACTACACATGGGCCACGTTCGTAACTACACCATCGGTGACGTTATCGCACGTTACCAGCGTATGCTTGGCAAAAACGTACTGCAGCCAATCGGCTGGGATGCGTTCGGCCTGCCAGCAGAAGGTGCAGCGGTAAAAAACAACACCGCTCCAGCACCGTGGACTTACGACAACATCAACTATATGAAGAACCAGCTCAAAACGCTGGGCTTTGGTTATGACTGGAGCCGCGAGCTGGCGACCTGTACCCCAGAATACTACCGTTGGGAACAGCAGTTCTTTACTCAGCTGTACAACAAAGGCCTGGTTTACAAAAAAACCTCCGCGGTTAACTGGTGCCCGAATGACCAGACCGTTCTGGCAAACGAACAGGTTATCGACGGTTGCTGCTGGCGTTGTGACTCCAAAGTTGAGCGCAAAGAGATCCCTCAGTGGTTTATCAAAATCACCGCTTACGCTGACGAACTGTTAAACGATCTGGATACGCTGGACCATTGGCCTGAACAGGTCAAAACCATGCAGCGTAACTGGATTGGCCGCTCCGAAGGCGTTGAAATTACTTTCGACGTTGAAAACAGCGCTGAGAAGCTGACCGTTTACACCACGCGCCCGGACACCTTTATGGGTGTGACCTATCTGGCCGTTGCCGCAGGTCACCCAATCGCACAGCAAGCCGCACTGAACAACCCAGCGCTGGCTGAGTTCGTTGAAGAGTGCCGTAACACCAAAGTTGCTGAAGCTGAAATGGCAACCATGGAGAAGAAAGGCGTTGCTACTGGCATTAACGCTATTCACCCACTGACTGGCGAATCTGTTCCAGTTTGGGTGGCAAACTTCGTCCTGATGGAATACGGCACAGGCGCGGTAATGGCCGTTCCTGGTCACGACCAGCGCGACTGGGAGTTTGCGACTAAATATGGTCTGCAAATCAAACCGGTTATTCTGAATGCTGACGGCAGCGAGCCTGACTTGTCTGCATCTGCAATGACCGAAAAAGGCGTGCTGTTTAATTCAGGTGAATTCGACGGTCTGGACTTCCAGAACGGCTTTAACGCTATTGCCGACAAACTGGCTGCCAAAGGTGTTGGCGAACGCAAAGTTAACTATCGTCTGCGCGACTGGGGTGTTTCCCGTCAGCGTTACTGGGGCGCGCCAATTCCAATGGTGACTCTGGAAGACGGCACTGTTATGCCAACGCCTGCCGATCAACTGCCGGTTATCCTGCCTGAAGATGTCGTGATGGATGGTATCACCAGCCCAATTAAAGCCGATCCTGAGTGGGCAAAAACCACTATTGATGGCAAACCTGCGCTGCGTGAAACCGATACTTTCGATACATTCATGGAATCATCCTGGTACTACGCGCGTTACACCTGCCCGCAGTACGACAAAGGCATGCTGGATTCCAAAGCGGCAAACTACTGGCTGCCGGTTGATATCTACATTGGTGGCATCGAACACGCCATCATGCACCTGCTCTACTTCCGCTTCTTCCACAAACTGATGCGCGACGCTGGCATGGTGACCTCTAACGAGCCTGCCAAACAACTGCTGTGTCAGGGTATGGTGCTGGCTGATGCGTTCTATTACACCGGTGTTAACGGTGAGCGTAACTGGGTTTCCCCGGTTGATGCGATTGTAGAACGTGACGAGAAAGGCCGTATTATCAAAGCCTCTGACGCACAGGGCAATGAACTGGTCTATGCTGGCATGAGTAAAATGTCGAAGTCGAAAAACAACGGCATCGACCCGCAAGTGATGGTTGAACGCTACGGCGCAGATACTGTTCGCCTGTTTATGATGTTTGCATCTCCTGCGGATATGACGCTGGAATGGCAGGAATCTGGCGTTGAAGGGGCTAACCGCTTCCTGAAACGTGTCTGGAGACTGGCTTACGAGCACACCAGCCGTGGCGCAGCACCAGCATTAGACGTTGCTGCATTAAGTGAAGATCAAAAAGCATTGCGCCGTGATGTTCATAAAACCATCGCGAAAGTGACCGATGATATTGGTCGTCGTCAGACCTTTAACACCGCAATCGCTGCCATCATGGAATTGATGAACAAACTGGCGAAAGCACCACAGGACGGCGATCAAGACCGCGCACTGCTGAATGAAGCGCTGATTGCTGTAGTTCGTATGCTTTATCCTTTCACCCCGCATGTTTGCTTCGATATGTGGCAGTCTCTGGGTGGTGAAGGCGATATCGACAACGCACCATGGCCGCAGGCTGATGAAAAAGCGATGGTCGAAGACTCGCTGCTGGTGGTTGTGCAGGTGAACGGTAAAGTTCGCGGCAAAATCACTGTTCCAGCGGATGCAACGCAAGAACAAGTGCAGGAACGCGCAGGTCAGGAACATCTGGTTGCGAAATATCTTGAGGGTGTGACCGTACGTAAAGTGATTTACGTTCCGGGCAAACTGCTCAATTTGGTTGTGGGCTAAGCGCAGGAGGAACCGTGCGACATCCCTTTATCAGCTTGTTAGTTACTTTGGCGGTGCTTGTCACTGCCGGGTGCGGTTTTCACCTGCGTGGCAGCACGCAGGTTCCAGATCAAATGAAAACCTTGATCTTCAACTCTGGCGATCCGAACGGCCCACTAGCGCGCGAAGTACGCTCTCAGTTGCGCCTTAACGGCGTTACGATAGTCAGCGATACCGGAACGGGTGTTCGCAAGGATATTCCGTCGCTGCGCTTACTAGGCAGCTCGCTCGGAAAAGATACTGCATCTGTCTTCCAGGATGGTCGCACAGCGGAGTATCAAATGGTTATGACAGTTTCAGCGCAGGTGCTGATTCCGGGTCATGACATTTATCCGATTAACGCCAGAGTATATAAGTCATTCTTTGATAACCCACTCGCTGCACTGCAAAAAGATGCCGAGCAAGATTTATTGATCAAAGAGATGTACACCACGGCAGCTCAACAGCTTATTCGTAAGCTGATGACCGTGCATGTTGCTGATGTTGCTGAAACCGAAGCAGCTGAGACGCCTGTTACAGGCGCAACCTCAACCTCTACGCCAGCAACGCCAGCAACGCCAGCAGGCCGTACGTCGACCACGCTTTCGGCCACATCTGGTAGCCAATGATAAGGTTGTACCCTGAACAACTTCGCGCGCAGCTCAATGAAGGGCTGCGCGCGGCGTATCTGCTACTCGGGAACGATCCGCTATTACTCCAGGAAAGCCAGGATGCCATTCGCCAGATGGCTGGCACCCAGGGTTTCGAAGAACACCATACCGTTCAGATTGATGTCAGTACCGACTGGCAAGATCTGTTCTCGATTTGCCAGGCTTTAAGCCTGTTCGCCAGTCGCCAGACACTTCTGTTGCTACTACCAGAAAATGGCCCAAACGCTGCGATCAATGCCCAACTAGAAACTCTGGTGTCCCTGCTGCATGACGACATTCTTCTGCTGGTGCGTGGGAACAAATTCACCAAAGCTCAAGAGAATGCAGCGTGGCTAAGTAAACTGGCCGAACGCTGCGTTATTGTGACCTGTCAAACCCCGGAACAGGCTCAATTACCGCGCTGGGTAGCCCAACGCGCTAAACAGATGAATCTCACACTCGATGATGCGGCCAACCAACTGCTTTGTTATTGCTATGAAGGAAATCTGCTGGCACTGTCGCAAGCGCTTGAACGTCTTTCGCTGATTTGGCCTGATGGTACGTTGACCTTGCCTCGGGTTGAGCAAGCGGTAAACGATGCAGCTCACTTCACACCATTCCATTGGGTGGATGCGATTCTGGCAGGGAAAAGTAAGCGCGCATTGCATATTCTGCAACAGCTCCGGTTGGAAGCCAGTGAACCAGTGATTTTGCTGCGTACAATCCAACGTGAACTGCTACAACTGGTTAATATCAAACGTCAATCGGCTAACACCCCACTACGCACGTTATTTGATCAACAACGCGTATGGCAAAATCGTCGCGCGCTGGTGACTGAAGCACTTAATCGCTTATCTGCCGAACAGCTTTATCAGGCGGTGCGTTTGCTTAGCCAAATCGAAATGACGCTGAAAAAAGATTACGGCCAGTCGGTCTGGGCCGAGCTGGAAGGGCTTTCTCTGTTGCTGTGCCATAAAGCACTGCCGGAAATTTTCATCGATGGCTAAGAGTGCGCCGAGGTTAACTGCTCTGTATGGCGGGACGTTTGATCCCATCCATTATGGGCATTTAAAACCGGTCGAAGCACTGGCAAAACAGGTGGCGCTGCAACAAGTCACTATCATGCCGAATAACGTCCCTCCACATCGTGCGCAGCCGCTGGCTAACAGTGAGCAGCGCAAAACCATGGTCGAACTTGCCATTGCTGGGAACCCGCTGTTTAAGCTCGATGACCGTGAACTCCAGCGCGAAACACCGTCGTACACCGTTGAAACTCTCGAACAGCTACGCTCGGAGATTGGAGCTGAACAACCGTTGGCGTTTATTGTGGGACAGGACTCGTTGCTTAGCCTGCAACGCTGGCATCGTTGGGAAACACTGCTGACGTTATGCCACCTGCTGGTTTGCCAACGTCCCGGATATTCTCTGTCGATGAACACACCAGAAGAACAGCAATGGCTTGAAGCGCATCAAACCACTGCAGTTGAACAGCTCCATAACCAGCCTGCCGGTAAGATTTACCTCGCGCAAACACCAATGTATGACATTTCGGCAACGGCTATCCGCCAACGATTAGAACAGCATCAGCCCTGTGATGATCTGCTCCCCCCAGCAGTAGCTGAGTTTATTCGCCGGCACCATTTATATTGCTAAGAATGCGCTGCATGGCAGCCAGCAGTTTGTCGTTGTCGACTGGGCTTTTAATCGCCACGCGGTAATAGCGCGAATCTAGTCCCGGATAATTTGCACAGTGACGAATTAAAATACTCTCTTCCAGCAACCGTCGTTGCAGATCTAAACCTTCAATTTCACAACGTAGAAAAATATAGTTCGCCCGTGGAGCCCACACTTTAATTCCCGACAGTTCGCCAAGACCTTTAAACAAGCGAGGTTGCTCGGTGCCTAGCCAACGATAACTCGCCTCAATATAAGCACTATCATTGAGAATCACCTCTCCTGCTAATGCCGCAAACGCATTAATGGTCCAGGGTTCTCTTTGTGTTCGAATACGTCCAACCACGTCTGTATTGGCACTCACCATATAGCCAAGTCGTAGTCCGGCAATAGCAAAAAATTTGGTGAGTGAGCGCAGAATATAAAGTCGGGAGAACTTTGCTAAGTGCGGAATCAGGCCTGGCTCATCGGGTAAAAAATCGAGGAAGGCTTCATCAATGATTAAATCGATGTGGTTTTCCTGGCAACGCTGCGTAATAGCCAACAGTAAAGATTTATCAGGCATCAAACCGGTTGGGTTATTCGGTGTGCATAAAAACAAGCAATCCAAATCGGGGGTTAATGCTTGTAATAATGATTCATCAGGTTGCCAGCTTTGTTCTTCACTAAGATGGAAATCAATTATTTCGCAATTAATTTGCGTTAGCGCACGACGATACTCGGCAAAACCTGGCGTCAATAACAGCGCCTTACGTGGCAAGAGTTGCTGCACGAGATTAAAAATCAGCTCCGTTTCGCCATTGCCTGCCAATACCCAATCCTGGGGGACTTGATGATGTTCTGCCAAAGCCTGGTGCAGCGAGCGATATTCAACATCAGGGTAACGTTCAGCAATAGCCAGGTTTTCGGTAATGGCGCGCTTCAATGAATCGGGCATACCTAATGGGTTAATATTGGCACTAAAATCGATAAGTGAATTTGCATCCACACCCATAACAACTGCAGCTTCAATGATATTGCCACCGTGCTGACTACTGAACGCCATATATCCCCCCAATAAAACAGACTTCGAGCTTGAGGCGCAATGATACACTTATGCCAGGGCCAGCCAATGTTTGTACGAGGATGAGATGAAATTATGGTTAGTGCGCCATGGGCAAACCCAGGCAAATTTAGACGGTCTTTACAGTGGTATTTCTGAAACTCCACTGACTGCAGAAGGCATCAACCAGGCCGAAGCGGTAGGCGATATGCTAAGTCATGTTACTTTTGAGAAAGTACTTTGCAGTGAGTTGGGCCGGGCACAACACACCACTCAATTGATTCTCCAGCAACGTAAAATTCCCGTAGTGACCGAACCACGCCTTAATGAGATGAATTTTGGTGACTGGGAGATGCGCCACCACCGTGATTTACAGCGTTTGGATAGCGAAAACTACGCCGCATGGTGCAATGACTGGCAAAACGTTATTCCCCACAATGGTGAAGGCTTCCAGCTTTTTTCCCGCCGTGTAAGCGAGTTCTCCGCATCGTTATCCGCGTTGCCAAAAGATGAAAATGTTCTGATTGTAAGCCATCAGGGAGTACTGAGTCTGCTTATCGCCACCCTGCTCAACATGCCACCCGCGTCATTGTGGCACTTTGTAATTGAACAAGGGGCATGGAGTTCAATTGAGATTCGAGAGGGGTTTACCACGCTCAGAACTCTCAATAACCGTGCTATTTGTCCACCGGTGCAATAAGTTGCCAGCGTCTCTGGTATCGTCAACCATTGACACTACACCTCAGACTGTTATGCTCCGCTGCCATAATTTCCTGCCCGCAAGCATGACTTTCCAAAATAGTTTTACAAAAATGGCGATGCAAACCAGGCCACTCGGTGGGATGATACCCCGCTTTGAGCGCCGCATTGCCGAATTGTCAGTAAAGCTGCCCCATTATGGGTATCATGCGGGCTAAATCGAACACACTCTACTTTTCCCAGGGGGAACACTTGCAGGGTAAAGAATTTCAAGATTTCATCGTTGATAAAATCGACGACCTCAAAGGCCAGGACATCATTGCTCTGGATGTTCAGGGTAAATCAAGCATCACTGATTGCATGATTATCTGTACCGGCACCTCTAACCGTCACGTTATGTCCATCGCTGAACACGTCGTAGAATCATCTCGCAAAGCCGGTTTTGAAGCTTTGGGCGTGAAAGGCGTGAATGCGACTGACTGGGTGGTTGTTGACCTTGGCGAAATTATCGTCCATGTGATGCAAGAAGAAAGCCGCCAGCTATACGAATTGGAAAAGCTCTGGGGTTAATGAGTGAAGCTCCAATTAGTAGCAGTTGGCACCAAAATGCCTGACTGGGTGCAAACCGGCTTTACCGAGTACCTGCGTCGTTTTCCCAAGGATATGCCATTCGAACTGGTAGAAATTCCTGCGGGAAAACGCAGCAAAAATGCTGATATCAAACGCATTCTCGAAAAAGAAGGTGAAATGATGTTGGCAGCGGCCGGCAAGGGCAACCGAATTGTCACGCTGGATATCCCGGGGCAACCTTGGGATACACCACACCTTGCCGTGCAGCTTGAACGCTGGAAACAGGATGGTAGAGATGTAAGCTTGCTGATTGGCGGCCCAGAAGGACTCGCTCCAGCATGCAAAGCTGCTGCAGAGCAAAGCTGGTCACTGTCCACTTTGACAATGCCACATCCTTTAGTCCGGGTGCTGGTAGCGGAAAGCCTCTATCGTGCGTGGAGCATTACGACCAACCATCCTTATCACCGTGAGTAGATATCGTCAGGTAGAACAAAGCTGCGGATGAAATTACAGAATTCTTTTCGTGACTATACAGCTGAGTCTGCGCTTTTTGTGCGCCGGGCGCTGGTCGCGTTTCTTGGTATTTTGGTACTAAGCGGAGTGCTTGTTGCCAACCTTTATAATTTACAAATCGTCCGTTTCACCGACTACCAAACTCGCTCGAATGAAAACCGCATAAAGCTGGTCCCTATTCCGCCTAGCCGCGGCATTATCTACGATCGCAACGGCACACCACTCGCACTTAACCGCACCATTTACCAAGTGGAAATGATGCCGGAAAAAGTTGATGACGTGCAGGCAACACTTGAAGCGTTACGTTCAGTCGTGGACTTAACTGACGAGGATATTGCCAACTTTAAGAAAGAGCGAGCACGCTCTCACCGCTTCACCTCTATTCCGGTCAAAACCAACCTCACCGAAGTGCAGGTTGCACGTTTTGCCGTGAACCAGTACCGTTTCCCGGGTGTTGAGGTTAAGGGCTATAAACGCCGCTTCTACCCGTATGGCTCAGCACTAACACATGTCATTGGCTACGTTTCCAAAATTAACGATAAAGACGTTGAACGCCTTGATAAAGACGGCAAGCTGGCAAACTACGCCTCAACGCATGATATCGGTAAGCTCGGTATTGAACGTTATTACGAAGATGTCTTACATGGTCAGACCGGTTATGAGGAAGTTGAAGTAAACAACCGTGGCCGTGTGATTCGCCAGCTCAAGGAAGTACCACCGCAAGCCGGGCACGATATCTATCTGACTATCGACCTTAAGCTACAGAATTATATTGAAACCTTATTAGCAGGAAGCCGCGCAGCAGTTGTGGTCACCGACCCACGTACCGGCGGCATTCTGGCGCTTGTTTCGATGCCAAGTTACAACCCGAACTTGTTCGTTGACGGCATCTCAAGCAAAGACTATTCCGGTTTGCTCAATGACCCGAACACACCGCTTATTAACCGTGCAACGCAAGGGGTTTACCCTCCGGCTTCCACGGTGAAACCGTATATGGCGGTATCCGCGTTAAGTGCCGGGGTGATCACCCGCAATACTTCCCTCTTTGACCCAGGCTGGTGGCAGTTGCCTGGTTCTGAAAAGCGCTATCGTGACTGGAAAAAGTGGGGCCACGGCCGCCTGAACGTCACCAAAGCGCTTGAAGAATCCGCTGATACCTATTTCTATCAGGTCGCTTACGACATGGGCATCGACCGTATGGGCGAGTGGATGCGTAAGTTTGGCTACGGGCACTATACCGGTATCGATCTCTCTGAAGAGAGGTCCGGTAACATGCCAACGCGTGAATGGAAACTGAAACGCTTTAAAAAGCCGTGGTATCAGGGTGACACTATTCCGGTCGGTATCGGCCAGGGCTACTGGACCGCGACACCGATTCAGATGAGTAAAGCAATGATGATCCTGATTAACGATGGCATCGTTCGCGTTCCTCATTTCCTGATGAGTACTGTTGAGAATGGTAAGCAAGTTCCGTGGCAGCAGCCGGTACAGCCTCCTGTAGGTGATATCCACTCTGGTTTTTGGGAAATTGCTAAAGACGGTATGTATGGCGTAGCCAACCGCCCTAACGGTACAGCCCATAAATATTTTGCCAATGCACCATATAAAATTGCGGCAAAATCAGGGACGGCACAGGTCTTTGGCCTGAAAGCTAATGAAACTTATAACGCTCATAAAATTGCTGAACGCTTACGCGATCATAAATTGATGACTGCGTTCGCCCCTTACGATAATCCGCAGGTTTCCGTCACCATGATTCTGGAAAACGGCGGCGCAGGCCCCGCTGTAGGCACCATCATGCGCCAGATTCTCGACCACATTATGCTCGGGGATAACAATACGGTACTGCCTACTGAAGTACCCGCACCACCGGGGGCTGAGGACCAATGACCATGACTGATAATCCAAATAAAAAGTCGTTCTGGGATAAAATCCACATCGACCCGCTCTTCCTTGTGACCATTCTGGCGCTGCTTATCTTTAGTGCGCTGGTAATCTGGAGCGCCAGTGGCCAGGACATGGACATGATGGAGCGTAAAATTGGCCAGATCCTGATGGGACTGGTTGTGATGATCGTGATGGCGCAAATCCCGCCTCGCGTGTACGAAGGTTGGGCTCCTTATCTGTATATTGTCTGCATAATATTATTAGTGGCGGTGGATGCGTTTGGAGCGATATCCAAAGGTGCACAACGCTGGCTTGACCTCGGCATTGTGCGTTTCCAGCCGTCAGAGATCGCAAAAATTGCCGTGCCGCTGATGGTGGCGCGCTTTATTAACCGCGATGTCTGCCCACCAACACTGAAGAATACCGGCATCGCGCTGATACTCATTTTCATGCCGACACTGCTGGTTGCCGCTCAGCCCGACCTGGGAACGTCTATCCTCATTGCCGCATCAGGACTGTTCGTACTGTTCTTATCCGGTATGAGCTGGAAACTTATCGGTGTTGCCGTGCTATTGGTTGCCGCCTTTATTCCGATTCTGTGGTTCTTCCTGATGCACGATTACCAACGTGCACGCGTAATGATGCTGCTTGATCCGGAAAGTGACCCTCTCGGTGCGGGCTATCATATTATTCAGTCTAAAATTGCTATTGGTTCTGGCGGATTACGTGGCAAAGGTTGGTTACACGGAACACAGTCGCAACTTGAATTCTTACCCGAACGCCACACTGACTTTATCTTTGCAGTTCTTGCCGAAGAGCTAGGCTTGGTGGGTGTTCTGGTATTACTGGCTCTCTACCTATTGCTTATTATGCGCGGCCTTATCATTGCCGCTCGTGCTCAGACCACATTTGGTCGAGTAATGGCTGGTGGGCTAATGTTGATTTTATTCGTATATGTGTTTGTTAACATTGGTATGGTTAGTGGTATCTTACCGGTGGTCGGCGTACCTTTGCCGCTGGTGAGCTACGGGGGCTCGGCCCTTATCGTTCTGATGGCCGGGTTTGGTATCGTGATGTCGATACATACCCACAGAAAAATGTTATCAAAAAGCGTGTAAGTGGATGAGGTGCGTAATGGTTAAGCGTTGGCTTGGGATCTGTGTCGTTGCTGCAATACTGGCTGGCTGCTCGTCTGATGATAGTGATCAACAACAGGTAAACCAGCAACCGCAACCGGCGGTGTGTAATGGCCCGACGGTTGAGATAAGCGGCGCGGAACCGCGCTTTGAACCGTTGAGTCCTTCAGCTAATCAGGATTACGAAAATAACGGTAAACGCTACAAAATCGTGCAAAATCCGGCAAACTTTAGCCAGGCAGGTTTTGCCGCTATTTATGATGCGGAACCAGGTAGCAACCTGACAGCATCGGGTGAGCCATTTGATGCGACTGCACTGACTGCTGCCCATCCAACACTTCCTATTCCAAGCTATGCGCGTATCACAAACCTCGCAAATGGGCGCATGATTGTCGTGCGTATTAACGATCGTGGTCCATATGGCAATGATCGCGTCATTTCATTATCACGCGCCGCAGCCGACCGTTTGAACAACTCGAACAACACCAAAGTACGCATCGACCCAATTATTGTTGCCCAGGATGGTTCCATGTCCGGACCTGGGACTGTGTGTACAACTGTTGCCAAACAGACCTACATCCTTCCCGCTCGTCCTGATTTAAGTGGTGGAATGGGCAGTGCTTCTTCAGGAATGCCAACGGAAGCTCCGCAAGGTGAGGTACGCGCTATTAGTAACTCCTCGCTAAAAAGTGAAGACACTACCGGAGCCCCGGTCAATAGCAGTGGTTTCTTAGGTGCTGCAACGCCACTGGCCCCCGGTGTGATTGAAAATGACCAGCCTGCTGTTGCAGCTGCTCCTGCAGTAGCAGCAGCACCTGTACAACAAAATGCACCGGTTACTGCGCCAGGCTCAGTTCAGGGTAGCGTACAGACAGCAGCTCCAGTTGCCACAGCTTCCGGGCGTTATGTCGTTCAGGTCGGAGCAGTCAGCGATCAGAATCGTGCGACTCAGTGGCAACAAAAACTTAGCCAGCAATTTGGTGTGCCGGGCAAGGTTTCCACTAATGGTGCTATGTTCCGTGTACAGCTTGGGCCATTTGGCAGTCGGAACGAAGCGGCCGCTCTGCAACAACGTTTAATGAGTGAAGCCCAGCAGCAATCTTTCATCACTAACGCACCCGCTATGTAAGTGGTTGTGTCTGGCATCCGTCGTGCGTCAATTAATGTAAATTCCATTAACAAATGATGCGCAAAGACGGATGCCAGCAAAAATCGCTTTTGCTATAGTAAGGCACTTTTTTTATTCCCATCATGGATGTCGTTGTTCTAATCATGAATACAGCCCCTTCTTTTCGTTTTGTTAAACGCCTGGCGCTCACTACGGCCCTCACTCTTTCGGGGATGGCTGTCGCACACGCTGACGACCTGAACATTAAAACCATGATCCCAGGCGTCCCGCAGATTGATGCGGAAGCGTACATCCTGATCGATTACAACTCCGGTAAAGTACTGGCTGAGTCTAATGCTGATACTCGTCGTGATCCTGCAAGTTTGACCAAAATGATGACCAGCTACGTCATCGGTCAAGCGATGAAAGCCGGTAAATTTAACGAAAGCTCGATTGTGACTGTTGGACAGGATGCATGGGCGACCGGCAACCCGGTATTTAAAGGTTCATCATTGATGTTCCTGAAACCAGGCATGCAGGTGCCGGTATCACAGCTGATTCGCGGTATTAACCTGCAATCAGGTAACGATGCATGTGTTGCAATGGCCGATTTCGTGGCCGGTAGCCAGGATGCATTTGTTGGTCTGATGAATAGCTATGTTTCCGCATTGGGTCTGAAGAACACCCATTTCGGGACCGTACATGGTCTCGATGCCGAAGGCCAATTCAGCTCAGCGCGTGATATGGCGTTGATTGGCCAGGCGCTGATTCGCGATGTGCCGAACGAATACGCTATTTACAAAGAGAAAGAGTTCACCTTCAACAATATCCGCCAGACAAACCGTAACGGCTTGCTGTGGGATACCAGTCTGCAAGTTGATGGCATCAAAACAGGTCATACCGATGCTGCAGGTTACAACCTGGTAGCCTCTGCAACTGAAGGCCAGATGCGCCTGATTTCAGCAGTACTTGGTGGACGTACGTACAAAGGCCGTGAAACCGAAAGCAAAAAACTGCTGACCTGGGGCTTCCGTTTCTTTGAAACTGTCTCGCCACTGAAAGCCGGTAAAGAGTTTGCTTCTGAGCCAGCCTGGTTTGGTGATAACGATCGTGCATCGCTCGGGGTTGATAAAGACGTTTATCTGACAATCCCTCGTGGTCGCATGAAAGATCTGAAAGCGAGCTATGTACTTAACACCACTGAACTGCACGCACCACTGCAGAAAAACCAGGTTGTTGGTACCATCAATTTCCAACTCGATGGGAAAACTATCGAGCAACGCCCACTGGTTGTCCTTCAGGAAATGCCAGAAGGTAATTTCTTCAGTCGTATCATTGATTACATCAAACTGACATTCCATCATTGGTTTGGTTAATAATTGAACACTTGAAAGAATAGAAGTCGTCCCCATATACTATGAATCAAAGCAGCTCCCGCCCCTCCAGGCGGGAGTTATCATTTTTAATGCCGTAACGCTGGAGCTACCATGAAAACCAATCTGAAAGAATTGCTCGAATTCCCGACTCCCTTTACTTACAAAGTGATGGGTTTGGCGAAACCCGAGCTGGTTGATTTGGTCATTGAGGTGGTGCAGCGCCACGCACCTGGTGACTACACCCCGCAGGTTAAACCGAGCAGCAAAGGTAATTATCATTCTGTGTCGGTTACCATTAAAGCAACTCACATTGAGCAAGTTGAGACCCTGTACGAAGAACTCGGCAAAATCGAAATCGTTCGTATGGTGCTGTAATTCATACCCGGCCACTAGGCCGGGTACTGCTTTTTGCCCCGGTGATATATACTCCCTCATCTTTCTAACCTGCCGGAGACGATGTTTTGTCTCAAGATACTATTCAAATCCGCCAACTTGGCCTGCAACCCTACGAACCCATTTCTCAGGCGATGCATGATTTTACCGATACCCGTGATGAAACGACCGCCGATGAAATTTGGCTGGTAGAACACGAGCGTGTCTTTACACAAGGCCAGGCAGGTAAAGCGGAGCACGTGCTCGTTCCTGGTGATATACCCGTGATTCAAAGCGATCGGGGCGGCCAGGTCACTTATCATGGACCCGGTCAGCAAGTGATGTACGTGTTGCTTAATCTTAAGCGTCGTAAGCTCGGCGTTCGGGAACTGGTCACTATTCTTGAGCAAACAGTGGTCAATACCCTTGCTGAATTTCAAATAGACGCTTATCCACGCGCGGATGCACCTGGTGTCTATGTTGATGGACGTAAGATTTGCTCTCTGGGTTTACGTATTCGTAAGGGCTGTTCATTTCACGGGCTGGCATTGAATATTGATATGGATCTCAGCCCTTTTCTGCGAATCAACCCTTGTGGATATGCAGGTCTTGAGATGACACAGGTCAGTTCACTACGCGCTGGAACGTCACTTGAAGATGTACAACCATTGCTCATCAATAAATTCATCGAGCTTTTGAATAATCCGCCGGTTCAATACTTACCTGCTTAAGATTTATTACTCTGACAACTGCATCCTCGACGAATTACAGGCTGCGTAGTCACATCGACCTCCCGGCGGTTGCTATGAGGTCGATTTGCTAATTGTTAACCTCGAAAAGCGCACAATCCAACAACTCATTTACAATTCTTTCCCCATTTACTGCTTTGTCAGGCTGATTTATTCCCTTCAGTGATGATATACTTCGGGCGCTATTAAAAAATAGTTGATAAATAAAACATTCGATTAGCCTGATTTTTTTCAGCAACTGGAACACGTACGATATGAGTAAACCTATTGTAATGGAACGCGGCGTCAAGTATCGCGACGCCGATAAAATGGCTCTGATCCCGGTGAAAAACGTGGTGACTGAGCGCCAGGAGCTGTTAAGAAAACCAGAATGGATGAAGATCAAACTTCCATCTGATTCGACCCGAATTCAGGGTATCAAAGCGGCAATGCGTAAAAATGGTCTGCACTCTGTGTGTGAAGAAGCTTCCTGCCCTAATCTGGCGGAATGTTTTAACCACGGAACGGCAACCTTTATGATTCTTGGTGCAATCTGCACTCGTCGCTGCCCATTCTGCGATGTGGCTCATGGTCGCCCTGTTGCACCTGATGCCAATGAACCCACCAAATTGGCCCAAACTATCGCTGACATGGCATTACGCTATGTCGTTATCACGTCTGTCGACCGTGATGACCTGCGCGACGGTGGGGCTCAACATTTTGCCGATTGCATAAGCGCAATTCGTGAAAAAAATCCGACCATCAAAATTGAAACATTAGTGCCAGATTTCCGTGGCCGAATGGACAAAGCACTAGAAATTCTTACCGCCACGCCGCCTGATGTGTTCAACCACAACCTGGAAAACGTACCGCGTATTTATCGCAAAGTACGCCCTGGTGCTGACTACAACTGGTCGTTGAAATTGCTGGAGCGTTTTAAAGAAGCGCATCCGGATATCCCTACCAAGTCAGGTTTGATGGTAGGTTTAGGCGAAACGAACGCGGAAATTGTCGAAGTGATGCGTGACTTACGTCGCCACGGCGTCACTATGTTGACGCTGGGCCAATATTTACAACCAAGCCGCCATCACTTGCCAGTGCAGCGTTATGTTAGCCCTGACGAGTTCGAAGAGATGAAAGCAGAAGCTCTGGCTATGGGCTTTACTCATGCAGCTTGCGGCCCGTTTGTTCGCTCTTCATACCATGCAGATCTACAAGCTAAAGGTATGGAAGTTAAATAACGATGTAACAAATCGTTACCTTTAATTTGCGCCAGGCACAAAAAAACCGGCATAAATGATGCCGGTTTTTTTATATCTGGTCGAAAGCTGCGTCGTGATCAGTCTTTATGCGTAATACGGTCAGTTGTTGCATCCGTATCGTTGGCAGACTTAGCGGTAGTCTCGTCTTCATTCATGGCTTTCTTGAAGCCCTTGATTGCCGAGCCGAGATCACCACCCAGGGTGCGCAACTTCTTGGTGCCAAATAACAAAACAATCAGCGCACCCACTACCAGCAACTTTGTAATACTAATCTCACCCATAACAACCTTCTTTAATCATGCGTGCCGTGAATACGGCGAATAATACACTGAGACAATTAACGGTCATTTTCTCGTGAGATACAATAGCAACCTGTAACAAGTTGAATCAAGATCGAGTTAAAAACCATCATAGCAATTTGGGTAAACCAAACCGGCGGTTTTTCAAGACAGGTAACATGGCCCTTACTTCAGTTAAATATTCGCCATCCAACTCAGCATAGATCAAAGCCGGTCGCTGATTTGCAGATGCAATGACAACGCCGAGCGGATCCATAACTCGACTGTGACCAATATTTTTATTACCGCATTCACCTGATGCCACAACATAACATGTGGTATCAAGCGCACGAGCCGCCAATAACGTTGACCAATGCATCTCTTTATTTGGGCCACGTAACCATGCCGCAGGCAAGACTAAAACATCCGCGCCCGCTAAAGCCAGACTCAAAGCCATCTCTGGAAAACGCAGATCGTAGCAGGTCATTAAGCCCACTTTAAAACCTGCTACCTCAATTAATGGCGGCAATACCTCACCTGCATCAACCAGGCGCGACTCTTGTACATTAAACGCATCATAGAGATGAAGTTTCTGATACCGAGCTATCACCTCGCCACCACGAATTACCAGCAAAGTATTTGCCGCACGACCCACCGTGGTTTTGATATGCAATGTCAGTATGGTTGTAAGATTATCATTACGACTCTGCTCGCAAAGCTTATCGATAAATTCATCGTCCATGATTTGCGCTGATTTTACGGATAAATCGGGGTCGCTATCATCACGAGCCAGGACAGCCTCGGGTAATACCAGCAATTGTGCCCCTGCAGCTTGTGCTTGCGCCATCAACCCCAGACAGGTTTGTACATTTTCCTGCCATACCTTGCTCACCGCAAATTGTCCTACTGCAACTTTCATTGTCATCTCTCAACAGGCTGCGAATAATTTCAGTATACCGGGTGTGAAACTTCCCGTGCTGAAGTTACACTCAAGCACTTTAAAATAAGAACGAACAGGAAACTATCGTGTTGCAGATGCTTTTAGCCGTGTTTATTGGCGGTGGGACAGGAAGTGTTGTGCGTTGGTTATTGAGTATGAAGCTCAACCCAGTACATGCAGCGATTCCCGTCGGGACGTTGACTGCAAACCTGGTTGGCGCGTTTATTATTGGGCTTGGGCTGGCGCTGTTTACCAGAATGACTCACCTCGACCCTGTCTGGAAACTTTTAATCACCACAGGTTTTTGTGGCGGCCTTACAACTTTTTCGACTTTCTCGGCAGAAGTTGTTTTCTTACTACAAGATGGGCGTCTGGCCTGGGCTGGATTGAATATGCTGCTTAATCTCGCAGGTTCACTCACCATGACTGCCATCGCATTTTGGATAGTTTCTTTAGCCTACGGTCAATGATTCAAGCCACGTTAAGGTTAGCTTAATTTTTGTCTGCCACTCTGGATCAAAATGAGCGTGAGGCAAACTTATGAAAGAACGTGTTGCTGGATGGACAGCGGTGCTGATGAGCACGTTGATTGTGATGTGCTTTGTGAAAGTTTATCTTTTCCCCTGAATTTAAAGCAAAAAAAACCCGCCTTAGCGGGTTTTTATATTCTACTGGTAAAGCCTTAGATAGGCATTACGTTTGCAGCAGATGGGCCTTTGGCACCGTTAGTGATTTCAAACTCAACGCGCTGACCTTCAGCCAGGGTTTTGAAACCATTGCTCTGGATTGCAGAGAAGTGTACGAACACGTCTTTGCTACCATCTTCCGGAGTAATGAAGCCAAAGCCTTTTGACTCGTTAAACCACTTAACGTTACCTTTAATCTTAGACATCTAAATTACCTTTACATGAAAAACGACACAAATGCTGTGTCGGGCATCAGTACACCAATTGTGATGGATTTTGTCCAGCCCAGAATTGCTAAAAAGTGATAAAAATTACTACCTCTTTTAAAAACTGTGCAGCAGTCCGTATTTTTGAATACCAGACAGCAAAAATACGCGATTTGTATGATTCCAGACTACCAATGCCCATCAGAATTGGAAGCGTAACCAGGCAAAGTAAACGTTACCGTTGTTGTACGTGCCGGGTATATAAGTCATCTGGAACGTTGCAGGGCCATAACCTACCGATGCCAAAGGTAAAATCACGGGAATCGGAATGTAGTTCCAGTTATCACGCGCTGTTGCCCCCAGCGTATAGCCCAGACCAAGACGGAAGTTATCATCCGTCAAAGGACGCCAGATCTTCTCCCAGCCATAGCCACCGATAGGTTCCCATTTGTTATAGGAATCTTTGAACGCCATCAGATATAAACCATGCCAGTTGCCGCTGTCATCCCAACGCGTTTGCCCGAACCCAATCCCCCAAGGGCGTTCGTTATAGCGATCGGTTTTTTCTTTGTCGTATGCAAAGCGAGCATGCCAGGTTATTGCTGGCACATACAAATCATAATGTTGCGGCTCGTTCCATGTTTGTGAAACGTTATCAGACAAAGTATTCCAGGCGTCACCTAATACACTATTTTGGCTCGCAATTGCAGCAGGTAGCACCATTAATGGTGATACAAAAATAATAACAGAAAAGATGATTTTATTTGTTAGTGTCACATTGATTTCCACATCAAAATCCAATATACAGCCTAACAAATTATATATTAACAAAAGCTAAATAAGCCTATGGCTAATTCCTAAAAACAGCCTTTCACGCTTATTTTAATATCCCAAAAAAAATCACCCTTGTTGTTTTTTAAGCTAAAAACAACAAGGGTAACCGACTATTATTTATGCTTTTTTAGTAACACATACATTGCGGGGATGACTAGCATCGATAGTAATGGGGCTGTAATCATGCCGCCAATCATCGGGGCCGCAATACGGCGCATCACTTCTGATCCCGTACCGTCGCCCCACATAATCGGCAATAAACCTGCCATTATCGTCGCAACAGTCATCACTTTAGGCCTGACGCGTAGCACTGCGCCCTCATGTAGGGCGCGCATTAGCATGGGTTTTCCTCCCTGTGGATCTAACGCTTTATGCCTCGCAATAGCTTGATTTAAATAAAGTACCATTATTACGCCAAATTCAGCTGCTACCCCAGCCAATGCAATAAATCCTACCGCACCCGCAACGGATAAATTATATCCCAGCAAATATAGCAACCAAACACCACCAATAAGTGAGAATGGTAAAGTCCCCATTATTAACAACGCATCACTTACACGTGAGAATGTTACATAAAGCAAGACGAAAATAATGACCAGAGTGAATGGTAAGACTATTCTTAATTTAGCACTTGCTCGCTCTAAATATTCAAATTGACCAGACCAGGATAATGAGACGCCATCAGGTAATTTCACCTGCTGGGAAACAGCACGCTGCATATCTTCCACTGCTGATTTTAAATCGCGCCCACGTAAATCCACATAAACCCAATTAGATAAACGGGCATTTTCACTTTTCAACATTGGTGGACCATCAGTGATAGTGATATCTGCCAATTCAGAAAGCGCAATCTGGCTACCATTCGCGGTAATCACCGGCAAGTTTTGCAATTTTTGGACGTTGTCACGTATTTCGCGCGGGTAGCGAATATTGATCGGATAGCGTTCACGTCCCTCAATCGTTTCACCGATATTTTGGCCACCAATCACCGTCGCGACTAATGACTGTAACTCTTTGACTGAGACGCCATAGCGCGCCGCTTTAAGCCTGTCGATATTGATATCAACATAGCGCCCACCACCGAGTCTTTCCGCAAGAGCGGATGTGACACCAGGAACTTGCTTCACCACTCGCTCGATTTGCTCAGCCACCTGCTCAATGGCGGCAATATTATTGCCATTTACTTTAATGCCTACCGGGCTTTTGATACCCGTCGCCAACATGTCCAGGCGGTTACGGATAGGTGGCACCCAAACGTTAGCAATTCCCGGTACTTTCACCACGCTATCGAGTTCACTAACCAGCTTATCCATCGTCATTCCTGGCCGCCATTGATCGCGCGGCTTAAAACGAATAGTGGTCTCGATCATGGTTAGCGGTGCAGGATCGGTTGCAGTATCTGCGCGTCCAGCTTTACCAAATACCGTCGCCACTTCAGGCACGGTTTTGATTAAGCGGTCTGTCTGTTGCAGTAAACGTCCGGCTTCACGTGCGGAAATACCCGGCAGCGTTGATGGCATGTACAGCAAGTCGCCTTCATCAAGCGGTGGCATAAACTCACTTCCAAGTCGGCTCAGCGGCCATAACGTCGCCAATAATACTAACCCTGCAACCAGCAGCGTAGTTTTCGGGCGCGCCAGCACTTTATCCAGCAGTGGTTCATAGGCGGCAATTAACCAACGGTTGATGGGATTTGCCTTTTCATCAGGGATTTTCCCGCGAATAAAATAGCCCATCAGCACTGGCACTAGCGTGATTCCCAGCCCTGCCGCCACCGCCATGGCGTAGGTTTTGGTGAATGCCAACGGCGAAAACATGCGCCCTTCCTGCGCTTCAAGGGAAAACACCGGGATAAACGACAGCGTGATAATCAGCAAACTACAGAACAGCGCAGGCCCCACTTCCACGGCAGCTTGTTCTGATATCCGCCAGTAATCAGCTCCTGCTGGCTGTTTGCCAGGGTTGTCATGCCGCCACTGCTCCAGGACTTTATGCATGTTTTCGATCATCACGATCGCCGCATCAACCATCGCCCCTATCGCAATGGCGATCCCACCCAGCGACATAATATTGGCGTTCACCCCCTGGTAGTGCATGACGATAAATGCACCCAAAATTCCCAGCGGCAGGGTGATCATCGCCACCATTGCCGAGCGGAAATGGAACAGGAACAGCGCGCAAATAATGGCGACGACAATAAACTCTTCCAGCAACTTGTGGGACAGCGTTTCAATCGCGTTTTCAATCAGATGCGAGCGATCGTAAACCGGAACGATTTCGACTCCCGCTGGCAAACTTTTCTGGATTTGCTGGAGTTTTGCCTTCACTGCATTAATGGTATCCAGCGCATTCTTGCCATAGCGCATTACAATGATGCCGCCCGCAACCTCACCTTCACCATTAAATTCCGCCACGCCCCGGCGAATTTCAGGCCCCATGCGCAGCGTTGCTACATCGCTCAATAACACCGGCACGCCTTCGCGCGTGGTGATCACTACCTGTTTAAAATCATTCAGATTTTTCAGGTAACCTGCCGTGCGCACCATATATTCGGCTTCGCCCATTTCGATGACCGAACCGCCACCTTCCTGGTTAGCGCTTTGCACCGCACTAATAACTTGTTCATGTGTGATGTTCAGCGCCCGCATGCGCTGCGGATCGAGGACGATTTGGTACTGTCGAACCATGCCGCCTACGCTCGCAACTTCCGAAACATTCGGCACAGTTTTGAGCTCAAATTTAAGCGTCCAGTCTTGAAGGGCGCGTAAATCTGCCAGGCTGTGTTTGCCGGTTCTGTCCACCAGCGCATATTCATAAACCCAACCCACCCCCGTCGCATCCGGCCCTAACGAGGCTTTAGCTTCTGGAGGTAACTGCGACTGAACCTGGCTTAAATACTCCAGAACCCGCGAGCGCGCCCAGTACGGATCGGTGCCATCTTCAAACAGAATGTAGACATAGGAGTCACCAAACATCGAAAACCCGCGCACAGTTTTCGCGCCTGGTACCGAAAGCATGGTAGTGGTCAGCGGATAAGTAACCTGATCCTCAACGACCTGTGGCGCTTTGCCTGGGTAATTGATACGAATGATCACCTGTACGTCTGAGAGATCGGGCAGCGCATCCAGCGGTGCGCGTTGCAGCGACCAAATTCCCCATGCAGCCATCATGATCGCCGCAAGCAACACCAGCAGCCGGTTTTTAAGTGACCAACGAATAACGGCGGCAATCATTTCATTGCCCCCGCCATCGGCATCAGATGAGTGATTACTGCGCCATGTTCGTCATCCATTGTGAAACTGAACATCACGCGATCCCCAACCTTCACACTCTGCGCGTCAGCGGCTGATTTCAGAGCAAAGTCCATGGTCATTGCATTCCATTTCAACGCTGGGATCGGTTTGTGCGAAAGGGTAATCGCGTCATCAGCAATGCCTTTTACTACGGCTTCCCCTTGATATTCTTGGGCAGTTGCCTTGGCAGTTTTCTCCTGTGGCAATGCACTACGAAGGCTTGCTTCGGAATCAATCAGGAACTGCCCGGAGGTCACAACTTTATCGCCCTCTTTCAATCCTTGTTTAATCTCAACCCAGCCATTTTGCGCCGCCCCAACCACGACATTCACCGGGTTGAAATGACCATCGTCCTGAGCGACTAACACTCGGCTATTACTGCCCGTTTCAATCATCGCCTCTTCAGGAATAGCCAGCACTGGCGGGAGATTAAGCTGCCTGGCTAGTTTCACATTGAGATACATCCCAGGCTTGAGCTTCATTTGATGATTGTCCACCACGATGCGCGCTTTCAGCGTTCGGGTGGACGTATCCATATTGGGGAGTAGTTCACTCACGCGGCCATGGAAAGTCTCACCAGGCCAACTATTGCTCGATGCCTGAATCTCACTTCCCACTTGCAGCACCTGCGCCTGAATTTGTGGGTAATCAATCACAATCCACACAGATTCGAGGCTGGCAACCTCAAACAACGGTGCGGTTGGTGTAACCTGCGCCCCTTCACGCGTTTCCAGCTTGTTGATGTAGCCTGCTTGTTTAGCCCGCACTGTCACACGCGTTTGCGGTTTCCCGGTGCGCTCAACCTGGTTGATAATTTCCGCAGGCATAAACTGGAGTTGCAGGCGCTCACGCGCGGCAGAACTTAACGCGCTATCGCCCAAACCGCGCACCGCCAGATATTCCTGTTGAGCTGCTGTCCATTCAGGTATCCACAGCTGTGCGAGTGGTTCACCTGCTTTCACAAATTGCTGCGGCGCATTAACAAATAGCTTCTCAACGACGCCATTAGCACTGGCCGGAATAATCTGCACGCTGCGCTCATCGGTAGAAACAGTGGCAAAAGCATCAAACTGATAATCCAGCACTTTCTTCTCAACCAGCGCTGTTCTTATTCCCAGATTTTGTTGTTGGCGAGCGCTTACCGTCACTCCGCCATCTTCAGTGGTTTCATCGGCGTAACGCGGCACCAGGTCCATATCCATAAACGGCGATTTACCCGGCTTATCGAAACGCTGTCCGGGCGTCATCGGGTCATACCAATAAAGAACTTTGCGTTCTGGCTGAACAGATTGTGTAGTAGTGGTGGAATGGCTTTGTTTACCCGCGTAATACCCAGCGCCAAGTGCCGCCGCGATAGTGAGCGCTAACAATGAGAGTTTCGTTATGGTTTTCATTATTGGTTGTCATCCTGTGGCGTCAGGTAGCGGATGGCGGCCCAGGTTTCAGCCACGCTTTTTTCAGCGCTATTCGCGGTCAGTTCGGTATCGAGTAAGGTGCGGCGCGCAGTGAGCAAATCGGAAAGCGTGGATTGCCCGGCACGGTATTGCGCTTCAATCAGTGAAAGACGCTGGCGTTGCAACGGCAAAATCTCTTCTTGCTGGCGCAGCCAGAGTGTTTGAGCTGCCTGATACTGCGCGACAAGCGTGCGCACCAATGCTATACGGTCGCGGTTCGCCAATGCCAATTGGTCGTTGGCTTCCATTGAACGCGACATATCCGCCGCGAGATCTTTGTCCTGGCGCTGAGATTTAAACATCGGTAAATCGACGGTAAACATCACGCCTGCCATATCGTCGTAATCATCGGCGCGATGGGCGTAATAAACCTCAACCCCCACGTTCGGCTTCGCGGCGACTGCAGACTGCGCCGAACGCGCTTTGGCAACATCCGCCTCACGCGCCGCTTCTATCACTTCCGGGTGCTGCTCGACGTTTTGTTCCAGTATTTCCGGGTCCGCAGGCAAGCGCTGATAGCGCGGTAATGTGCCGCGTGTGTCCTCAATGTTCTCACCGGTTAATTGCAGTAAACGAGTTTGCGCCAGCGTCACATCGCGCTGGGCGAGCGTGACTTTGTCCTGCATCCCCAATAGCGTCATGCGGATATCCACCACGCTGGATGCCGGGGAACTACCACTGGCGACGGTGGTTTTTTGCACGCTGATTTGGCGTTCGGTTTCTGCCACCAGCTTTTGAGCGCCCACCAGCACCTTTTGCGATAACGCTAAATCGAGCCAGGCCTGCGCCGTAACTCTTTGTAACGTCGCTCGAATCACTTCCGCTTTCGCAGCGCTGCTGGCCGATTGCGCCAGAATAGTTTCTGCTTTACGGTCGCGTTTTTCCTCGCTGACGTAATCCTGCATGATGCCAATGCGCTGCATGGTCATGCCTTCACGAGTAAAACGGTGGCTGTTGCTGCCCTGTACCGGCACGTTTTCAATGCCGAATTTCAATTTCGGGTCGGGTAATTCGCGGGCAGAATCAGCCATCGCATTCAGCGCGTTGCTCTGATTACGGTTGGCAGAAAGTTCTGCGGAATAATGAACGGCCGCGGCCAGGGTCTGTTGCAGGCTGAACTCTGCCGCATTTGCGACAGAGACAGACACAGCAAACAGCACCCCGCCGAGCCATAAGCTCAGGGAATGTTGTTTCATGATGGCCTCAGTTACTTAGTCGGGGTAACCGAAGCGAGTTGGTAACCTTCAGCCTGCTGGCTAAAAGTGAAATCAACCGTGTCACCGGCTTTCACCGTCGCTAATGAACCCGCTTCAGGCAAGCTGAATGTCATCGTCATTGCGGGCCAGTTAAGGGCAGCGATAGGTTTGTGGGCAATTGAAATGGAATCGTTGGTGACTTTCTTTACCACACCATGGCCGTGGTAAACCTCAGAGGCCATTGGCTGAGCCATCGACATTTCATGAGTCATATCGTGAGAAGCTGCGTGAGCCAAAGTAAAGAAAGCTGATACTGACAGCGCAACGGCTGTAAAGAAACGTGCAGAAATAGCAGACATAAAAATCTCCAGAACTAAAGTCAAAGGATGAAATCCGTAAGGGATGAACCAAGACAGTGCTGGAGTTATTCTCTAAAACGACAAAACCGTATTGTGGCCGGAGGGCCAGTTGCAGGCGGAGTTAATAAGGCAACCGAGGTAACCGTTTCAGTGCATTCGGGGATCACTAAGGCCAGAGTATCGGTAACCGGCAATGCGGCCAAAGAACTGTAGCCGTTATCTTTTTGCATCACGTCCGGAATGCAATGTTTATCACACAGCGTTCCCTTCGCTTTCACCATATCCCAATGGTTTTTCATCAGCATATGTTCGCTATGCTGAACGGAAAGGGATGGCGCGCTAATTTCTACCGGGCAGTCATGCGATGCCACTGCGACCTGGCTGTTGACAAACAGCCAGCCAAACGCCAACAGCAGCATCAAAAGATGCTTTCTGAGGAAGCGTAAACGGCTTGTCGACCAGAAAGTGGATTGCAACTTGGTTACCCCAAAATATACGAGGCGGCAGTATAAGCATTAGACCTTTTTATTTTAAAGAGATTTTTAGTTGCTTTACATTCAGATAGGTAATTAACAATTATGTAATATAATTTTAATTTAATTCCCTCCATATGATTATTAACAGAGCAATAAGCGATATAAATATATACCGCTTATCAATAAGTAAATGTCATAATTGCAAGGCTGCCGACAAAAGTGTCATGGCAGCAGAACGAAGCTTACTAAATTTGATGCTCATCAGAATTCTGCGCCAATGATTCAGGCAGATTGGCACCGTTTTCGCCGACGACTGCAAAGCGTCTTATTTTTTTATTTTCTGGCATGGCGTTGCGCTCAGGTACTGCTCACCCCTTAATGGGTAAAGATGCCGAACGCGACAGGGGACTCAAATGCTAACTACTCTTGAATTACTTATTGGGGTTGTGGTTATTGTCGGTGTAGCTCGCTACATCATCAAGGGCTACTCCGCGACCGGCGTATTATTCGTCGGTGGTTTAACGTTACTGATTATAAGTGCCCTGATGGGTCACAAGGTTTTACCTGGCAATGCCGAAAGCACTGGGTATACCGCAACTGATATCGTTGAATATGTCAAAATTCTGCTGATGAGCCGCGGTGGCGATCTTGGCATGATGATCATGATGCTGTGCGGTTTCGCATCATATATGACGCATATCGGCGCTAACGATATGGTGGTTAAGCTTGCGTCTAAACCACTGAAATTAATTAACTCACCCTATATCCTGATGATCGCCGCTTATTTCGTGGCTTGTCTGATGTCGCTGGCGGTTTCATCTGCAACCGGCCTGGGTGTGTTGCTGATGGCAACGTTGTTCCCGGTCATGGTGAACGTGGGAATTAGTCGTGGTGCGGCAGCAGCAATTTGTGCTTCTCCTGCGGCAATCATCCTGTCCCCAACTTCTGGTGACGTAGTGCTGGCGGCAAAAGCTGCAGAAATGTCATTGGTTGATTTTGCTTTTAAAACCACCGTGCCAATTTCTATCGCTGCCATTATTGCCATGGCGATTGCCCACTTCTTCTGGCAACGCTACCTGGATAAAAAAGAAAACGTCAGCCATGAAATGCTTGATGTCAGCGAAATCCAGACTACTGCGCCTTCTTTCTATGCCATTCTGCCATTTACGCCAATTATCGGCGTGCTGATTTTCGACGGCAAATGGGGTCCACAACTGCACATCATCTCAATTTTGGTGATCTGTATTCTGATTGCCGCGGTGATTGAATTCTTCCGTAGCTTCAAAGCGCAAACCGTCTTCTCTGGCCTTGAAGTCTGCTATCGCGGTATGGCTGATGCCTTCGCAAACGTCGTTATGCTGTTGGTTGCTGCGGGTGTGTTTGCACAAGGCCTTAGCACCATCGGCTTTATCCAGAGCCTAATATCGATTGCCACCTCGTTCGGTTCAGCAAGTATCATTCTGATGCTGGTGCTGGTCGTGCTGACGATGTTGGCTGCGATGACCACCGGTTCCGGTAACGCACCGTTTTATGCCTTCGTTGAGATGATCCCGAAACTGGCTCACTCCTCCGGCATTAACCCGGCGTACCTGGCGATCCCAATGCTGCAAGCCTCCAACCTTGGACGCACCATTTCTCCGGTTTCCGGTGTAGTTGTTGCGGTTGCAGGGATGGCAAAAATCTCTCCATTCGAAGTGGTAAAACGCACGTCAGTCCCCGTTGCTGTTGGTCTGATTGTCGTGATTATCGCCACCGAAATTCTGGTGCCGTCTGCTGCCATTCTGCCTTAATCTTTAGCTTTGTAATAAGCGCCTCATTGAGGCGCTTTTTTTATGTTTAAATAAAGTGACTTCTGGAAGCCTGAGCGAGAAAACGATGAAATTAATGTGGCAAAACACGCTAATCCTGACTTCCCTACTGGCCACCAGCCATCTGTTACACGCGGAGGAACTCACCGCCAAACAGTATGCCGATTTCGACCGTTACGTGTTGGCTCTGTCCTGGCAAACCGGTTTTTGCCAGAGCATGCATGAGCGTAACCGCAACGAACCTGCCGAATGTAAAACTCAGCAAGAGCAAAATGACAAGCGCACTTTCTTAACCGTGCACGGCCTGTGGCCAGGTTTGCCAAAATCGGTAGCGGCGCGCGGTGTGGATGAAAAACGATGGATGCGCTACGGCTGTTCAACACGCCCGGTGCCGAACATGGCTGAAGTTCGCGGTTCGCAAAAATGCCAGGCACCAGCACCTGCGTTATCAACAGATATCGCCAGCAAACTTGCGGGTGTCATGCCAGGGGCTGGAGGTCAGTCGTGCCTTGAACGCTATGAGTTCGCAAAACATGGCGCGTGTTTTGGTTTTAACCCCAACGCCTATTTCGGCACCATGGTTCGCCTGAACAATGAATTCAAACAAAGCGCTTTCGGTGAATTTTTGGCAACAAACTACGGCAAAGTCGTCACGCGAAAAGCGTTCAATAAAGCGTTGGAAAAGAGCTGGGGAAATGATGCGGTGAAGGCGGTAAAACTGACCTGTAACGGTAACCCGGCATACCTGACGGAAATGCAAATCTCGCTTGATGCTGCAAAAATTAATGGCCCGCTTAATGAAGGTTCGTTTGCCACACAAAGAAATCCAGGCAACTGCGCGAAGCAGTTCCGCCTGGATGCTGTAGGTTATTGATCGTTAAGCAACATGTGGCTGTTTAGCCGACTCGTCTGCGACTGACTTTCCATTATCGGGAGTCAGATCGCAGTTCTTTGGTAGCGTCAGAGTTATCAGTGCCGCAATCACCAGCGAACCAGCCAGGGCGCAGACTGCCATGTTCTGCCCATAGAGATAAATCATCATCCCCACCAGCCACGGGCCACAGAAGCCCCCAAGATTGCCTAATCCGTTAATCACACCACGTGCCCCACCGGCAACTTCTGGTGATGCAATTCGCCCCGGAATCGACCAGAACGGACTGGTTGCAGCCTTCAGGAAGAACCCGCACACCACTAAAGCAATGTAGGCCGCGATAATGTTATGACGTAAAACTACCGACGCCAGCAATGCCGCGGCAAAGCACAACAGTGAAATCATTACCCACAGTCGGCGTTTACCGGTTTTATCGCTGAGCATTGAAATGACATAGATACCGATAATCGTCGCGACAAAAGGCACTATTGCCAGCAGCCCGACACCCGCCATATTCGCGCCGGTAAGGTTTTTGAGGATTGTCGGCAGCCACAGCGTGTAGCCGTAATCACCGGTTTGGTAGAAAAAGTTAAGTGCCACCAGCTTCATTAGACTGCTGTTACGAAATACATCGCGCAACGGAGCATTACTTACCGGCTGCTTCAGGCTTCGCGCCTGACGGTCGCGTTCAAATTCCGCCAGCAGGTATTCACGTTCTGCAGCAGGTAACCAGCGAGCCTCCTGCGGACGGTCGCTAATCAGCCACCACCACACCGCCAAGACCACAATCGACAGCAAACCTTCGATGATAAACAGCCAGCGCCAGTCCAGACTCTGAATAATCGCACCCGAGATTGGCGCGGTTACCATACCGCCGATAGGAGCGAACATCATGACGAAAGCATTCGCTCGCCCAATTTCGCGGTCCGGGAACCAGTTGCTGATCATCGTTAACACGACTGGCAGCATTCCGCCCTCGGCGACACCGAGCACAAACCGCAGAACTAAGACCTGATAGTGGTTGGTGACAAAACCTGTGGCGACAGAAACGATAGCCCACGCCACCAGCGACCAGGCGATAAACCGTTTACCACTACCGTTCACCGCCGCCCGCCCACCGGGAATCTGCAAGAAAAGATAACCGATGAAAAATATCCCGCTGGTGAGACCTGCCATTTGGCTGGTTATACCTAAATCAGCCTCCATTCCACCGGGAAGTGCGAAACTAATATTCACCCGATCCATAAAAGAAATAATACAGGCGATTAAAATAGGCGCGACCACGCGCCACCAGCGAGTGCCGGGGATTTTCTTTTCCATGGTATTTATCCGTGACAATAAAAGTCATTGCCCTTTTTAATAAAGGGCTCCGGGAAATTACTTAATACGGTGCGGCAGAGGTTTATGGTTGAAATAAGCCTCAACATTTTCAAATACGATATTACTCATGCGCTGGCGTGTTTCATGCGTGGCGCTGGCAACATGCGGTTGTAATACCACATTCTCCATACAGATTAATTCAGCAGGTACATTAGGTTCATTCACAAAAACATCCAGCCCGGCACCGGAAATATCACCATTTTGCAAGGCGGTAATTAAATCCTGCTCATTGATAATACTACCCCGAGCGATATTAATGACCAACGCATGATTAGGTAATACCTCGAATACTTGCCGATTCACAATGCCGTGACTTGCCTTGCCACCCGATACCGCAACAATAAAAAAGTCACTATTGCGGGCAAGACTTAATACATCCTCACACCAGTGATACGGCAGAGAGCTATCCATTTCGCGATCGGTGTAATAAATTTCCATATCAAAGCCGATGGCACGACGGGCAATGGCTCGGCCAATATTCCCCATCCCAAAGATGCCGATACGTTTACGGCTCACCTGGGTTGCCAATGCAGGGCTTTCCTGAAGCCAACGCCCTTCTCGTACGAAGCGGTCACCCTGGCAGAGCTGGCGAGCGCTACTCAACAGCAAACCGAAAGCCAGGTCAGCGACATCGTCGGTGAGTGCCCCGGCAGTAATGGTCACCGCAATATCGCGACGGCGAGCATATTCCAGATCCACCGCATCTGTACCGACACCAAAAACAGCAATCACACCGACCTGTGGCAGATTTTCCAGCACGGCGGTAGTCACGCCGATATCCCCACGCGTCACAACAGCACCAATTTGTGCGCCGTTATCAGCAAGCCAGGCCGCAGCGTCAGACTGCTGGTAAAGGCGATGAACGGTGTAATGTGTCTCCAGTTGCTGCTGAAGTGCATCCATCACTGGAGCAATAAGTAATACGTGTTGGGTAGGTTGCGACATGGTTCCCCCGGTTAAGTCAGCTAAGTCAATATTTCTGCTTAACATCAAAGCCTTTTTAAGCGCAGGGTTTTGCGACGTAGGTCACGCCAATCCATGTTAGAAAACCGTGTTACCGTTAGCGTGATCGCTTCAGCATTTAAGCGACTACAGCGTGCCGCCAAGAGATAAGCGATAGTGCAAATCGACTTGTTCAATTGTTGGTTGTTTATTGATTTTCTTCAATAAAATTTCCGTGGCGACTTTCCCGATCTCAAAGCGTGGCGTGACAACACTGGCAAGTTTTGGAACCGTAACCTGGCCGATTTCCAGGCCGTGAAAACCAGCAATTCCCATCTGTTCCGGCACACGAATGTTGGCAGCAAGGCATTCTTGTAACACTCCCGCTGCGAGATCGTCATTAGTACACAAAATACCGTCCATATCCGGGTACATCTGGCGCGCCATCGCCATCATTCCTGTTCCTACGCTTACAGAGGAAACTTTATTTGGCATTAGCCGCCCATCAGTCAAACCCGCGTCAGCCATGGCTTTGCAATACCCTTCATATCGCTTGATATCACGCACATCGGCCATCGAACCTAAATAGATAATCCGCTTCTTGCCACTGGCAATCAGCATATTGGTCATATCAAATCCGGCACGGAAGTTATCAAAGCCGACGTTAATGCGCCCGCTACCAGATACCAGGTCCATCACTTCAGCCACAGGGATTCCGGCAGCACTTAAATACTTCTCGGTCCGCAGCGTATGCACGGTTTCCGTCAGGATAAGTCCCGCGACGTTAAAACCCAGCACCGTGGCAATTTGCTCTTCTTCGCGCTCGCGGTCGTAATCGTAATTAACCACCAGCGTCTGGTAACCCATCGGCTTTGTTACGGATTCGATACCTGCCAGTAAATCGGCAAAAATCTGGTTATTAAAGGAGGGAATAATGACGCCGATTCGCGGCTGCATATTGCTCGCCAAAGCCCTGTTTTCAGGGTCAGGCATATAATTGACTTCCGCCATCACTTCAGCGATTCGGGCGGCAGTTTCCGGGGCTACTTTATCCGGCGTGCGCAAATAACGGCTGACGGTCATTTTTGTCACCCCCGCAAGGGCGGCAATGTCCTGCAATGTAATGCGCTGGTACTTCATCTGGTTTTCCTGATAACCCGCGGGAAAAGGATTATGCCTCGCATCCTTAACAAAAGAAAAGCTACCACACTTCACACTCCAGGTATCACGCGGGCGTAACACTATTCGCAGTGATCTACTTCACAGTTTTACCCGCTCTGAACCGCTTTGATAAGGGATATTAAATACGATGCAAAAATAACAGGAATTCACCATGACGAATTTGTTTACGCTCGACAACAAACGCGTATTAATTACCGGCTCTGCACAAGGAATTGGCTTTTTATTAGCACAAGGCCTGGCTGAGCATGGTGCTGAAATTATCATCAATGATATTACTGCTGAACGCGCCGAACATGCGGCAATGAAATTACGTGACAGTGGTTATACCGCCTGGACTGCTGCATTTAATGTTACCGACCCGGAAGCGGTGGAAACTGCGATTGAAAATATCGAGCAAGAGATCGGGCCGATTGATGTATTAATTAATAATGCTGGCATCCAGCGTCGCCATCCATTTACTGAATTTCCGTTCAACGAGTGGAACGATATTATTGCCGTTAACCAGACTGCTGTATTTTTAGTTTCACAATCTGTTTCACGACGCATGGTAAAACGCCAGGCCGGCAAAATAATCAATATTTGCTCAATGCAGAGCGAGCTGGGCCGCGACACAATCACACCATATGCAGCAGCAAAAGGCGCGGTGAAAATGTTGACCCGCGGTATGTGCGTGGAACTAGCGCGTTACAACATCCAGGTTAACGGTATTGCGCCGGGCTACTTCAAAACAGATATGACCAAAACGCTGGTCGACGATGAAGCTTTCACCCAGTGGCTTTGCAAACGCACGCCAGCGGCTCGCTGGGGTGATCCTGAAGAATTGATTGGTGCTGCGGTGTTCCTGTCGTCAAAAGCGTCAAACTTCGTGAATGGCCACCTGCTGTTTGTTGATGGCGGCATGTTGGTTGCGGTGTAAGGGGGGAAATATGATTATTGATAAACTTGAGAATGCCGCTCAAAACCCGGTATACCCAACTGTGATTCGTCATGCGTTACAAGCCATTATCGCAAACCGTCCACAGCAATTAGCCAACGGCAAATACCCGATTGAAGGCGAGCTTATCTATTTCTCGGTGTTTGATGGCAAAACAATACTCCTGGAAGAGCAACGCCCTGAATTGCATGCCCGTTATATCGACGTGCATATCGTGCTTGAAGGCGAAGAGATAATCGGTGCCGCACCGGTGGATCAACAGCAGCAACAAGATGGTGAGTTTGACGAACAAAATGATATCGGGTTCTATAAAAACATGGGCTGTGAAACATTGATAAAACTACGGCCAGGGGACCTGACGATTCTTTTCCCCGGCGAGCTTCATCGCCCTATGGCAACGCTAAATGAACCGGCTGCGCTGAGGAAAATTGTAGCGAAGATTGATATGAGTTTAATTACCAGATAACACCTGTCCGATTAAATACGGAAGACAAAAAACAATCAGTTCACTATTAGTTCCGGGTTTGTAGACATATGCTTTGTTTATCAAATGCGGAGGTAATTATGAACAAAACGAAACGTTTTTTAATGCAGTTAAAAGCCCAATTCGAACGTGAAGAAAAAGCGCATAAGCTGTTGGGTTTGATTTGGCTTTCACCCCAACAACGCTATGAAATTTTAAAAGAGATTATGTTGCCGGTCGCGGTTAAATGAGTGGCTGAATGGCGGGTAATAGCCACTTACCCGCCTACAACAGCTAACCTTTCAAAAAGGCCAACAAATCAGCATTAATCCGGTCCTTCTCCGTGGTGCAAATACCGTGTGAGCCACCTTCATAAACTTTGAACGTCGCATCTGGCAGTGTCGCCGCTGTCACCTTGCCACAGGTTTCAAAGGGCACAATCTGATCGTCGTCGCCATGAATAACCAGCGTCGGAATGGTCATTTTCTTCAGATCTTCGCGCAAATCGGTTTCCGAGAACGCTTTGATACAGTCATACAACGCTTTGATGCCACCTTGCATGCCTTGCTCAACAAAACTCTCTCTGACACCTTCTGAAATTTCAGCTCCTGAGCGGTTATAGCCGTAGAACGGTAGCGTCAGCTCTTTGAAGAAGTCCGCACGGTTCGCACGCACGCCTTCGCGGATACCATCGAACACATCAATGGGTACACCATTTGGGTTGAAGTCCGTTTTGATCATGATCGGCGGAACGGCACTTATCAGCACCGCTTTTGCCACACGGCTGGTGCCATGGCGGCCAATATAACGTGCCACTTCCCCGCCGCCGGTTGAATGCCCAACGTGAACGGCATCTTTGAGATTGAGATGCGCGGTCAATTCGGCAAGATCATCGGCGTACTGGTCCATGTTATTTCCGTCCCAGCTTTGCGATGAGCGCCCATGCCCTCGCCTGTCATGAGCAATAACCCGAAATCCTTTCTGCCCTAGGAAAAACATCTGGTCTTCAAACGCATCCGCCGTTAATGGCCAGCCGTGGCTGAATACTACCGGTTGCCCTTCTCCCCAATCCTTAAAGTAAAGAGAACTGCCGTCCTTTAACGTGAGTTTGTCGTAATGGCTCATGATATCTCCGGTTCAGGTGATGACCGCACAAGGCCTGAGTGAAACGTGCCTATAAAGAGTAATGCAAGTTTTGCCCATGGCAGGTTTATTTACGGTCAGCAATTAATCAATGCGGCTTATGGACGGTTTCTTTCGATAGTTTGAAGTTGCTCTCAAAATGTTAATAAACATGGAGCACTCCATTCCCGAAGGCGTCATGTTACCGATATCATGTTACCGGTATCAGAGAGATGGTGAATTATGCTTAACGCATATCTTGCCTACTAATTCGGCGCAGAGGACAAACATATGACCGAAATAACAGCACATTACGGCGCAGGGACCCTACTTGGGATCGCAGCTTGTGCAGTCGTACTCCTACTTATTCTCATCATGCGCTTCAAAGTGCATGCATTCTTAGCATTAACTCTTGTGAGTGTTGTTGTTGCGCTGGTCACCGGTGTGCCGTTCGATAAAATTGTCCCAACAATTTTGGGCGGTTTTGGTAGTACCCTGGCGGGCGTTGCCCTGCTGGTTGGCCTGGGTGCCATGATTGGTCGTTTACTTGAAATCTCTGGCGGTGCCAAAGTATTGGCTGACACACTGGTCGGGAAATTTGGTTCACACCGCGCGCCACTAGCGCTTGGCGTTGCATCTTTGCTGTTTGGCTTCCCAATCTTCTTCGATGCGGGCCTGGTGGTGATGTTGCCAATTATTTTCAGCGTAGCAAAACAATTCGGTGGTTCTACGCTGAAATATGCGCTGCCTGCTGCGGGTGCATTCGCTGTAATGCACGCACTTTTGCCGCCGCATCCGGGTCCGGTTGCTGCAAGTGAATTGCTCGGCGCGAACATTGGGCTTCTGGTCATTGTTGGCCTGGTTATCGCGATTCCAACCTGGTATCTCGGTGCGTATCTGTTTGGCCTGTATGCTGGCAAGAAATTCGAAGTACCATTGCCTTCTTCTTTCCTCGGCAATGTAGAAGCTGATCCAAACCACCAGCCACCATCTTTTGGCACTGTATTGTCAATTCTGCTGCTGCCACTGGTGCTTATTTTCCTTGATACCGGCCTGAACACAGCAACTGTGCTCGGTTGGGTAACGGCTGACAATATCGTAGTTCAGTTCCTGCGCATGTTGGGTAAAACCCCGATTGCATTGCTGATAACTGTATTCTTTGCTCTTGCTGTGTTTAGTGGTCGTCATAGCCGCCAGCATCTGGAAAAAGTTTGCGATGGCGCGCTTGGTCCAATCTGCGGCATCATTTTGGTGACCGGTGCGGGTGGTATGTTCGGTGGTGTTCTGCGTGCCAGCGGCATTGGTGATGCGCTTGCTGGTGTGCTGTCTGATACAGGTATGCCAGTGATTGTTGCCGCGTTTGTTATCTCTACCGCTCTGCGTGTGGCACAAGGTTCTGCGACCGTTGCTCTGACTACCACTGCGGCACTTATCTCGCCAATGGTTGCGGCAACGCCAGGCCTGAGCCAGTTCGATCTGTGCTTCATCGTGGTGGCAATTGCAGGTGGTGCAACTGTTTTGTCTCACGTGAACGACTCCGGTTTCTGGCTGGTTGGCCGTTTCCTGGAAATGGACGAGAAAACCACACTGAAAACCTGGACTGTGATGGAAACGCTGATTGGTACTATCGCTTTCCTGTTCGCATTAGTGGGTAGCATTATTCTGTAACTGCAGTTTGTGACTCAGGTCACTTTAAACTATACGTTAAGCTCAGTATTATCACTGCAGACCAAACCCTCACTCTTACCGGTGAGGGTTTTCTTTTGTAAGGTCCACATCAGGCACATGAATGCCTGCTATTTACACGGAGAGAAACGAGAATTATGTCCAGACCAGCCATTATCATTAATGAACTCGATGCCGAGCATATTGACCGTTTGCTGGAGAATCCACAATTTGCCAACCAGCCGGTAGCAGCAGCGCTGAACGCAGAACTGGACAGAGCTGAAATGCGTAAGCCTGAAGATATTCCGGCTGATGTGGTGACGATGAATAGCCGCGTGAAATTCCGCGATTTGTCTTCAAAAGAAGAGCATGTGCGCACGCTGGTTTACCCGGCAAACCTGAAGGACAGCGATAACCAGCTTTCAGTGATGGCACCAGTGGGTGCGGCGCTGTTGGGTTTGCGTGTTGGTGCGACAATTAACTGGACGTTACCGAACGGTAACCAGACGCATCTGGAAGTGCTGGAGTTGCAATACCAGCCGGAAGCCGCTGGCGAGTACCACCGTTAAATGATGTGTCCCCCTTTCTTGAAGGGGGACAATAATTGTCAGGCCGATTCCCTTAGTACCAACTCCCCTGAAATAATTATCTTCTGAGCAGGCAGCGCCGGCTCTTTAATCTTATTCACAATCAATGTTGCCGCCTGTCGGCCTGCTTCTTCGCTGGACGACGAAACGTAAGTGAAGCGTGGCGAGGTGAGATTAATGTGCATCATGTCTTCGAAACCAATCAACGAAACCTGTTGAGTCAAAAACACATCTTTACCGACCGTTCGCCCAACCTGCTGGATACCATTGAGGCAGCCAATAATTGCTGATGGTGAATGGCAGAGCATTGCGGTGATTTTGCTGTTTTTCTCAAGCAATTGACGTGTTAAACGTGCAGCATTCTCGGTGTCGTTTTCACAAACTGGAGCCCACTCTTCGCGAAACGGCAAATTGTATTGCGCCAGTGCATTGCGATAACCCAGTAAACGCTCTTCGCGCATCAAGTTCGATGCAGTTCCACCCAAATACGCGATATTTCGGTGACCACGGTCAATCAAATAACGCGTTGCCTGGTTTCCGGCCTGGCGATTATCTCGACCAATCACGTCACGATGGCTGCTTACCGTGGACTCCGCGATAATCACCGTCGGCAATGGGCATTCAGAAATGAGTGAGGGGATCGAGGCTAAACGGTGGTTAGCATCCAGATAAATAACACCCGCCACGCCTTGCTGCGAAAAAGATGTTAAACACTGTTGCAGCTGTTGATCATCGTCCTGCGGGTGGCCCAGAAAAACCATATAGCCTTGTTTTTCCAGATAATGGACGACGCTTGCCATAACGTTTACACAAAAGGAGTCATTGAAATCACGGATAACCAGGCCGATAAGATTTGAGGTGCTGGAACGCAGGTTCGCCGCCGCAACGTTATGGACGTAGCCAAGCTGTTTGATCGCAGCGTTAACCTTTTCAATAGTTGCCTCAGAGATCTTACCTTTTTGGCGTAACACCAATGACACGGTGGAGACAGAAACTCCCGCCAGTTGGGCTACATCAATAATATTGACCTTTTTCATCCCGATCCTATGCACTAAATATCCTTGTTATCAATACCATAAAGCCCCCAGTAAACATACCGGGGGCTAACTATTTTGCATCTCTTTCCCCTATAGCATTCAAGTTGCAGGAAGGCGGCAAAAGAACTTAGCCCCAGGAACTTACTTGAGTAAGCTCCTGGGGTAAGTGAATGCAGCCAACGCATCTGCAGCTTGAAGGATGAAAGGGAAAGTTATTTACCAATCATTGTGGACATCGTCTGTGCGATAAATTGCGCTCGTGCGCCAAATATCACCTGAATGCCCGAATCGCCAACAAACACTACCCCGCGTGCCCCGAGACTGTTGAGACCGTCTTTGTCTACCCGGTCGCTTTTTTCCACTTCCAGACGCAGACGCGTAATACATGAACCAACAGAGTTAATGTTCTCTGCACCACCCAACAAGCCGATAATATCGCCAGCAAGTTCAGTGTCGGTTTTATCGTTAGCGTTGGCAGTAATATCAGCGCGGCCCGGTGTTTTCACATCGAAACGGCGAATAACAAAACGGAAAGTGAAGTAATAAATCAGCGCCATCGGTATACCGACAATCACAGCCGACAAGAAGTTAGTCTGATAACCGTTGAAAGACGGCAGGATCCCGAAGGAGATGTAGTCAATCATGCCTGCCGAGAACGACTTGGCGATATGCGCATGCAGCAGGTACATACACATGTAAGACAGGCCAGCCATAATTGCGTTGAATACATACAGGATTGGCGCAACAAAGATAAAGGTAAATTCAACCGGTTCAGTAATGCCTGTCAGGAAACAGGTCAATGCCGCAGAGAACAGAATACCGGAGGCAATTTTCTTATTTTTGGTGTTCGCTTCGTGGTACATCGCCAGACATGCTGCAGGCAGTGCAAACAGCATCAGTGGGAATTCACCCTGCATGAATTTGCCTGCGTTATGGTAGCTGTCGCTGCTAAAGGATTTCACGCCTTCTTCGAGCATCTTGAACCAGATTGTCTGGTCCCCGTGGATAACCTGGCCTGCTGTGGTCGTGTACTCACCAAATGAATACCAGAATGACGGATACCAGATGTGGTGCAGCCCCAACGGAATTAACGCACGTTCAACCAGGCCGAAGATAAAGGTTGAAAGCGCCTGATTATCACCATTCACAATAACCGAAAGCGAATCAATTCCCGACTGGATATATGACCAAATCCATGGCAATGCCATCCCGAGCAGGAACGATAAAAACGCTGTAGCAATGGCAACAAAGCGTTTACCCGAGAAGAAACCGAGGAACTCAGGGAGCTGCATGGTGTGGAATTTGTTATAGCACCATGCGGCCAGAATGCCGGAAATCAGGCCACCAAACACCCCCATCTGCAACGTCGGGATGCCAACAACCATGGCATATTTCCCGCCCGCTGCCGCCATTTCTGGCGTGATATGCATCACCGTGCCAATTGTGACGTTAATAATAAAGACTGATACCGCCGCCGACAGTGCAGCAATCCCCGATTCAGCAGCCAAACCCACAGCCGAGCCAATCGCAAACAGCATCGGCAGGTTGTCGAAAATCACCCCACCCGCATTCATCATTAACGGCAAATGGAATTTATCGCCGAAGGCCAGTAACAAGCCTGCCGCCGGCAACAAAGAGATAGGCAGCATTAATGCACGACCTATCATCGACAATTTAGATAACGATTTTGTAATACTGGATAGCAAACTCATAAACAATCCCCCGGTGTTGACGCCGCCTACGCGTTTTTGGTTTTACGCGTTTTTATGCTTGGTAGAACGTTCTAGTAGAACGTTCTACCTATACTGACGAAACGTTTTTTGCCCGGCAACTAAAATATGCGTTGTAGCCATACTGTTATCGAATATTTGAAGTTGAGCAGGTTTTGACCTGCAATTTATAGGGGCTTATTGGAAGTGAAGCAGATGTTGTGAGGCGGATAAGCTCGTGTCATCCGCCAAAAGCATGACGCCGTTACCGCAAATTCTTACGTATAACAAACAGCAAGAACGCCATCAGCAAACCTGGCAACCAAACCCATTGTAGTTCAGACCAAATTACCGCCTGACCACGGGGTTCGAGGTAGCGGGAGAGCTGAAAAGGAGCGACACGTATCACCTGCCATGGCGCAAAAAATCGTTCATCTGACCACGGCCATAGCCAGCCAACACCCTTGCCGCCTGTAGTAACCGAGTCCAACAGGCTATGCGAAAGCAGTGACACCGTCAGGAATAACCAGACGCGAACAAAACCTGCGCGGAACCAACGATAGCCAAACAGACACAGTAGCGGCACCACAAATGCAAACAGCAAAGAGTGCGTGAACCCACGGTGACCAAAAGCATTGCCATACGCCACGCCAAATTTAAACGCCAGTACATCGGCATCCGGCAACATCGCCAGAATGATCCCGCCCAATAGCAGACGTGGAGGAATAATTTTTGTGCCAAGCCCTAATCCTAAACAAATGGGTACTGCAGCATGAGTGATGATAGTTGGCATAGAAGGCGTTGTCTGATGAGTGGAAAAAGCAGAATAGCTCAGGATAAACAAAAAGAAACCAGGCTAAACATCCGAAACTGGTCGCCACCTCCCCTCTACCAGCCTGGGTTAAGAGGAACATTTTACCGTGATAATTTATAGCTTCGCGATCAAGGTTTTCACACCAAAACCTGCCAATCGACATCTCATATCTGCCGCTATAAAATCTGTAAACGTAGACATTTGTCGACTTTTCATCTAAAAGTTCTGCGGTTGGCATTAGACAAATCTCGCCAGCTAATAATAATGGCTGAATGTTAAAGAGCGGCAAGTCAGCTAGCCGCCGGGCATTTCGCCACTGATCAACACAACCACACACCCTCTTGGGAGAATTTATGCAATCCTCGGTTAACAACAACGAGAGCCGAACGTTCTTCGGTCATCCTTACCCGTTAGGCTCACTGTTCTTTACTGAGATGTGGGAGCGATTCTCGTTTTACGGGATCCGTCCCTTACTCATTTTGTTTATGGCAGCAACGGTTTACGACGGCGGTATGGGGCTTGCGCGTGAAAACGCATCGGCAATCGTCGGTATCTTTGCTGGCTGTATGTATCTGGCGGCGCTGCCTGGCGGGTGGCTTGCTGATAACTGGTTAGGGCAGCAGAGAGCCGTATGGTATGGCTCGATTCTCATTGCCCTTGGCCACCTGTCGATAGCGCTTTCCGCGTTCATTGGCGACAACCTGTTCTTCATCGGCCTGATGTTTATCGTTCTTGGCTCTGGCCTGTTCAAGACATGTATCTCAGTCATGGTCGGGACGCTGTATAAAAAAGGCGATGCGCGCCGTGACGGCGGTTTCTCGTTGTTCTATATGGGCATCAACATGGGTTCGTTTATTGCCCCCCTGATCTCCGGGTGGCTGATCAAAACCCACGGTTGGCACTGGGGCTTCGGTATCGGCGGTATCGGAATGCTGGTTGCGCTGGTTATCTTCCGTGTGTTCGCCGTTCCGGCCATGCAACGCTACGACAGCGAAGTGGGCCTCGATTCAACCTGGAACAGCCCGGTTGCTAAGAAAAACGGTGTCGGTGGCTGGTTGCTGGCACTGGCGGTCGGCGTGGCTGTTATCGTGACCCTGATTGCAAAAGGTGTGATCGTCATTAACCCCGTTGCGGTTGCCAGTGTGCTGGTATACGTGATTGCGGCGTCGGTAGCGCTCTATTTTATCTATCTGTTCATGTTCGCGGGTCTTAACCGCAAAGAACGCGCCAGGTTGCTGGTTTGCTTTATTCTGCTGGTCTCTGCGGCCTTCTTCTGGTCTGCATTTGAGCAGAAACCCACTTCGTTCAACCTGTTTGCAAATGACTACACCGACCGCATGATCGGCGATTTTGAGATCCCTGCGGTGTGGTTCCAGTCAATCAATGCGCTGTTTATCATTTTACTGGCACCGGTATTTAGCTGGGCATGGCCGCGCCTCGCACGTAATAACATCCGCCCAAGCAGTATCACTAAGTTTATCATCGGCATTTTATGCGCCGCTGCAGGTTTTGGTTTGATGATGCTGGCAGCACAAAATGTTCTGAACAGCGGCGGTGCTGGTGTGTCGCCACTATGGCTGGTGGGAAGCATCCTGATGCTGACACTCGGCGAGCTGTGCCTGAGTCCAATTGGACTTGCGACCATGACGCTGCTGGCTCCAGAAAGAATGCGTGGCCAGATGATGGGACTGTGGTTCTGCGCCAGTGCGCTGGGTAACCTTGCGGCAGGCCTGATTGGCGGTCACGTGAAAGCCGACCAGTTGGATATGCTGCCTAACCTGTTCGCGCGTTGTTCCATTGCGTTACTGATCTGTGCGGCTGTACTGTTCGTGCTGATTATTCCGGTACGCAAAATGCTGGAAAATGCTCAGGTGAAGACAGAACAAAAACCGGTTAGCAACGCCTGATTAGTCATATCGTCACCCGCAATGAGGCCAGTCTGACGACAGGCCTCATTCTTTGAGCAGGCCCGAAAATATTCGTAGAATTGCAGAAAATTAATGCAGAAGGGGAAACCCTCGCCGGAAAGCGAGGGTTAAACGGGAAGCTTAAGCTTCGACCGTGATGCTCAGTGTTTCAAAAACCACAGTCTGGCCTGCAACGATTTTGCAGCGTTTGCGGGTTTCCACTTCGCCGTCTACTTTCACCAGCCCTTCCGCAATCACCGCTTTCGCCTGTGCGCCGCTTTCACACCAGCCTTCCAGCTTCAGCAGATCGCATAATTCAACGTGTGGGTGTTTACCTAATGAGAAGGTCGCCATTTTATTCTCCATGGACATCATGATATTCCTCGCAAGCCTGCAAGGTATTCTGGATAAGAGTGGCGACGGTCATTGGGCCAACGCCACCCGGAACCGGCGTAATATACGAGGCTTTGGCAGCGGCTTCATCATAATTTACGTCGCCGACCACTTTACCGCTCTCCAGACGGTTAATACCCACGTCCACCACAATCGCCCCTTCCTTGATCCAATCACCTGGAATAAAGCCAGGTTTACCAACAGCAACGATCACCAAATCAGCATTTTCAACGTGATGACGAAGGTTTTTGGTAAAGCGGTGAGTCACGGTAGTGGTGCAACCCGCCAACAGCAGTTCCATGCTCATCGGACGGCCAACAATGTTGGATGCGCCAATCACCACGGCGTTCAGGCCGTAGGTATCAATACCGTAACGCTCAAGCAGCGTCACGATGCCACGTGGCGTACAAGGGCGCAGACGCGGCGAACGCTGGCACAGGCGACCTATGTTGTAGGGATGGAATCCATCAACATCTTTATCCGGGTCGATACGCTCCAGAACTTTCACATTGTCGATACCTGCAGGCAGTGGTAACTGCACAAGGATACCGTCAATTTCTTTATCTGCGTTAAGCGTATCAATCAGCTCCAGCAGCTCTGCTTCAGAAGTTGTGTCAGGCAAATCGTACGAGCGGGAAATAAAGCCCACTTCTTCACATGCCTTACGTTTACTTCCAACATAAATTTGCGAAGCAGGATTCTCGCCAACCAGAACAACCGCAAGTCCTGGAGCACGTTTTCCAGCGGCAATTCGGGCTTTCACTTTTTCAGCAACTTCAAGCCGTACCTGCTGCGCAATCGTTTTACCATCAATAATCTTTGCTGCCATCAGTCAGATGATTCCGTCTGTAATCGAAAAGGGAGGGGATTGTTTCTATTTTGTCAGAAGCGCGGCTCGCTGTCAGGCATTGTTAAGCCTTTATGCTCAATTGTCGCGCAGGCAGTTCAAAAGCCATTGACTCGTAAGGTACTGACCGTATAATCCGAACCCGCAATGCTTCCGAAAGGAATACAGTGCGCCCTTAGCTCAGTTGGATAGAGCAACGGCCTTCTAAGCCGTAGGTCACAGGTTCGAGCCCTGTAGGGCGTACCATTTAAAATCAATGAGTTACGCAAAACCCCCTCACTAAAAACCACGCATCCATAAAGTTTATGTAACGGCTGGTGTAAGTAAATTTTCTCAACACCCATCAACATTAGCGTGGCTTAGCCAGCATTCCCGGATAGTACTTAGCGATGATGTCATTCATCCTTTCAATCAGAGCCAGGCGTTTAAACGTCAAATGGGCAGTTCCCTTCTAAAAGTAACGAATACTGAAGAACTCATCTTCGTAAACATCCTTCGAAGGGTTGTCCCGGATATGCTCCATCAATCGAGTAGTAACATCGCCACGATTGTCGGGTATCGGTTTACCATCCAGCAGAAATAGCATTCGCTCCAGATCCGCCAGTTGATCCCTACACCAACCCCAGTTCAGACTAAATCCCCAGCGGTTATGCGTCACCAGATTGTTGACGATGATCTTTTTACCAAAGCTGCAGGGACTATTGGTTTTGTAATCCCACGACAGCCCTTTAAAGACATTGATAATGCCACGCTCAAATACATCCATTTTGTTCCGATGTAGCTGCTCAAAAGTACTGAGGATAACGTCAGTCGGTTTTCCCCTGGCTTCCCAGGCCATCGTTAATGCTTTTCCTGTCAGACCTGAGTCCGGAGAAAACGACATCGCCCAACCTATTGGCTTGCGGGAAAATAAATCCAGAACAACCGCCAGATAAGCCCAGCGTTTGCCCGTCCAGATGTAGCTCACGTCGCCGCACCAGATCTGATTAGGTTCCGTTACTGCAAACTGGCGATCCAGATGATTAGGGATATCCACATGCTCTTTTGTGGCTTTTTTGTAGCGATGCTCCGGTTGCTGGCAACTAACAATATTCAGCTCTTTCATTATCTTACTGGCCAGTCAGCGACTCAACGGAACACCTTTTGCGCTGACCATATCGGCAATGCTCCGGGCCCCCGCAGAGCCATTACTGGCATGATGAACTTCACGAACCAGGTTCAGTATAACGATGTGTTTTGCATCAGGTTTCTGCGGTCGGCTTAGCAAGTACCGATAGCTACTGCGATGGATCCCGAACACATTACAAATAAAAGCAACAGGAACCGCGTCCTGAATTTCTCAAATAACGAGAATTGCTCAGGGAGTCTGACATCAAGAGCGCGGTAGCCTTTTTTAATATATCGCTTTCCATTTCAACACGTTGCAGTCGTTTTTCTAATTCACGAATGCGAAGTTGCTCAGGCGTCATCGGAGAGGCCTTTGGGGATTTCCCTGCGCGTTCTTCTTTCAGTTGTCGAACCCACTTATCCATCGTGGATTTGCCGACATTCATTGCCGTTCCAGCGGCGGCAACGGTGTAGGCGTTATTTCACCTCAACATCTGGCAAAGGTGCACGTGCGATAAACTTCTGCACGGTGTCCCTGTCTGCTGTGGCGGCAAGCGCCCCTTTTTGCATCGTGACCAACGCGCCACAGGCGCTTGCCTGGGCTAACGCCTGCTTAAGTTGGGTGAGATTTTGTGGCAGTTGCTCCATTGCAATATGCGCCAGCAGACCAGCAACAAAGGCATCTCCGGCCCCGGTGGTGTCGACACTCTCAACGTTATAACCGCTGAAATGAATAACCTGATTTTGCCATAATACCATGGCCCCTTGCGCCCCGAAGGTAATCACTTTGATGGCAGCCGGAAGCGCCTTTAACGCGTTGACTGCCGCAGTATACTGATGGGTGCCAGCAAGCCAGTACCACTCTTCTTCTGACAATTTAAGAATATCGGCCTGCATGGCGAAATGGCGCACAGCAGACAGCATTTGCTGCCTGTCGGGCCACATCTGCTCGCGTAAATTAACATCAAAACTTAGCAGCCCACCCGCTTGCTTAATCTTCCCTATTGCTCGCGTGAGTGTTTCACGGCAGCCTTCTGCCACCAGCGCCAACGAACAAAAGTGCAAAATATCTGCGCCAAACTCCGGCAGTGTCTCCGCGGTGATGAACTGATCGGCTGACGGGTTGACCAAAAACGTAAATTCGCGCTCGCCGCCTTCGGCCAAAGAAACCAACACCGTGCTGGTGCGATGCACAGAGTCTGTCTGCATATATTGGGTGTCCACGCCGTAATCAACCAGCGTGCGCTGCAAATATGTGCCAAATGTATCGTCCCCGACCCGGCCGATAAAACCACTCTGGCAACCCAGCCGTGCGCACCCCACCGCAACGTTAACCGGGGCGCCGCCTGCGCAGGCGCGATATTGCATGTCCGCAAGTGGTAGCAAATCCACAACCGCATCACCATATGTCCAGATATTCATGACTGCTCCTTAAAAAATCGTCACGCGTTAAAACAAGTATTTAAAACGCAGGCGTGCGCCATAACGTGGTTGATCATCACCTTCTTCTTGTGCTGTAGAATTAAGCCAGGAAGCGTAAGCGCCGAGGTAAATATTGAAATTGGGCATATCCATAATATTTGGCAATTGCCAGGAGGTGTGGATTGTATGGATATCGTAATTGCCAGGGGCCAGGATCGCGCATTCGTTACCACACTCACTGTTCAATCCGGAAATATTGAAGTCAGAAATTTTGTTATGTGCATAGATATAACCTAACTCAACACGATGCCAGAGCGCATTAATCCCGGCGCTAAAGTCTTTTTCGTCTTCTGCATTCATATAAGCGGTATTAAGATTTACTACCACACCCTCTTGCGGATTGTTTTTCAATGTATTCCAGCTCATTGTTAAACCATACCCTGTACGCCCGGATTGATCGTGCCAGGTTCCGGCAGCATCTTTATAGCCGTAGGCGTTGTTAATAAGGTTTGTTTCCATAGCCGCCGCCATAGAATAGTCTCCTGAACGCCAGGCAATAACCGGGCGGACGTAAACCACATTTTTTTGATTATCGAGTTCCGTTCCATGATAACGCTGGTCGACATACAGTGAACTGCCATCTTCTACCAGCGTATTCACTTCCATATACCAGTTATCTAACGTCTTACTGAACAGCAGATTTCCCCCGCTGTTACTACGCCCTCGCGCCTCTTTCATCATATAGATGTAGCCATAACCGTCGCTATACAGGTCATTAGCAGTGTTTCCGGAATACTCGATAAAGGTGTCCTGGTTGAGCGGAAACATATCGTAGGCTTCAAAGCGCCCGACCTTTACTAACCAGTCTTGCTGTTGCCCAAAGAAGAATGCCGCATCATCAAGGTTCATTTTCCCGTTCATATCCGCCAGCGGTTGAACAGTAAAACCGGCATATTGGCCATTCGACGAGTGTTGAATACCGTCAACGCCTAACAGAATTCTCCCATTAATATCCCAGCGTTCTTTATCTCCCGGTGCCCAATTTTTATTAGCGCTGGTTTTCACCGAAGTTAAACTGCCGGTACGGCTGGCGCCATCAAGATTAAATTCCACGTCGCCATAGAACTTTAATTCCGAGTTATTATTTAAAGCCAGTTTAGGTGTGGGTTTTTGTTCTACCGAAATTATTTTATTTTCATTTTCTGTGGTGGGCACTTGTTTTAATGTTGCAATTTCCGACTCTGCTTTATCAGCGCGTTTTTCAGCATCCTGTAAGCGTTGTTCAAGCAAAGCAAAACGTTGTTCAATGGTTAACGGTGATTGTGCAAAACCCGAGGTAGAATATAAACCGGCGCAGAGCACCGACCCGATTATTATTTTCATCGATTATTCCTTTATAATTTTAATAATGCCGAAGTGCTATACCGCGGAAATAATTACCGCGGCATTTATTTATCCCTATTTATTCTAAATGCCAGGCTCCACATTCAACGAATTCGGCACTTCCTGACCAGGCAAAGAGACTCAACAGGCGTGACTGCGGATATATCCTGCTGCTCAGACAAGCTTCACCGTCATTGACGAACACTTCTACCGATGAACTGTCAAAAAACACCCGAAGTTTCAACGTTGCTGCATTGGGGAGTGGGATGCTCCGTTGCCCACAGAGACCGAACTCCGGGTAATTGCGCTCCAGAACCAATCGTTGTGCCTGGTTATCGACATACAGGCGCATACCGTCCTCCAGCGCCATGCCGTATTGCTCTGCATCGCAGGCGGCCAGTTCCCACTGCAAAATGACTTCTGTGGTTTCACAGTTATTCATCACCGGTAGCGTTTTGTTGCTCAGGGTGCTGACAGGCCAACTGAACCAGCTCTGGCGTAGGTTTTCCAGCTCTCTGGCAGGGCGCATTTGCAGGCGATTATCGGCAGTGAGTGTCAATTCACGTGGTAGCGTCAGCATGCCTGCCCAGCCGTCTTGTTGTTCCGGCATCGGGGATTCCCACATGGCCATCCAACCCATGACGATGCGGCGGCCATCCGGGGCAAGAAAACTTTGCGGCGCATAGAAATCGTGCCCGTGGTCCATCTCCTGGAACGTGCTCTGTTGCACGAAAGTCGCACCCGGTTGCCACTGACCAACCAGATAACCACTCTGAAATAAGTTACGATTTTCATAACCCTGAGCCGCCATACCCTGTGGCGAGAACATCAGGATCTGTTTGCCGTTAAGAGTGAAGAAGTCCGGGCATTCCCACATGAAGCCCATGCCCTCGCCCGCTTCGGCCAGCACACCCTCTTCTTTCCAGCGTCGTAAGCACTCGGAACGGTAGAGCCTGACCTGCCCGGTATCACCCACGCGCGCGCCCACCACCATGTACCATGCATCTTCTTCCTGCCACACTTTCGGGTCGCGGAAATGATGCAGACCCGCAGGGGTGTCAATCACCTGGCCCTGACGGGAAAATTCGATGCCATCTTTGCTGGTTGCCAGGCACTGCACCTGGTAGAGGTTGTTGTCATTGGTTGGATCACCGTGAAATTTATGGCCGGTATAAATCAATGCCAGTTCATCAGCATTCACCACCGCAGAACCCGAGAAACAGCCATCTTTGTCTTCCGGCCCAACCGGTGCCAGCGCCACCGGCAAATGTTCCCAGTGCAGCATATCGCGGCTGCGCGCATGCCCCCAGTGCATCGGCCCCCATTTCGTGGAGTAAGGATGATGTTGATAAAACGCGTGATACCACCCGTCAAACCAAACCAAGCCGTTGGGGTCATTCATCCAACCCGCTCGCGGAGCAAGGTGGTAGCGTGGATACCAGCGCATGTTCAGTTGGTCTTGTTTTTCGTTCAGCGCCTTCTCGGCATTAGCAATCAATAACGTCATGACAACTCACTCTTGGGTAATTCAAATGGTGGAAGGTTGCGACAGCAGCCCGTCGGATGAGGACTTATTGCCTCGCAAAAAGAAAATCGAAAGAAAAGTGGTACAGAACACCATCAGCCCCATGATTAGATAAGACTGGGCAAATCCGTATTTTTCATAGCTGTAGCCCGCAAGCGGCGACAGGAAGGCCGCAATCACTGAGCTGGTGCAGGCAAAGCCCACCAGATAGAGCGTTGATGAGAGGCGTTTATCAAAATTGAGGCTGTTGTATTTGAAGATCGAGACCAGCAGGATAGGCAACTCCACCGCGTGCAGGAGTTTAGTTATCGAGATAAGAACCGGCCCTTCCACCAACCCGGATGCGACCATTCTTAATGCCATGACCATGCCGGCAAAGATCAGCCCATTCTTCGCGCCAATGCGATTCACTAACCAGGGGGCGCAGAACATTCCTGCCGCTTCCAGAAACACCTGGAATGAATTGAGGTAGCCAAACATCGCATTGCCTTCACGCAAAGTGGCAAATTGTGAAGCGAAATAGACCGGGAACTGCTGGTCGTAAACGCCGTAAATACAGGTGCCCACGACGAAGAAGATCAGCGCCCGGAATTTTGGCAGGGTGATTAAGCGCAAAGCATCTGCGATCTTCACTTTTTCTGCACCCAGTTCGACTGTTTCCAGACTCGCAGCCGTATTGACTTTTAACTGTATCAACAGGAAAAAGAACACTAACCCTGAGCAAGAAGCGACGAGGAAATTAAGTTTAGGGTTGATATTAAACAGCAAACCGGCAAAGAACGTCGCCACCGCCCAGCCCAGTGACCCCCACATGCGGGCTTTGCCAAATTCAAATGTGCTCTGGCGTGCCACCCTTTCGGTATAAGACTCCAGAACGCCAATCCCGCCGTTGAAGGTTAAACCGATAAACAGGCCGCCAAAAACGCTCCCCAGCAGAATATTCACGCTAAGCAGGTAGCCAAAAATCAAATAGGCCGGGCCAGATAGAATCAGCAATGCGGTGATGTACCACAGCAGGTTCTTCCTTAACCCTAGCCTGTCCTGAATGAAGCCGTAACAAACCTGCGCGCAGAGTGCCGAAACCGAAAGCACCGAGAAAATAATGCCGGTGTCAGTAGCTTTTAAACCCACTTCCTGGTGTAACCAGATAGAAAGTAACGAGCTGGAAGAGGACCAACTGACGAAAAAGAAGAACAGTAACGCGCTTAATAACGGATAACTGCGGGAGTGATGTTTTTTCATCAAAGCAATCTCATGTAGGGTCAATGATGAAATGATAACGTTAACATTAACGAAATCTCATGAAGTTTAGCGATGAGACATGATGTTAATCACATAAGTTAACGTTAACATGATATGTTTGAGATCGTGATCAAATTTTCATGTCGATGGCAGGGATGTATTACAGCGACTCGTCCCCCAAAATATCGCGTCAGCCTTTTACATCACAATCTGAGTTGTATAGCCTGATGCACAAAGGGCTCGGGTTGAAATTTCTCTTATCAGGATAGGTACTTATGGCATCGCTTAAAGATGTGGCCAAACTTGCAAATGTCTCATTGATGACGGTGTCACGTGCATTAAACAACCCGGAACGGCTTAAACCCGACACCCTGACACGCGTTCAGGCTGCTATCAGCCAGCTGAATTATGTGCCCGACTTGTCTGCTAAAAAGATACGCGGTGCCCGGGCAACGCCCGACACCATCGGTGTGCTGGCGCTCGATACGGTCACCACGCCTTTTTCTGTTGAGATTACCTTATCGATTGAAGAAACGGCCCGGGCTCACGGCTGGAACAGTTTTGTGGTGAACATGTTTTCCGATGATAGCCCGGAGACGATGGTCGATTTGCTGCTGTCACACCGCCCCGGCGGCATTATCTACACCACGATGGGGCTGCGCCAGGTCCCTATACCACCAAAGTTACTCACCCTTCCCTGTGTACTGGCCAACTGTGAAAGCTTGCACGACCCGGTTGCCAGCTACATTCCTGACGACGAACAAGGGCAATATGAGGGGGTGAAAGCGTTACTGACCGCAGGATACCGGCAGCCATTGTGCCTGCATTTGCCCTCTCAACATCTGGCCACGATTCGCCGGCGTAAGGGACTAGAGCACGCTTGCCGTGAAATGGGCGTAAACCCGGATCATTTGATTCACCATTACATGGAATTGGGCGATGAACATTACCGCGACATTCCGGCAATGGTTGAAGCCCATATGCCTGATGGAAAACCCCGCTTTGATTCGGTGGTGTGCGGTAACGACCGCATCGCATTTATGGTTTACCAGGTACTGCTATCCAGAGGCATCCGCATTCCGCAAGATGTGGCTGTGCTGGGTTATGACAATATGGTGGGAATTGGCGATCTGTTTCTCCCACCGTTGTCGACAGTACAACTTCCCCATTACGACATTGGCCGTCTGAGCGCACTGCATATCATCAATGGGGATACCCACCGCGATACCGTGCGCGTCAATAGCCCGTGGCTGCTACGGAATTCTTTCTAATCTAAAGGTCACGCAATGGATGTTGTAGGGTGGATAAACGTTATCGTCATCCACCGTTTGAACCCTTCGCTTATCTGACATGCATTAGCGCAGGCGGTACTTCATAATCAAGATGGGTAGAGCAAACAGCAATGTCAGAAGATTCGCCGCGCTAATAGCCAGGTCATTGATTAATAGCCCATAAAAAAACCACATCATCAACCCACAAACAAACATCGCATACATCAGGCCGGAGATGCCTTGCGTGTTGCGTGTGGAAATCACTTTCACCGCCTGCGGCAAAAATGACAACGTCGTCAGGCTTGCCGCCATATAACCAATTACAGATACCCATTCCATGATTACGCCTTCGCGTCTGAAGTTTTCGCCATGCTGATGCTAACGGGTTGGGGCTCTACAGGCGCTGTAGATTTACGGTACTTATCCAACAGGTGGATCTGTATTTTTCTCAGCATATCGCCATTCAGTTTGTAGAGGCGGAAGTAGAAAACCAGGGTTATCAGGAAGAAGACCGCAGGCAGCGCAATCATGATGAACTGCATACCGGCGACGGTGCTTTCAGACTGTGCCACATTAGGTACATAACCAATGATGCCAAGGACCAGAGCGATGAAGAATGCAGCAAATGCCGAGCCCCCTTTTACCACCAGCGTTTGCACCGAATAGGCAATGCTTTCGCAACGAACATTGAGTTTATACTCGCCATAATCCACGGTGTCCGCCACCATAATGACCTGTAGTACCCAGAACAACGCCGTCCCTACGTTGAGCAAAATTCCCGCAATGGAAATCAACCACACATTGTGATACCCCGCCAGCGCTATCCAGAGCAGTACTCCGCCACCAAGAATCGGCAATACCGATGCACCCGCCCACAGTAAGCGGCGTGACAACGCTTTTACCAGCCGAGGGAACAGAATCAGGGTTAACAGGTTTGCCGCCCCTGCGTAAGACATGTAATACGGGAAGAGGCTGGCGTCACCGATAACGTAGGTGAAGTAATAAATCGCAAATCCGGAAATAATGTTTGATGCGATGTTGTAAGCCAGCGCCATACCCAGCAGGCAAGAGAGCTGATCGTTTTTATAGATCAGCCCCACGATGGCTTTTAAGCTGATGCGGCTACTGTCTGCGGTTGCGTCACTGTCTGATGAGTAGACCTCTTTTACGTTGCGCAGCGTGATGAGGGTTGAAGCAATGAAGAAGGCTATCAACACCAGTGTAAACATCTGGAAGCCGAAACCACGGTCTTCGCCGCCGACATAGCTGACGAACGGTAGCGTAATGCCTGCGGTGATAAACCCGGACAAACTGGCAAAGAAACGTGGAAACGGCACCAATTGTTCGCGTTCACGTTTATCCAGGGTAATGGTAGGCACCATCGACCAGAATGGAATGTCCATGATGGTGTAGGTCATGCCCCATAAGATATAGGTCACGCAGACGAACACTACCTGCGTTGTGCCTTCAAACAGATGCGCACTGAACAGTAAAAACAGCACAATCGAGTTGGCAATCGTGCCCACCAGGATCCACGGCTTAAACTTCCCCCAGCGGCTACGGGTACTGTTGACTATCCAGCCCATGATCGGGTCGTTGATGGCATCCCAAATCCTTGCGACTAAAAACAGCGTGCCCACCACGCCCACCGATAAACCTACAATATCGGTGTAGTAATACATCAGGTACATGTAAACGATGCCAATAGCGAAATCTTTACCAAACGCCCCAAATCCATAACTGAGTTTTGTTGTAATTGATATGCTCATATAGGGTACCGGGCCACTGTTACCAGCGCCCTCCTTCTGTTATTAGATATGCGAGAAGCCGGGCATCACGCCCGGCGTACTGAATTATGCGCGATGAAGCCAGGCCGGTAACCAATCACCGTGTGCTGCAATCAGGTCATCAACCAGGGCATAAATCTCTTCGATGCCGAGTACGGCTGAAGTATGAGGGTCAAGCAGAGTAGCGTGATAAACCCGGTCGCGATTTTCTGTCAAAATCGCTTCGGTCAGTAAGGTCTGAACATTCACATTAGTTTGCATAAGTGCAGCCAGATGCGACGGCAGTGTGCCAACACGGGTCGGTTGAATTCCGTTAGCATCCACCAGGCACGCCACTTCAACACAGCAGCCCTGCGGCAGGTTGTCGATAAGGTTATCGTTGCGCACGTTGCCATAGATAACACTCGGCTCGCCGGTCCACAGCGCGTTCATAATGGTGCTGGCATATTCACGAGATGGCTTGATATCGATGCTTTCTGCCGTTTTGTACTCTTCAAGCTCCTTGCGCCAGTTAGCCAGTTGCTCAACACAACGTTTTGGGTACTCATCCAACGGGACTTTATAACGCTCAATCAGGTCTTCGCGCCCGGGCTTAATAAACCACGGCGTATATTCCGCAAAGTGCTCAGAAGATTCAGTTACGAAATAGCCCAGCTTTTTAAACATCTCGTAGCGGACGATATTTTCACAGCGTGGATTACCATGCAGGTTAGGCTTCGGCGCTTCCCCACTTTCGTAGGCTCGCAGCAGATCCGGATAAATACTGACGTACTCGCCCTGCTCATTTTTTTTCTCAAGCGAGAGATAAAACGCCATATGGTTGATACCGGCGCTGCGATAGCGCAACGAAGCCGGATCGAGCGATAAATCACGCGCTAACTCTTCAGCCGTGCCCTGCACCGAGTGGCACAGCCCCACTTGTTTAATCTGCGGGTAGCGCGCGTACATCGCCCAGGTGTTCATCGCCATCGGGTTCACGTAGTTAAGCATCGTGGCATCGGGGCAGACTTGTGTCATATCTTCACATATCTGCCATAAATGCGGGATGGTACGCAGGGCACGCATAATGCCGCCGGGGCCTAACGTATCAGCAATGGTTTGTTCCAGTCCGTGCTGTTTACAGACAGCGAAGTCCGTGACGGTGCAGGGTTCGTACCCGCCAATCTGGAAAGCGACTACCACGAAATCGGCATCCTGAAGGGCTTGTTTCTGGTCGGTATGACAGGTGATTTTTCCGCAGGCACCTGCTGAATCCATCAGTTTGCGTACCACAATGTGCGACTCTTCCAGACGCGTCTCATCAATATCCATCAAGGCGATATGGGCCGATTTCAGCGCCGGACGATGAAAAACATCTCCGAGAATATTTTTTACAAAAATCGTCGAGCCTGCGCCGATAAAGGTAATTTTGGGTGCTGACATTTTCTTTCTCCGTAGCATACGTGGCATGAGTGAACCCCGCTAGCCTGGCACGCCAGGTGCCCGTTCTCCTCCCTCTTCCTCGCTTAGCATTCCGGAAAGCTCAGATTGGTTTCACCCCGCGCTTAAATCTGAGTTTTCCGGAGTTTTTTACCAGGAAAGCAGAGAATACCGGCTTATCGGTTTAAAAACGCACGCTTCTATCGCCAAATTTGTGCCGCTCTCACAGTCACCCAAAGAGTTTTGTGCCAGTATTTCTGACAATTCAGGAAACGGAGAGAACAATGGACATCATCCCAAATTGCCTGCCGCCAGACCCGCATATGTGCAGCAGTACCGATAGCAATACGCGCAGCCCTTTGTCGCTCTATTCCGAATACCAACGCATGGATATCGAGCTGCGCAGGCCGCGGAGTATGGAAGCCTGCCACTGGCACGGGCAGGTCGAGGTGAATGTGCCGTTTGATGGCGACGTAGAATATTTGATTAACAATGAAGCGGTGCAGATTAAACAGGGGCATATCACGATATTTTGGGCCTGTACCCCACATCAGCTCACCCGCCCTGGCGACTGCAAGAATATGGCTATCTTTAGTCTTCCCATGCACCTGTTTCTTTCCTGGCCGCTGGACCGGCAGCTTATTAACCATATCACCCACGGCACGGTACTTAAGTCCCTGACCGCACAGCAGCTCAGCCCCTTTGAAGTGCAGCGCTGGCAGGAGGAGATCAAAAGCCCCAACGAACAAATTCGCCAGTTAGCCATCGATGAAATTTGCCTGATGTTCAAGCGTTTTAGCCTGTCGGGTTGGCAGCCGATTCTGGTGAATAAACCCGCCCGTACACGCAGCAGCGGCAACAATGTGTCACGCCATGCGCAATTTTATGTCAGCCAAATGCTGGAATTTATCGGCGAGAATTACGACCAGGCGTTGACCATCGAACAGGTTGCTGAACACGTCAAACTCAACCCGAATTATGCAATGGGTATATTCCAGCGTGTGATGCAGCTCACCATGAAGCAATACATCACGGCGATGCGCATTAACCATGTACGGGCACTTCTTAGTGATACGGACAAGTCGATTCTGGATATTGCCCTCACCGCTGGGTTCCACTCCAGCAGCAGTTTCTACAGCACATTTAACAAATATGTCGGGATGTCGCCGCAGAATTATCGCAAGCTGCGCCAGTTAAGAGGTGCCGGCTAATCAGCCGGGGCGCTTAAAAATTATGCGCTTCCGTCCAATTTTAGTTGGTAAAGGGGTCTGACGCTCAGTTGTACGAAAACTCACGTTAAGGGTAAAGGCAGCGTTACAAAATCGTCTCCCAGGAGGCTATGTTTCATAGTGTGAAGACTAATTGCCGCTAATCACTTTACAGAAGATAATGATTATTGAGTCCGGATTTAGGTTGTAGGGCGCAATCTGGTTGCGGAATTAATGATCATTTTTATGAAGTGGAATACTAAATCTGGCCCCCTGAATCGAGGCGATATCATCGCATCATAGTCAAGACAAGTGACACAATGTCCAGAAATAGCAGACGTAATTTTAGCCCAGAGTTCAGACTTGAGGCTGCCCAGTTAGTTATTGATCAGCACTACACCGTTACCACAACGGTTACAGCAATGAAATTAGTTTTCTTATCCTCCAAAAGCCCCCCTTCTTAGACTATTCGCAACCAATTCAATCCAGATCAAATTTCAAGGGATCATCGTTGTACACAGAGTGCCAATTTAGGGATAGTACCGACAGCGTATCCTGTTTTAAATGGGCAAAACGGTAATTATGATGAATATCTATGAAGAGCAATATCGACTATTAAAGCAAAATGGCGCGCAGGCGTGGGCTGGTGAAGGTTATAAGCGAGCTCATCAACAATTAACTGTCATTCTGCAAGAATTAAAACAACGTAGTACCCTCCCCTCCCCCGGAGCTTCGTTTCTGGAATTAGGCTGTGGAAATGGTGCAATGTCTTCTCAATATATGGCAGAGCATGGCTATGAAGTATCCGGTGTTGATATTTCACAAACTGCAATTGAGTGGGCGATAGAGCGATTTTTGACACTTGGGCTTAAGGGGCATTTTACCCAGGGCGATGTCTGCCATCTTAAGCAGCTGGAAGCAGATTCATATGATGTTATTTTTGATGGAAGTTGCTTGCATTGCCTTATTGGTTCACAGCGTGAATTGTGTCTTACAGAAATAAGACGTCTGATAAAACCAGAAGGTATGGTTGTTATTAGTACTATGGCTGGGAAACCGAAAAAACCTGAAGATTTACGAGATTTTGATGCCGATAATTACCATTTAATAAGGAATGGCCAGCCATGGAGAACCTTAAAGCCTCTTACACTGCTGGAAGAAGAGATCAGCAATCAGGGATTCTCTATCATTTATACCGACCTGAATCATAATCCATGGTGGGATCATGCCACTATTTGTTGTAAGCCATCACAGGAATGATGATGTGTTATAAAATCAAGCCATCTCATTCAATTCAATCAATTTCCCGCGGTAAAATTTTATATCTCCTGAGCCTTCTAGCTCTCTTACAACCTTCTGAACAGCACTCCTCGATATATTATTTCTGGAAAGAATAAAATTGTACACAGAAGTTGTGTGTCTTTCTGGTTCACCTAAAGCCCAAATTTCCTTCAAATGTTCAACAACTATTTCCCTGGCTGATGATTTATGAATTAGTTTTCCTTTAGGCATGCAGATATATAAATACTTTCTGATTATAAAAAAAGCATCTTGCCATAAATTATTCTCTGTAAATAAATCAAAAGCAATATTCGAATCAAGGATCCACATAGAACATTCGCTTTTACACTGAATGAAATGTGTCAGCCCAATATCATGTATATGCCCAAGCCCAATAACTGCGGGCGCTTTAATAGAGTTAGTCAGTAGCCCATCTTCAATACGATGAATAGTAACAATGCCCGATTTAAGGAATGCAACCTGATTATCCTGAATAAGGTCTACGTGCTGCCCCTTTTTTCTAAGTGCAAAAAATGCATGTTTACATTTTTCTATCTCTTCACCGACTACTTTTACTGAGTGCGAGATATCCGTTCGACTGTTCATATCATAAGTGCCCTATTAATACCTTCTGGATTAATTTAAAGTATTACTTCTTCAATTGGCACTGGCTTACCCGTGTGGTATCCCTGTAACCAATCTACACCTATTCTTATTAGCTCTTGCTTGATCTCTTCATTTTCAACAAATTCTGCAACGACCTGCATTTTTTTGATTTTAGCAACGGTGCAGAAAGATCTAACTAAAAAGTGATTTAAGTCATCATGAAGAATCTTGCGGATAAAAGATCCATCTATCTTAAGAATATCAGCTTCTATTTCTTCCAGGCGAGAATAGCTGGAGCAACCGGTACCAAAGTCATCAATGGCTATCTTGCAACCAAGACTGCGCATCTTTTCAAGCTTTAAAGCGGCTACTTTAGTGTCAATAATGTCCGTTTCGACGATTTCAAAAATAATTCTGTCCGGTGATATTTCATACTTCTTGAATAGCACCGTCAAATGCTCAATAAAATAGATATGATGAAGCGTCCGCGGGGCTAAATTAATACTAAATTTACTTTCGGATTTTGATTCATCAAGTGACTGTATAAATCTGAATGTTTGTTCAATAACAGTCATATCTAACTGAGCAAGAATCCCAGCTTGTTCTGCAATAGGAAGAAATGCGTCAGGAAATAAGAGCTTTCCATCTTTGTTTCTGATCCTAATAAGGACTTCATGATAGTATAAATCTGTACGTGATGAGATTACAGGCTGAGCCATGAGTATAAAAGACTGGTTGTCTATAGCGCTTTGAAGCTCACTCCGTATATTGTCATTACTCTTTATATTACGTCCCACCGCCAAACAATCTGTATCATCCCAAACGACCATTACCGGAACTTCACTATTGATAGATTCTGCGGCAACAGCAGACAACTTTCCGACAATCATCAATAAATTATATTTTTCTGGCAAGCTTAACATGTAAGCCAACCCTGAATTAATGCCCAATGTATTGTTGTCATGTGAAAAACGGTATGCCTTAACTAAAGAATATATATTATTAATATGCTCTTTATCAGGAGAACTCAGTCTAATATAAAGCCCATAACCTGGTTGATAATAGATCTCTTCATTATCCTGAAGATGAGGGAGAAGATAGGCGGTCAATGACTTAACGAACATAAATCTAATGCTAAGTCCATGCGTTTGTGTCAACGTCCAAAGCTCAGGGCAGTGAATTAAAGCAAGTCCGGACCCAGGGTAGTCAGCAAGAGATTTTTTGAGTGCATAAACATTCGGTAAGCCAGTATAAAACTCAGTTTGCATTAGCCTGGTTATTTTTTTGATATATGAGCGATTACTTGAAACCAGCACTCCAGATAAAACTAAAGAGTAGGACACAACTAATAGTGTGGCAGAGGCAGTTGCCAAAGGTTCAAGGATTTCAAGTTCACTGATGGCGTAATTATATTGTATATAACCGTCACTGTGGAATCCGAGCAGAATTAAAATAACACTCCAGATGGGAACAATAAATGAATGACCAATAGTCACGGTTCCCCAGACCATTATCGGGAGAAGTAATAACAAACCATATCCGGTAAATAATAAAAATGTATGTTTAGTGGATAGTAAGCAATACATGATGCCAATAAGAGTGCATAACCATATAATCCGATAAACTACTCGCGAACCTGAAAATATTATTTTTCTTTGTTCATTAAGGTAACGCCAGCACCATGCTGTATTGCTGATACATCTAAGAATAAGATAACAGAATGGTACACCAGTAAGGCAAGATGTCATCATCCATTGGACGTTAATCAAGTTTTTGGTGCTAAAAAATTCACCATACAAAACTTCATCAAAATGAAATAAAAACAACATTAACTGATGGACAAACTCAAACACTACAGAGTTAAAAACAACCAACCAACCGATACGATGAAATGTTAATTTGTAACGCCCGAAACTGACTGCACCTTTACTTCCAACAGAGATAAAATATATCAGGCAGCTGATTGAAGCGGCCAGCAACTGTGAATAAACAGTGAGGTTTTGCAACACAGATTGCGTGTTTAAGCTGTAGATAAAAAGCAGCCCAAGTGCAGGTATGGCTCTGACACCATATAAAACAAGTAGCGCAGTAAACAATGGCAGCCTGAGATCATAGAATGTCAGAGCATATCCACCCACTTCAGCACTACTCATTAGTAGACCAAAAACATAATGAAACAGAAACAACAATACACAAGCTTCCAACATGCGTTTAGTCGTGTTTCTGGTTTCTGCACTTATTTGCATTAAACAACTTTCCATCTATCAATATGTACAAAAAAACATCCGTGTGAGAGTAAGCCTCGCTTTAACATCATGATGTTAATTGCAGCTCCTTTTCATAGGTTGAAACACTATTAGAGCAATGATGATTTTCTTTCAGGACCTGGCATAATCTTTCAACTGGTAACGGACGCCAGAAAAGGAACCCTTGTGCCAGTTCGATACCAACAGAGCGAACCTGGGCAAGTTCCTGGTCTGTTTCAATCCCTTCAATAAGAACCTGGCGCAGCTCATCTTCAGTTTCAACACCTTCAATAACAAGATTGCAGTGCGTGAGTCGGCACAGTCTGGTGACTTGTTTTAAAAACTGCAGCCCACCATTTTCAGCTAGCCCCTGCACAAGTGAACGATCAAGCTTTATCTTGTCGAGCGGATATCGTGTCAGATAATTCAGTGTCGAGTACCCGGCCCCAAAATCATCAAGAGCAATACGAATCCCCATTGATTTTAATTTTGTCAGCACCGAGGCCACATTTACCGGGTCGATAACAGCTTGTGACTCTGTAATTTCCATCTCAAGAGTCCAGCCTGGAGGTAAAGGTTTTTCCAGCACTTGGGATATCACTTTAAATAATCTCTTGTCCAGCAGTGTCTGCGCCGAGACATTGACCGACAGAGTCATTTCATTAAATTCTTGAAGATGATGATTTAGATAATTAACAGATTGCTCGATAACCCAGAAATCTATATCTGCCATCGCTTTGAGGCGATCATAATATTGTAGGAAAGTAGGTGGCGTAATTTTCCCATCTTCACCCTGATGGCGGATTAATGCCTCAACCCCAATAATGCGACGGTCGGAGATCCGTACCTGAGGCTGAAAATAAAGAATGAAATGACCACTCGATTGTAAGTGTTGTACCTTGCTCAGTGCATCAAGATAAGATTTTTCTTCGGACTGCAGCGTATGCCCAGGAACCAGGTCTAAATTTGTTGGTGGTAAAAACAAATTCAACTCAGGGGTTTTTAGTTTGCTAATAGACCATTTTCTAACAAATGGTGTGTAGATAATCGCGCTTACGCCAATAATAACGATATTCAGTATAATGGCGGAGACCGATCCCCCAGTGGCAAGCCAGGTGCTCAAAATAGGTGGAACGCTCCAGTTTACCGCTTCAGAAACCGGGGGCACCAGATGCCAGACAGTTGCAGTGTACGCTATTGTATAGGACACAGCTGGCACCAGAACAAAAGGGATAATCAGCAAGGGGTTCATGACTATCGGCAAGCCAAAGATTAATGGTTCATTCACATTAAACAGCGACAGCGGAAGCGATAAGCCAAGCAAATTCCTGTGCGGAGATTTTTTATTCAACAATATGCATAGCAACATTCCCAGGGTATTTCCTGTACCACCCATGGTGCACCAGATATTATAAAAAACGGGGCTAATAATATTTAGCTGCCCTTGCCCTGCATGCCAGGTAGCAATATTGCTATTCATTTCGGCAATAAATCCGGCATCAATATCGGCACAAATAAAATACCCATGAATACCAAAGAACCACGGTATGCAGCGAAGAACAATATAAATCAACCCATCGATGAAGTTATCAGGGTAAGAGTGCAGTAGCGTTTGCGATATTACGGGCAAAATTAAAAGGTAAATGGAGTGGGCTACCACGCCAATAATCAATGTGGAAAAGGTGATAATGAGTACAGAACAGAAGAAAAGAGCTGATGTTTTTCGGCTTTTGCTTTTCAGGAAATCAACTGAATCCACTAAAGCGATAGTTTTTTCCAGCAATAAATTGACCGTAATGCCTGAAAGTAAAGCTAAGGGAACAGTAATATCAAAGAAGAAAAGCTTATCATTACTGATAACCCTGCTAATAAATAGCAAGCTACAGAAATTAATAGTCAAAAAGTGGATAACTGAATAACGATTACGAATTGCCCAATGTAAAGCCATAAAGGCATTTATTGCGATGGGCATAAATTCTGTAAGCGTTTCTTGTAACTGGAACAACTGTACCGAAAAACTCCCCCACCCCAGCTGGTTACAGACGATTGAGCCAACAAGAAGTAATGCACGGATGATGGCAAAGGGGACAATAGCTAAGGAGCTTGCGACAATAGACTTTATAACTCGGTTATTGAATAACAAAATCCGACTGTTGTTGAGCTGATAAATAAAAGTGTTCTGAAACCATGTACTCATCTCAAAAATACTCTTTTTTGGACATTTATTGCCTGACTGAAAACTATATTTATAAAAATTCCGAATATTTCCAAATGTTGAATTTTTTGTATGAGTTATAATTCATCAGAGTTTCTTATTAATTAGTGTTGCCAGAAAGATGCATATATTTTGCTAGTTATGACGCAATGCAAACACAATTGTTAGAGTGGTGTTAGCCCGGAAGCTATTGGCATGCTCAATATATAAACACAGATCGATATAAACGATCAATAAATTAATTTCGATAGATTTAATCAATAGGTCTTATAGATCATTCACCGGCAATAGATCGATAAAACCTATCAATTTGTTTAGTTATGTAATTAAGTTTTAAAAAAATGTTAATTTTAATTGTGTGGTTTTTTTAATTACGGAAATTAAATTCGAATAATTACTTCAAGATATTACGGAGGAACGAATGCAGTCTAATAATTAAAAGATCAATAAACGAACAATAGTGTAAGTGTTTGTTACACATATTTATTTGCCGCAAGCACAGTGTTTCAACATTCAACTCAAGTTGGCCGTATTAATTCATTTTGGAAAAATGAGTTTACAACTCCTGTCCTGACAAGCAGGAGAGTTGTTTTTGTAGATCACATTATTATATTGAATTAATAACCTGTGAATGCGCTAGGCATTTTGATTTGAAATAACCAGTACAACATCTTCCACACAGCCGATTTTTATTTCACTGGTTCTATTTATTTTACTCTTGTCGATAAGCAATAAAGATTGTGCTGCGCGCTTCATGAGTAATGATTTAAATTCCGCATTGTAAGCATTGGAATCCCATAGCACGCCATCCTTATCAACTCCCTCACAAGAGAAAAGAAACAGGTCGATATCCAGTTCTTTAAGTTGGGAAATAATTGCAGGATTGACGTAACAAGCATATTTACGTTGTAGCAAGCCACCGGAACTAATGAGCTGTATATTTTTCCATTTTGCCAGTTCCTGGCAAATACGCACACTATTGGTAAAAACAGTGATATCAATATCCGGGAGTTGTTTTGCCAGATACCAACATGTTGAACTCGCATCCAGTGCGATGGTCATTCCAGCACTAATCCACGGTAGTGTCTGGCGCGCAATATCGGCCTTGCTGGCAAAATGGCTTTTGAGGCGAGCGCTAAATGGGTCTCCACTGTCATGAGTGTCGCGCTTGATGCTCTTAGCTCGCCCATGCTGGCGAATGATTTTCCCCTGCGTCTGTAAAGCATTCAGATCACGACGGATGGTTTCTTTACTGACCTTTAATAGCTCGGCGAGATCTTCAGTTGTCAGGGTTTCATGTTGTCGAATGAGTTCTACTATAGCCGCATGGCGCACCGTTTTCACAAGCCCTCTCCTCTACCTGAAACAACCATGCGCCAGTGGCGCATGGCAAAACAAGGAGTCTGAGACTACGGTGTAACCCCTTTTTTTAACAGAATATTCCCGTATTTAGCGGTCTCACCTGTGATGACGATCGCAAATGCCTGCTGCGCTCGTTCATAGAATGCAAAGCGATCAATACGGCTGACCTTATGTTGCGGCTTTTCAGCAAATAAAGCCTGCAAATACCGGGTTTCAACACATGGATCTAATTCATCGCCTTCAACTGCCGCCATCATGACGAGCGGGGGGGCGTAACTATCGAGTTCAAATAACGGAATAATTGCGGCCAGTAACTCGCTCACTTTTAAACCATCGGCGCGGATAACATTCGGGCCCATGCTATGGGCAGGAAAATGCGCATCTGAAAAAATGATTTCATCGCCGTGACCCATTTCGGCCAATGTTTTAAGTAGCTGAGGAGAAATTAATGGAGATATGGTTTTTAACATCGTTAAACCTCTTCGAATATTTCGGAGCACTGGCAAGCGAGGTCTTGATATTGCGCGCTTTGCTTGCCTGGATAATAAGACTGGTAGCGATAGTTAACTTGCTGACGTGCTTGTTCTGGTGAGGTGTAAAAGTTGACACCACTCCAGGCAAACATTGCCGCTCCCAGAACGGTGGTTTCCGCATCTTGTAAGACTTTGATAGGTAGATTGAGGACATCCGCTTTAATTTGGTTCCACAGTGGGTTTCGACTCCCTCCCCCAACCAGCAGCAACTCTTGAGCTTTAAAACCGCCGATATCTTCCAGCACTAACAAGTTTTGCTGTAGCTGCCATGAAAGACTCTCTAACGCTGAGCGATAGAAATGACCGCGTTCTGTATGCAGATGCACACCACTCCAGCCTGCCTGCTCGCGCCTGTCGAGAAGTTGGCAGTTCATACGTAAACCTTCGCAGCCTGGTGGGATCGTTTTGGCTTCAGCGATCATCTGCTCATATACAGCAGGCAATGTGCCATCCGGCCAATACAGCTTACGAACCCATTCCAGAACACCGGAGGCCAGCCATTGCAAACCGGGATTAAACAGGCCAGAACAGCTATCAAGCTCGCATGTTGAACCTGCAAAACGTGGCAGCAATGAGGTGTTAACCTGCGGGGTGCGTACCATCAGGATTTCCCAGGTTCCAGATGAAAGCACTGGTTGATCTAAACCTGCGCCAGAACCAAACAACGCAAACTGGGTATCATGCCCGGCAGAAATAACCGCTGTTCCCGCTGGTATTCCAAGGCTTTGCGCCATATGAGGTAAGAGATTGCCGATATGCTCGCCTGCGGCGACAAGACGTGGAAACAGCTCTATTGGCAGGCCGGTACGCTGAAAAATAGTCTTGCTGAAGATTTCCTGCCGAACATCTAATAATTGGCTGGTTCCTGCCATCGTGCGGTCGGTCGTGAATTCGCCCGTTAGCCGCTGATTAATCAATGAAGAGATAAATAGCCAGGCGTGCGCTTTTTCCAGCAACTCAGGGCGGTTTTCTTTTAGCCAGATAAGTTTATATAAGGTGTTAAAGCTGAATTGACCGATACCCGAAATAGTTTGTAGCTCACCGGGGGTAATGTAGCGGTCAATTTTTTCCATAATTTCTGACGTGCGGGGGCATTTCCAACTAATTATCGGATAAATGAGCTCCCCTTGAGCATCCACCAGCGCGCCATCCACACCAAACGTTGTGACACTCAACGCGTGAATTTTATCGCCTTTGAGCTGCGGAATAATTTGCATACAGCAGTCGGAAAAGCGCTGCAAAATGTCATCGAGCGACCAAATGTGCCATTGGTCATTTTCTTCAGCTGCAAGGCTTACATTAGGTAAAGCCGCTTTAGCGACCACATTGCCTTGCGAATCCACGGCAATGGCACGGATGTTAGTGGCACCACAGTCCAGAACAATCACCACATCACGATTCATGATGCTTCCTTTGATAAGTATAAATGTGCCCCCCTCAAACAAAGGGAGGCGACAAAGGGGCCTGGTTATAAGCAGCCCCCTGGAGCATTATTTTTTATACAGTGGCCCGTAGTTTTGGCAGGCGCGATAGTCCTGGCCTTCCACATCCATACCATGAGCACCCCATGAAGATGGGCGATAAATGTCACCGTCCTCCACGTTATGCATACACACTGGAATGCGCAGCATTGACGCAAGGGTAATAAGGTCAGCACCCACATGCCCAATAGTCAGCACACCGTGGTTCGCGCCCCAATTTGCCATCACAGAGTAAACATCAGTGAATGGGCCTTTGCCTGTCAGGCGTGGGGCAAACCATGTGGTTGGCCATGTTTCATTAGTGCGTTTATCCAGAATGTCATGCACATCTTTTGGCAGCTCAACGCTCCAGCCTTCCGCAATCTGCAAGACCGGCCCAATGCCCTTAATAATATTGATACGGGACATCGTGAATGCCACGCCACCGCGAGTGAGGAAGCGTGATGAATAACCGCCGCCACGGAAATATTCATGGATGGCCGGGCACCATTCGGTAGCTTGCAGGCAGTCATCAGCCTCTTTCTTGCTGATTTTCCAATGCGGCTTCATGGTTGGCTTGCCCTGCTCATCAAGCTGGCGACATGAACCATCAAGTGCTGCGGAACCGGAGTTAATTAAATGGATAATTCCGTGCTCAGCATTCCCGGTCAAATCGGTACCGGTTACGCGTTTCACCGCTTCTGGGGACCAGTAAGTACGCACGTCAGCGAATACCTGGGCCGTACCCGTGAGCATATGCCCAAACAACATTGCCACACCGTTCAGACTGTCATTTTCGGTCGCAAGCACATACGGCTTGCGCACCCCATTCCAGTCAAAGGAGCTATTTAACAAGGCTTCAGCGGTATCACCATTCGGGTATTGATCCGTCCAGTGACGTTGCCCCTGGAAACCGGCGGCGATGGCGTTATAACCAAGGGATTCTTCAACAAAACCTTTTTGTGCCAGCGCAGGATTGCCCTGCATCATGTCGCGGATACACATCGCCATCAGCAAACTTTCACGCAATACCTGGCGGCTGCTTTCAGGGGAACGGCGATATTGTTCCGCGTTAAGATCCGGCCCATAGCGGAAGTTTTTATCGGCCCAGGCCAGTGCCAGCTCTAGTTCCTGTTCATCATAAATTTTCTGATCAATACGACGACGTAGCTCGGTCATATCAACAGACTGCACCTTCATGCCCAGCCAGGATTCAAAGAAATTGTGGTCCACAATGGAACCTGCAATCCCCATTGAAACGCCCCCCAGAGACATATAGCTTTTGCCTTTAATATTCGCCACAGCCAGGCCTGCCCGAGCAAAACGCAGCAGCTTCTCTTGCACATCCGCAGGAATAGATTCATCGCCGCCATCTTGTACGTCATGGCCATAGATTGAGAACGCGGGGATCCCTTTTTGGCTGTGGGCAGCTAATGCCGCGGCCAGATAAACTGCGCCAGGACGCTCTGTACCATTGAACCCCCAGATAGCTTTCGGGCGGAATGGGTCCATATCGATGGTTTCACTGCCATAACACCAGCAAGGCGTCACAGTAATGGTAAGGCCAACATTCTGTTTACTGAATTTGTCGTCACAAGCTGCTGACTCTGCCATTCCGGCGATGCAGCCATCAGCGATAATGCATTCAACCGGTGAACCACAGGCATGATGAAGTTGTTCGCTCAGCAGTGCTGCCGTGGCTTTCGCCATATTCATGGTCTGCTCTTCCAGTGATTCACGTACCCCCATACGGCGACCATCAATCACAGGGCGAATACCAATTTTTGGTAGATTTTTAGACTGGTGTTGGCTGTTCATTTTATTCCTCAAATTAATCAGTAAATTGCACTTATTAAGGTTGAATTGCTTAAGCCGTTACACGCGGCATTACGTTTGATCTGAATTTGGCGAAAATGAAAATAATGGCGAAGCACAGCGCGGGGATGATTTCAGCAGCCGGGATATTGCCCGCCGCATCACTGACGAACCCCATAATCGGGGTGACAATCCCGCCACCGACAATAGTCATCACGATAATTGATGAACCATATTTGGTATCCTGGCCCAGTCCCTTGATGCCTAAGGAGAAAATCGTTGGATATTGAATGGACATAAACATGCTGCATAAAGTCAGCGCTATCAGGCCAAGATGCCCGCCCAGCACGGCTGAGATGATGCATAACAACATGGAAACGAAGGCATAGATGGCCAAAACTTTAAAAGGTGCATAGCGGCGGATTAACCATGTGCCGCTGAAGCGTCCGATGAAGAAACAGACCATGGTGGCGGTAAGATAGTTGGCGGCAAACCCTGGCGTAGTCCCCGGCAGCTCTTCGATAGCGTAACGAATCAAGTAACTCCAACAGGCTGTTTGTGCGCCGACGTAGCAAAACTGAGCTAATACAGCCCAACGCCAGTGGCGAATACGCAGCAGGCGAGATATAGAAGCCATGACTGAACCAGCTTCTTTACTTTCGTCATGGGAATCACTTTGAATCGAAGGAAACTTGGTCAACGCAATTAACAGCGCCACAACTAATACGACCGCTACGATTATCATGTAGGGAGACTGAACGGCGAGCACCAGGCTGTGGTTATAAGCACCAAGCTGGTCAGGCGTCATACTCTTTAATACGTCATCTGATTGATGAGGAACATGGGAAAGAATAAGGCCCTGACCAAATACTACGGCAACAATGGCTCCGAAAGAGTTAAAGGTTTGAGCTAAGTTAATTCTAAAATGCCCTGACTCTTCAGGCCCTAACACAGTAACAAACGGGTTAGCTGCGGTCTCCAGGCAACCAAGCCCTGCTGCTATAATAAACAAACCAATTAAAAACAATGAATAACTCATTCCTTCCGCAGCAGGCCAAAATAAAGCCGCACCAATGGCATACAATAACAACCCAGTAATAATACCGGCTTTATAACTCATCTTCTTCATTAATATCCCGGCAGGGATAGGAATAAGGAAGTAGCCAAAATAAAATGAAGACTGAATAAGCCCAGCCTGGAAATTTGTTAATGTAAAAGCCTGTTGGAATTGCGGTAGTAAAATATCGTTAAGATTGTTCGCTACAGCCCATAGGAAAAAGAGTGAACATAATAATGCAAAAGGAATGGCGTAGTTCCCTTTGCGCTCATTGCTGGCAACGCAGTAGCTCTCTGACTGAATTGAAACTTGTCCCATAGCACCCTCGTTAAATATTAAGTACATCTGCTTTTATTTCCGCAGCAACATAATCAATACAGTCAGCCAATTTCTAATCTGACAATCATGCGGCTTGTGCGGTAAGTGCAGCTATTCTTAAAACAAAAAACACTTAAAAATATGAGTTCAGTCACATTAAGCATTATTGGCAGGTGAAGTGTGAGCATGATCACTTCAGTAAAAGAATTAATATGCCCGTTTCCGTCATGCATTGAATAAAAAACACAACATGCATGCCCGATTGGTTTTATTTATTTTAAAACGGGCAGTTTAGATATTTAACGACATAAATTGTCATAAATTGCCCGTTTAAATCCACTTGAGATAAAACGGACATTTTTACTATTTCCACAATTTCGTTATTGAATCTAAATAAGCCATTTAACTTGATGAAGATCACACTTTCTGAACTAGCAACTTCTTAATAACTCTTGCTGGATAAAGATAAAAATCACATTCCCCATTCATGTTTATTTTTTATTCAAGAAGTTTAGAGAGGCAATAAAATGGAAAGAGATTTACTCGCACGTGAAATCATTCACACCTGTCTGGAAATGACTCGCCTGGGTCTAAATCAGGGAACCGCTGGCAACGTCAGCGTGCGTTACCAGGATGGGTTACTCATCACCCCCACTGGCATTCCTTATGAAAATCTCACAGAGGAGCAGATTGTTTATATCGATGCCGACGGTAAACATGAAGAGGGAAAGGTTCCTTCCAGCGAGTGGCGCTTTCATCAGGTAGCTTATCAGACGCGCCCAGATGCCAATGCTGTCGTGCATAACCACGCGGTAAATTGCACCGCGATATCCATTCTTAACCGCCCAATTCCTGCCATTCATTACATGATTGCCGCAGCAGGCGGAAGCACCATTCCTTGTGCGCCTTACGCCACCTTTGGCACCAAAAAACTTTCTGAACACGTTGCGGTAGCGCTTAAAAACCGTAAAGCCACGCTTTTGCAGCATCACGGTATGATCGCTTGTGAAACGAACTTACAGAAGGCTCTTTGGTTGGCTCATGAAGTTGAAGTTTTAGCGAAGCTCTATCTTTCAACTCTGCCAATCACTGATTCCGTCCCGGTCTTGCCTGATGAAGAAATCGCCATTGTGCTTGAGAAGTTTAAAAGCTACGGCCTGCGTGTTGAAGAATAAACCCGCCAGAAATTCATTTTTAAGCAAGGATTTTCATAATGACCAAAAGAATGATTTTGAATGAAACGTCATGGTTTGGGCGTGGTGCTATCAATGAATTAGTGCCAGAAGTTATGCGCCGGGGTTATGGCAAAGCACTGATAGTGACCGATGCCCAACTGGTTGCCTGTGGCGTGGTAGAAAAAGTGACATCAAAACTGGATGCTGCTGGGCTTCATTACCAGGTTTTTGATGCCGTTACACCTAATCCAACCATCAAAGTAGTGCAGCAAGGGTTAGCGGCTTTTCAGCAAAGTGGCGCCAATTATCTGATTGCCATTGGTGGAGGATCTCCACAGGATACCTGCAAAGCCATTGGCATCATCAGCGCCAATCCAGAATTTGAAGATGTACGTAGTTTAGAAGGCATGGCGCCTACACACAGCCCAAGCGTGCCGATTTTGGCGATTCCAACCACAGCAGGTACTGCGGCAGAAGTGACCGTCAACTACGTCATCACCGATGAAGAAAATCGCCGCAAATTTGTCTGCATCGATCCTCACGATATCCCGCTGGCCGCTTTTATTGATGCTGACATGATGGACGGAATGCCCCCCTCATTAAAAGCAGCGACCGGGGTTGATGCGCTAACCCATGCCATCGAAGGCTATCTTACTCGTGGTGCCTGGGAGCTCACTGATGCTTTGCATCTTAAAGCCATTGAAATTATTGCATCTTCTCTGCGTGATTCAGTTGCAGGCAAAGCAGAAGCCGTTGAGAAAATGGCATTAGGGCAATATGTGGCGGGAATGGGATTTTCAAACGTCGGGTTAGGGTTGGTTCACGGAATGGCGCACCCGTTAGGTGCGTTTTACAACACACCTCATGGCGTCGCTAATGCAATTTTGCTACCGCACGTGATGCGCTACAACGCAGAATTTACGGGTGAGAAGTATCGTCATATTGCGCAGGCAATGGGTTTTGAAGTGACTCACGCAACTCTTGAACATGCGCGAGAGGCGGCAATTCAGGCAGTAGAATCTCTTAATCGTGATGTTGGTATTCCCGCGACATTAAGAGACGTTGGGATGCGTAAAGAAGATATTCAGGAGCTGGCGCAGGCAGCGTTTGACGACGTGTGCACGGGAGGAAATCCTCGTGAAGCGAAGATTGAAGAGATTGCCGAGTTATATTTAAAAGCACTATAAACCCTAAATAATTCAAGTTGTGGAACAAAAGGCTTTGGCCTTTTGAACAGTGCTTGCGCTGGCCCGCGAAGGGGCTAAGGCGAACAGCCAACGCATCAACAATTTGAAGTATGACGGGGATAAATTGCCTGAATAACAACCACGTTTCTAAATATCAGGGGCTGCCGAATAACACGCGGCCCCTGATGATCTTAATTTATCGCGTTAATTTCAAAGATTGCCGCCGAACGATTAGGCATAGATATCCGCATCTCCCCACGCGTTCCATCCCAGTGAGGCTCATGAGTGATGGTGGTTGGGTAACCTTGCTTAATCACAACCTCTTTTGCCGCCAGTTCGCTAATAGGTAACACACAAACAGCCTGTTCCCCTTCACGACGCCACACCGCCAGCAGTCGTTTTCCACCTGGTGCGATCAGCCCTAAAGCCACCCACTCATCCGAGAAGCGGGACAAACCGAGCGGCCAGAAAGGCAGTGCGTATTTAATGTCATCACGCAGCGTTTTATAGAAACTGATTGCCTCCTGCACCAGGTTAAAATTAGCCTCAGAAAGTTCAGCTAAATGCCCACTCTGATGTATGCGTAGCAACATCGCCGATACCTGATTAAAGATGACTTCCTGCTCATCACCATCGCGCATTGGATACGACCAAATAGCCGCCTGTTCAGGGGTAACTGCCGTTGGCGCATTGGCAGCAATCGTGGCGTATTTCAGATAATCTTCCTGGTCGCTGGTCGACTGAATTGAACAGCGGCTTAACAACGCGTAATCCATGCGTAACCCACCACTACCGCAGTTTTCAATTATCAGTTGTGGATGGCGGGCGAACACATCATCCAACCAGCTCAGATAAGCGCGATTGTGTTTCAGCAACCCATCACCAAAGCTGTCAGCTCCTTGCTCGGTACCAATTCCTGGCTCGATGTTGTAATCCATTTTGATGTAACCAACGCCATAAATATCCACCAGACGATTAATCACCTCATTGGCATGTGCAATAACCGCCGGGTTTGTGAAGTCGAGTTGATAGCGGCTTCGATCAAAGACCCTTTTCCCGTGGCGCATGAAGAACCAGCTATCATCAGTCTCCGCCAGTTTTGGCGACTTCACGCCCATGACTTCTAACTCTAACCACAATCCCGGGGTCATTCCTTTATCGCGAATATAGCTAATGACGAACTCAATACCTTCCGGGAAACGTTCTACGGACGGCAACCATTGGCCAACGCCGTTCCACCACTCACCTTTGTCATACCAGCCACAGTCAATACAGAAATATTCCGCACCAGCCGCAGCCGCAGCATCAATTAACGGTAATAATTTTTCGGTGGTCGGATCGCCAAACAGACAATTCATATAATCATTGAAAATAACGCCGAGTTTCTGGTTATCCTCGTTAATCCGACGAATGCGACGGCGATACTGCGTCAATACGCCCATTGCATGGTCAAAACCTTGAGCAGTCACCCCAATAGCAACAGGAACGGAGGTAAACGATTCGCCAGAGTTTAATTGCTTAAACCAGTGACTATAAAATTCGTTAGGCCCACCTAGTTGCAAATACAAGTGATCGGCCTGGTCACCTATTTCCCAGTGCCAGGATCCATTGTTTTCAATTTGCCAGAATAGTCCCGTGTTGTTATGACTATCATGCAAATAAGCCATTGGTAAATATTCTTTAGTGGACCATGCGCCGGTATTAGTAAAGTGCATTGGTTTTGACGAACGCTGCAATCCTTTTTGAATACACGGCGTAAAACCTAACTCATCAAAACTATATTTTCGCCATTGTAATTCTCTCGTCCAGCTATTGTGCGGAATGTGGAGTGAGAAATTCTTCTCCCACTCTGGAGAACTATCTTTTTCTATACCATTAAGGACAAAGCTTGATAAATACTCTAATGTTTGCGGGATGCTTCCTTTATTGGTAATAACCGTCCAACTACGAATAATTGATAGCTCACTGTAAAATTGATAATGCACCTCAACGCTGATTTCACTGGCTGTATCTGTCAGTAAAAAAATAAGCTTGCGCCCTTGATCATTATGGTTATCACTAAAGGAATCGAACTGTAATGTATATCCCGGCGCTGTTGCTGTAAAACCTGCACCGTGACGTTCCAGTGGCTTATCAAGCCCGGACAAATTCACTTCCACCAGATTAAAGCGCGACTGAGCATCACTATTATCAGTAATGTTTTCTGGGTTAAAAAATTCAGTCGAAAAGTGTAATAAACGGGCGCGCTCCGCCAAGTCGAAAACCATAATAATACCGTTTTCGACGATAGTTAATAAGTCAGACATGAAAACCTCAATATAAATTAGTGTGCAGGAATAAGTGGCTGAACCCGTTTATGCGATAAAGTGAATACTGATATAACCGTAAATACCAGAGCGACAAGACCAAGGATAGTGTAAGACTCTTTAAAGCCCAGCACGTCATACATACCGCCAATAGTCGTGCTCATAAATATTTGGCTAAACTGTTTTGCAAACTGGAAGCCGATTAAATAGACCGTGGCAGATAATTTCCAGTCGAAGTTAGCAGAAATATATTTCAGGGTGGCAATAATAAGAATTGAACTTTCAAAACCATGCAAAAGTTTCATGGTTGAGATCAATACTGGTCCCGTTGCCATTGCGCTACCAATAATACGGAAAGTCATAATAAATCCGCAGTATAGTAAGGCATTTTTCGGGCCAATTCGGTTAACGATGGCTGGCGCAAAGAACATTGTCATGGCATCAAGGAAAATCTGCGCGGTATATAAATAACCAAAGACTTCAGCGCCACGCGCTTTGCTTTCAAAGAACGTGCTGTAGTAAACCGCAAATTGCTGATCATATGTTTCATAAACAGCACCGACACCCACCATATACAACACCAGAAACCAGAATCTTTTGGTGCACAGCAGATCGAAAATATCGCTCTTATTCACCTTCGCACGTTCAGAACTGACGTTACCAAGGAAATTTTTCCCCGGGCGAAACACCAGCAAGATCAACGCAAGACAAACACCTGCTGCGCTGGCCATAATAAAGATGTAATCCGGGTTGACGACAAATAATTTACCGGAGAGAAACGTACCTACGGCGGCACCAATCCCCCCCCACATACGCGCACGGCCAAATTCAAATCCATCGAGACGTGAAACTTTATCAATATAGGCTTCACAGACCCCGCAACCACATCCGAAAGCAAGGCCGATAAAGATACCGCCGGCGGCCGCTCCAGCAATTGCACTGACTTTCAGTAGTGGTGCAAAGACCCAAATCCACCACGGTGCGAATGCAATCATCAGGATGACCAGCATCCACATCAGATGTTTTCGAAAATGTAGTTTATCGGCAAGAATGCCAAATATCGGTTGGAAGACGACGGCGACGGTAGCAATGCAGGTATAGACCATACCAACTTCAGCAGAGTTGATACCGATTCTTTCAGTAAGCCATAAAGATAAATAGGGAAAGCAAGACCCCCAGCAGATAAAGAAGAACAGAAACCATAAGCTTGATAAAAGGTAGTTCTGTTTTTGTATCCCGTTTCCTGACGAAGACATAGACACCTCATTATTTTTTAGTAAACAAACCAAGGCCACCTTAGTGATTAAAATTAACCCTGCAAAGATCACTGTTTCTTGAAGCGTGACAAGCATCACACCCTCTGTTTTTTGAAGCCATTTAATGTGATCTGCGCAATAAAAAAACAACAAAAGATATTGTGATATTCCTTAGGCACTCATAAATCCGTCATGGAAATGCTATTTTTAGTAATCAAAAAAATAACACTGAAAAACATGTTGAGGAAAAATATGAAAAGATTAGGTCTGGATATTGGCGGAACCAAAATTGAAGCGGTGGTGCTTGATGAGCAAGGTAACGTTGTTTACCGTCAGCGGTACCCTACCTGTAAGGAAAACTATCCGGCTTTCCTGAACAGCATCAGTGGAATCATTCAGGAGGCAGAAAAGCATGTTTCGGAAACTCTTAGTATTGGCATCGGTTTACCCGGCACACCGGATCCGCAAACCCATCTGATCAAAAATTCGAATATTCAGATTATTAATAAACAACATTTTGTTATTGATATTACTGAATTAATTGGCAAACCTGTTGCTGTAGCAAATGATGCAAACTGCTTTGCCCTTTCCGAAGCTATCGATGGGAGTGGTGCGGGTTTTCATTCTGTGTTTGGTGTAATTCTGGGAACAGGCTGCGGAGGAGGTTTAGTCGTTGGGCAGCACTTACTGACTGGGCCAAATGCCTGTAGTGGAGAATGGGGCCACAACCCCCTGCCTCATTACAATCCGCAACGTGATGGCATTACATCTCGCTGCTACTGTGGTCAGGATAATTGTCTCGAATCATTTATTTCTGGTACCGGCCTTGAACGTCAATACCATCAAAATTATAGTAAACATGGTAAAGTCCCTGACATAATTTCTCTTGTCAGAGCTAACGATGTTACGGCGATGCAATGTTGGGACAACTTTCTTGATCAAGTTGCCCGGGCATTAGCCAGTGTGGTGAATTTGTTGGACCCTGATGTCATCGTTATTGGTGGCGGGGTATCAAATATTGCCGAGCTTTACACATCGTTACAGCAACGTATGGCAAAGTATGTATTTGGCAACAGCTGTTGCACCCCGCTGATTGCGGCGAAATACGGTGACAGCAGTGGTGTAAGAGGTGCTGCGTGGCTTGGCCATCAAAAGATTAACCAAGCTTTTCAACGCAACAAGGAAGATGCGAATGAACGCTACGGTGCATCAGGAAATTAAACGGGAGAGGCATGACTAAACCAGTAAGAATCAGAGATATTGCGCAGGCATGTGGGGTATCCGTCGGTGCAGTTTCACGTGCGCTAAAGGGCCAACCGGGCCTGAAAGAAGAGACACGACAGCGTATTGTGGCCATCGCCGAAGAGCAAGGATATGACTTTTCGCGACTGCACAGCGATAAGATAAAACGGGTTCTCTTCTTGCTACATCGTCAGCATGATATTGCGCGTGCTCTGCCCTTCTATTCGTCATTGCTACTTGGCGTCGAAGATAATTGCCGCGCGAAAGGAATTGCGATGAGTTTTTTGGCAATCGGTCCGGATGATGCGATTAATGATCAGGTTCTTCTGCATCACCCTGATGCGCTAATTTGTGCGGGATACTTTGAACCGCAACTCATTGCTACGCTCGCGCAGATGAAATTACCTATGGTGCTGGTCGACTTATGGTCACCTGGCCTGCCGTGTGTTAACCCTGATAATGTTCATGGTGGTTATTTAGCCACCCAACATTTGATTAAACTGGGTCGAAAACGTATCGCTTTTTTAGCCAGTACACTCTCCCATTACAGTATTCGTCAGCGTGAGAAAGGCTATCGCCAGGCGCTGTATGAAGCACAAATGTTGATGCCGCCTGAATATGAAGTGATTGCGTCCCCACTGGTTGATACAGAGCAATCGCTGATTTATGCGATGAACGAACTGTTAAACCTACCCACTCCCCCTGATGCTATTTTCGCTTACAACGACGTCACCGCGATGATTGCCATTAATATGTGCGAACAGCGTGGATTAAAGGTGCCTGAGGATGTGGCGATTGTTGGATTTGATAATATTGAAACCGCAGCTTGGGGACGTCCTTCATTAACAACAGTTGCCGTCGATAAACATAAATTAGGACATCAGGCAGTCAGCTTATTACTCTCTAATGCATTACAGGAGAAAAACCAGCTATTGCCAGTGAAGTTGGTTATTCGAGAAAGCAGCGGTAAAGAAAAGTAACGCTGAGCACACCAGCCTGACCAGGCTTTAATCATTAGGCTTGAGCGAAATATAAGGCTTCTTTAAATAATAAGAAGCCCTGACTTTGTTGTTACAACTCTAAAAATGGTAATCGCCTGCGCGCATTAGCTGCTGACTCAAATATCCCTTTTGCCATAGCTTCTCCAATTTCCGCACAGACAGTCAGCCCCTGAACGAAGGGTTGATCGTGCATCAGATAAGGCAGCGCCCCAAAAGCAATGCGCCCACGGACAGATTCCGGTTGTAGTAATATGTAGTCCTCACCGACATCCGGAATATCATCGCCGCCAGACTCGAGCTGTTTTCGTAGGCCAGGAAACGGTAGATCTTTAGTCTTAAGCGGCCTTTGCCCGCGGGCATCAATAAAAACGTCAAACTCATAAACATTTTGCCCGACGGAAATCGCCGTCTGTTTCTCTTTTACATCCATCTTATAATCTGGCCCGAGCGTAAGAATGCTGATTATCCCGGCCTCGCGTAACGCCAGTAAACGGCGAATAGATTGCGATGGTATTGCTGCGTAATTGTCGATAAACACTCGTGCAAGGCCCACGTTAAAGCGTTCCCGGTCCTGCTCGTCCAGATAAGGCACAATCAACTGGACGGCTTCATGTAACCGAAGGATCACGTAACGCCAGGGAACCGTTCGCTTGTCGCGCTTATTGCGTTCAACTTCATAAAGATTGGCTTCAGCCCAGTGAAACGGGTCGTTCATTTTCCTGTCAGCAAACCAGGCTTCAGCAAAACTATCCGCATCCAACGTATTGAGCGCCAGGTGTTTGCTCCATGCCGGGTCTGCACGTTCAATTTCCTCAACCATAAGGCCGAAAACCCGATTGAGAAGACCATCGGCCCCTGCTGAAATTTCGTGATTTATCGCCTCTTGCGTCACGACAGTTAGTGGCTCGTAAGGGATTGGGCAGTAGAAATCAGCTTCCGGCAGAATCCCCGATCGGGACATAAGCACAATGTTAAGCTTTTCACTCCCCTCATCGAGATTGAAATGGATTTGCTCTTGTTCCGATTCAACAAACTCTCCATGCTGGATGACCACTGCCATCGCTGCATCCAGAGCACTCAACGATGTCCCCATAATTCCGACCTTACACGCAGCAATTTTAGCCTCCATCAGCCCTGACCATGGGCTTGGGAAAAAGGTGCGGGTCGACTTATCCTCATCAGGCCATACGTGCCCGGTGGCAATCACGACGAGATCAAACAACGCTGGGGAAGGTTCACCTTCTGCCCACAGTTTTACTCCCTCGGTAGTCGCCGCCAGATCGGTGACCTGGCAAGATTCATGAACCTCCACGCGGAACCCTTGCTCTTTTGCCTGAACAACCAGCTCCAGAAACTGATCGCGGAAGTACTCGCCAAGAAGGATACGCGGTAGAAACTGTCGGATATGAAGTGAGTCATGGCGAACACCATAACGCGCCAGATGATGTTCACTTTGGCTGCGCAACCAGTCGATGTAGGTCGAAAAAATAGGCGGGATTTCGATGCTGGCAATATTGGCCAGCATCATTCGGGAGTTTTCTTCATCACTGTAAGGCATACCCACCCCTGCCTCACTGCCCTGCTCATAGATAGAAATGGACAGTGGCACTTGCTTCTTCAGAAGGGAGAAAAGAGTGTAAATGCCCGTAGGGCCTGCGCCGACAATAGCGATTCTTTTCATCAATCTGCACCCACCGTTGTTATAAAGTCTTCCATCTCTATGTTGAGATTAGGCTCATTCAACGGTTTCTGGCAATTTATCTGCCAAACAAACTCGTTTTACCTGGCATGGGTTACCCGCAGCAATGACTCCGGCAGGAATATCATGTTTCACCACGCTTCCTGCACCAATAGTGCTGCCTTTACCGATAGTCACACCTGGCAAAATAATAGATCCCCCACCGATCCATACATCATCGCCAATATTTATCGGCCGTGCGCTGCCAATATGTTGGTTTCGCGTATCAGGGTCCAGCGGATGCTGCGCGGTATAAATTTGTACGTCAGGAGCAATAAATACGTTATTACCAATAGTCACTGGCGCACAATCCAGTAGCACAAAGTTGAAATTAATAAATACATTATTCCCGATATGGGTATTACAGCCGTAATCAATACGCATTCCTTTTTCGAAATGAACATTTTCGCCAACGCTGCCAAATATTGTGCGAATTAACCTCTCTTTCTCGGTAACGGCACGGGCACTTAATGCATTAAATTCATCAACGATATCGCGTACCCGGTAACGGATTTCACGTAACTCGGGGTCATTAATATGATAATTTTCACCACTCACCATTTTGCTAAATTCGCGCATTCTCAACTCCTCACAGGCAATTGATGTTGTTAAATCATATTTTTTAGAACTGATAAATAACTACCTTTCGTAAACTGCATAGTTAGCACAAACGTCAATATATTCAGTTGGTTCTTACAACACCTAAAAGTAGAACAAAATTTATCCATATCAAATATTTGTATTGTTATGACCACACCTGATAAAAACCTCTAAAGCTTCAAGCTATCTGGTTGTTATTTATGTATTTATCTTGTCATTCACTGAATTTATCAATTATGTCGCACTCATCACACAAATGATCACCACAGCAAAATAATCCATATATCTGCCTACCTGGAGTCAGACGCTTTCTGGAAAGATCTTATAAAGTGCAGTCATTGGTTTTCGGAAACTACATTGAGCTTGCGGGATTTTGGAGATTTATTATGTCTAATGAAGTACTGCCTGGTTGCCCCAGTCACCTCAATACCAGAGCGCGCGACTCGCGCCGAATGACACTGTTTGTTTCCGTTTCTGCAGCGGTAGCGGGCCTGTTGTTTGGACTTGATATCGGAGTGATTTCTGGCGCATTACCCTTTATTACTCAGCATTTTAATTTAAGTAGCCAACAGCAAGAGTGGGTTGTGAGTACCATGATGTTAGGCGCAGCAATCGGTGCTCTTGCAAACGGCTGGCTCTCATCTGCGTTGGGTCGCAAATATAGTCTTATGGCAGGAGCGATATTATTTATTATCGGCTCACTCGGCTCTGCACTCGCGCCAACGGTAGAAATATTGATGGTCTCGCGCGTTGTCCTTGGGATGGCGGTGGGGATTGCTTCATACACCGCCCCTCTTTATCTGTCTGAAATGGCAACGGAAGATATTCGCGGGAAAATGATCAGCATGTATCAGCTGATGGTTACGCTGGGTATTTTGCTGGCATTCTTATCAGATACAGCCCTGAGCTACAGCGGCGACTGGCGAATGATGCTAGGCGTGCTGGCAATTCCTGCATTCCTGCTGCTGATACTGGTTGTCTTTTTGCCCAATAGCCCACGCTGGCTGGCGGCTAAAGGGCGCCATATTGAGGCAGAAGAAGTATTAAGTAAGTTGCGAGATACCTCGGAGAAAGCGCGCCAGGAATTGCAGGATATCCGTGAAAGCCTCAAGTTAAAACAGCACGGTTGGGAGCTGTTCAAAATGAACAGCAACGTGCGCCGTGCCGTATTCCTTGGCATGTTGTTGCAAGCGATGCAGCAGTTCACCGGCATGAATATCATTATGTATTACGCGCCAAAAATCTTTGAAATGGCTGGTTTCACAACCACGCATGAACAGATGATGGCAACCATTGTTGTCGGCCTGACGTTTATGCTCGCCACCTTCATTGCTATTTTCATGGTCGATAAAGCAGGACGTAAACCGGCGCTGAAAATTGGCTTTAGCGTTATGGCTGTTGGCACGCTGGTGTTGGGCTATTGCCTGATGCAGTTTGATAATGGCAATGCTTCAGATGGTTTGTCTTACCTGTCTGTCGGTATGACTATGATGTGTATCGCAGGCTATGCGATGAGTGCCGCACCTGTGGTTTGGATTCTGTGCTCTGAAATCCAACCGCTGAAAAGCCGTGATTTTGGGATTACCTGTTCAACCACCACGAACTGGGTGTCGAACATGATAATTGGTGCAACATTCCTGAGCCTGTTAGATGCAGTTGGCCCGGCAGCCACATTCTGGATGTATACCGCTCTTAATATTGCATTTATCGGCGTCACTTTCTGGCTAATTCCAGAAACGAAGAATGTCACTCTGGAACACATTGAGAAGAAACTTATGGCGGGTGAAAAGCTACGTAATATTGGGCAGTAATTCCTCCAGAACAATAAACCCTGACTGAATCAGGGTTTATCTATTTAATCTGGCAATTAAAGTGAGTTATCCATGCCGAATGGGTAACTCTCAATACAGTTGCGACCATTATTTTTTGCCTGATACAACATTTGGTCTGCTTTGTTAATAAGCCGCTGGTAATCAGGGTGGTTATCGAATTCGACCAAACCTGCACTGATGGTGACATTAAATGAGGTGTCTACATCGACTTCAATCATCTGGCTGGCAATATGGCTGCGCAGTCGCTCCGTCAGGACTTGAGCCTGAGACAGTGTCGTTTCCACCATCAACAACATAAATTCTTCACCACCGTAGCGGAAAACATAGTCACTACTGCGCACATACTCATGCAACCAGACCGCAATATTTTTTAGTGTGTTATCACCGACGGCGTGACCATAGTTATCATTGATTTTTTTGAAGTAATCTATGTCCAACAAAGCGATTGTAAAAGGTTTACCGGAGCTAATGGATAAACCAATCTCACGTCTCATAATCGTAGGAATAAAGCGACGAGTGAGTAGTTTGGTCATTGGATCTTTACCATTCTCACTTTTCACTATCTCTTCGAAGATAGAGCTAAGAATCATATTAACCTGTTCAATATCTTGCCTTAACAGGCGTAGCAAATGAATGCGACTTAACGTATTTGATGATTCTTTAGCAAACTCTGTGGTAATAAGCCTATCTATTTTTTGGATCAGCGCATCAACTTTCTTAATTAAATCTGGCTGCCTGAAAATATGCTGGCCTTTATGAGCAAACCATAGCCCGAATTCAGAATCACTAAGTAGCACACGTTCTTCAAATGGCAATTCAGTCGCAATATTATAAATAAACTGATTTTCCCAATCTTTTAATGCCCCTAACTGACGTTCACGTTCCACGCTCATATCGTCATAAACAGTTAGCAGGCGAAAATGTTCTTGATCGTGCATCATTTTTTGATGTGAAGGTGTAAAAGCAATAGTCATCACTTCAATTGCCGAATCTATTGCCATGCCACTAAAGAAGATAGCATCGTTAATTTCTTTTGCAGAGAGTTGTGTTTTATTTAATAGCAATTGAAAAAGTTCATACTTCAGCTTTCTGGCGCCACGGGCAACAAGATCGATAGGCAACCCAATCCGAGCATGAACCTCACCAACATTGCGCTGATGAGTAATTAACGCGGCTAAATCTTCACACGAACTCCCCAGCACTTTGCGCAACCAGTTATTCATACTGGCACTAAGTCTCTCTTCAACCTGGGTCGTGCTAAGGAATAATTTCGCCTTCTCATCCTGCAACATATATTGATAATACGCATCAACCAGTTGCCTGACCTCCTCATCACTAAGGCTCATAAGGGTCTGATGAGTTGCAGCATTTGTATTATTAATTAACAACTGCCACTCATTTTTAATAATGTCGTAATTAAGAGGTTGGATGTTTTTCATAAGTGTAACATTTATTCTTCGCGAGATATTATTTCTATTAAGGAATTCCCCTGTGAGTTGAATATTATCTCAACTGCTCTTTTTTGTATAACTTTATCATTTCCAGATATATATAATTCTCTTACTTAAAATTTCCACATTTAAATACATTCAACTGCTTTAAATACGTCAATACTTCTGCTATGCAACCCAATATTGCAGCAATAGCGAAAAACTTTGCGCCAGATAAAAAAGATTACTTTAAATTCCCCAATTGCTTGCGGATATGGTGCTGTAGCACCGCCAGCATGCTGGCACCGGACAACCCAATCATCAGCGCACCATTCACCGCTTCCAGTGGGCCGAGCAGTTTCCATTTCGCACTCATCACGATATCGCCATAGCCCAACGTGGCAAAATTGACGCCAGAGTGATAAACCGCCTCTTGCATTGAGGAAAACTCCCCCAGCCACAAAAACAAAATCCCCCACAGCATTATTTGCAGCAGGTTACCCATTAATACAATGATGATGATGCCAAACAATGCCAATACGCCGTACAACATCCCTTCCCTCTGGTGAAAGCGCTTGATGTAAAAGCGAATGCACCAAACAGACATAAGTGATTGCAGCAACATATTGCACAGGATGACAGGCATCCCAGTTATCAAGACCAGCAACATTTTAACCCCCTTAATCGGTTTCGGCTGCTGGACGACCAGCCAGATGCCAGCGTTCAAGAACCACCACACACGCCCAGCCATACAGGGCAACAGCAACATATAGAGAACAGCGCATCAGCGATGCCAGCCAGACATCTTTACCGGAAGCACTGTCCTGAATTGCTGGGCCAAACAGAATCAGGCAGGTGACCCAGGCATTACTCCAGAAAGAGGGGGTAAATCGGCTAGCCACCAGTCGCACCAAACGTCGCGCAACCCAAAGGCTAACGAGAGCCATCCACAGCACCAGCATCAGGAATGAGGGCCAGATGCTAAGCCCAAACCACAGCACCACCGCCAACAGCGCCCCCATCAGAGTCGATAGCACCAACTCTTTCCCGACCTGTTTTGCCGCAAGCGTGTTGGTTTGCTGTGCCAGCATCACGGTTTTCATCACTGCCGGGATATAAAACGCAGGATTGCTTAATGCTAACAACCACACCGGCAATACAATAAGCACTGCACGTAAAGCCAGCTGGTGTGGAGATTCAGGAGGCAGTAGAGCCTTAGCTGCTGAGGCAGGTGTGGCCTGCGGCGGGAACAGTATTAACGCAAACCGGTTAACCACCGTACCAATGATGATGCCAAGCCCCATCATTTGAGCAATACCAATAGCGAGTGACTGCTCGATGAGTCCGGCAATCGGAATGATGGTAATGGCCGTCGTCAGTAGCATGGCCTGGGTTCCCTTCCCTCTAAGCCCCATCAGCATCAGCAGATAAAGCAGCAGCGCCGTAAACAGCAATGCAGATAACGGGTAGTGCGTCAGTAAAGGCACCATCAGCACGCCACCAATCATGGTCATCGTTAGCACTAAGCCAACAATAATCCCCTTTTTGATGGGCAAAGGTTTCCCCTGACACAACACAATCCAGGCCATAATGCAGCCCAAATGCGGCATCGGTAGTGCAAGGCCGTAGCAGACCAGCGCCGCAATGGCCGATCCCACTCCAATTCTCAGTACCGCACGATCCCCGTTATGCATGGCCTACCTCAGTAGATATACGAGAACCAGCTCATCAGTCGTATGTAGATGCTACCGAAGAAGCTCATTACGCCAGCGCCATTGGCATAGACCAATACATCCGCCTGCCCACCGACCCGCAAGTTTTTAACCGGAGGGAAATCGTCTTTAACAAAAGCTATTTTCACCGGGAACCGCTGCGCCTGACGTAGCCAGTCACGGCTATTATCGACCGTAGGCAGAACACCTGCGGGCTGGCTTTGTGTAGCACTTACGCCATAACTGATGCTGCGCACCTGGCCTTTGAAAATATGCCCCGGCATGCTGTCGAGCAAAATGGCGACTTCATCACCGATATTCACGTTGCCGATGTTATTTTCGGTCATATCCGCGCTAATCCAGACATCGTTTATCGCCACCAGCGTCATAACTGGTGCCCCTGCGCCAAGAAACTGGCCGATATCAGTGCGCAGATCCGTTACCAGCCCGCGGTTGGTCGCAACAACTAGGGTATTTTTCCGGTCCAGTTCGGCTTTTTGCACCGCGGAACGAGCGCTCAGCAGTTGTGAGTTTTTTTCCCCGGAAACGCCCGCAGCTTCCGTCGCTCGGCGCACATCAGCAGCGGCGGCTGCCATCTGGCTACGCGCGGTTTCCCGCGTGGCTTGTGCCACTTCGAGTCGGCGAACTGAGATGGTGCCGGGATCTTCACGATACAAACGCTCCTGACGTTCAGCGTCTTTAGCCGCATTTTGATAAGCGGCTGTCGCCGCCTGTAAACCCGCTTTGGCTGCGGCAATGGTTTCATTATTGGCTTTGACCGAACTGAGCACCGTTTCATAGTCCGACCGAGCCTTAGCCAACGCGATGTCATAAGGCTCGGGATCAAGCTCAAACAGCTTATCGCCCGGCGAGACCTCCTGATTATCGCGAACATAGACCTTTTGGATTTGCCCTCCCACTTCCGCAGCAATGGGGATAACAAATGCCTGAATCCTTGCCTGAGAGGTATAAGGCGTGAGGCGGTCCGCCGCCAGATACCAGCAAAGCAATAAAATGATGACCACGAGGAGACCTATCACTCCACGTCGACTGGCTTGCCCCGCCGGAGATGAGGATTCTGTCATTGCTGTTTACCTTCTTTGGGTAACGTTGCTGATGGCAAAGGGGCATCCAATAAAGGCACCCAGTTATCACGCTGGCGTAAATGAGCATCGGTTTGCTTATCAACCAGTGGGCGCTCACGCCCTTTCTCCCAACCACCGCCCAGAGCCTTATAGAGCGTAATCAAGTCACGCATCAGGGCACCACGGCTATTCACTAGCCGCTCCTGTTGATTGAACAAGGCTCTTTGTGAATCCAGTACACGCTGGAAGTCAGCCATACCCTCACGATATTGGGTGTTGGCGATATCCAAAGAACGGTTTGCCGCTTGCCCAGTTTGGGTCAGCAGATCGATCTCTTGTTTATCATTGGCGTAAGCAACGGCTGCATCATCCACTTCACGTGCAGCCTGAAATACCGTATCCCGGTAGCGTTCATGCAGTTGCAGGAACCGCGCATCTTGTACCAACACCTGGTTACCCAGTCGCCCTTGATCAAGCAAGTTCCAACTAAATGTCGGCCCCGCAGCCCATGAGAGCGTGCTACTTCCGCCATTTCGGGCGCTAATTCCCACGCTGCCGATAAGAGAAATAGATGGATAGAGTTCAGTTTCTGCCACGCCTATCAAGGCTGACTGTGCCGCTAATTGCCTTTCAGCCGCTCGCACATCAGGTCGGCGGCGCAGCAAATCTGCAGGCAATTCCGACACCAGCTCGAGGTTGCCCTTCGGAAGGACCCCTGTGTTATCGACCATTTCGGGTAACGGGCCAGGTTTTCGCGCCAGCAGCACGCTCAATGCGTTCTGGCTCTGACGCAGAGTTGTTTCCAGTTGAGGAAGACTTGAGAGAGTTGACAGATATTGGGTTCTCGCCTGCTGTACATCCAGCTCAGCGCTGTTGCCACTGAGGAATAAACGTTCTGTGATTTGCAGGCTACGCTGCTGAATTTTGGCGTTACTGCGGGTAATTTGCAGGCGCGCTTCAAGCGTACGGATATTCACATACAGCTGGGCGACTTGTGCCGCCATCAGCACCTGAATATCGTCATATTGCGCAAGTGTTGCGAAGTAACTCGCATCGGCAGATTCGACACCACGTTTGAACTTGCCCCAGAAATCTATCTCCCATCCCAGGTTAAAGCCCGCGCCATAATTGGTGCTAGCGATGTAACGGTCATTATGTTGTTGACCGCCAGTAATGACTTGCCCATCGCCAATGGTTGCCTGAGGTGAGAGTAAGCTTTCTGCAATCCCCAACTGTGCTCGTGATTCAAGCAAGCGCAGACCGGCAATTTTAACGTCGGGGTTTTTCCGCAAGGCTTCGTTGACGAGCATCGTAAGCGTCGGGTCATTAAGCTGTATCCACCACTGGTCATAACTGCTCTGAGATACGCCAGATGCCATACTCTTCGTCGCTGGCTGCCATTGCGCCAGCTCCGGAACTTGTGGAGTTTTATAGTCAGGTCCCAGAGTGGTACACGCGCTCAAGACCAGGCTTGCGCCCCCCGTTATCAGGAGGCGCCTGAATCTGTCTTCACAGAGCATCTTGCCCGCTCAACGTCGGGCCAGACGGACCTTCCTTAACCCAAGCCATGAAGATTCGGTAACCAATAGAGAGCAAGGTCGCGCCAATAAACATGCCGAGAATACCGTTGGTCGCCATACCTCCCAGCGCCCCCAATAGCACCACAGGCATTGGCACATCTACACCACGCCCCAACAACAAAGGTTTCAGCACATTGTCCGCCATACCGGCGACAATCAGCAGTATGGTGAAAATGATATTCATCACCGTTCCGTTGTCGCCTGTCATCCACATAATCGCGATAGCCGGGGCGGTAACCAGTATCACCGGTACCTGGGCAATACCCAGAATCAGAGCCAGAACGAAGAAGATCCCCACGGCAGGAATACCAGCGAACGCCATCACAATACCGGCCAGCAACGCCTGAATGAAGGCAACACCAATAACCCCCATCGCTACGGCACGAATGGTATTGGTGCAAAGTTTAGTCAGGGCCGGGCCTTTTCTTTCGTCGGTGATGCGTGTGGCGATACTCGTAGCACTTGCCGCACCTGAAGCACCCCAGGCCATCATGATACCGGCGACGATAAAGGAGAATACAAAGCCAATCAAACCGCCACTCATGCTAGCCAGAATGGTAATAACCTGGCGGGTAATCTCACCTAGTTGCGGGCCATAACTTTTAACTAAACCCGGTAAATCTGTCGCGGCCTTCATCCACACGACATAGATTTTTTCGCCCACAATCGGTATTGCCACCAGGCGATTCGAAGGTTGCGGAATGACCAGGCTATCGCTGGTGACTTTCGTAATAAGCACACTGACACTATCACCCAGGGAGCTAATCATCGCGATGGTAGGTACAACAATTAGCAACACCCCCAGCAACACCAGCAAGGTCGCAGCCCATCCCTGTTTATTCCCCATACGCGCAGCAAAACGTTGATGAAGCGGATAGAGAGTCACCGCCAGAATAAGTGCCCACAGCAGCATATTCATAAAAGGCGAGATGACAGTAAAACAGAAGGAGGCTAGTGCGAGGATGAGACCAAATTTGATGAACATATCCAGAAATCTGGCAACCAGTCTTTTCTCAGCTAAGGGGGTATCATTAATTTCCATGATGCGGTTATTCCAGGTGATAGTGACTACGTAACTATCCAGATCTCGAGCATTAATGACCGGGACAGCAGATCGCTGGCATTGCATTTTAAAAAATTAGATTGAGCCCAGTAATATAAACCCGTTGGTTTTTATTAACTATTTTGATAATAGAACAAACAGACATTACTGCAAAAATGGCACAAAGAGTGTGGTCGCCAGACTTACCATCTAAAAACAAAGATAAAAAATTTAATCTATACAACGGCATTCTATTTTCGATAGCATTTTCCGTATAAATACAAATAAAAAATCAGAACTAAACTCTGTAAAAAACAACCTGTACAATCGAAAATATCACAACGGCGTTCGTAACACCTCAGTCACCGATGAATACATCACCAGAAACGAATGAAATGACAATACCCCCCAACATCATTGCGGGTGATGTTCTTTCTGCAGAATAATTATTTCAGGCTATACCCAAGTATTAAACCAGCCTTATTAGCACACAACAAAACGGTTTTTTGTTTATTTTTAACAAACACTAATCAATTCAATGAGAATAATTGCGGCATTAAGGTATCAAAGTGTTAATAATTAATTGCAAGCCATTAATAATACAAGGTCATATCTAAAAACAAGGCGACTGTTAGCACGCAAACCATAAAACCTCAGTTGAACTCAGGCTGATCCCACAACAAATGATTTTTGTGGTACAAAGTACCAGCAATTTTTAACCATTTTCAGGGACGCGCCATGTCTGTTTCCATCGATATTATTTCCTGCATCACCGATCGTTTTGTGGAGCTGACCACGACAGAAAAGCGTATTGCACAATTTATTCTCGATGATGTGCAATCAGCTACGACTTTATCAATTTCAGAAATGGCGCGGCTTACAGATACCAGTCAGGCATCGATTACCCGTTTTGCACGCGCGATTGGCTGCAAAGATGTGCGCGAGCTAAAAGTGAAACTCGCACAGTCGCTGGCGGTAGGGCAACGTTTTATTCTGGATGTACCTGACCTCGAAGGCGTGCAAGGTATCTACGAAACTATCATTAATGTGCTGGATATTAATCGCCGGGCGCTCGATACCGACTCGCTTAACAAAGCGGTGGAATGGTTGGGCCAAAGCCGACAAATTCTCGCTATCGGCATGGGCGGTGGCTCCACAATTTGTGCCCAGGAAGTACAATTTCGCCTGTTCCGTCTTGGCCTTCCGGTGGTCAGCCAAAGTGATGGTCTGCTGGTCAGAATGATGTGTTCGGCTGTGTCACCCAACGATGTGGTACTGGCATTATCGCTGGGAGGATACACACCAGAGGTGATTGAAAGTGCGGCTATCGCCCGGCAGTACGGTGCAAAAGTGATTGCCATCACCCCGCAAGACTCACTGCTGGCGCAAAACGCTGATATTGTGCTGCCGCTGATAGTGCGGGAAAACGACTATATTTTTAAGCCTAGTACCTCGCGCTATGCGATGTTAGCAATGGTAGATGTGTTGGCGACGGAGCTGGCTATGGCCAATAAAAACCAGACCAAAGACCGCCTGCGCCGCATCAAACTTGCCCTGGATAGCCATCGGGGTGGTGCGGACAGACAGCCTCTGGGGGATTAGCGGCTTGCCGGGTGCCTCCCTCAAGAAGAGGGAGGAGCGAACTAACCCTTAACGGTCTGCCCGATAACAGGTCAAATCCACTTCGACTTTACAATCCACCACCAGGTCAGCCACACAACAGACGCGAGCTGGCGGATGCTCGGCAAAGAACTCAGCGAACACTTTGTTAAACGACTGGAAATAGCGCGCGTCGGTAAGATAAACCTTCACATGCACCACATCGGCCAGGGTGTAGCCCGCACTTTCCATGATGTCCACGCAGTTCTGAATCGCCAGGCGCGACTGCTCAATAATGCCACCTTCAACGACTTCACCATCTTTCATTGGCGTTTGCCCGGAAACATAAAGCCAACCACCCGCTTCTACCGCTTTTGCGAAGGGTAAGTGCTGCCCGCCTGTTCCAGTGCTGCCACCGACTCCATAACGTTTAATGCTCATTGTTGTTCCTTATTTTTTTCATTCTCTCGAAAGAGGGGCGAAATGAAGGTGCGTTTTAGCGACGTAAGAACCGCCCGGCACGCCCGATAACTTGTTGATCCCGACCATAACTCATCACACCGTTAACCATTACCGCTTCGATACCAGCAGCCGGTTGTTGCGGATCGCTAAAGCTTGCCACATCGCGCACGGTTTCAGCATCAAACATCACTAAATCAGCATAATAGCCGCACTTCACCAGTCCGCGCCCCTCAAGCTGGAAACGAGCAGCCGACATTCCCGTCATCTTATGCACTGCAACAGTCAGCGGAAATAGCTTCTCATCACGGCTGTAGTGACCCAGTACGCGCGGGAAGGCTCCCCACAAACGCGGATGCGGCATCGGATCGTTTGGCAAACCGTCTGAGCCGACCATGGTGACCGGGTAGCTCAACACACGTCGCACGTCCTGCTCGTCCATGTTGTAGTAAATCGCCCCAGCTGGCATCAGCAATTTCCCCGCCTCAGTCAGCGTCATCGACCAGTTTTGCGCGATCTGTTTTAGCGACTGCCCGGCAATTTCAGGATGCGGTTCCGACCAGGTAATCACAATGTCGAATTCGTCGGTAATTTGTTTCAGGTCCAGCGTAGAAGAGCTCGCAGAATAGGGATAACAGTCACAAGACACATCCTGCTGCTGACGCACCTTGTCGAATAGTTTCAATGTTTCAACCGTCCGCCCCCAGTTCTTTGCTCCAGCACACTTATGATGTGAAACAACGACAGGCACTTTGCCATGGCGACCTATGCGAAAGGCCTCGTCGAGCGCCTCAAGAATCGGCTCAAATTCCGAGCGCAAATGGGTGGTGTAAATTCCTTTCCCCGCCGCCAACTCTTCCGCGAGCGCCATCACCTCTTCGGTTGTGGAATGGAACGCGCTGCCATAGGCAAGACCAGTACTTAACCCTAGACCGCCCTGCTGCAACGCCTCACGAAGCTGCGCGCGCATGGCGCTAATTTCTTCGCTTGTGGCGGCGCGGAACAAGTCATCCATATGATTATTACGCAGCGCCGTGTGGCCAATTAATGTGCCGACGTTAACCGCGGGCTTAGCTTGCTCTACGGCTTGCGCGTAGGCGGCAACCGTTGGGTAGATGAAGTGTTCCACTTCACCGAGCAAATTCATCGGGTCAGGCACATTACCCTTCATGGTCGCCGTGGCGGCACTGATTCCGCAATTGCCGACGATCACTGTCGTAATACCCTGGCTAATTTTTGGCAGGTACTCCGGCATCCGGATAACGTTAATGTCATCGTGGGTATGAACATCAATAAAACCAGGCGCCAGCACTCGGCCGTTACCATCAATTTCTTCATGTGCCGAGCCGCTGATCATTGGCGCGATTTCCACAATGCGATCGCCCTGCACCGCAACATCAGCACGATATTGCGCTCCACCGCTTCCATCGATAACCGTGACATTCCTGAACAAGTAATCGAACTTCATGTCTTCCTAACCCCCGTTATGTTCTGGATTAAAGTTAACCATTTACAAGCGTAAAAAACAGTGGAAGACTACTCAAAACCCCTATGAAGTTATGATACTTTTATTCAATTAAGCACATTATTTTTAATAAAACATATATTTTTCATTAAATTACAAATGATACATTGTCTGAAAGAAATGAAAATCACAAAGGAATAATGTTATGAAATACCAGAACGCTAACCTCGTCCTACACAAATCAGCCTTGATGTTTACCCCTGCTAATATCCTCAACGAAGACATTTGTTTACCCGCAGCCGTTATCAAAAAAGGCGCGCTGGAGAACAATATTCAGTGGATGCAGCGCTACGCAGATACGCGCGGTGTCTCCCTGGCCCCTCACGGGAAAACCACCATGACACCGTGGATTTTTCAACAACAGCAGCAAGCGGGGGCCTGGGCGGTAGGTGTCGGCAGCGCCTGGCAAGCAAGCATTGCGATGGTTAGCGGTATCAAACGAGTGTTGATGGTTAACCAGTTGGTCGGCAAAGCAAATATGCAGCTGGTCTCACAGCTAAAAGCTCATTACCCGGATGTCGATTACCTATGCTGTGTTGACAGTCTTGCCAATGCAAAAGCGCTTTCTGCTTTCTTTAGCGCGAATAACCAGCGGCTTGATGTTTTGATTGAACTGGGGGTACCTGGTGGGCGCTGTGGTTGCCGCACGACTGAACAGGCACAAACCCTGGCCGAGGAAATTTCTATACTCCCGGGTCTGCGCTTACGCGGCCTGGAACTGTATGAAGGCGTGCTGCACGGCGAAAACCCGCAGCCGAAAGTGGAAGCATTGCTGCGCGACGCCGCGGCACTCGCCTGCCAGCTAGAGCAATATGTTGACGGGGAATTTATCCTCACGGGTGCCGGTTCTGTTTGGTATGACGTGGTATGTAATGTCTGGCTGGTCGCGAAAAAACCGGCAAACTGCCGCATTGTTATCCGCCCTGGTTGTTACATCACGCACGATGCCGGTATTTACCAGCAAGCACAGGACGAGCTTATGGCGCGCGATAAAGTCGCCTGTGATCTTGGGGGAGATTTAGTCTCGGCTTTGGAGCTGGTTGCAATGGTGCAATCCGTACCGGAAAGCGACCGCGCGATTGTGAATTTTGGCAAACGAGACAGCGCTTTTGACGCAGGTTTACCGCAGCCTGTTGCGCATTACCGAGCGGGAAAATCACTGGAACTGGTAGCTAATGCCATCGAAACCACCGGCATCATGGATCAACATGCCATGCTGAAACTCAAAGCCGGTGCTGATGTGCAGGTGGGGGATATTCTGGTCTTCAGCACTTCCCATCCGTGCCTGACATTCGACAAATGGAAAGCGCTCTTACTGGTTGATGAGCAGTACAACGTTCTCGAAACGTTGGAAACAGCCTTTTGATCAAATAGTTTGCCGGTCGGGTTAGCATTCGCGACACCCGACATTTATGCCATCGGCTCAGCTATCAATCCCTTCACAAAGCAAATCAATAATTAACAACGAACCGTAGCGCACTTCTGTTAGCGGCAAAAGAATATCGTCGCTGTGAATAAATGAGCCGCTATCCCGGCCAATGAAAATGATTTCAGCACCCAGCCGACGCGCCTGATGCGCCGCCGCAATCAGTGCATTTTCTGGTGCAGATCCTGCAAAAACCACCAACACTTGTCCGGCACCAAGCATCGATGCAGTAATACTCATCAGCGCTGGGTCCTGACAAATATTGGCCGGATAGCCCTGAGTCAGCAGGCGATATTGCAACAGGCTCGCAAAAGGCGTATCTGCCGCACTGGCACTGAAAATATGCACCGCTTTCGCCTGTTTTAAACGAACAACTGCCTGATTGATGACTGCGGGTTGCAGTTCGCAGAACTGTGAATTTAGTGCATTTTGCAGCTTGTTCAGTTTTTCACGCCATGGCAAAGCCATATCACCACCGGCTACCGGTGTACTGGCTTGCGCCAGTTTCATACGTAAATCACGGATATCGTCACACCCCGAAGCTCTGGCAAATCGGGTAATAGTTGCCGGGCTAACCCCAGCAGCCGTCGCAAGCTGGTCGATGGTGGCCGAGGCAGCAAAAGAGACATCATCAAGAATGGTCTGCGCCACGCGTGATTCTTGCTGGCTGAAGTCATTCAGGCGGTTGCGGATCTGGCCGAGAATATCCCCGTTATTCTCACGCCCTATTGAGTGCGAAAACCTGTCGAGTATTTCGCTACCAATACCAGCGTTAAGGGCCAGCGCTTTCAGTGCACCCGGATCTACCCAGGCAGCATCGCCCAGCATAGGGGCTGCGGGAACTTGCAGATTGTTCTCCTGCTGTTGATGGCGCACCTGGCCGATAAAATCATTGATATCGTCACAGCCAATGCTGCGCGCAAAGTGCTGCAACGTGGCAGGGCTCACCCCTGCCTTTGTCGCTAACTCTTCCATCGTTGCTTCGGGTATTTGCGCGAAGTTATCGAGGAAAAAGCGTGCCAGACGAGATTCTTGCGCAGGCAGGCCAGATAACCCGTGTACCAGTTGGTAAACAATATCCATAACAGGAGGCGTCCTAATGTCGGCATTAACTGCTCGTTAAAAGCATCATAAATGTTTGAAATTATTTTTCAATCCATCTCATTCACGTACACATTATTCTCTACAACGCTCGCCATCCATATCCATTTTCCTATAGAGATCACATATTCATCCGGCCTCTGTGCCATCTGGAAATAATCCAACAGTGATCACACTCATGAAAATAATTTTCATACATGCTAATTAAAACAGCTAATGTATGAAATATGTTTTCAAATGAGGGGGAAGTTGTAATGAAAAAAATCATGTTGTGCTGTGCTGCGGGGATGTCCACCAGCATGCTGGTACAAAAAATGCGTACCGAAGCGACGAAGCGTTCTCTGGAAATCGAAATTGACGCCATCCCGGTATCCGAAATTGAAGGCCAATTGCGCCATGCCGACGTGGTATTGCTTGGCCCGCAAGTACAGTACGAATTACAGCGCCTGACCGAGCTTTCCACACCGCTGGGGAAACCTGTCGCGGTGATAGATATGATGGATTACGGCACCATGCGCGGCGATCGCGTGCTGGATAAAGCCCTCGCCCTAATGGCCTGAGACAGGCGGAGAACAAGATGAAAATTACCGTTATTGGCGGGGGAAGCAGTTATACCCCGGAGTTGATTGAAGGATTGATTGAACGCCATGCTTCACTGCCAATGGCGGAACTGGCATTGGTGGATGTAGAAGCGGGTCGCCAGAAAGTCGATATTATTGCCGCCCTCGCCCGTCGCATGCTCGACAGAAATGGGCTGGAGTCCGTCAAGGTATCCGTACATTTTGACGCTGACGAAGCCATCAAAGGTTCCAGTTTTGTCTTAACGCAGCTGCGTGTGGGGCAACTTCCCGCCCGCGCCGCCGATGAACGCCTGGGTTTGAGCCACAAGCTTCTCGGCCAGGAGACGACGGGGGTTGGCGGTTTTGCGAAAGCATTACGTACCATTCCAGTAATGCTCGATATTGCCCACCGCGTGGAGCGTCTCGCCCCGGATGCGTGGATTATCAACTTCACCAATCCGGCCGGCATTGTGACCGAAGCGGTATCACGTTATAGCAAAGCAAAAATCATCGGTCTGTGTAATGTGCCGGTGACAATGCACCATATGATTGCCGACATGCTAAAACTGCCTCATGACAAAGTTTCGCTCCGTTTTGCGGGCCTGAATCATATGGTTTGGGTGCATAAAGTGTTGGCAAACGGACGCGATGCCACCGACGAAGTTATTGAAATGCTGTGCGATGGCGAGCAGCTTTCCATGAACAACATTAAAGCGATTCCATGGCCTGCGGATTTGCTGCGCGCATTAGGTGCCATTCCCTGCCCTTACCACCGTTACTTCTGGCAAACGCGCACCATGCTGGAAGATGAACTCTCTGATGCCGCCACCAAAGGCACTCGTGCCGAGCTGGTCATGAAGGTGGAAGAGTCACTGTTTAAGCTCTATGCCGATCCAAACCTCGATAAAAAACCGGAAGAACTTAGCCAGCGCGGCGGCTCGTTCTACTCCGAGGTTGCGGTGCAATTGATTAACGCCTTACACAACAATCTCGGTATGGAAATGGTGGTGAATACCGCTAACAACGGTGCAATTCAGGGGTTACCAGACGACGCAGTGATTGAAACCAACTGCCTGATTGACGCCCTTGGCGCACATCCGCTGGCCTTTGGGAAATTACCGCTGCTGATGAACGGCCTGACTCAGCAAGTTAAAGATTTTGAACGTTTGACCATTGAATCGGCGGTTCACGGCGATAAGCAAAAAGCGTTACTGGCATTGGTGGCCAATCCACTGGTCGCTGATGTCAATCTGGCGTCTGCGCTGGTCGATGAAGTGCTAAGTATCAATAAAGCGTGGCTGCCGCAGTTTAACGTTTAAACCAGCGTTGTCGGATGTCGCTACGCTAATCCGACCTACGACTAAATAAAATTATAATTCTACCCAAAATAATTCGAGTTGCAGGAAGGCGGCCAGCCCGTAAGTCCCCAGGAGCATAGCTAACTATGTGACTGGCGCGCGCGGGTGCAGCCAACGCACCTACGGCTTGAAGTATGAAGGGTATCCGGGCAGGGGGTGTCTATGAACAAATCTATTATCGAAAAATATGTACTGCCAACCGCGCTAAAAATTGCCGGGCAAAAGCATGTGCTATCGGTGCGTGACGGTATCATTCTGAATATGCCATTTATGTTGATTGGCTCGTTCTTCCTTATTTTTGCTTATCTGCCGATACCGGGTTATGCCCAAATGATGAGCGACTTTTTCGGCCCAACCTGGCAGGAAAAAGTGCTCTATCCGGTTAAGGCTACCTACGACATCATGGCGATTATCTCCGCCTTTGGTATCGCTTATCGCCTGGCAGAAAAGTACCGCACTATCGATCCGTTGACTGCCGGTGCCGTGTCTCTGGTTGCGTTTATCATGACCATTCCGCAGCACATCATGTTTACACCCACTACGGGCGGTGCGGCACAATTAGTGAAAGGCGTAATGCCGATGGGGCAAATTGGCAGCCAGGGATTGTTTGTTGCCATCCTTATCGCACTGCTTTCAACCGAAATTTACCGCTTTATCAACAATCGTAATCTGGTTATCCGTATGCCGGAAGGCGTGCCGCCAGCGGTAGCTAAATCCTTCCTTGCGTTGATCCCAGGCTTCTGCGTTTTAGCGGTAGTGTTGGCACTGCGACTGTTGGTTGAGGCAACACCATTTGGCGACATCAATACGATGATTACCGAACTGGTTGGTATCCCTATGAGTCATGTCGGCGGTTCACTGCCAGGTATGATTATCTCGGTATTGCTGATTGGTATTCTGTGGATGCTGGGCCTGCATGGCGACACTATCGTATTGGTATTTATCCGTCCGGTCTGGTTGAGCAATATGTCGGAGAACCTCGAAGCATTCCAGAACGGTTTGCCTATTCCGCATATCATCACTCAACAATTTTATGACTTGTGGATTGCCCCTGGCGGCACCGGTGCCCTACTCGGACTGGTGATATTTATGCTGATCCGCAGTCGCAGTGCGCAGATGAAACAATTGGGTAAAATCGCCGCCCCCGGTAGCCTGTTTAACATCAGCGAACCGATGGTATTTGGCATTCCTATTGTGATGAACCCATATCTGGTCGTACCGTTTATTCTTACCCCTGTTGTATTAGTGATTGTTTCTTATATAGCAATGACCACCGGGCTTGTCGCCAAACCTGCGGGTATTGCCTTGCCGTTCACTACACCGATCGTGGTCAGCGGATACCTGGCGACCGGCGGGCATATTTCAGGTTCCGTGCTGCAAATCGTCAATCTCGGGATTTCGCTGGTGATGTATTACCCGTTCTTCCGCATCTGGGATAACCTGAAATATCGTGAAGAACAGGCCAGTAAATCGCAAAAAGAGGCTTCAGTAGCGCCTGTAACAGAGCAAGTAACGTCGTAAACCCGGCGAAGGGTGAATGGTGCCCATTCACCCTTTATCTGCTGTTCTCAGATAAGGTTAGCAATAATCATACTTTTCAATACTGAACAATCTCTTATACATCTATTTTTGAACAAAATTTTTCTTTCCCTAGTTGGCGAGAAATACAGTTCTGAACCATAGTCTAAAGGTAGGGAAAACAATTTATCTACCATAAGCAAAGATGAGGTTCGTCATGAAGATAGCTAAGGGTGTATTGGTAGCGTTAACTTTGGGTGCAGTATCATTCAGTGCATTGTCAGCAGAACTGTTGACGAAAGAAGCCTATAACGACCATAAAGATCAGTATGTAAAAGTAGGTACCATCACCACCAGTGGTGAAATGTCACCATCTGATGCCAAAGCAGAACTCTCCAAGAAAGCCGATGAGCTGGGTGGTCAGTTTTATGTTGTAACTTCTGCAGATACCGAGAATAAAATTCACGGCACCGCAAACGTATACAAGAAGAAATAACCTGTCTTCTAAATGGGCACCCCCTGTGTTGCCCATTTAACAACGCTTCCCTTCACAATAAAGCCAGATAACCTTTCCTACCCAAAATACCCTATACTTTGCCATCCGTACCTGATTGATATACCTGAATAACACAGGTATCTGGGTTTCTCTGATGTATATATCAACCCGTTTTAGAATTGTGATTCATCTGTGCGCTTTTTTAGTTGTTCTCTACAGCCTGACGATGATCCCGCCAATGTTGCTGGCTTTAATTGAAAAAGAACGCAGCCTGTTCGGTTTTCTTTATACCTTTCTCATCACTTTTACACTGGGAAGCCTGGCCTGGGTGATGACTGGCCGGTCTAATATTCAACTCGAAACCCGCGATGGCTTTATTATCATCGTTTTGTTTTGGCTGCTTTTTTCAGTAATCAGCGCCATGCCGCTGTGGCTGGATGACAGCTATAACGTATCTTTAGCTGATGCCATGTTTGAGGGGGTTTCGGGGATAACGACTACCGGAGCCACTGTTTTTAACGATGTCTCCCTATTACCAAAATCAATCCTCTATTACCGCGCCCAGCTCAACTTTATCGGCGGCCTCGGTGTCATCGTGCTTGCTGTGGCAGTATTGCCGCTTCTGGGTATTGGGGGAATGAAGCTTTATCAATCCGAAATGCCCGGGCCATTTAAAGAAGAGCGCCTTACGCCACGTCTTGCTGATACTGCCAAAAGTTTGTGGCTGACTTACTTGCTGCTGGGTGCTGCCTGCACAATTGCCTACAAACTTGCCGGAATGCCGTTCTTTGATGCGCTTTGTCATGGCCTTTCCACCGTCTCATTAGGTGGCTTTTCTACACGCACCGAAAGTATCGGCTTTTACAACAGCTATGCTATTGAGCTTGTCGCCGGGGCTTTTTCATTGCTCTCAGCCATCAACTTCACCCTCTATTTTGTCGCCCTGGCACGTCGCAGTATTAAGCCGTTTCTCAAGAGTGCGGAGTTGCGATTCTTCCTGATGGTGGCAAGCATTGTGATTTTAATCATCACACTGGAAGTCTGGCGCGCAGGAATGTACGCCCTACCCGCCTCGTTCGTTCATGCCTTTTTCCTGACCAGTTCAATGATTACCGATAACGGCCTTTCAACCAGCGATTACGCTTCCTGGCCGGTACACACTATTGTTCTGCTGCTGTCCGCCAGTTTCTTTGGCGGATGCGTAGGGTCAACCTGCGGCGGGATTAAAGCGCTGCGTTTCCTGGTGTTATTTAAGCAAACCCGCCATGAAGTACATCAACTGGCTCACCCGCGCGCCATCATGAGTATTCGGATTGGTAACTCGCCCGTTAACGACAGAGTGCTGCGTTCCGTGTGGAGTTTTTTCTTCCTCTATGTCGTGTGCACCTGCTTTTTTATCTGGATGCTGAACTTGCAGGGATATGACCTGTTAACCTCATTCGCCACCGTAGCGGCCTGTATTAACAACATGGGCTTAGGGTTTGGCGAAACTGCCGCAGGATTTGGTACGTTGAGCGATAGTGCAAAATACTTAATGTGTGCGGCTATGTTATTGGGCCGACTGGAGATCTATCCGGTGTTGATTCTGTTTTCGAGGACATTCTGGAGGAGCTAATATTCACGTCGCCGCTCATAGAGCGGCTTCTTATTTACATCTCACGCAGTCAATCTGACAGCGTGAGATCAGTAAGCCTAGCTCACTACACGCTAAGTTCACCCCAAACCAGATTCCCTTTATGGAATGTCGCGGTTCGTGGAGAGATACGTGCCACGGCTTCGGCAGAACATGAGGCATCCACCAGCACAAAGCTGGCTTCATCCTGCGCTTTTGGCCACACACGCTCGCCTTTGTCATTAAGCGGCAGCACATTTCCGGTGGCAATCGCCAGCGAGCGCGAAAGGTTTAGCTCACTCACACGCATATAAAGCTGCGCATATAAATTCGCTTTCTCCAACATGTCGCCCAGGCCATACGGCGACCAGTGGTCGATAACGCTGTCGGTGCCGGTCATCACAAACACACCCTTCTCTTGTAGCTGCTTGAGTGGCATATGCATGGTGCCAATCGGTACCGTTGACGCGATAGTAATTTGTTGCGCTGCCATACGCGTAGCAATCGCATCAACTTCTTGTTCGTTCATCATCGCCAGTGCAAAACCGTGGCTGATGGTCAATTTGCCTTTCAGCTCAGGAGTTTTCTCCACCGTTTCAACCATGTAATTCACCGCCGCAATGCCCGCCGGACTGGTTTCATGCAGGTGAATATCGACGCCCTTTTTGTAGTCGATGGCTATCTGGAACATAGCATCTAAGGATTTTTCCATCGCCCCATCGACGTTAGTCGGGTCAAGCCCACCCACGTAGTGAGCGCCCGCTTGCATTGCATCGCGCATCAACGCAACGGAGTTCGAGTGCAGCAAACCATGCTGAGGAAACGCGACAATTTCACAGCTAAAACCAGACTTACGGCGTTCCAGAACCGCTTGCAGATTCTCGAGGTTTTTCAGCCCGGAAACTGGCTCAACGTTGCAATGGCTACGAGCTATGGTCGAGCCTTTCGACTGAATCAAATCAATCAGCTTTTCCGCGCGTTCCTGTGTGACCGGTTGCAGTTCCGGCAAGAGTTTTTGCTCGAGGGCAATCATGTCCAGAATGGTGGTTCCCGCCGGGCGGTTGTGTACACGCCATGGGCCACCGTAGAAGGTTTTATCAAGATGGATGTGCATATCGCGCATCGCTGGCAGCAGCAGTTTCCCTGACGCATCGTAATGGGCAAGGGTGGCATCGGGATGCTGTTTATTTGCGAGCAGTGCCGCAATTTTGCCGTCTTTAATTTCCAGCGTTTTCAACTCGGTTTGCGTGCCAACAATAGTCTGTCCGTCGCGGCTAAAACCCGCCTCCAGCAGCACGTTGTCGAGGTAGTAATGGGATTCTTTAATGGCGCTCATGCGGTTGTCCGTTTCACAGGCGATGGAGGCTGGTTTCGCAGCATACGCCATCGAGCCGGTCGCGCCAAAGAGCGCACAGGCCGCCGCCACTTTGCCGCCGCCGCTTAAAAATTCACGGCGGCTTTTTTCTGCATTATTCATTGAGTTCTCCCACTCTTAGTCATTCACAATATGCGTGCCCGTTTCGCCACGCAGGGCGACGGATAATTTTTCCGGGGTGGTGATAATCACGCGCTTGCCGCCGTTGCGCAGGAACGCAAGGCTGGCGGTAATTTTTGGCAGCATGCTGCCAGGCGGGAAGTGGCCTTCATCGCTAAAACGCGCCATCTGTTCAACCGTGACTTCATCGAGTGCTCGTTGTTCTGGTTTGCCAAAGTGAACACACACTTTCTCCACGCCAGTGGTGATCACCAGAATGTCAGCGTTCACTTCGCGGGCCAGCAGCGCCGTTGACAGGTCTTTGTCGATAACCGCATCAACGCTTTGGTAATCGCCCTGTTCGCTACGAACAACCGGAATGCCACCGCCACCCGCGCCAATCACCACAAAGCCTTGTTTGATAAGCGCGCTGATGGCATCGGCTTCAACAATCCGTTTCGGTTCCGGCGAGGCCACCACGCGGCGGTATCCGCGCCCGGAATCTTCCACAAACTGCCAGTCGGGATGCGTGATTTTCAGCGCTTCGCACTGCTCTGCGCTAAAGAACGCGCCAATCGGCTTGGTCGGATGGGCGAAGTTTGGGTCGTTTTTGTCCACTTCCACTTGAGTTATCACGGTGACCGCTTTTTTGTCTCCGTGTTTCCCCAACTGGTTATTCAGCGCCTGCTGTATCAGATAGCCGATGCCGCCCTGGGTATCTGCCACACAGTTAGCCAGTGGCGTGAGCGGTAATCCCTCTTTCTCATGGGCGATTTCCGCTCGGCGCAGATCCAGCCCCACCTGTGGGCCGTTGCCGTGCGTCAGCACGATGTCGTAATCCGACGAAAGCATTTCCAGCACCGTCTGGGCCACTTCTTTAACCGCGACTTGCTGATGTTCAACCGACTGGCTGGCGTTATCTTTGATGATGCTGTTGCCGCCAATTGCCACAACCACGAGCTGTTTCATTGTTTTTATCCTTGTAGGGCAAAGGCCGGTGGATGCCGCCTGAGGCTTATCCACCCTACAAAACCGTAGGGCGGATAAGTACGCGTCATCCGCCATTTTTTATACCGAGGTCACAACCTCAGAAGCCGCTTCACGGCGGTCGAGCACGTGCTTCACCACAAACATCGCGCCCATCATCAAATACGCGGTGACAAACATCAGCGAACTGCCCTGCGCAAAGCCGACCATCGGCGCGTGAATCACGCCAAACAGTGCCAGCAACGCACCGACAACCGCAGCCACCGCACCGCGTAACGGCTTGTTGATAATCGCGAAGATTGCCACGCAACCCCACAACATGCTGGCGAGCGGTGCCCCGTTCCCCAGATGCACCAGTCCCTGGTAAAACACCCCTTTATGCGCCAGCGCTTCCGGGCCGATTTTCGCAGCCGACGTCCCGGCCGCGGCCATCACGCTATTCACCATGGTCAGCGCCCAGTTAGCTATCCACGGGAACAAGCAGATGAAGATAACCGGCACCTCTATTTTCGGTGTCTCTCGCACCACCTGGTTTGCCGTCACCACGCCGATAAACACCAGAATTGGCACAATGGCAGTCATCGGAATAATGGCGAGCATGAATGCACCGAGGCCAAACAACGGCACGATAAACATCGTCACACCGGACGCCAGCGTGTAGCCGATACTCGCACCCATCGCTTTCCAGCCCGCATGGCCAACGTACACCGTGACCGGGAACGGGTTCCCCATCAGGCAACCGAGCGTGGAGGCAAGGCCGTTGGTTAGCATCACTTTGCGGGTGTTGTATTCGTCACCCGCTGCGTGGGCGCTTTCGATGTTTTCCAGGTCGAAAATGTAGTTAGCAAGCCCCAACGGAACTGCCGATGCCAGATAAGGCAGCGCGTGCGGCAAGCCTTGCAGGAAGCTATCGACATGAATCGATGGCGGGTTAAAGCCGAATGATGACATCGAGGCTTTGATGGCTTCCGGGCTTTGCAGGCCAGAAACCCACGCCAGCGCAGTACCGGCAACCAACAGCAATAAGCCAGTTGGAATGCGGGCGAAAATCGGCTTTTTGCCAAACCAGTTAATGAAAATAAGCAGCAGCACGATGAAGGAAACCGTCGGCGCTTCAAACGCTTGCAGCATTGGGTTCATCGCCAGCAGCAATAAACCTAAGCCCGACAAACACGACAGCAGAACGGTACGCGGGATCATCTTGCGGATGGTTTCGCCAAGGAACGAACCACCCACCAGAATCATCGCTTCAACAAAACACCACACCAGGCCAATCTGAATCGCAAATTCGGCATCACCAGTTTGCTGGTATACCGGCATCAGCACCAAAAACGTCACGGTAAAGATAGACGGCGCACTTGGCCCGGAAGGCAGTGCGGTTACATCTTTTCGCCCTGTCTCTTTCGCCAGTTGCAGGCCAAACCAGGCGTAGCAAATGCTCGCTACCAGCACCGCCAGCCCGAAGGCTGGCGCAATGCGCCCGTAAACAATCTCAGTCGGAATACCCACTACAAAAATGAGTAACCCCATCATGGTCAGCAAGTTGGTCAGGTTGTTGGTCATCAACCCGAAATATGCCGCCCAGTCACCGCGTTTCCACTCAAGCTTAACGTTTGTCATCGGGGTATCCCTCAGAAAGAGTAACGCTCACCAAAGGCGAGCAGAGCCTTCTCAAAACATTCAAACGGCGGATGGACAATCCCGGCGCCAATCATGCCGATGCCCGCATCTTTGTGGGCAATGGCCGTGTTGATAACCGGCAAAATACCGCTGTTGCCCACACGCGTAATATCAATGGCGGTTGGGATGCCCATAAACGACAGCAATGGAATGGTGACGTTCGGGTTTTCGCCCAGCGTGATTTCACGCATCTGGCGTGAGAAATCGATAGCTTCATCCACGGTGCCGCCCACCAGCGCGACAATCGCCGGAGCCGTCGCCATCGCAAAACCGCCAATGCCGTAGGTTTCGGTGATTGCGCTGTCGCCGATATCCAGCCCGGAATCTGCCGGTTTGTAGCCAGCAAACATCGGGCCGATCACCTGCTGCGCCGGGCCGGTAAACCACTGCCCCGGCAAGCCGCTCACGCGCAGGCCGAACTCCACGCCGTTACGCGCCATAGTGGTAACCACGGTGCTGTATTCGATACCGTGCGCCGCGTCCATTGCCGCTTTGCACATCGCCATCCACGTCGGGCCGGAGAAGTAATCGCTGCTGGCGACAAAATCGAACACTTCTTTCTGCTGCGCCACGGTGAAGCTGGTCTGAATAATCCACGGCGTCAGCGCCTGAATCAGCAACGTGGTGCCCGCGTTGTTGCGATTGTGGCACTCGTCGCCCATATGCAGTGCTTGCGCCAGCATCAAACGCAGGTCGATTTCACCCGCCAGTTTCATCGCATCGCGCAGCATGGGGCCGAGCACATCACGCATCCAGAAAAGACGGTCGATCACGCTCTGGTCGTTAGCGCCCATGCGCAAGATCTTCGCCATCTGCTCGCTGAGGTTGGTATATGCGCGGTTGCCGTAGGTTTTGTTCTCGACGATATGCATAAACATTGAGGCAGACGTCACGCCCGCCATAGAACCCACGCAGTCGTGTTCGTGGCATGGCGAGAAGATGATTTCGCCGGAAGCGGCAAGCTGCGCGGCCTCATCAATATTTGCCGCCAGCCCTTCAAACACCAGTGCGCCCGTTACCGCGCCTTTCATCGCGCCACACATATTTTCCCAGGCTACAGGCGGCCCGGCGTGAAGAATGGTGTTGCGCGTCATGCCCGGAACCACGTTAATCGCCTGGTCGTAACCCACCAGAACAGGCTGTGACTGGATGATGCGCTCAACGGCCAGTTTGTTTGCTGCTGCTACTTTCTCGGCAAGTGCCGGAGCTGCGATGGAATCGAGCGCGTTAACGACAGCTAAATTACCCTGCCCCGGTGGCGTCCAGTCCAGTTGCGTCACAGGAACGCTCTGCTTTTTCAAATCATCGCTGAACATTGCAATGCCGACGTTAATCACATTTAGCGGTTGGTTGAATAAACTCATTGTGCTTTCTCCTTGCAAACAAACTCACGTGCAAGCAAACCGGTGTTGGTGCTACTACTTGCCCAGATAACGCCCGCATCCGTCAGCATTTGGCACTGCTTTTCAAGCGATGGCGTGTCCAAATCGGTGCCCAACACGTAGCCCAGGATTTCCAGGTTACGTTCTTCACGGGCAGCAATGGCTTTCGCTTCTTTGATGGCGTCGAGCATCACACCAACAGGGTCTTCATGGGAGCCAAAGCCCAAAACGAAGTCCATCACAATCACGCTCACTTCCGGGTCACGCGCTTCCTGCAACAGGCGGCTAATACGGTTGGTTGGGTCAATCATCGGATGTGGTTTGCCGTTGGTGAAATCGTCATCGCCAAAATCGAGGAAGGTGTGGGCGACGCTGACATTGACGTCTTTGAGGCGATATTCAGGGTTCGGCTGGATATTGCTGTAGACGTCCGGGTATTTTTCCAGTGCCGCAAACATCGCTTCGTCACACAGCGTGCCGCCGCAGAACAGCGCACGAATGTACTTTTGTTCAGGTTTCATGCGCGCACGTACTTCTTCAATCAGCGGCCAGTTAAGCGGGTGTAAGTCCAGCGACTCTTTTTTGATTCCGGTCAGCAGAACGGCTTTCAGCGCGGCCTCTTTCGTGGCGCGGGCAAACTGCAAACCTGCTTCATCCTCACGTGCTTCTTTAGTGCCGAGGAAGCAAACCACAACCGGTTTGCGGCACGCTTTAGCCCTCTCCAGCACTTTACGGGCTACCGCTTCAGCAGGCGGTTTAGAAACCAGAACAATCACTTCAGTTTGCGCGTCATCTTCCAGCATCTGGATTGCATCGAGCATCATGATGCCGCCGATTTTCTCGCTTAAATCACGCCCACCGGTGCCGATAAGTTGTGAAATTCCACCGCCAAACTCATGGATACGTACGCTCAACTCCTGGCTGCCAGTACCGGACGCACCAATAATGCCAATTGAGCCACGGCGTACCGCGTTACCAAAGCACAGCGCTGCACCGTTGATAATCGCAGTGCCGCAGTCTGGCCCCATCATCAGCAGCCCTTTGCTGTGTGCAAGCTGCTTGAGTGCCAGTTCGTCATCAAGGGAAACGTTGTCGGAAAAGAGCATCACGTTGAGGTCGTTTTCCAGCGCCTGACGTGCTTCACGGGCAGCAAACGCACCATTGACCGAAATCACCGCGAGGTTACTTTCAGGGATATTTTGATGCGCGCTGGAAAGTGTTGCATAACGAGATTCGTGGCGTGAATTGCCGCTGTCTTTGCGGGTGAAGAGCCCTTCAATGGCTTCAAGAGTGGCGTCGTTCGCCGTATCGCTCGCGCCTTTAATCACAATCATCAGGTCGCCATTTTTGGCCTGTTCGAGTTCGTCGTTTAACAGACCGAGGTTTTTTAAAACCCCTTTGTTCATCTCGGTCGCCATCGCGACAAATGCCTGTTCCACACCGTCAAGCTGGTTGGCTTTGGTTGAAATGGACATCAGTGAGACAGAATCAAAATAGGTATTCTTTTTAATTACAATCCTGGTCGACATAATTTCCTCCGTTAATTTTGGTCAAAGCGAAGGCATCCGCCATGCCGCAAAGCATGTCGCATCCTGAACTCGATCCTATTTTTTTAATTTCGTTAATAGACTGCTGAATATTTTCTAAATCACCATTGACCACCTGATAAATAAAACCATAAATAGTTTCACGATAACGTTGGTCAATAGCTTCACGCAGCGTAATAGCGCTTAGCTGCGTGGTTTTATGTTTTTCTCTCTCGATAGCGACAATAAAAACATCTCTATATTTCCGCGCTGGATGCCCGGTAATAAATAAAACAGCACTCAGGCCCGCCAGATAATCATCACCGGATGGTGTTAGTCCAATACCTAAACCCAGCAATCCACTTATTCCCTTTTCAATCCCAGCGCAATTCCCTGTATTTAGCGCTGATATAAGCTGCTTTCGGTGTAATTGCAGCAGGCGGCTCATTTCCTGGTAGAAAATATTATCGCCATGAAAATAAAATAGTGACGAACTTTGTATGACACTGGCCTGTGTCATTTGCGCAAGATGTTGCCAATCAATCTGTTTTATTCGTGTGTGGCTTAGAAAAAGCGCTTCCGGTTGCCAGCGTGTACAGCGCGAGAAATCGATACGTTTATCTGTGCCAATATCAATGCCGTTACTGTGAAAACTTACCCGTTCACCAGGCTTAAAGTGGTTCTGACAATGCTCTACTGCTAAACGACAGCTATTTGGTGCGTTATCACAATCAGTACTGAGCAAAGTGAAGATCTGTTGCCTTCCAGGGAGGTGAATATTCACCGCCCGGTCAAACACCTGCTCAACATAACCTGTTGTATCACCGTATAAATCCGGGGCGAAAAAAGCGCTATCTGCCGTTTGTGCAAAAAGGCACTGCCGCTGAAGATATCCGGCGATAGTGCATCTCCTGTGTTTTACGCGCCGGCATTTACCAGCAGTTCGGCAATCTCGTGATAGCCTTTTTCACGCGCAAGAGACAATGGGGATTTGCCATATTTATCGGTCATGTGCGGGTTGGCACCGTGATCCAGCAGTAGTTTGACGATCTCTTGCTGTTTCGCCCCACCATCGTTGAGCACAATGGCTTCAAGCAATGGTGTCCAACCAACAAAATTAGTGTGGTTAACGTTAATTTCGGTGCGTGTAACCAATTCACGGACAATTTCAACGTGTCCTTTTTCGCTGGCAGGGGTAATTCCCACACCACCAAAGCGGGATAAACAATTCAGATCGGGATTTGCCGGTAATATCAAACGTAATAATGTCAGGTCGTTATTAAGACAACTCAGTAAGAAGGGGTTGAAACAGGTTTGGTCTTGCTTATTAATATCGGCACCGGCGGCAATTAAATATTCCACACAGTCATATTTTTTGTGCAGGCTGGCGAGGGTAATTGCCGTACGCCCCTGACGATTAGTGGAGTTAATATCCACGCCATCGCTAAGGCATTGTTTTAGATTTTCCAGCTGCCCCTGCTCTGCTGCACTTAGAAATTCTGCAATAAGTTCTTTCTGAGACATATCCATACTCCCATACTTTGCTATTTCTGATGAATTGAGAATAGCAACACTATGGCCGCTTTAACATCCGTTTAAAAATCATTCATCGTTAATGACAGCATTGTTGAATAGCATTCAACAATGTGAGAAAAATGTGGTTCAGCGCAATCTTTTACCTATGATAAAACGGCTTTCGACAACCGTTAGCCTCAACTGGCAGTAACCACGTGAAGCCTTGTCAAAAGCGGGTTAAAGCGGATTCGAGAAGTGTGATGCTCTTCAATTTAGTTGTAACGGCAGTGTTAAATATGGTTCAAGGCAAAAGTGTGGATCATAAGGAATACAAATACATTCAACAATCGAGTTGGATGGGCGTCGGATGGTGCTGCGCTTATCCGGCATACGGGAGAGACACATGAATTCCATTTTTACCGAAGAGAACCTGCTGGCGTTCACCACCGCCGCGCGGCTTTCAAGTTTCAGCAAGGCTGCGGTCGAACTGGATGTCACGACTTCTGCCATCAGCTACACCATTAAGCGGATTGAGACGTACCTTGATGTGGTGCTGTTTGTGCGCAATACCCGCAGTATTGAACTGACCGAATCTGGCTTCTATTTCTATCGCAAAGCAACCGAACTGCTTAACGATTTCCACGCTATCAAACGCGGTGTCGATACCATCTCGCAAGGAATCGAGGTTAAGGTACGCATCTGTATCAACCAACTGCTTTACACCCCGCGCCACACAGCAAAGCTGCTGCAAATACTGAAAAAGCAGTTCCCCACCTGCCTGATAACCGTCACCACCGAGGTATATAACGGCGTGTGGGACGCCATTATTAATAACCAGGCCAACATCGCCATTGGTGCGCCAGATACATTGCTCGACGGTGGTGGGATTGATTACACGGAGATCGGCGCGATTCACTGGCAGTTTGCTATCGCCCCAACCCACCCGCTGGCATTTATGCCGGAACCCATTTCTGAAAGCCAGCTGCGCCTGTACCCCAATATCATGGTGGAAGACACAGCATCAACACTGAATAAAAAGGTGGGATGGCTGCTGCATGGGCAAGAAGCGATTCTGGTGCCAGACTTCAACACCAAGTGCCAGTGCCAGATTCTGGGAGAAGGTGTTGGTTTTTTACCAAGCTACATGGTGCGCGAGGCTCAGGATAGCGGCCTGCTGGTGACACGCCAGATAAACAACCCGCGCCAGGATTCACGCATGCTGCTGGCAACCCAACACGCCGCCACCGGGCAAGTCACCCGGTGGATCAAAAAGCAGTTTGCGCCAGGCGGGGTGCTGGCTGAGATTTATGGCGATTTATTAAAACTGGAGTAAAGTTTCAACCTTGATAGTCTGGATGCGTATTATCCTTTATCTTGAAACCACTTGCGCTTATGAAGCTCACTTAATTTTGTGGATGTAATAGTCCCTATTCCATTAGAGTCAATTACACAACGAACTTTATCAAAACCCCACTTACCACCTCTATCAGAAAAGTAAGCTATATACTTATCATCATCTTGTTGAAAATAATGCACATTATAATTAGCGGCTTTTAAATTACCACAATTGAACTCTCTCACCCATTCTTTACTCGTCGCATAATCGAGAATATACACTTGGATATTATTAAACCACCCGATAGCAATAATAACCCAAAACATACTAGCAACCATGGTTGTAGCTATATTCAATACACTATCTACATCATCACGCGTAATTGAAAAAAAATAAAAAACAAAAAGAGACAGTTGTATCACCAACAAAACACACGCACCAAAAAAAGCCCATCCCAAAAAAAGATTAATTAGAGGTGAATCTGCAATATTAAGCCCGGCACTGACTAAAAAGAAACTTGCAAGATAACTACTAGAAATAATAAATATAATTGGTAGCACTGTGTAAAAAACAAATCTCAACATTCGACCAATAAAATCATCACGTTGCCACAAGTGAATATATTTAAAAACCCCATAGCCAGTTACTATTAATAAAAAACCAGCAAACATCACTCTCGCAACCCAGATAAAATTTAAATTTGACAACACCACGGCTAGCAAAAATATAACCCACGCACCCCGAATCAGGATATTACTGAACAAACTTGACGACGATGTTGACCCAGAGGTAAAGAAATATAAAGCCTGAGTTTTTAACCATGCAGCATTATAAAAAATATAAATCATAGTAATTATTACTAAAAAAAGCCCGCCAATAACATAAGACTCCCCGCTAAATTCACTTGAAACGAAAAATACATTCACACAACAAAATATAAAAAATGTAGTGTAAAAAATAGCATTCTTAATTTTTAATGGCATAACTATTCCTTGAGCATATCGTTAACAATTTTTAATTGTTGCATCTAAAAGTAACGCAATACTTCGTATCCACGTTGCGAACTTATCAAATGTGAAGGGTTTACACATCTACCAATTTCAAACCATATACTATTTATGGTTACTCATTTGCATCCCACCCTACTCCTTAAGTAGCGGTTCGCTACCCAATGATTAGCGAATTGATTTTGCTCAATATCCGCTCTGCCTCAGTTGCTATTTTCGCCGCCATTCATACGTCATAACAATGAGGTTACGATGGACGTCAGTCGCAGAAAATTTTTTAAAATCTGTGCCGGCGGGATGGCAGGGACTACCGCCGCAGTTCTGGGATTTTCTCCCAAAGCGGCACTTGCCGAGGTGCGCAACTTTAAGCTTTTGCGCGCCAAAGAAACCCGCAATACCTGTACATACTGCTCAGTAGGCTGTGGTTTGCTGATGTATAGCCTGGGCGATGGCGCGAAAAACGCCAAATCCAGCATTTTCCATATTGAAGGTGACCCGGATCACCCGGTCAACCGTGGGGCGTTATGCCCGAAAGGCGCGGGACTGCTGGATTACATCCACAGCGAAAGCCGCCTGCGTTACCCGGAATACCGCGCGCCAGGCTCTGATAAATGGCAGCGTATTAGCTGGGACGATGCATTCTCACGCATTGCCCGCCTGATGAAGGACGACCGCGACGCCAATTTCGTTGAGAAGAATGAGCAAAACGTGACGGTCAACCGTTGGCTCTCCACCGGCATGTTATGCGCGTCGGCGGCCAGCAACGAAACCGGAATGCTGACACAAAAATTTGTCCGTTCGCTGGGCATGTTAGCGGTAGATAACCAGGCGCGCGTCTGACACGGACCAACGGTAGCAAGTCTTGCTCCAACATTTGGTCGCGGTGCGATGACCAACCACTGGGTTGATATCAAAAACGCCAACGTGGTGATGGTGATGGGCGGCAACGCCGCTGAAGCGCATCCGGTGGGTTTCCGCTGGGCGATGGAAGCCAAAAACAACAACGACGCCACGCTGATTGTGGTCGATCCGCGCTTTACCCGCACAGCATCTGTTGCGGATATTTACGCGCCAATCCGCTCCGGCACCGACATTACTTTCCTGTCGGGCGTTTTGCTGTACCTGATTTCCAATAACAAAATCAACGCCGAATACGTTAAGCATTACACCAACGCCAGCCTGCTGGTGCGCGATGATTTTAGCTTTGATGACGGCCTGTTTAGCGGCTACATTGAGTCCAAACGCCAGTACGACAAAACCAGTTGGAACTATCAGTTCGACGAAAACGGCTATGCCAAACGCGACGATTCGCTCACACATCCGCGCTGCGTGTGGAACCTGCTGAAAGAGCACGTTTCCCGTTACACGCCGGAAATGGTCGAGCATATTTGCGGCACGCCGCAGGCCGATTTCCTGAAAGTGTGTGAAGTGCTGGCTTCCACCAGCGCTGCCGATCGCACCACTACTTTCTTGTACGCCCTGGGCTGGACGCAACACACCGTGGGCGCGCAAAACATCCGCACCATGGCGATGATTCAGTTATTGCTCGGCAATATGGGCATGGCGGGCGGCGGCGTGAACGCCTTGCGCGGGCACTCCAACATTCAGGGTTTGACCGATCTTGGCCTGCTGTCCACCAGTCTGCCGGGTTACCTGACGCTGCCGTCAGAAAAACACACCGACCTGCAAACGTATCTCACTGCCAACACGCCAAAAGCCACGTTGCCGGGCCAGGTGAACTATTGGGGTAACTATCCGAAGTTCTTCGTCAGCCTGATGAAAGCGTTTTATGGCGATGATGCGCAAAAGGAAAACAACTGGGGCTACGACTGGCTACCGAAGTGGGATCAGGCGTACGACGTGCTGAAATACTTCGACATGATGGACCGCAACAAAGTGAGCGGTTACATCTGCCAGGGCTTTAACCCGGTGGCCTCGTTCCCGGATAAAAACAAGATTGTCGCCAGCCTTAGCAAGCTGAAATATCTGGTGATTATCGACCCGCTGGTCACCGAAACGTCTAACTTCTGGCAGAACCACGGCGAGATGAACGACGTGAATCCGGCGGAGATTCAGACCGAGGTATTCCGCCTGCCATCCACCTGCTTTGCCGAAGAAGACGGTTCGATTGCCAACTCCGGACGCTGGTTACAGTGGCACTGGAAAGGGGCTGATGCACCGGGTGAAGCCCGCAACGACGGCGAAATTCTGGCTGGGATTTATCACCAGATCCGCGAGCTTTATCGCACCGAAGGCGGTAAAGGTGCCGAACCATTGTTAAAAATGGGCTGGCATTACGAGCAGCCTGACCATCCAGAATCCGAAGAAGTTGCCAAAGAGAACAACGGCTACGCGCTGGAAGATTTGTTCGATGCCAACGGTAATTTGCTGGCGAAGAAAGGCCAGCTTCTGGACTCGTTCGCCCTGATGCGCGACGACGGTTCCACGTCCTCTGCCTGCTGGATTTACGCCGGGAGCTGGACGGCGAAAGGCAACCAGATGGCGAACCGCGATAATGCCGATCCATCAGGCCTGGGTAACACGCTGGGCTGGGCCTGGGCGTGGCCGCTCAACCGCCGCATTATCTACAACCGCGCGTCTGCCGATCCTCAGGGCAAACCGTGGGACCCGAAACGCATGTTGATTCAGTGGAACGGCGCGAAGTGGGTTGGCAACGATATCCCGGACTACAACACTGCCCCACCGGGCAGCGGCGTGGGGCCGTTTATCATGCAGCCAGAAGGTTTAGGTCGCCTGTTTGCCATCGACAAAATGGCGGAAGGCCCATTCCCTGAGCATTACGAACCGTTTGAAACGCCGCTCGGTACTAACCCGCTGCACCCAAATGTAGTCTCGAACCCGGCGGCACGCCTGTATGAAGCAGACGCTAAACGCATGGGCAAACGCGAGCAGTTCCCGTATGTCGGCACCACTTATCGCCTGACCGAGCACTTCCACACCTGGACCAAGCACTCACGGCTTAACGCGATTGCGCAGCCCGAGCAGTTTGTGGAAATCAGTGAGAAGCTTGCGAAAGCCAAAGGTATTGCCAACGGCGACCACGTGAAAGTCAGCAGCAAGCGCGGGTTTATTCGCGCCGTTGCGGTGGTCACGCAGCGCCTGCAAACGCTGAACGCAGGCGGGCAGGAGGTGGAAACCGTCGGTATTCCGCTGCACTGGGGCTTTGAAGGCACGGCACGTAAAGGCTATCTCGCCAACACGCTGACGCCGTCAGTCGGTGACGCTAACTCGCAGACGCCAGAGTACAAGGCGTTTCTGGTCAACATTGAGAAGGCGTAAGGAGCGAACTCATGTCCATGCAATCTCAGGATATTATTAAGCGTTCGGCTACCAACGGCTTTACGCCGCCGCCGCAGGCTCGCGACTTCAAAGAAGAAGTCGCCAAGCTGATTGACGTCTCAAGCTGTATCGGCTGCAAAGCCTGCCAGGTCGCCTGTTCGGAGTGGAACGACATCCGCGATGAAGTCGGTCATTGCGTCGGGGTTTACGATAATCCCGCCGATTTGAGCGCCAAATCCTGGACGTTAATGCGCTTTAGCGAAACCACGCAAAACGGCAAGCTGGAGTGGCTTATCCGCAAGGATGGCTGCATGCACTGCGAAGATCCGGGCTGTCTGAAAGCCTGCCCGTCAGCCGGTGCCATCATCCAGTACGCTAACGGTATCGTCGATTTTCAGTCGGAACACTGTATTGGCTGCGGCTATTGCATCGCCGGGTGCCCGTTCAATATTCCGCGCCTGAATAAAGACGATAACCGCGTCTACAAATGCACGCTGTGTGTCGATCGCGTCAGCGTCGGCCAGGAGCCGGCCTGCGTGAAAACCTGCCCGACGGGTGCCATTCATTTTGGCACCAAAAAGGAGATGTTGGACGTAGCCGACGAGCGCGTGGCGAAGCTGCAAAAACGCGGCTATCAGCATGCGGGCGTTTACAACCCGCAGGGCGTCGGCGGTACACACGTGATGTACGTGCTGCACCACGCCGACCAGCCGGAGCTGTACCACAATCTGCCGAAAGATCCGCAAATCGACGTGCCGATTAACCTGTGGAAAGGGATCCTCAAACCGCTGTCGGCGGCCGGTTTTATCGCCACCTTCGCCGGGCTGATTTTCCATTACATCGGCATTGGGCCGAACGAAGAGGTGGATGAAGACGAGGAGGAACATCATGATTAAGCAGAGCAAATCGATTGTCAGGACGAAATTTATCGACCGCGCCTGTCACTGGACGGTGGTAATTTGCTTCTTCCTGGTGTCGCTTTCTGGTATTGCGCTGTTCTTCCCGACGCTGCAATGGCTGACGGAAACCTTCGGCACGCCGCAGATGGGGCGCATCCTGCACCCGTTCTTTGGGGTGCTGATTTTCGTGGCGCTGATGTTTATGTTTGTGCGTTTCGTGCATCACAATATCCCGGAAAAGCAGGACTGGCCGTGGGTGAAAAATATTGTCGAAGTGCTGAAGGGCAACGAGCATAAAGTCGCGGATGTCGGCAAATATAACGCCGGGCAGAAGATGATGTTCTGGACCATTATGAGCATGATTTTCGTGCTGCTGGTAACCGGTGTAATTATCTGGCGGCCTTATTTCGCCTCGTACTTTCCCATCAAACTGGTGCGTTACAGCCTGCTGATTCACGCCACCGTCGCCATCATATTGATCCACGCTATTTTGATTCATATGTATATGGCTTTCTGGGTGAAAGGGTCGATTAAAGGGATGATCGTCGGCAAAGTCAGCCGCCGCTGGGCACAGAAGCACCATCCACGCTGGTATCGTGCGGTTCTGGCGAAAGAAGCGAAGAAAGAGAGTACTGAAGGGTTGTAGTGCTCTGCCCTGATTTCCCCGGTGCATTTGTGCCGGGGATTTGTATCGACAGGAATTTTCCCGGACAATGCGCTTTTGGAAATGTTTTATACCCAAAATAATTCGAGTTGCAGGAAGGCGGTAAAAGAAGGAATCCCGATGAGCTTACTTGAGTAAGTGATTCGGGTGACTGAGAGCCGCCAACGCACCTGCAACTTGAAGTATGAAGGGTATTACTTCGGCGTAACAATAATGATGAAACACCCTCTCGAAACCTTGATAAGCGCTGGCAGTATTTTGCTGCTGGCGTTTTTTTCCTGCCTGCTGCTTCCGGCCCCGGCGCTGACCGTTGAACTGGCGCAAAAGCTTATCAAGATGTTCCACCTGCTGGATATGAACCAGCTTTACACCATTATTTTTTGCCTGTGGTTTCTGGCGCTGGGCGCGATTGAATACTTCGTGGGGCGCTTTATCTGGAAACGTTGGTTTTCGATAGACCGTGATTGATAAGATTATTTGTGTCGGTTGACGCTACGCTTAACCGACCTACAAAGCCTTCTGCAACACAATCGAACGAATATCATTACCCGTCGGCGCTTGATGAATCCGCAGCCCAAACTCGTCAACCACGGCAAATATATGCTCGAAGATATCAGCCTGAATGGCTTCATATTCCAGCCATGCTACGGTGTTGGTAAACGCATAAATCTCTATCGGCAAGCCTTCAGCCCCTGGTGCTAACTGGCGCACCATTAGCGTCATATCCTTACGAATACGTGGATGGTTTTGCAGATATTCGGTGAGATAAACCCGGAATGTCCCGACGTTGGTCATGCTACGGGCATTGAGCACTGAAACCCCGTCGCTATTATGGGTTCGATTATATTCTTCAATTTCTTTGCTGCGCGAGTCGATATAGGGCTTCAATAATCTCGCATTCATTAAGCGTTGTATTTCATCGGCGGAAAGAAAATGAATACTGGTGGTGTCAATATTGATACTGCGCTTAATACGGCGACCACCGGACTGCGACATGCCACTCCAGTTTTTAAAGGCATCAGAAACCAGAGCATAAGTTGGAATAGTGGTAATAGTATTATCCCAGTTACGCACCTTCACGGTAGTCAGGCCAATATCAGTCACCGCACCATCAGCACCAAACTTAGGCATTTCCAGCCAGTCACCCAGCTTTAACATACGGTTTGCCGAGAGCTGTATACCGGCCACCAGCCCAAGAATCGGATCTTTAAATACCAACATTAATACCGCAGCCATTGCACCCAGGCCGCTGATAAGAATCGCAGGAGATTGGCCGATAATTCTGGAAATCATCATGATGCCAATCACCAGGGAGCTAATGAGCTTCACACCCTGGAATATTCCTTTTAGTGGAATATCCGACGTAATAGTAAATTTCTGTGAGAAATTATAAATAACATCCAGCAAGGAGAATAACGACAGTAAGGAATAGAGCATAATCCAAAGCTGTGCGCCGATAATTAATATCTCGCTGGCGTCACTGCCTTTTTGCAGCCACAGCACCGCCTGAATATTAACGATAATCCCTTGCAGGGTTGAAGCAAGCCTATGAAATAGCTTGTTTTCTGTGATGATTTGCAGCCACAAATGCTGACTGGATTGCGCACGTTTCTCAAAAGTGCGCAGTACAACGCGGTGTAGAATAAAATGTACAATTAATGCAAATACAAAAATAATACCCAGAACGACTAATATCGAAGTTGTTGGATCAAGCACAACACCAAAAGTACTTAGAAATGAAACCAAATCTTTCATAATAACTCCTTCCTGAACAACGCATATAATGGAGGGAGATGATTCTTAGTGCAACTTTCAAGGCATTTTAATTCACTGAACATTCTTTACAATATTATCATTGCATTTATGAGTAGCAGCTAATTACCAGTGATAATAATGAGATAAAAACAGTATCTACGCCCGATCATTTCCAGACGGCTGGCTATACTCAATTCAATAATTGTCAGAACAATGAGAGTCCAGCATGCCACTAAGTGATTTTAATCATTCTGACCCATACACCCTCGGCATCGAGCTGGAATTGCAAATCATCAATCCACCAGCCAACGATCTCAGCCAGGACTCATCGCTGCTGATTGACTCTCTGAAAGGCCTGGTGACAGAAGGCGAAGTCAAACATGACATCACCGAAAGCATGCTGGAAATCGCCACTGGGGTGTGTGGCGATATCGCGCAGGCTCAGGCGCAGCTTTCAAGTTTGCGCCAGCATGTGCTGCAATCAGCAAGTAAACATCATCTGGCAATTTGCGGTGGCGGTACGCATCCATTTCAAAAATGGCAGCGCCAGGAGGTGTGCCAGAGCGAACGCTATAACAAAACGCTCGAGCTATATGGCTATTTAATGAAGCAGGCGACAGTATTTGGCCAGCATGTGCATGTCGGCTGTGAGAACGAAGAGGACGCTATTTATTTGCTGCATGGCCTGTCGCGCTTTGTTCCACACGTCATCGCGCTCTCGGCTTCATCGCCGTATATTCAGGGGGCAGATACAACCTATGCCTCGTCACGTTTGAATATCTTCTCGGCATTCCCGGATAACGGGCCTGCGCCTTTCGTCGGCGACTGGAACGAGTTTAAGTGGATGTACCAACGCCTTGAGTCCAGCAGCATCGTTCAATCGATGAAAGACCTGCACTGGGATATTCGTCCAAGTCCAAAATTTGGCACCATTGAAGTACGTGTAATGGACACGCCGCTGACTATTACACGTGCGGTCCATATCGCCGGATTTATTCAGGCGTTGGCGCTGTGGCTGCTGACCGAGCGCCCGTTCGTCCCGCGCTCGGAAGATTACCTGCTCTACCGTTTCAATCGCTTTCAAGCCTGCCGCTTTGGGCTGGAAGGCGTGCTGACAGATGTGCGCAGTGGCGAGCAACGCACAATGGCGGAAGATATTTTGCCATTGCTGGATACTCTTGCGCCGTATGCGGCACAACTCCGGGCATCATCAGCTTTAGAAGCCGTTGAAGGTTATGTGCGTAATAACGACAGTGATACGCGCCGTATTCGGCAGTTTATTGCTGGGGGAGGACTGCTGACCGAGTTGATGCGAGAACATTGTGAAATTTGGGCAACTGAGTGAATTTATTCTCTGCCAGGTGGCCTATTTGAAATAGGCCAATGCGATTTCTGATAAATAACGATTAACGCTTAAACCTTAGCGCCTCAACAAATAAAGAAAATGCGGTGGTGTGTTGTTTACGACTTGGGTAATACAGGTAATAACCGGGGAATGGGGCGCACCACTCTTTAAGTACCGTGACCAGCTCGCCACGCTCAACGGCTGCTGCTACCGAATCCTCCGGGACATAGGCCAGGCCAAGACCGACTGTTGCGGCATCAATCCGCTGGCGCAAGCTGTTAAACGTCAATTGCCCGTCAACGCGCACGCGTAATTCCCGCCCCTCTTTTTCAAATTCCCAGGCATACAAGCCACCCATAGTTGGCAGACGCATATTGATGCAATTATGGCTTTGTAATTCTTGCGGTGAATGCGGTGTGCCTTGCTTTGCGAGGTAATCAGGGGAACCAACTACCGCCATGCGCATATCCGGGCCAATACGTACCGCAATCATATCTTTGGCAACTTGTTCACCGAGACGAATTCCGGCATCAAATCGCCCGGTAACAATATCCGTCAGGGTGTTATCGACAGTAATTTCCACTTTTATATCCGGGTAATCCCCCAGAAAAGATTTCAGTACAGGCCACAGCACCGAATCTACCGCGTGTTCTCCTGCAGTTATGCGGATATTGCCCGCTGGGTTTTCACGCATTTCAATCAGCGCTTCCAGCTCGCCTTCAATTTCTGCGAAACGAGGCCCAAGGCTCTCCACCAGCTTTTCACCGGCTTCAGTTGGGGCAACGCTGCGTGTTGTGCGCGTCAGTAAGCGTAATTCGAGGCGCTCTTCCAGAGCGCGAATAGCGTGGCTTAACGCCGACTGAGATACGCCTAATTTGGCGGCAGCTTTGGTGAAGCTACGTTCACGGGCAACCACCAGGAATGAAATCAGGTCGTTAAAGTTCTCTTTTAACATATGCAAATCTGCCATCGCTGCATTAACTGGTTATCAGTATACGCCGATTCATGAATTCAACTCATAGCTCCTTGCGTATTTACCGGGCTAATCAGCAGTAATAACAGGCGCTAACATAGCTTTTTCGCTCCTCGTAACGAAGCGTGGGCACTCAAACCACGACCAACTTATCTGCCAGTCGCGCTCAGTTACCTATACTTCTGACTGGTGTTATCTCTGTTAACCCCGGCATTGAATGCCGAAGTAGAGGAAAAAATGGAAGAAAAGCTGAAAATCATCCAGGCTGGATCACAGCCTTCTCAAACGGGTCCGGAAAGTTACTTCACAGGTAGAGTCCGTATTGATGCACCTTTCCAGACCACGCCCCCCGCTCGTACCGGTGGCGCTACCGTCACCTTTGAACCTGGCGCACGTACCGCCTGGCATACGCACCCACTTGGGCAAACTCTGATTGTCACCCATGGGCACGGCTGGTTGCAGGAATGGGGTGGTGAAATCCGCCAAATGAATCAAGGTGATATCGTCTGGATCCCTGAAGGGGTGAAGCATTGGCATGGCGCGACGCCAGACAACGCTATGACGCATATCGCCATTGCTGAGTCACTCAATGGCACCCCTGTCGAGTGGCTGGAACACGTCAGCGACGATCAATACAAAAAAGATACCCTTCATTCTTGAAGTTGCTTCGGCGTTGGCTGCACTCACCCCAGTCACTTACTTGAGTAAGCTCCCGGGGATTCTCGAGTTTGCCGCCTTGAAGCAACTTCAATTATTTTGGGTATAGCCTCTCAACCCGGAGAACAACCATGACGATGAAAGTGCTCGGTTATGCGGCACAGTCCGCAGATGTTCCACTTGCTCCATTCGAATTTATGCGACGCGCACCGCGTCCTGATGACGTGGTGATCGAAGTGATGTACTGCGGCGTTTGCCACTCAGACCTACACCAGGCGCGTAATGACTGGGGTTTTAGTCAATATCCTGTGGTGCCCGGCCATGAAGTCGTTGGGCGCGTGGCCTCCGTTGGCAGTGACGTGACAAAATTCAAGCCAGGCGATTACGCGGGTATCGGCTGTATGGTGGACTCGTGTCGTATCTGCCATCCGTGTAAAGAGGGCCTTGAGCAGTACTGTGAAGAGGGCAACGTGCAGACCTACAATGGCGTTGATCGCCATGATCATCTGCCAACCTACGGTGGTTACTCGCAGGCGATTGTCGCCTCAGAAGATTTTGTGCTGAAAATGCCTGAGGGCATGGATCTCAAAGGTGCGGCCCCATTGCTGTGCGCGGGTATTACCACGTGGTCGCCACTGCGCCACTGGAATGTAGGCGAAGGTAGCAATGTGGCTGTTATCGGGCTGGGTGGCTTAGGCCATATGGCACTGAAACTGGCAAACGCGATGGGGGCGGAAGTCACTCTGTTCACCCGTTCTGCGAGCAAAGAGGAAGACGCACGCCGTCTCGGGGCGCATCACATTGTACTTTCCACCGATGATGAGCAGATGGCATCGGTTAGAAATCAGTTCGACCTGATTATCGACACCGTACCTTATGACCACGATATCAACCCGTATATGCCAACTCTGACGCTGGATGGCACGCTGGTGTATGTCGGTTTGCTGGGCAACATTGAACCGCCAGTTAGCACCTTGCCGATGATTCTGGGTCGCCGTTCAGTTGCCGGCTCCTGTATTGGCGGCATCAAAGAAACCCAGGAAATGCTGGATTTCTGCGGTGAACACGGGATTGTTTCAGATATTGAGATGATCAACATGCCGGATATCAACGCAGCCTATGAGCGGATGCTGAAAAGCGATGTGAAGTACCGTTTTGTGATTGATATGGCGACGCTGAAAGCCTGATTGCACAAACCCTCTCTGTAAAAAAGGGAGGGTTTTTCTGGTTATACCCTCCCTTCCACCATCACATTTCATATACAATCGCGCAACACTCGCCGTATTTGGTAGATAGCCCGGTTGCCGTCACTCTTCTCCCTTTCACGTCATAAATGGCCTTTTGCTCTCGCTTTACTGGCGATGGCGATGCTTTTTATCGCCCCGGTGATTTCAAAGTCACTGGAACAGCGGCGTGCGGCGGCGAATGGTGACCATCATGTGATGAGCCATTCAGGCGGCATGATGATGGAGATGGGCAATATGGAAATGCCCACTGCATCCCATTTGATGCCGGGCGCGGGCGCTTCCTTGATGGATGATATCGCCTGCGGGTACTGCCAACTTCTGCTGCATATCCCACTGATCGTCTGGCTATTTATTCCCTTTGTCTGGTTGGCGTGGCGTATTTCGCGTGCGCCACCTCCTCCGGTTATCGCAGCGCTTCTGCCCCAGCACGACGATGCCGAAGCGCTGCCACGCGCGCCTCCTGTCGAACTGTCTCGTTAATAAAAACATCATTTAACGTCACAGTTTTACTGGAGATAACCATGTCTGTGAATCAATCTCAGCTCGCCCGCCGTGGCGCGCTGCTGACGCTTTTGCGTCGCCTGCATTTCTATATTGGCTTGTTTGTTGGTCCGTTTATTTTTATCGCAGCACTTACCGGCACCCTATATGTGTTGACGCCACAAATTGAGAATGTGCTTTATCATCAAGCCTTGCGCACGCCAGATACCGGCCTAAACCAGTCGCTTTCGCAGCAAATAGGCGCGGCACGCCATTATATTGGCAACGATGCCAGCATCTCAGCCGTACGGCCTGCCCCTTATCCAGGCGACACCACCCGCGTGCAGTTTGTTGACCCGACGCTTGGTGAGTCTGAATCTCGTGCCATTTTTGTCTCGCCTGCAACACTTGCCATCCAGGGCGATATGACGGTGTATGGCACCAGCGGTGTGCTGCCACTGCGTACCTGGATTGATCAATTCCATCGCGCATTGCTGCTGGGTGATACCGGCAGAATTTACAGTGAGCTTGCTGCGTCCTGGCTATGGGTTGCAGCACTTGGCGGCGTGGTGTTGTGGCTGACCTCACGGCCAAAAAGAAAGTTAAAAGTACGGCAAACCCCGCAAAGAAAAGCGCGCCACTGGCACATTACGCTGGGTGCTGCGTTGCTGCTCGGCCTGCTGTTTTTCTCTGCCACCGGGCTGACATGGTCGCAGTGGGCAGGCGGCAATATCGACAAAATGCGCAGCACGCTCGGTTGGATGACGCCGCAGGTAAATACCTCGCTGGCACCAAAAACCGGGCATCAGCACCACGATCCCCACGCCGAACATCATGCCATGATGCCGGGAATGGTAATGCCGCAAACAGACGACAGTGTCTGGGATCAGGTACTTGCAGCCGCTCGTGGCGCCGGAATTGAATCGAGTAAAATCGAAATTCGCCCAGCCCGTTCGGCAGATAAGGCCTGGACCGTGACCGAAATTGACCGCGCCTGGCCGACGCATGTTGATACCGCAGCGGTCGACCCAACCAGTTTTAAGGTGATTGACCGCACCTGGTTTGCTGATTTCCCGCTGGTTGCCAAACTGACGCGCTGGGGAATTGATGCTCATATGGGTGTGCTTTTCGGGCTGGCAAACCAGCTATTGCTGGCAGCGTTTGGCATTGGTCTGTGCGCGATGGTGATTCTCGGTTACCGGATGTGGTGGTTAAAACGCCCGGCGGCTTCTGCGAGCAACCCCTCACAAACGCTAAGTGAAGCGTGGCTTGCACTGCCAGGTGCGTGGCGTGCAGGAGTGGTGATTGTCGCGCTGCTCTTTGGCTACTGCCTGCCGGTAATGGGTGCCAGCCTGTTGCTGTTTATCGTTGCTGATATTGGCCGCTGGCGCAAAAACGCGTTGAAATTGCAGACTTCGTAATTCCCTTCCCCCTCTCTTTCTGGCGAGGGGGAAATCGTATTCTCCAGCCCTCCCCTCTACAAATATTGGTCCTACCAATCCCGCCAAAAACGTGACCTCTTTGTGCATAACGACAAAAAAGCGCAACACCAATATTGCCATTAATTAACAAAAGATTAACCTTTACGTATTATCTACCCTACATCGCAATATTGGTCCTACCAATTAAGCGAAAAATAATAAGCACATCACGTTCTGGAGAGTCCTGCATGCAAGCCTGGCAACAAGTCTATGACCCCGCAGGTAACATATGGCTATCAAGCCTCATCGCCGCTATTCCGATTATTTTCTTCTTCTTCGCACTGATTAAACTGCGTATGAAGGGCTACACCGCCGCCACCATTACCGTGGTCCTGGCGCTATTAGTGGCGTTACTTTTCTACCGTATGCCGGTTGACCGCGCATTGTCGTCAGTTGTGTACGGCTTCTTCTACGGACTCTGGCCGATTGCCTGGATTATTATCGCCGCGGTTTTTGTCTATAAAATCTCAGTAAAAACCGGGCAGTTCGACATTATCCGTTCGTCGATTCTTTCCATTACGCCTGACCAGCGCCTGCAAATGCTGATCGTCGGTTTTTCCTTCGGCGCGTTTCTTGAAGGGGCTGCGGGTTTCGGTGCGCCAGTGGCGATTACCGCCGCATTACTGGTTGGCCTCGGCTTTAACCCGCTATACGCCGCTGGTCTTTGCCTGATAGTGAACACCGCACCAGTAGCGTTTGGTGCGATGGGGATTCCCATTATTGTCGCAGGCCAGGTTACCGGACTCGATAGCTTTGAGATCGGCCAAATGGTGGGCCGCCAGTTGCCGTTCCTGACCATGATTGTACTGTTCTGGATTATGGCGATTATGGACGGCTGGCGCGGTATTAAGGAGACGTGGCCTGCGGTAATTGTGGCGGGTGGTTCATTCGCCATAGCGCAATTCCTCAGCTCAAACTTCTTAGGGCCAGAGCTTCCTGACATTATCTCTTCGCTGGTTTCACTGGTTTGCTTGACCGCTTTCTTACGCGTCTGGAAGCCGGTTCGCATCTTCCGTTTTGGCGATATTGGCGCATCGGTCACCGATCAGACGCTGGCTCGCAAAAACTACACCGCCGGCCAGGTGGTTCGCGCCTGGATGCCGTTTATCTTCCTGACAGCAACCGTCACACTCTGGAGCATCCCGCCGTTTAAAGCGCTGTTTGCACCAGGTGGTGCCATGGCTGATTGGGTATTGAACGTCTCGGTGCCATTCCTCGACAAAATGGTCGCCAAAATGCCACCGGTTGTCGCCGAAAGCATGGCCTACGCGGCGGTGTATAAATTTGACTGGTTCTCAGCAACCGGCACCGCGATTCTGGTTGCAGCACTCATCTCCATCGTTTATCTGCGCATGAAACCGAAAGCGGCCATCGAAACCTTCGGTGAAACGCTCAAGGAGCTGGCGCTGCCGATTTACTCCATCGGCATGGTGTTGGCATTCGCGTTTATCTCCAACTACTCCGGCCTTTCGGCAACGCTCGCTCTGGCGTTGGCGCATACTGGCCACGCATTTACTTTCTTCTCGCCTTTCCTTGGCTGGCTGGGTGTGTTCCTGACGGGTTCAGATACGTCATCAAACGCCTTGTTCGCCGCGTTGCAGGCCACGACCGCACAACAGATTGGCGTGTCGGACTTGCTGCTGGTTGCCGCCAACACCACGGGTGGCGTCACCGGGAAGATGATTTCGCCGCAATCTATCGCCATCGCCTGTGCAGCAGTAGGGCTGGTGGGTAAAGAGTCGGATCTGTTCCGCTTCACCGTTAAACACAGCCTGATTTTCACCTGCATGGTTGGCGTAATTACTACACTACAGGCCTATGTCTTAACCTGGATGATCCCTTAATGACGACGCACCTGCGCCTGGCCGACCATCTGGTCGAGCGCGTAAAAACACTGATTAGCGAACGTAATCTGGAGGCGGGCATGCGGTTGCCCGCCGAACGCCAGCTTGCGGCTGAAATGGGCGTCTCACGCTCATCAATTCGCGAGGCGATTCAAAAGCTAATTAGCGAAGGCATTCTGATTAGCCGTCGCGGCGGCGGCACCTTTGTGCGCTATGAAGTTCAGGCGTGGTCTGAACAACGAATCGTACAGCCACTGAAAACGCTGGTGGAAGATGACCCCAACTACCGCTACGACATTTTAGAAGCGCGCCACGCGATAGAAGCCAGCACTGCGTGGTACGCAGCTCAGCGGGCCACACCTGCCGACAAAGAGAAGCTCATCGCCTGCTTTGATGCGACGGTGAAATTTAAAGAGAGCGATGACCCGGATCTCGCAGCCCAGGCCGACGTGCGCTTTCACCTGGCAATTGCCGAAGCCTCTCACAACATCGTATTGCTCCAGACAATGCGCGGTTTTTTTGACCTGCTGCAATCCTCCGTAATGCATAGCCGCCAGCGCATGTACACCGTACCGGCAATTTTTGCCGGGCTAACTGAACAGCATAACGAACTGTTGCAGGCCATTCTGGCAGGCGACCCGGAACGTGCGCGCACTGCCGCAAAAACACACCTTGGGTTTGTCCATACCACGATTAAAACCCTGCATGAAGATGAAGCCCGACAGGCGCGAATCACCCGCCTGCCCGATGAAGATACCGACGTAACAAGGGACGAAAATCCATGATTATTTCAGCTGCATCAGACTACCGCGCCGCGGCAAAACGCATTTTGCCGCCATTCCTGTTCCATTATATTGACGGTGGGGCTTATGCCGAACACACGCTGCGTCGCAACGTTGATGACCTGGCGCAGGTGGCGTTAAAGCAGCGCGTATTGAAAAACATGTCGGCATTGAGCCTTGAAACCAAACTGTTTAATGAAACCCTATCGATGCCGGTAGCGCTCGCACCGGTTGGTTTGTGCGGAATGTATGCCCGCCGTGGTGAAGTACAGGCGGCAAAAGCGGCAGCCGCAAAAGGCATTCCGTTTACGCTTTCTACCGTTTCTGTCTGCCCGATTGAAGAAGTGGCACCCGCCATTGACCGACCAATGTGGTTCCAGCTGTATGTTTTAAAAGACCGTGGTTTTATGCGCAATGCGCTGGAGCGCGCCAAAGCCGCTGGCTGCTCGACGCTGGTGTTTACCGTTGATATGCCGACCCCTGGTGCGCGTTATCGCGATGCGCATTCCGGTATGAGCGGGCAACATGCCGCGCTTCGTCGTTACTGGCAGGCCGTGACGCATCCGCAATGGGCGTGGGATGTCGGCCTGAACGGTCGCCCCCATGATTTAGGGAATATCTCAACTTATCTGGGTAAACCGACCGGGCTTGAAGATTATATTGGCTGGCTTGCAAATAATTTCGATCCATCGATTTCCTGGAGTGACCTGGAGTGGATTCGTGAGTTCTGGGATGGCCCGATGATCATCAAGGGCATTCTCGACCCGCAAGATGCCAAAGATGCGGTACGTTTCGGGGCTGATGGGATTGTGGTGTCAAATCACGGGGGCCGCCAGCTCGACGGCGTGCTGTCATCGTGTCGCGCCCTACCCGCCATTGCTGACGCTGTCAAAGGTGATATCGCGATTCTTGCCGATAGCGGCATCCGCAGTGGGCTGGACGTGGTGCGCATGATTGCGCTCGGAGCCGATACTTGCCTGTTAGGCCGCGCTTATCTGTATGCGCTGGCAACCCACGGCCAGGCAGGTGTCACCAACTTGCTGAACTTAATCGAGAAAGAGATGCGCGTGGCGATGACGCTGACCGGTGCTAAATCTATCTCTGAAATCAGCCCTGAGTTGCTGGTGCGCGAAGGGCTTAAAGATATTCTTTCGCCACAAAGCATGGCGGTTGGGTTTTAAATAAACTGATGCTCGCCAGGTTGTCAGTGGCGAGCATTTCCACTTAATTCGTCAGCTCCGCAAAACTGATACCAGCAGCATTAATGATTTTTTTAGTAGTGCTAATGGTCGGGTTGCCGCGTGAGGAAAGCGTTCTGTAGAGCGTTTCGCGATTCAGTTTGGTTTCGGCGGCAATTTTGCTCACCCCACCTCGTGCTTCAACAAGGCGGCGTAAAGCCAGCAGGAATAACACTTCACCGTTTTCTTCATCCAGACCCGCAAATGCCCCTTTTATATATTCAACGGCAAAGGCGGGATCTTCTTGAAGCATTTCAATAACAGTTTGGTCAAACTCGTTAAATTTCATTTTCTGACTCCCGATGTTCTTGCCACCACGCCACTGCCTGGTCGATATCCGCTTGCTGCTTGCTGCTTGCGTTTGTCACCACCGAGCAGTAACAGATAAGTATTCTTGCCTTCATGGGCGTAATAAATTCTGTAGCCCGGCCCTTCATCTATGCGCATTTCCCAAACGCCTTGCCTGCAAGGCTTATGGTCACCTGGGTTATTGAGCGCTAACTGGTCAATTCGTTGTACGATCTTTGTTTTAGCGCGTGCATCCCTTAACACCCTTAACCACTCATCAAATGGAACCCTGCCATTTTGCAATTTGAAATACTTAATGATGTTCATCCCTGAAGCCCCTCAATTGTAGCTTAAATACCACAACGGTCAATGAATAAATTTTGCGCGAAAAAGCTTATTGCGCAGCAGGCTACAGCAGGACCAATGAATACAGCGAGAGAAGTTCGAAGGGGTGTTTCAGCTTTGCGGCATATCTTCCAGGATGGAAATAAATGGAGCAACGCTGCCGCCGAAACTCATCGGGACAGCGTTTGTAGAACGTTAATTGAGTTTGTAATCGAGGGTAATTTCAGCTTTCATCAATTGTGAAACCGGACAACCGGCTTTGGCTTTCTGAATGATTTTGTCGAACTTCGCGCTATCTGCATTCGGCACTTTTACCGTGCTGGTTAACGCTATTTTGGTGATAGCAAAACCACCATCGGTTTTATCCAGTGAAACATCGGCTACTGTATCAATGCTTTCTGCTGTGTAGCCCTCTTCGCCAAGCATCAGCGAGAGCGCCATCGAGAAACAGGCTGCATGTGCGGCACCAATTAGCTCTTCTGGATTGGTACCGGCTGCGCCTTCAAAGCGGGTATTAAAACCATATGGCTGTTCTTTCAATGCGCCGCTCTCGGTAGAGACGGTGCCTTTACCGCGTTTAATGTCACCTTCCCAGTGAGCCTGCCCTTTCTTATGAATCGTCATCTTTGTGCTCCTGTTTTATTTACGCAAAGCATAAGTATAGAAGTTGAATACAGGTCTGCCTGGCAACTAAGAGCAATCCTTACCGCGTAAAAATAAATCGAATAAATCCTCACCCTCAAGTGTTCACTGCATACCGAACACCACGAGGGCTTTACCATGAACCGTTTTTCTCCCTGGTTGTTACCTGCTATTGCGAGCAGCTTCTTATTACTTTCAGGCTATGCTCTGGCGATGGGTGGTAGCAATGATGAACCCACCCCGCCAACCTGTCCGAAAGGGCAAATTTATGACTCGAAAACCAAAACCTGCATGGTCGATAAAGGCGGGATGATTGGCGATGAAGCGCGTACCGATTACGCCTACGCGCTGGCAAAAGCGGGTCGTTATCAAGAAGCTCTGGATATGCTCAACACGCTAAAAGATCCCAACACTGCCGAAGCGCTAAACTATCGAGGCTACGCCACTCGCAAGCTTGGCCGCACCGATGAAGGCATCAGCTATTATTTAAAATCTGTAGCGCTCGATCCCAAATATCCAAAGGTTCGTGAATATCTGGGCGAAGCCTACATGATCAAAAATCGTCCTGATTTAGCACGTGAGCAGCTTGCGACTATCAAAACGCTGTGCGGTGTCGGTTGCGAAGAATATCGTGACCTTGCAGCAGCCATCGACGGTCATCCGGAATCCTGATATTCGCCTGTGGAGGCAAAAATCAGCAGCGAGACAATACGCAACGAAATAGCCCACTACCTTTCCCGTTTGTGGCGTTACGCCCTGGTGCTTTCACATAAGCGGGATGTGGCGGACGATCTCGTTCAGGCTACCTGTGTGCGGGCACTGGAACGCGCCTCACAATACGTTGCTGGCAGTCGGATGGACCGCTGGCTGTTCTCTATTTTGCATTCGATCTGGATTAATGAAGTGCGGGCCCAGCAAATTCGCCGCGGGCAAGGTTTTGTCGATGTGGATGAACTGCCCGGAACTGAAAACAGTGATGACCCTATTTGGTCAAACGATGTGATGAAACGAGTTAATCGCCTACCCGAAGCCCAGCGAAATACCGTTTTTTTGGTATACGTAGAGGAGCTGTCATACCAGGAAGCAGCAGTAGTGCTGAATGTGCCTGTTGGAACGGTAATGAGCCGCCTTTCCACGGCGCGTCTCACGCTTGCAAGAGACAGCGCACTCCAGCCAAATTCGCCGCAAATCAAAGGAGAGAAATCATGAGACTTCCGCTGGGTTCGGACGAAATGCTGGTGGCGTATCTGGATAATGAGCTCAGTGATGCACAGCGCAAAGTTCTGGAAAGCAGGCTGATTGAGGACGACGCTCTTGCTCAGCGCCTGGCTCTACTGGAGCGAAGCAATCTGCCTTTTAAAAAGGCTTTTGAACCACTACTGGAGATGGCCCCAGCTAAGCGATTACAACAGCGGCTCCCTCCTGAAATTCGCAAAACCTCAGGGGTTTCGCGACGCCATTTGATTGCGGCCGCAGTCGGTTTCCTGGCACTTGGCGTGATTGGCGATCGGGTGATTATTCATTTAACGCAACCCGAAGATAACTGGCGCGAATTAGTGGCGCAGTATATGGCGCTTTATACGCCGGAAACACTGGCAGAAACGCCATCAAACCAGGCTATGGATGCGCAATTGCAGACAACGGGCGAACAGCTAGGCCTTGTTCTTTCCTCTTCGAGTCTGTCGTTACCAGGTGCAGTATTAAAGAACGCGCGAGTGCTGGCTTATGACGACCAGAAAATTGCGCAAATTACCTGGCTTGATGAAGTGCATGGCCCAATGGCGTTATGCATTACAAAAAATACTGGCCGCGGGATGCAAAAGATGAACGAACAACGACTCGGCATGAATATTGTTTATTGGGCAAGTGCTAACCACCAGTTTATGGTGATTGGGCATGGTACTGAGGAACAAGTTAGTCAAGTTGCTGAGCGGTTACAAAGTACAATTGGTGCTTAGTTAAGACAGGCAGCAGCTTTGCTTGCCTGCATGCAAGAATTGCAAAGCGCATACTTAGACTAGACTGCCCAGTCTTCGACACGCAACCGCGCCACCATAGTAAAGGCACGATCGCTGGTTATCAGCGTGGCGTTTCGGCTCAGTGCATGCGCGGCAATTAACTGGTCAAGATGGCCCAATACTTTGCCTTTCTTTTCCATCGCCGCTCGTAATTGGCCGTAGCTTTTTGCCGCTTCACTATCCCAGGCGTAGACCGATACTGTTTCCAAAAACCCCTGTACCGCTGCAGCCAGAGTTTTACTCTGGCGTTTAGCAACGCCATACAACAGCTCAGCCTCCGTGATACTAGAAATGCACACTTCTACAGGCCGCGTTTGAGCAAGCTTTTCTATCACTTTAGGATGCTGACGGAAAAGATAGCTCACCGTGTTGGTATCGAGCATGTACATGATCAGTCCATCCCTGCAAAGGGATCTCTGTCAGCAATACTCTGGTTACGCTCTTGTTCATCAAGGAACGTATCCGACACTTTTGCTTTCTTAACTAAAGCAAAAACGTTTTCCCATCCTTCTGGTTTAGCTGGATTTTTTGAAAGAATCACGTTTCCCTCCTTGTCTTTGCGGATATACACCCTGTCGGTATCAAACTCAAACTCCACCGGTAACCTCACCGCCTGGTTTCTGCCGTTTTTAAAAAGCTTCGCAACGCGTTCCATAGTATCTCCTGGCACTTAATGACCTATGCCATAGCATATGCCAGAGACATACATTCGCCAAGCTCACTTTATATTCAATTAACGTTTGTGAGGGCAACACTACCCTAGATTTATACAATCAGCCTGGCTTTATTTCGACGGGATTATTGTTTTGCGAGAAGCTTTCAGGATTATGAAAATAACGACGCGGCATTGCAGCCCGGAATGATGAATGGCTCAAAATCAGAGTGGGTAAACTGACCATTTACCCACCCTGATATGCTACTGAACTAAAGCAGTCAGCTTGCCAAATACGCCTGCGCCATCGGCATCACGCCTGATTTGCACCACATCTTCAAGCTTGTCGATTTGGCTGATCATTTGCTCAAGGCGCTGGTCGTCCGCCACTTGTAGCCAGATTCGGCTTTGGTCGCCCTGCGCTAGCGGAAGGCAGAGAATGCCTTCAACGTTGAACGCACGGCGGGCAAACAGGCCACAAATGTGAGACATCACGCCCGGATGGTTACGCACCGTAAGTTCCAGAATAACGGTTAGTTGTTGCATCGCTTACTCTCCAATCATCTCAATATTGGCAGCGCCTGGCGGCACCATCGGGAATACTTTTTCGCTGGCATCTATGCGCACGTGAATCAGGCATGGGCCAGGTCGTGAAATCGCCTCTTGCAGCGCCTGTTGCGGGTTTTCGGCTGCGTTCAAATCGCAGGTCGCGAGACCAAAACCTTCGGCGATTTTCAGGAAATTAGTCTGCCCTGAATAGGTCGCAGCAAAGACATTTTGTTGATAGAACAATGTTTGTTGTTGATGCACCAGCCCCAAAGCCTGGTTGTTGAGCAAAATGATTTTTACATCCAGATTATGTTCCGCAGCGGTCGCCATTTCCTGAATATTCATCATGATGCTGCCATCGCCAGTGAAGCACAGCACTTTGCGATTCGGTTCAGCTAATGCCGCACCTACCGCCGCAGGCAGGCCAAAGCCCATGGTGCCCAGGCCGCCAGAAGTCAGCCACTGGCGCGGTCGGTTCAGCGGATAGGCCTGAGCCACCCACATCTGGTGCTGGCCAACGTCGGTGGTAATCACCGCTTCATCATCCACACAGGCGGCGGCTGCGTTAATCAGGCCGTACGGCGTTAACGGGTTATCTGCACCAGGCATATTGAACGGGAATTCATGCTGCAAACCAGCCACTTGTTGCAGCCATTCCTCGCGTGGTTTGGCGTCAATTTTTGGCAATAATTGTTCCAGCACTTCACCCACATCAGCGCGAATGGCAACATGAGCCTGTTTGATTTTACCCAGCTCAGCACGGTCGATATCAACATGAATGATTTTCGCGTTCGGGCAAAACTCTTCGGTTTTACCAATCGCGCGGTCATCAAAACGCGCGCCCAACACAATCAGCAAATCCGCCTCCTGCAAAATGTAGTTGGTGCTTCGAGCACCGTGCATACCCAACATGCCCAACGATAACGGGTGTTTCGCCGGAACAGTGCCCAGCGCCATTAACGTCATTGTGGTTGGCAGATTAGCTTTTTCGGCCAGTGCACGCGCATCAGCATGGGCATTAATCACCCCGCCACCAAGGTACAGCACCGGGCGCTGTGCCTGATTAATCATCGCGGCAGCATCGGCAATTTGTTGGGCTTCAAATTGTGGTGCAGGAGTGTGTGCGGAAACAGACGGCAACTCGCTAATATCAATTTCTGCGGTCTGCACATCTTTTGGAATATCAATCCAGACTGGGCCTGGGCGGCCAGATTCAGCAATGCGAAACGCGTCGCAAATTACCTGCGGTAGTTCAGCAATATCGCGAACCAGATAGTTGTGTTTGGTGATAGGAATGGAGATGCCGTAGGTGTCGACTTCCTGGAATGCGTCGGTGCCGATCATCGATTTCGGCACCTGGCCGGTGATGCACACCAGCGGGATGGAATCGAGTCGCGCATCGGCAATAGCGGTGACCAGATTTGTCGCTCCAGGACCGCTACAGGCGATGCACACCGCCGCTTTGCCCTGCGTTCGTGCCATGCCCTGCGCCATAAAGCCCGCACCTTGTTCGTGGCGCGCCAGAATGTGGCGGATTTTTTGGCTTTTACTCAGTGCGTTGTAGAGCGGCAGAACGGTGCCACCGGGAATACCGCTAACGGTGGTGATGCCATGATGTTCAAGCATTTGCACAATTAATTGTGCACCCGTAATACGGTTTGCTTGCGGTGGGTTTTCCGAAATTGCCATTGCTCCAGTCCTTCTTCTTATGCCGTTTCGCTTTTGGCCGGGGGACTAAAACAAGAAACCCCGCCCGGTTTGCGCCGGCGGGGTTTTGGAATCGATGTGTTGATTCAGACCCTACGGCGCATTGCCGACGACGACCACCACCACACGCACGACGACCACCGCGGCTGGTAGCGCGGTTAGTAGTAGGGCTGATGTGTGCAGGTTAGTTGTCATTTGGGTCCTGAATGTGTTGTGTGTTTTTAACAGCGAATTTCATACAAACATACTGCTTCGTTTCGCACAACAGCTTTATTCGCCATGGATGAAAATCGTGCGGGAGATCACATCCGCGTTTCAGCGTTTAAATGGTTGTTGCAGCAAACTCCTGACGCAACTCATCAATCGGCAGGTAACGCCCGATAATCACTAAGCGCGATACTCGCGATTCAGATGGGTGCCACATCGAGCCATAATCAAAACCCACCACTTTATGTACGCCCTGCACAATTAAGCGCTGTGGGTGATCGGCTATTGCCAACACGCCTTTGTAGCGCAGCATGTCATTGCCAAAACGCGCGATGCAGCTTTCCATAAACGCGCCGATTTTTTTCACATCCAGCATTCCGGCATCAAAAACATGGGCCTGAATGGCATCATCCCAGGAGCGTTTGGCAGGCATTTTACAGAACGGCTGGAAACGATCGGGGTGGCTGGCATCAGCGCGAATCACATGGAACCCTGCGGCCATATCGATATTATCGGTGAGTTCAAAAGCGTTAAGATCAAGCCAAAACTCTTCCGGACATTCACCGTTTACGATCTCAAACAGATCCGCTTTGTTATTGATCCGATTAATCCGATCGAGCGCCAGCTGTTTTGTCTCTTCGTCAACGCGATCCGCTTTCGTCAGCAAAATACGATCCGCAAAGCCAAGCTGTGACGCAGCAACTGCATGTTCATCAAGCTGGCGTGAGATATGTTCGGCATCGGCAAGTGCGATAACGGCATCCAGCCGCAACGCTTCACGCAGGTGTTCATCAACAAAGAATGTCTGGACGATAGGCGCCGGGTCAGCAAGGCCCGTGGTTTCAACAATCAGACGATCAAATTTCAGCTTTCCGGCCGCACGTTTTTCCAGCATTTCTCTTAATGCTGCGGTGAATTCCCCGCGCACGCTACAACAGACACAGCCATTACTGAGTTCCACAACGTTGACGTTTTCACCGCCTCTAAGCAATGCGCCATCAATGTTTACTGCACCAAATTCGTTTTCAAGAATAGCGACGGGGGCGTTGTCGGAATGGGCGAGAAAATAGTTAAGCAGCGTGGTTTTCCCTGAGCCGAGAAAACCCGTTAATAGAGTGACAGATACCGCTTGATTCATGTCAAATTCCTTAGATTAGCAGCAGCGAGCGCCGCCTTTTCCGCCGTAGCGTGCATCCTGACGCTCACGGAAAAACTCTTCGTAAGTCATCGGCGTCTGCTCTGGATGGGTCAGACGAATGTGTTGTACGTAGTTGTCGTAATCAGGTACGCCAACCATCAATTTAGCGGCCTGGCCTAGATATTTTCCAGCTTTAGCGAGTGTGTCAAACATGGTAGCTCCGGGCGTAAAATCCACCTCCCCTTACGGGGAGATGGATGAATGGCTTAGTGCGCGCTTTTCGCCTGCGCAACAATCTGCTCAACGTCTTCAGGCATCTTCTGGTAAGGCGTTTCCTTCGCCGTTGGCGTGTCCGATCTCAGCGCCTGGCGCGCGGTTTTAATCGCAAACAGACCAATCACCACCACAACTACCATAAAGAAGATGGTCAACCCAGCATCCAGACGGTTGTTAAACACCAGTTGGGTAAGCTGAGACTGAGTGTATTGCGCGGGAATATTGCCGCTGTCGATCATCGCCTGGAACTTATTAGCGATAGCCAGGAAGCCCACTTTCGGGTTGTCGCTGAACGCCTTTTGCCAGCCAGCCGTCAGCGTACAGAACAGCAGCCAGGCCGTTGGCACCAGTGCCACCCAGGCATATTTCTGCTTCTTCATCTTAAACAGCACTACCGCACACAGCATCAGCGCCATGCCTGCCAGCATCTGGTTGGCGATACCAAACAGAGGCCACAACGTGTTAATACCGCCGAGTGGGTCAACAACACCCTGATGCAGGAAGTAACCCCATGCCAGCACGCAAAGCGCCGTCGCCAGTAAGTTCGCAGGCAACGAGTCAGTACGCTTGAGGCTTGGGGAAATTACGCCCAGCAAGTCTTGCAGCATAAAGCGTGCCGCACGCGTACCGGCATCGACTGCTGTCAAAATAAACAGAGCTTCAAACAGAATGGCAAAGTGATACCAGAACGACACATCCATCAGGCCGCCCAACGCACCATGCAGAATGTACGCCATCCCAACCGCAAGCGTTGGTGCACCGCCCGCACGCGAGATAATGCTTTGCTCGCCCACTTCATTGGCAATGTTGGTTAAGGTTTCCGGAGTGATGTGGAAGCCCCAACTACTGACAACGCTTGCCGCAGATGCAACGACATCGACAGTCCCTGCCGGAGCCAGAACCGCCATCGGGCTGTTCATCGCGAAGTAGACGCCAGGGTCGATAACACAGGCCGCCACCAGCGCCATAATCGCCACAAACGATTCCATCAACATGCCACCGTAACCGATGAAGCAAGCCTGGTTTTCGTTAGCCAGCATTTTCGGCGTGGTGCCAGAAGCAATCAGCGCGTGGAAGCCAGAAACCGCACCGCACGCAATGGTGATAAACAAGAACGGGAACAAGTCGCCGGTCCAGACCGGGCCAGTACCGTCAATGAATTTGGTGAGTGATGGCATTTGCAGCGTCGGGCGCATGATCAAAATACCAATCGCCAGCCCTATAATGGTGCCGATTTTCAGGAAGGTGGAGAGGTAATCACGCGGTGCAAGCAGCAGCCAGACCGGTAGAACTGCGGCGACAAAACCATAACCCACCAGCATCCAGGTCAGCTGTACACCGGTAAAGTCAAAGTACGGTGCCCAGGTTGGGCTTTCGGCAACCCAACCGCCAGAAATAATGGCAAATATCAGCATAACCAGACCGATGACCGACACTTCACCAATGCGGCCCGGGCGCAGGTAGCGGATATAGACACCCATAAACAACGCCAGCGGAATGGTGAACGCCACGGTGTACGTCCCCCACGGGCTATGGGTCAGCGCTTTCACCACAATCATCGCCAGCACCGCGAGGATAATAACCATGATCATAAAGCAGGCCACCAGCGCGATAACACCCGCCGTGTTGCCCATTTCTTCTTTGACCAGTTCGCCGAGCGAGCGCCCATCGCGACGCGTCGAGACAAACAGCACCATAAAATCTTGTACTGCCCCGGCCAACACCACACCCGCCAGCAACCAGAGCATACCAGGCAAGTAACCCATTTGCGCGGCAAGCACCGGCCCGACAAGCGGCCCCGCACCAGCAATCGCAGCAAAGTGGTGACCGAACAGCACTTTTTTGTCGGTAGGTACGTAATCAAGCCCATCGTTATGGCGCACGGCTGGCGTCATACGTGTGGCATCAACAGTTAAGACTCGTTTAGCGATAAACAGGCCGTAGTAACGATAAGCGATGAGGTAAACGCAGATTGCAGCAACCACAATCCACAATGCGTTTATCTGCTCGCCACGATTGAGTGCGATATAGCCGAGCGCGAATGCACCTATCAGTGCAAGCACAGCCCATATGAGGTGTTTCCCTGGATTATTCATATTGTTTTCCATGTGTAGAGCCAGAGGTAGAGGCAGACGGTACTACCGTTTTGTTCTAGAACAAGCGCGTGGATTTAACAACATTGAAACATTGGAATACAGTGGTTTGACCAGGGATTTACATCAGCTTGTTACGGGGATCACGATGCGGGGGGATCCGCTGTCCCAGAAGGGAATTATTGGATATGGCAAGCCGGAGGTTTTCCGTTCACCCGAAAGTTTACCGTTCCTACATGGATCAGCGAACGGTGAACGGAACAATCACAGCCCTAACAATGTATGCGGCTGAATCCACCACAAACGTTCACCCCATCACCGCCGTCGTCAACCGACTCGTACAACACCTCTTCCCGCGCCCATCAAAAATGGCAATTTCCCACACCTGTGAAGACCGCCCTAAATGCAGCGGTTTGCACACACCGCGCACGGTGCCGGACGCTACCGCCCGATGGTGGCTGGCGTTGATTTCAGTCCCGACCACGCACTGTCCTTCGCTCGTGGTCAGAAACCCAGCCATCGACCCCAGCGTTTCCGCCAGCACCACCGATGCGCCGCCGTGCAGCAAACCAAATGGCTGCTGGGTGCGGTGATCAACAGGCATTTCCGCTTCAAGACTTTCGTCATCCATGCGCGTATAGACGATGCCGAGATGCTCAACCATCGTCCCGACGCTGGTTTTGTTTAGCGCCTCGAGCGTGAGTTCCCTTTTCCAGATACTCATTCAGGCTCCAAGCGTTGCGCCGCCATCAATCACAATATCCTGCAACGTGATGTGGCTGGTGTGCGATGAGGCGAGGAACAAAATGGTGCTGGCGATCTCCTGCGGGCGGGCGATTTTTCCCAGCGGAATACCCAGTTTGAACTGTTCCGGAAAGCCCTGAATACGCTGTTGTTCGGCATCTGGCGTTTTCCACAGGGTGCGCTGCATGTCGGTATCGGTCGACCCCGGAGACACTACATTGCAGCGCACACCAAACGGAGCCAGCTCAAGGCCAACGGTTAACGCCAGGCTTTTGAGCGCCGCTTTCGATGCGCCATAAGCCGACATTCCGGTGCGCGGCGTGTGCGCGGCATCGGATGCAACGGTCACAATCGCCCCGCTGCGCTGTTCGCGCATTCGTGGCATTACAGCGCGGAACATATTAAATGCACCGCCAACGTTGACCGCAAATGTGTCCTGCCAGTCTTGCAGGGGCAGTGCATCCGTCGCGCCCATGCGCAAAATTCCCGCCGCGTTGACCAGCACGTCAAGCTGCGGCTCGTCGCTCATTAAACGCTGCGTAACGGCAGCCACCTGCTCGGCATCTGCCACGTTCAGCACTTCCGCGGCGAACGGATAAATATCCAACGGGAACGCCAGATCAAAGCCAATAACCGTCGCACCGGCTTCGCTAAATGCACGCGCAGTGTGATAGCCGATGCCTTTACCCGCCCCGGTTACCCAAACGGTTTTGCCGCTAAAGTCGATGTTCATGCTCATGCTCCCCGCGACAGCAGCGCCCACCAGGCGTCAATGGTCGGGTTTTTCGCCAGCATCACAAAATCGATATCAGCGTGAATTTTGCGCCAGCGAGCTGCCAGCGCCATCATACGCACGGAATCAAGACCGTAATCAATCAGGTTCTCGTCATCTTCAGGGATGTCGGATTCATCAAGCAATGGCAAGACGATTTCACGCAGTTGCTGTTTGTTTTGCGGGGCACTTTCCGGCAACAAATCACGCGTCATCACCACGCGTCCGGAACGACCTGCGGTGTATTTCAGCGCCATCATGTGTTCTTCGCGGCTGAAATCTGCCAGCGCATCGGCCACCATAAACGGTTTGATATCACGCATAAACGCATCGGTTGCCGTGGTCATGCAGCCTATATGTGCGTACACACCACAGATAATCAGTTGGTTACGGCCAGTTTCTTTCAAGGACTGTTCCAGCGGCGAGCGGATAAAGGCGCTGTAGCGCCATTTGGTCAGCACCGTGTCGTGTTCGTCTGGCGCAAGTTCGGCCACCACTGTCTGGCGCTCCGGGTGTTTATTTAAGCCCGGCCCCCACATGTCGTTGAGCAGCGCACGGTCTTCGTCGCTCTGAGCGTTGGGCTGTGCTGTGTAATACACCGGAATATTGTGGCGTTTGCAGTAATCGCGCAGCGCAGCGATGTTGGCGATAACTTGTTGGATCATCGGGCAATTGTCGCCCCAGAAATCAATGAAATATTCCTGCATATCGTGGATTAACAGCGCCGCACGCTCAGGCTCAAACGCCCAGTTCACTTTGTTTTCCGGAATGTCGGCAGCCGTCGGTAAGGGGTATGCGTTCAGTTTTGGAATAGCCATAATTTCTCCGTCAATCAGGAAGCCAGTTGCTTTTCAGCAATCAACTGGCGCAAACGTTTTTTGTCCACTTTGCCCACCGCCGTCAGCGGCAGGTTTTCAACGATTTCAATACGATCAGGCAGTTTGAAGTCGGCAATGCCAAGCTCACGCAAGTAACGGCGAATTTCCACCGCGCGGAATGGGCGACTGCCGACGATAAATGCGCAGCTTTTCTCGCCCAGCAGACTGTCTTCCATCGAAACCAGCGCGGCATGCACGATCTCTTCATGGCGCAGCAGCAGGTTTTCGATCTCCTCGGCAGCGATCTTTTCTCCGCCACGGTTGATCTGATCTTTTTCGCGCCCCTGAACCGTGATGTAACCGTCTTCGGCAATGGAAATTAGATCGCCGGAGCAGTAAAAACCGTTGGCATCAAAGGCGCTGGCGTTGTGTTCCGGGCTGCGGTAATAGCCACGGAAGGTGTACGGCCCGCGCGTCATCAGGCGGCCCACTTCCCCGTGCGGTAAAGGGTTGCCGTTTTCATCAGCCACCCACACTTCGTCGTCCGGGCACATCGGTTTGCCCTGGGTTTTGAAGATGTGCTCATTGTCGTCATCCAGGCGCGTGTAATTCACCAGGCCTTCGGCCATGCCGAAAACTTGCTGTAACTGGCAGCCAATTTCTGCCGGAATACGTGCGGCTAGCGCTTCGCTCAACCGTGCGCCGCCAACTTGCAACAGCGTCAGCGACTCAAGCGATTTATTACTGCCCCATTCGCCAATCGCCTGTAACCACAAGCTGACCGCAGGCGGCACCAGCGCGGTGGCGTTGATTTGATGGCGTTCGATAAGCGGGAAACAGAGCGTGGCACTCGGGTCGTTTGCCAGCACCACGCGCCCGCCGCTGTAAAATACGCCGAGCGAACCGGGCGAACTTAACGCGTAGTTGTGCGCGGCAGGAATCGCGCACAGGAAGCGCGTATTCGCGTCAAAACGGCAGATTTCGACGCTGCGGCGAATGCTGTAGTAGTAGTCGTTATGAGTGCGTGGGATCAGTTTTGGCGTGCCGGTGCTGCCGCCGGAAAGCTGGAAGAAAGCCACTTCGTCCGCTGCCGATGGCGTAGCGACAAAGTTCTCTTCCGGCTCGTTGATAAACGCACTCAGCGAACGTTCACGATCGTTTTCGTTAAGCAACACCGCCATGCGTAACGATGGGTTCTGCTCGCAAAGCGATTCAAGGAAATCATCATGGGCGAACAAATTGTGTTTGCGGTCAGCAATCAACACTACCGGCTCGATTTGCTTAGCGTAGGCTTCCATTTCGGTGCGTTGGTGGCTGAACAGCGCGTTAACCGGAGCCACGCCAATCTTCAGCAGTGCAAACAGCGTGATATAGAGTTCCGCCACGTTACCAAGCTGAACTAACGCGGTTTCACCGTTGTTCAGGCCGCGTCTTTTCAGCGCACAGGCCAGTCGTGTAGCGGCCAGTTCGAGTTCGCGATAACTGTAGTGGTGCTCGCCTTCGATTAACGCTATCGCGTCATTTTTGGCGTGGCGCGTGAGAATGTCGGTGAGCGGCAAATCGGCCCAGTAGCCTTTTTCGCGGTAGCGCGCGGCCAGGTCATCCGGCCAGCGGGTAAATTCGATAGCCATTTATTTGATTCCAAAAACGTTGAGCATGGTGGAAAGTTTGACGCCGGTTTCGCGCCATTCCGATTCAGGGGATGAAGCAGGAACGATGCCCGCGCCTGCGAACAAGCGCACTTGATTGCCGCCGACGCGCGCGCAGCGAATCGTCACCACCCACTCGCCGTTTCCTTCGGCGTCACACCAGCCGACGATGCCGCCAAACAGTTCGCGGTCAAACGGCTCAAGTTCGGCAATCAGTTTTTGCGCCACATCGTGCGGGAAGCCGCTGAGGGCGGGCGTGGGGTGCAATAAGCAAGCAAGGGAAAGCGCGTTGTGCTGGCGGTCTTCAACCTGGCCGTAAATCGGCGTGGCAAGGTGCCATAACGTCGGGGTGGTGATAAGTTCCGGCGTATCGGAAAGCGTTAAATGTTGGCTATGCGGCTGTAAAACATCGCGCATAGCCTGCGTCACCAGGCCATGTTCGTGGCGGTCTTTTCTGGATCGCAGCAGTTGCGCACCAATTTCGCTATCGCGCGGGATATTTTCTTTATCGCGACGCGCCGAGCCTGCCAGCGGCAATGAACTGAAATTCTTGCCCGATTTGCGTAGCAGCAATTCCGGGCTGGCACCCACCAGCGAGCTGCCATCCGGCAACGGCACGTGGAAGTTGTAGCTGGTCGGGTTCTGGCTAATCAGGCGATTGAGTAACACATCAAGGTCAACGGGCGCGTCCGTTTCAATATCAATCAGGCGCGAGAGCACCACTTTGTCGATGTCCGGCAGCGCTGTGGCAGCAGCGGCGTGAGCCACCATCTCCATAAATTTATCTTGTTCAGGAATCGCTTTACGGGCAGCAATGTTCAGGGGTTTTGCCGCTCTGCTTTGGCTGGCATGACTCTGGCGCTGGGCGCGGGAAAACGTCTGCCAGCGTTCGGGGATAAACAACGCTGAAGGTTGGCTTGGATCGAAAGGAATTGCACCGACGACAACCGGTTTCTCGATACCGTGCTTTTTGGCGTTTTCAAACGCTTCACGCAGCTGTTTTTGCAGATTTCCGTGGGGGTTTGCACCATCGAGCGCCGCGCAATCCAGGCGAGTAAAGCAGCCGCTGGTCGAAAAACTGCGATAAGGCGACATAAAGAAAAAACTATTCGCACAAGGTGTTAGCTGTTTTTCTTGTGACTGCGGCACCAGTAACGTTTCCATCCGTCCTCCGTAAAAACATGACAAAAGATAGTAATAATGATTATCATTTGCTTTTCGGGGTCGTAACCTAAAGAGAAAAGACAGCAGTGTCAATAGCTGCTCGGTCTTGCCGGATGGCGCTAACGCTTATCCGACCTACGCAAAACAGTTTTGTAGGGTGGATAAGCGCCAGCAACATCCACCGCAATCGTTAAATTTCAACAGGAAGTTATTGAGTGAAAATCAGATTCTCCGCAGTTATCGTTTTATGCCTGAGCAGCCTTGCTCACGCTGCCGACTGGCCACGCACCATCACCGACAGCCACGGCCCTCATACTTTTGAGCAGGCACCGCAGCGCATTGTCTCAACCAGCGTGACTCTCACCGGTTCACTGCTGGCAATTGATGCCCCGGTTGTGGCAAGCGGCGCGACAACCCCTGGCAATCGAATGGCTGACTCACAAGGTTTTCTACGCCAGTGGGGAGATGTCGCTAAACAACGTAACGTTCAGCGTTTATATATTGGCGAAGCCAGTGCTGAAGCCGTCGCGGCACAAATGCCTGATTTGATTTTGATTAGTGCCACTGGCGGTGATTCCGCCCTCGCCCTTTATGAGCAGCTCTCGGCAATTGCACCGACGCTGGTGATCAATTACGACGATAAAAGTTGGCAGCAATTGCTCACCCAGCTCGGTGATATTACTGGGCACGAAAAGCAAGCCACAGAAAGAATCTCAAGCTTTGATAAGCAGCTAAGCGAAGCCAAAATGCACATGAAGCTGCCGCCGCAACCGGTCACAGCGATGGTTTACACACCTGCGTCTCGTTCAGCGAATATTTGGACGTTAGATTCGGCACAGGGAAAATTGCTTGTGCAACTCGGTTTTACCTTATCGCCAATTCCTGCGGCTATTCATACCAGCCAGAGCATGGGTAAACGTCACGACATCGTGCAGCTTGGCGGTGAAAACCTTGCTACAGGTTTGAATGGCGAGAGCCTATTCTTGTTCGCAAGTGATGAGAAAGATGCCACTGCGCTGGCAAATAACCCGCTTCTTTCGCACCTGCCCGCCGTGCAGAAAAAACACGTTTACGCGCTGGGAACCGAGACTTTCCGTCTCGATTATTACAGTGCAACAAGAATCCTTGAGCACATGAGCACGTTGTTTGCCAGCAAGTGATTATTTAGCTGTTTCTGCCTCGGGTTGCGCCGGGGCGGCCTGGCGATAACGTCGCAACTGCACCAACACAATCGCCAGCACAACGCCGCATAATGTCAGTGCAAAGCCCCCGGAACTTGCCGCCGCCACAGGCGTCATTACAACCGTCATGCCACCTAAAATCGCAGCACCTATCGCATCACCCGTCACGTTCTGTGCTGTCCACAAACCATTGATTCGGCCTAACATCCCGTCCGGGGTAAGCGTCTGAATTAGCGTATATTGCAACAAAGAGCTAATCGCACTGAGATAACCAAACAGCGCCAGACACGCCAGCCCAAGTCCCCAAACCGGCATCAGGCTGAAAACGCCAATCGAGATAAACGACACAATTCCGGACGCCAGCATGATCATGCCTGGGCTCGCGTGATGGGCGATGCGCCCGCTGGTTAACGCGCCAATCGCGGCACCCAACGGAACGGCGGCATACATCAGGCCGATTTGTGCGGCACTCATTTGCCAGTGACCAGCCAGCGCGGGATACAACACGCGCACCGCACTTGCCATCGTCAGCAATGCGCCGACTAACGCAATGCCGCCAATAATCGGGTGGCCGACCAAAAAACGTAAGCCGTTAAATAAAGAGAGCAGCGGATTTTCACGCGCCTGCGGAGGCGGTGCCAGTTTTGGCAAACTCAGCAGCGGCAACAAAGTGATAAAGGTGCCAACGGATGCCAGCGCGTAGTTCCACACCACGCCGCCCGATGCCAGTAACAGCCCGCCAATCATCGGTGAAATCACCGAGCCAAGGCGCACGGTGAGCATGGTAATCGCACTCGCCTGCATCAAATTCTCACGCCCGACCAGCGCAGGAGTCGCGGCCAAAAGTGCCGTCACGCCGAGTGCGCCAAAGAACCCATCCCACACGCCAAGCAGGTAAATCGCCGCAAGCGAGGGTTCAGGTAATGCGGCGTTAATCGTCAGGCCAATAAAGCCGACGCCACAGGTAGAACGGGCCAGAAGAATCAGGCGGCGGCGCTCGTGGCGATCAGCCAGCACACCGCCCATCATCAGGCCGATAAACATCGCCGAACCGGTAAGCGTCACCGCGAGCCCCACTTGCAAGGAGGAGCCTGTCAGCATCTGGATTTGTACCGGCACCGCGACACCCAACAACCCCAACGACACAATGGAGATAAAACGGGCGAGGAAGACAGCGCGAAAAGCGGGATGACTCTTGAGTAAACTGAGATTAAGCAGCAAAGAATTGCGGTTCATTACATGGCCTTAAAGCGAATTTTTCTTTCCGGGTGCGAGGCGGCTCATGCTAACATAAACAAATAAGAGTGATAATGATAATAACTATCATTTAATTTTACATGATTTTTGTAGGGCTACGAAGTGAAGGATATACAACGTATGTCACGCTGGTTCATCCTGCTGAGTTTACTGTTTTTACTCGTTTTAATGGCAATACTCAGTTTGTTATTAGGTGCCAAATCCCTCCCTGCCGAAGTGGTTATCAATGCATTTAGCGGCCAATGCCAAAGTGCAGATTGCACTATCGTGCTCGACGCCCGCCTCCCCCGCACACTAGCTGGTATTCTTGCGGGCGGCGCACTGGGCCTTGCCGGTGCGTTGATGCAAACGCTGACCCGAAATCCCCTCGCTGACCCAGGCCTGCTTGGCGTCAATGCCGGGGCCAGTTTTGCCATTGTTTTGGGGGCGGCTGTGTGGAGTCTTTCATCGCCAATAGCATTACTCGGGTTGGCCTTTGCGGGCGCATTGTCTGCGGCACTGGTGGTGGCTTTTACCGGAAGCCAGGGCGGCGGGCAACTCAGCCCGGTACGGTTAACGCTGGCGGGCGTCGCGCTCGGTGCGGTACTCGAAGGCTTAAGCAACGGCATCGCGCTACTCAACCCGGTGGTCTATGACCAGTTGCGTTTCTGGCAGGCCGGAACATTGGATATTCGCACGCTCGAAACCCTAAAAATTATTGTATTGCCCGTGCTAGCGGGCTGCGTGATTGCGCTGTTTATCAGCCGTTCGCTTAATAGCCTGAGTATGGGCACCGACACCGCCACCGCGCTGGGCAGCAAAGTTGCACGCACTCAGTTGCTCGGTTTAATTGCCATCACTTTATTGTGTGGCAGCGCTACCGCCGCAGTCGGGCCAATTGCTTTTATTGGCCTGATGATGCCGCATCTGGCGCGTTGGCTGGTGGGAGCCGATCACCGTTGGTCGCTCCCCGTGACTCTTATTGCCACCCCAACTCTACTGCTGTTTGCCGATATTATTGGCCGCATGCTGGTTCCTGGAGAGCTGCGCGTTTCAGTAGTGAGCGCGTTTATTGGCGCACCGATGCTTATCTACTTAGTACGCCGCAGCCGCAAAGGAGCAGGATTATGAACCGCCCTTCTCCTCGTCTGGTCACCATCAGCCTGATTTTATTGCTACTCAGTATCACTCTGGGAATATGGAGCCTGGGAAGTGGCATATTACCGCTTTCGGTAAGCCAGGTGATTGACGCGCTATTGGGTTCCGCACCGCGCAATATCTCACTGGTGGTGGTCGAATGGCGCTTGCCACGCGTTGTCATGGCGCTGCTGATTGGTGCGGCTTTGGGCGTGAGCGGAGCCATCTTCCAGTCACTGATGCGTAACCCACTCGGCAGCCCGGACGTGATGGGCTTTAATACTGGCGCATGGAGCGGCGTGTTGGTTGCCATGGTGCTGTTCGGCCAGCATCAAACTGCGATTGCTACCTCAGCCATGGCCGGTGGCATCATTACTGCGCTGGTGGTCTGGTTGCTCGCGTGGCGAAACGGCATTGAAACTTTCCGTTTGATAATCATCGGTATTGGCGTGCGTGCCATGCTGGTAGCGTTCAATACCTGGCTATTGCTGCATGCCTCGCTTGAAACCGCCATTTCCGCAGGGCTGTGGAATGCCGGTTCCCTGAACGGTTTAACCTGGGGGAAAATCTTCCCGGCAGCACCTTTAATGTTACTGGCGCTAGTTGCTGGAGCATTGTTAGTGCGGCGCATGCGGTTGCTGGAAATGGGCGATGACAGCGCCTGCGCACTCGGCGTTTCGGTTGAACGCTCTCGCCTGTTGTTGATGCTAACTGGTGTGATACTCACTGCCGCAGCCACCGCATTAGCCGGGCCAATTTCGTTTATCGCACTTGTCGCACCACATATCGCCCGCCGTTTAAGCGGTACTTCACGCTGGGGTTTGCTGCAATCCGCATTATGCGGCGCAACGCTTTTACTCGCGGCAGACCTGTGCGCCCAACATCTGTTTATGCCATATCAATTACCGGTCGGCGTGGTCACGGTAAGCCTCGGCGGTATTTATCTTATTGCGTTGTTGATTCAGGAGTCCCGTAAGAAATGAGCCAGATTTCCACTCCATCGCGCCTGCATGGCGAAAAATTACGGCTTGGATATGGCAATCATGTGGTGGCCGACGGCCTGACCGTTGCCATTCCTGACGGGAAATTTACCGCGATTATCGGCCCCAATGGCTGCGGGAAATCCACGCTATTGCGCACGTTAAGCCGACTGATGAAACCGATGCACGGCCAGGTTTGGCTCGATGGCAATGAAATCCACCGTTTTGCGACCAAAGAAGTGGCGCGGCGCGTGGGTTTACTGGCGCAAAATTCCACAGCACCTGGTGATATTAGTGTGGCGGAGCTAGTGGCACGTGGCCGCTACCCGCACCAACCGATGTTTTCACGCTGGCGAGAAGAGGATAGCCAGGCGGTCGAGCGGGCATTAAAAGCGACCAACATTGAAGATTTAGCCGATCAACCCGTGGATACGCTTTCTGGCGGCCAGCGGCAACGAGCCTGGATTGCGATGGTGCTGGCGCAAGAAACCTCCATTTTGCTGCTTGACGAGCCGACCACCTGGCTTGATATCAGCCACCAAATTGATTTGCTGGAATTACTGCGCGATCTCAATCAAAAGCAAGGTTTTACGCTTGCCGCGGTGCTGCACGATTTGAACCAGGCCTGCCGTTACGCCACGCATTTAATCGCCTTGCGGGACGGTAAGATTGTGGCCGAAGGCGCACCGACCGAGATTGTCACACCCGAACTTATCGAAGCGATTTATGGCCTGCGCTGCATGATTATTGAAGATCCGGTAGCGCATACGCCGTTGGTGGTGCCGCTCGGGCGTGGATGAAAAAGAACTGATCAAAAAGTTTGCGTAGCGCCTCGCAAAGACGCACACTAGCACTGTGCAAGGGTGCGAAAATATATTCTACTGTCCACCTGATTAATCACATCGAACCAGCATCAGTACTAACGCTAAAGCACACAATCTCAACTTTGCTGATCATATATAGCCATTAGCATTCGAGTTGCAGGTAGGCGGCCAGGGAGCAAATCCCCAGGAGCTTACTGAAGTAAGTGACTGGGGTTTGTGAGTGCAGCCAACACCCCTGCGGCTTGAAGGATGATGGGTATAAACAATAAGGATTAAGTATGGTCCAGGCACAACGTAAACCCACCTCTGTCGGCGACGTGCTTCTTTATGAGTATCTCGAACCTACAGGTCTGCGAATTAACGATCTGGCGGAGATGCTTCAGGTTCATCGCAACACCGTCAGTAAGCTGCTAAATAACAACAGCAAACTGACAACCGATATGGCTTTCAGACTCGCGAAGGTGTTTGATACCTCTGTGGAATTTTGGCTCAATCTGCAAACGAATGTCGATATCTGGGAAATTCAGAACGACCCGCGGACTCAGGAAGAAATGAGTCGTATCGTGACGCTCAGAGAAATGCTGGAACGTAAAACCAGAGCAGCATAAGTAAAATGGCGGGTAACCTAAACTACCCGCCGCTTTTGTTTAATCTAACGCTAACACTCGCTGCAACACCGGCCCAATTTCCTCGAAAGCATTTGGGGAAATGATATCGACATGGGCGCAATCCAGGCGGTATACATCAAGTTCGCCAATCCATGGTGCCCAGGTTTTTTGCGGGTCCATCCCTTCTGGCAACGTTCGCTCGGCAACAAACAGCGTGGCTTTGCCGGCAAACGGCACACTTTGCGCCGTGGTAAGCAGGCGCACCGCATCGCCGTAGTTCCCTTCGATAGCCTGGAATAATGCATCCGACGTTTGCCCCTGCTGAGCGGCGACAAAAGCCGCACGTTCGCGGTTAATTTCATCAAGCACCGCCGGGTCGAGTTCGTTGGCACCTTTTTCAGCCCAGTTTTGCGTTTCCGGTGGCCAGGTATCTAACAGCCCTAAGAACGCCACCTTTTCACCTGCAGCTTCAAGATGCGCTGCAATCCCTTGTGCTAGTGTGCCGCCTAATGAATATCCCATCAGATAGTACGGGCCATGCGGCTGCAGTTGACGCAGAGTTTGCAGGTGCGCTTCGCACACCTGAGCCAGGTTTTCTGCCTGCTGCATCGGGCCATACGGGCGCGGAGACTGAATGCCAGTTATCGACCAGCGCGGGTCGAGATAGCGCTGCAATACGCTAAATTGCCAGGCAAAACCAGACGCCGGGTGGAAGCAATAGAGCGTTGGCCCGGTGCTTTTACGCAGCGGCAGCACGGCATCAAACCCTGCCCGATTCGCTTCTTCTTCACCGCAATCTTTCGCCAGCATTTGCGCAAGCTGGCCGACAGTCGACGCCACCATCACTTGCCCCACAGTTACTGGCCTTTCAAGCATACGGCGTAGTTGAGCCGCGAGGCGCATCGCCAGTAATGAATGGCCGCCGAGGGCAAAGAAATCGTCATCTATCGAGTGAATTTCGCATCCCAGCAAATGGGCAAAAGCGTCAGCAATGGTGATTTCTAAAGAAGATTCCGGTGCGCGCCCTGTGCCACGTATCGCCAGTTCCGGCAACGGCAGCGCTTTTCTGTCCAGTTTGCCATTCGCGCTCAATGGGAAATCATCAAGCTGAATGAGCGCGACCGGCACCATGTGCGCCGGGAGCACGTTGCTCAATTGTTTACGCAGAGTGTCGACGGGCAAAACCTCGCCTGAAGCCGAGACCAGATAGCCCACCAGTTGGCGGGCATCGCCACCGCTTGCGGCCTCTTTATTGAGCACGCAGGCGTGCGTCACTGCCTGCGCCACATCCGGCAGCGCCTGCAAAGCGCGGTCAATGTCGCCCAATTCAATGCGTTGCCCACGAATTTTTAACTGATCGTCACTGCGGCCAAGGTATTCCACCGCGCCATTATCAAGCCAACGCGCCACATCGCCGGCACGATACATGCGCTCGCCCGCAGCAAAAGGATCGGCAACAAAGCGGCTGGCAGTAAGATCCGGGCGGGATAAATAGCCCTGCGCCAGTTGGATCCCGGTAAGGTAAAGATCACCTGCGATCCCGACAGGAACCGGGCGCATTGCCGAGTCCAGAATTCGCAGCCCGGTATTCCACACCGGCCAGCCAATCGGCACGCTGCTACCAGATACTTGCGCTAATTCCTCACCAAATGCCGGATACCAGCTCACGTCGACCGCGGCTTCCGTTGGCCCATAAAGGTTATGCAGTGGCACGTGGATGAGCTGTTCCCAATGGCGGCAAAGTTCTGTTGGCAGTGCTTCGCCGCTACAGAATACGCGTTTTAAAGTTGCGCATTTCGCCACCGCGTCGGCATCGGTTAGTGCCGCAACAAACGCCGCTAACATTGATGGAACAAAGTGTGTAGTAGTCACTCGATAACGAGCAAAAAGCTGCTGCAACGCCTCCGGGTCGCGGTGCGCCTCTGGTGGAGCCATAACCAGCTGTGCGCCCACAATATTCGGCCAGAAGAACTCCCAAACGGACACATCAAAACTGCATGGCGTTTTCTGCAAAACCACATCGTCACCGTTTAACGGGTAGTGATTTTGCATCCACAACAGGCGGTTAACGATAGCCTGTTGCCCGACCATTACCCCTTTCGGGCGGCCCGTTGAACCGGATGTGAAGATCACATACGCGGTATGTTCCGGGCGAGAGAGATTGTGAGTCTGCGGCGGCTTAAACGCTGTCAGCACATTTTGATAGCAGAAGGTTTGCAGGCCATGAACAGCACTAAAACGTGGTAACTGCTCTTGAGAAGTGAGCAACAAACGCGGCGCGGCATCTTCAAGCATCATATGAAGTCGATCATCGGGATAGCCAGTATCGAGCGGCAGCCATGCTGCACCCACTTCAACAATCGCTTGCAGCGCCAGGGATAAAAAGACCGAGCGAGGGAGTGCCACGGCAACCACATCACCCGGTTTTACGCCACGTAACAGCAACTCACTCGCCAATGCCTGAACCTGTTCACGCATCTCGCGATAACTGAACTGGTGGTGTTCATCCGCCAGCGCCGGGGCATCTGGTGTGCGCTCCGCTTGCTGCGCAATAAGCTCGCTTAACGTTGTCGAAGGGACTGACTTTTGCGTGGCATTTACACTGTCCAGCAACGAGATTTCGGATTCATGCAACAGTTGGGCATCTACGCATCGTAATGCAGGATTGGCCGCAAACTGGCGCAAAAGAAGCGGCAAGCGCGCAATATGCTGCTGCAAAGTTTGCGCATCGTAACGCTCGGCATTTGCCAACATCTCAAGGGAGAAGTCACCTTGTTCGCTGATGTATAACGCAATTTCCAGGTCGCGCACCGGGCCTGAAGCCAGTTGATGCGTGATGCCTTCAATACCATTGAAATCAAGCCGGTAATCGAACATTTTCAGGTTTATTACTGGGCCATACAGCGGTTCGCCATTTGCGATCAGCCCCAAATCGCGCTGGATTTGTTCAGCATCGTAACGCTGGTAACGGCGTATACCTTTCAGTTCTTTGGCGAGGTTTGTCGCAAGGCTGGCGAGGGTGTAGTCGGATTCAATACGTACACCAAACGGCAATACATTCAGCACCGGGCCGGTGGCACAAAGTGCGGCGGAACCCATGCGGCGCATAAAGATAAAACCGGCGGAATACTCATTGCGGCCACTTAAGCGCCCGAGCCACAACGCCACCAGTCCTAACGCCATATCGGCGGCTGTCAGGTTTTGCAGGCGGGCGTTTTCAACCAGTGCATGAAAATCTGCCGACTCAAAACGTAGCGTCTGGCGAATCAGTTTTGTGCTAACCCCTTGGCCAGTAAGCGGTTTGGTTGACAGAGTGGCAGGTGGTGGCAACTGTTTAGCTTTGCTTATCCAGAATGCAGAATCACGCCGCCAGGCATCCGTTTTGCGGTAATGCTCGTATTCTTCAACCACTTCGCTAAACGGAGTAAATGGCGTGGGTTCAGGCGCTTGGTTTTGGCACAAGTCGCTATAAATATTGGCAATTCGGCGGGTAATAGCGGTGAAACTAAAGCCATCGACCACTAAATGATGAAAACGTTGATACCAGAACCAGCGTGTATTTGAGATTCGCAGCAGTTGATGATGGTAAAGCGGCTTACCGCTGGCAATGCGCAAATCCCCGTCGAGATCGTCGCGCATCATCGCTTGTGCGGTGGCGATCGGATCGATTTCATTGCGCAGATCAACGCAACAAGGGGCAACAAACGACGCGTTGGGGTCTATCCACTGCCGCGCTTCGCCGTCCACTTCGCTAAAGCGCATGCAAAGGGTATCGGCCTCTTTCATGCCTGCCACTATCGCCTGGCACAGTAACGCTTCGTTGAGTTCTCCATTTAGCTCAACATAGTGTGCCACGCTCCACATATTAGACTGTTGTGACAGCTGATCCGCCATCCAGATTCCGGGCTGCGCTGCTACAAGCGGCATAGTTTTTATCTGTTGTTCCAGTGCTGGCGTCATCATTAATTCACTCACCAATCACCTCTTCTTTTGCAAAGGAGGCGGGTTGAAGATCGCTCCAGTTGGCAAGCAGCCAGCGGTTGCATTCATCGTTTGATGCGGGTTTACAAGCCACCTGCCAGCCATCGGGCAATGCACAATGTTCCGGCCATAAGCTGAACTGTTGCTGCGCATTTTCAAGGATGAAAAAACGGCTCTGCAACGAGTCGAAAGGGTTACTGAATTCCATAGTTAACTCCGCTCTTTAAGGCGCTTTCCAAAGCCAGGCGAGACCGTCCAAAAGACCACCTCGCCAGCAAAGCGCATCGTGCCCACCATCAACCTGACGGTAGAAAACAGCTCGCTGTGTTTGTTGTAGTAAGGGGTAAATTCTTTGATTAACTTGATAAATGATAGGTTCTCTGACCCCTGCCTCAAGATAGATACGCAGCGGTTTTTCACACGCAAGCCCATCTTCCAGTTGCCGTATCAACTGCCCGCCTTGTTGGTTGTTTTCACGACGTGGCCACCAGTAAGAACCTGACTGGCTCAGCACACAGCCAAATTGTTCAGGCCAGTGAAGTGCGGCATAAAGCGAGGAAAGCCCGCCAAAGCTTTGCCCGGCGACTACTGTGGTTTTAGGGTTTTCATTCCAGCGGGTAACCGTACGCAGATGCGGCAGTAATTCTTCTTGTACTGCCAGCCAAAACTGCGCATTACAGGGCAGTTCATCACTGCGGGTGGCATTGTCGATGACATCAATCAACACATAAACGGCCGGAGGTAATACGCCAGCATCAGTTTGAGCCTGAAGTGCAGACCACACAGGCATCCCTTCAGCCCAGAATTGGCCGTCGAGCAAAATCGCCAACGGGCGCTGCTCTGGCTGGGCGTCACCGGTTGCAAAAATCCATACACTACGCTGGTTTTTCAGGCGCTCACTCAACCAGGAAATATGCTGAGGTGTGTGATACGGCGTGTCTGGTTTATCCCAACCGGCCTGCATTGGCGCATCAGGAAGATGGAGTGCTGACATCGGATGCCCTCGCCCACCGAGCCAGCTTTCAGGATTTAGCGGATCGGCAATCGCAAGTGGCAACAGTTTTCGCCAACCTTCTCGCAGCGCCATGCGCTCCGGCACGATGCCTTCAAAAGCCTCTGCCGGGAAATCATCTTCGCTGTTTGTTGGAATGAGGCAATAACTGCCGCGCCATGTAGCAGTTAGCTGCGTTTGCCATTGCCAGACATCAGTTCCGGCAATGCGTTCGAGCGTTTGCGGACGCGAGCGTTGATGGTGATCTGTCACGCCCGTGATGTAAATCCAGACTCGCTTTATCGGTGAGGTTTGCTCGCAACCCTGGGGGTCACGCCACAAAAAAGTCACCTCACACAAACCGTCATTTTCACAGGTAACGGCGGGGATCCCTTGCGCCATTTTTTCCTGCCACCAGCACTCACTTCCTGTCAGCAAATTCGTCACTCGAACATAACCTTATGAAATTATTGATAACGACCAATAATCTTGAAATATATTGATAATACTATTGATAATTATTTGCATTTGCAATAGCGTATTTCCGCGCTTTGGGCTACCAGCTTCCTGGTGCAAAAACAATTAATTGCCGGACTTGAACGCACGATTCCCTCATTTCGGGGCTGTTGCAGACAGTTTCGGTATCGCTTCGTAACATCCATGCTGTGCCCGATCCCTCTGGGAATGGAATGACACCGGGCGCAGCGGAAAAGCAGGCCGCCATAATGAATAAGAAAATTAACTATTCCCTCGCAATGCTAATCAATCTGGGAATATACGGTGTTGCAGCACCTGTCTTTGCGGCAGAGCAAGCGGCACCAGCAACGGCTCAGACCGCTGCTGCCAACAATGACGACACACAAAATCACGCTGAAGAAGACACTTTGGTTGTTACCGCCGCCGCGCAAAACTTGCAGGCACCAGGCGTTTCAACCATCACCGCTGAAGAGCTGAAAAAACGCCCACCAGCGCGTGATATTTCTGAAATCGTCCGCACTATGCCAGGCGTTAACCTGACCGGTAACTCCACCAGTGGCCAACGTGGCAACGGCCGCCAGATCGATATTCGGGGTATGGGCCCGGAAAACACCTTGATTCTTATCGATGGTAAACCGGTCACCAGCCGAAACTCGGTAAGACTTGGCTGGCGTGGCGAACGTGATACACGTGGTGATGCAAGCTGGGTACCACCTGAAATGGTCGAGCGTATCGAAGTCATTCGTGGCCCGGCCGCAGCGCGTTACGGTAACGGTGCGGCAGGTGGTGTAGTCAATATCATCACCAAAAAAGGCACCGGTGAATGGCATGGCACCTGGAACACCTATCTCAATGCCCCTGAGCACAAAGACGAAGGCTCTACTAAGCGCACCAACTTCAGCCTGAACGGCCCACTGGGCGGAGATTTCAGCTTCCGGCTGTACGGCAACCTCGATAAAACGCAAGCCGATGCCTGGGATATCAACCAGGGCCATCAGTCTGAACGTACCGGTATTTATGCCGACACCCTGCCAGCCGGGCGTGAAGGGGTAATTAACAAAGATATCAACGGCGTCGTGCGTTGGGACTTCGCACCAATGCAATCTCTGGAACTGGAAGCGGGTTACAGCCGCCAGGGCAACCTGTATTCCGGCGATACCCAGAACACCAATACCAACCAAATCGTGAAAGATAACTATGGCAAAGAGACTAACCGCCTCTACCGCCAGAGCTACTCCATGACCTGGAATGGTGGTTGGGACAGCGGCCTGACGACCAGCAACTGGGTGCAGTACGAACACACCCGCAACTCACGTATGCGTGAAGGTCTGGCCGGTGGCACCGAAGGGATTTTCTCCAGTGATAAATTCAGCGATATCGATCTGAGCGATGTGCTATTGCACAGCGAAGTGAATATCCCGATTGATTTCGTGTTTAACCAAAACCTGACGCTGGGTACCGAATGGAACCAGCAAAAGATGAAAGATTTGTCGTCAAACGGTCAAACCTTTATGGGCGGCCCAATTCCTGGGTCGAACAGCACCAACCGTAGCCCATATTCTCAGGCAGAGATCTTCTCACTGTTTGCTGAAGACAATATGGAGCTGACCGACAGCACTATGTTGACTCCGGGTCTGCGCTTTGATCATCACAGCATCGTGGGTAATAACTGGAGCCCATCTCTGAACCTGTCTCAAGGTTTGGGTGATGACTTCACCCTGAAAATGGGTATTGCTCAGGCGTATAAAGCACCGAGCCTGTATCAAACCAACCCGAACTACATCCTCTACAGCAAAGGCCAGGGTTGCTACGCAAGCGGGACCGGCGTGGGCTGCTATATGATGGGTAACGAAGACCTTAAAGCTGAAACCAGCGTCAACAAAGAGATCGGCCTTGAGTTCAAACGTGACGGCTGGCTGGCAGGTGTCACCTGGTTCCGCAATGATTATAAAGACAAAATCGAAGCGGGTTACGCACCAATCGGCCAGACTTCTTCTGGTAAAACCAAAACCGATATTTACCAGTGGGAAAACATTCCTAAAGCTCTGGTAGAAGGGCTGGAAGGCACGTTAAACGTACCGGTTTCCAATACAGTGAACTGGACAAATAACATCACTTACATGCTGGAAAGTAAGAATAAAGAGACCGGCGAGCGCCTGTCCGTTATTCCGGAATATACGTTAAACTCCACCCTGAGCTGGCAAATTCGCCAGGACATCTCTGTGCAATCGACCTTTACGTGGTACGGCAAACAACAGCCGAAGAAGTACAACTACAAAGGTTTGCCTGCAACGGGAACAGAAACCAACGAAGTTAGCCCTTATAGCATTGTTGGCCTGAGTGGGACCTGGGATGCCACGAAGAATGTCAGCCTGACTACGGGTATCGACAATGTCTTCGATGAACGCCACTGGCGCGCAGGTAATGCCCAGACAACGGGTGGCAATGCCGGTTACATGTACGGTGCAGGTGCCGAAACATATAACGAGTCCGGACGTACTTACTACGTGAGTGTGAATACCCATTTCTGATAGACCTCCGCTTACGCCATGCAGTCCCTCTCCTTTTTGGAGAGGGACTGCGATAATGGTCCTCATCCCAACCTTCTCCCCAAGGTAGAAGGAGAAAACATCTGATGAATACTCAGCTCACCCATTTCAGCCTCTGTGACACGACGCAAACTATCGTGCGGGTGGATTTTGACGCTGTCACTTTTCAACCCGATGACCTGCTGTTACTCCCGCATCACAAGCGTCTTGAAAATGCTGTCAGGCAACGCAAAGCCGAGCATCTCGCTGGCCGGATTGCTGCCAGAGAAGCGCTGCGTCTTCATGGAATAAACCATCATATTCCGGGCATTGGCCTGCACCGTGAACCTTGCTGGCCGCCAGGGTTTACCGGCAGCATGACTCACAGCGGCAATGTGGCGCTGGCAACAGTAATCGCTGACTCGGCGCAAATGCGTGTGGGAATTGGCATTGATTGTGCTGAAATTATTACGCCAGATGTCGCCGGGGAAATTTACCCTGGCATAATTGATAGCGCGGAAAGAGAAGTTTTGTGCTCGACCGCCCTCCCCTTTCATTACGCATTAACGCTGGCATTCTCTGCCAAAGAGAGTTTATTCAAAGCCTTGTTTCGCCACGTTGGGCGCTATTTTGATTTTTCAGCTGCATCCATAAGAAAAATAGATGACAAGCATCTTATTCTGACGCTCAATCATTCACTTGGGCCATTTAAAAAAGAAAGTAAATTCAAAGCGATATGGGAAAATCACGCTACGCAATTAATAACGCTAATACAGTTATAAACAGCATAAGATAAATCACTTGCGGCCTGGTAATAAGTGAATGTTATATTCGAAAGAACACAACACATCTACAACATCACTTATAACAAGGACTTCTTAATCTATGGAAAACTCGCTTTCTCTCGAATCATTCCTGACCTCTGTTCAACAACGTGACCCGCACCAGCCTGAATTTGCACAGGCAGTACGCGAAGTCATGACTACGCTCTGGCCGTTCCTGGAACAAAATCCGCAATACCGCCGTTTGGCACTTTTAGAGCGCCTTGTTGAACCAGAACGTGTGATTCAGTTCCGCGTCACCTGGGTTGATGACCAAAATCAGGTGCAGGTTAACCGCGCATGGCGCGTGCAATTTAGCTCGGCGATTGGGCCATTTAAAGGTGGGATGCGTTTCCACCCGTCAGTGAACCTCTCAATTCTGAAATTCCTCGGCTTTGAACAAACCTTCAAAAATGCGCTGACCACACTGCCAATGGGCGGCGGTAAAGGCGGTAGCGACTTTAACCCGAAAGGTAAAAGTGAAGGCGAGATCATGCGTTTTTGCCAGGCACTGATGACGGAACTGTATCGCCATCTCGGGCCGGATACCGATGTTCCAGCAGGCGATATTGGCGTTGGCGGACGTGAAGTTGGCTTTATGGCGGGGATGATGAAAAAACTCTCCAACAATACGGCCTGCGTGTTTACCGGCAAGGGATTGTCGTTCGGCGGCAGTCTTATTCGCCCGGAAGCGACCGGTTATGGCCTTATCTACTTCACCGATGCGATGCTCAAGCGTCATGGCCTGGGCTTTGAAGGAATGCGCGTTGCTGTTTCTGGTTCCGGTAACGTGGCGCAATACGCCATCGAAAAAGCATTATCTCTGGGTGCGCGCGTGGTTACTGCTTCTGACTCCAACGGTACCGTGGTTGATGAAGCTGGTTTCACTAGCGAAAAACTGGCGCGCCTGGCTGAAATTAAATCCAGCCGCGATGGGCGCGTGGCAGATTACGCCAAAGAGTTCGGTCTGAAGTACCTCGAAGGCCAGCAACCGTGGAGCGTACCGGTGGATATCGCTCTACCGTGCGCGACACAGAATGAACTGGATAGCGAAGCTGCTCGTGTGCTGATTGCCAATGGCGTGAAGGCCGTGGCTGAAGGTGCGAATATGCCGACCACCATTGAAGCTACCAATCTGTTCCTGGACGCGGGCGTGCTGTTCGCACCAGGTAAAGCGGCAAATGCGGGCGGTGTGGCAACTTCAGGTCTGGAGATGGCGCAAAACGCCGCTCGTATGGGATGGAAGGCCGAAAAAGTTGATGTTCGCCTGCATCACATCATGCTGGATATTCACGAAGCCTGTGTGAATTACGGTGGTGAAGATAAGCAAACACATTATGTTCGCGGCGCGAATATTGCGGGCTTTGTTAAGGTAGCCGATGCGATGTTAGGCCAGGGCGTTTTATAATACCCGTCATTCTTCAAGTTGCAGGGGTGTTGGCTGCACTCGCTCACCCCAGTCACTTACTTTAGTAAGCTCCTGGGGATGAACTCTTTTGCCGCCTACCTGCAACTCGAATTATTTAGGGTATTATTTTTTTATTTAAAACTAAACCCCAGGAACCACCTTAATATCTTCCATCCCAATCCCAATCTTGCGCGGTTCGTGGCCAAGAATATTGCCTTCATTAGATAACTGCGGCTGCGGTGGAATAATCTCCAGCAAATTACTGCGCTCCGGGTTATCAAAATGCAACGTCGTGGTACTTAACTCTTCGCCAAGCGTAAGTGTTTGCTGCTGGCTCCCGACTTTGACCGGCACCGGCTGACCGATATTCGGGCCAAACGCTTTAGCTGAAATCACCAGGTCAAATTTCTCGGGCAGCGGCTCGGCATATTCAATTTTCACTTCCGGTGCCAAATTCGCATTCGACCAACGCCCCCACTCTTCAGGGCGAGAAATCCCCGCATACTCTTTCACATTAAGTGGCGCCCCCGGCACATTGAAAATAAAGCTATCTGCCTGATAGCGGATGGCGTTTTCATCCACTTTCAGCAGCGCAACGTTCTGTTTAAAACGTGCTTTATCGATGTCCTGTTTGGCAAATTCAACGGCATGTTGTTCCTGCTGCTGTTCAATTAAGCGCACTGACGGTTGGCCGCCAACTTGCCCCTGAGCAACACACAGCCCGGTCGAAAGTGCCAGTTTAGGTTCCCATAAACGCGCCATTTTGAAGCAGCGGTCGGCCCAAATAAATTTGTCATTTTCTTTAAAGTCAGCAAGTTGATAGCGTAACGGCGCGGAATACTCGCTTTCAGGCAACGGCTCTATTTTTTTATCCAGAATACGCAGCAATAAAGGCATTTTGAAATGCGCGCCTGAATAGCTAAAGGTATTTTTCTTCTGGTCAATTTCATACTGGGTAATCGTTTTCGGGAAGTTCCACAGATCGATTACGTCCGGTTTCCACTCCATCACCTTTTCTTTGACGTTAAGAAATACCGATGCAATCGACTGCCCGGACAAACTACTGCGTCCAAGACCCAGGTAATTATCACCACCTAAAACATCTAAGACCGTTGCGCCGTTATCCAGCGTGCTGCGTTTAACTGGCACCAGATCGGCCTGCGGTTTATCACCGCGAATAATAAAGAACAGGTTATTGCGGTCATGCTGGTTGAGGTATTTGTACGCGGTGTTATTCATTGCCAAATGGTCGGAACTTACGACGATGACGGTATTTTTAAAATATGGTGATGCTTTTATCTTCTCGATAAGTGCAGCGACATGCTCCTGGCTGCAAGCCACGGCGCTGAAGGATTGGTTTTCTTTGCCGTCAAAGTTGTAGCTACGGCGCTTACAGGTTTTCGAGATAAAGCCGTCCGGGTGGTGCGTGTCGACGGTCAGCGTAAAAAGTGAGAAACGTTTATTTTTCTTCGACAGTTCAACATACTTTTCGTATACCTCGTCCAGCACAGTGTCGTCGTAGAAACCCCAGTTATTGCGGTATTCCGGGTCTGCGACCATACTTTTCAGCTCTTGCGCACCGTACATATGGTCGAAGCCATGGGACTGTAAAAAGATGTCTTTGCCCGCAAAGCGTAAGTCTGCGCCCTGCATAAAGTAGTTTTCATATCCCGAGGCTTTTAGAATATCGCCAAGGCAGATATTTTTTGGGAAAAAACTCGACATTGAAGCCGATGAATTCCCCTCAAATGGGGCAAATAAAGGAATACCACATTGCGAGGCGACCATTCCGGCAATAGTGTAATCGGTGCCGGGTAATTGCACCGTATGGCTGAAATCTATTGCTTCATCTTTAAGCCCGGTTAATTCCGGCGCTAAATCAGGGAAGAACTCTGGCTGTAAATACGTACGTTCCAGACTTTCACCGTAAATATAAACCAGGTTTAATTTAGGATCTTTAATATTCCCCTGCGGGGCTTTGTAATAAACATCGAAATCTGAATCACCGGAACGGGTCTGTGATTTCACCAATTCTGTGACCTGGCGAAATGCCGGCGAGGCATCGACAGAACCCATCGCTAACGCAAGCGCCAACAGGCTGTAGCCAAAATGGTGAGGGTAGTTTTTACGGCGGCGTAAAATCCAGGTCAAACCGCTGAAAACGGCCACCAGCGCGACAAACACCCCGACACCCGGCAGGATATACTTCCCAATCCCCGCCCCAGTCAGACTGCTGGTAAGGGTGTAAAGCACCGCATCGTTGATGCCATCGCCAGTGAAGTAGTTACTGGCAACAAAGGTCACGTTCAGGACAATATACAGTCCTAAAATCAGAAGGATAGCGCTAAACCACCAGGCGTTACGACCTGCTTTTACGGCGTAAACGGCAATAGCTGCGACAAACAACACAATTGAAAGCATTTCCGACAACGCCTGACCCTCGAAATAGATGCGCACAATGGCACAAAGCTGTGCTCAGAGATTACTGAGCGCTAAATCTAGCGTTGTTGTCACAGTCCTGCAATTTCCCTGACATGAAAATGTGCTCTATTTCGGAATTGTGCCCGCTGGGAATAAGGGTATTGCATTGATCGATAGTAAATAGCTATCAGAATCATCGTTAATACAACGGTTGAGTCGATTGACCAGTACTGCGTGCAAATGATTTAATCGCGCCGCTGTTATAATTTTTTAAAGTGGAATTGTAACGCGCAACATGAAGGCCACCCCGCAACGGGTGGCTTTTTTTATGTCTGCTATTTCGCTTGTAAGGTATTACTTATCAATTCGATACGGTCTACCCATTAGAGCCAAACGCGAATATTCGGTACCTTTCTCCCATCGCAAAACGGAGGAAGTACAGATGTCTTTAATTAATACAAAAATCAAACCATTCAAAAACAGCGCTTTTAAAAACGGTGAATTCATTGAAGTAACCGAGAAGGATGTAGAAGGCCGCTGGAGCGTTTTCTTCTTCTATCCAGCTGACTTTACTTTTGTATGCCCAACTGAACTGGGCGATGTTGCTGACCACTACGAAGAATTCCAGAAACTGGGCGTAGATATCTACTCTGTTTCCACTGACACCCATTTCACGCATAAAGCATGGCACAGCAGCTCTGACACCATCGCGAAAATCAAATATGCGATGATCGGCGACCCAACTGGCGCACTGACTCGTAACTTCGAAAACATGCGTGAAGATGAAGGCCTGGCGGATCGCGGTACCTTTATCGTGGACCCACAGGGCATCATTCAGGCTATCGAAGTGACTGCTGAAGGCATTGGCCGTGACGCCTCTGACCTGCTGCGTAAAGTGAAAGCGGCTCAATACGTTGCTTCTCACCCAGGTGAAGTTTGCCCGGCTAAATGGAAAGAAGGTGAAGCAACGCTTTCTCCATCTTTGGACCTCGTCGGTAAGATCTAAAAAATAATAAGACAATAAACACCTGCAATAACTAACTCAGCGGTGGGCAGCGCGCAAGCCTGCCCACCCTGGTTATTCTCGCCATCAGGGAGATTTACCCATGCTCGACAACAACATGAAAACCCAACTCAAGGCCTACCTTGAGCGCTTAACCAAACCTGTTGAGTTGATTGCCACGCTGGACGACAGTGCAAAATCGACCGAGATAAAGGAACTGTTGGCAGAAATTGCTGAGCTATCTGACAAAGTTTCTTTGAGTATTAATAACGATTTGCCGGTGCGCAAACCGTCATTTTTGATCACCAACCCAGGTTCCGATAAAGGCCCACGCTTTGCGGGTTCCCCACTCGGCCACGAATTTACTTCTCTGGTTTTGGCTTTGCTGCAAACCGGAGGACATCCGTCGAAAGAATCACAGGATTTGCTTGAGCAGATCCGTGAAATCGACGGCGATTTCCATTTTGAAACCTATTACTCGCTTTCGTGCCACAACTGCCCGGACGTGGTGCAGGCGCTGAACCTGATGGCGGTGCTGAACCCGCGTATCAGCCACACCGCGATTGACGGTGGCGTTTACCAGAATGAGATTCAGGATCGCAACGTAATGGGTGTTCCTGCGGTATTCCTGAATGGTAAAGAGTTCGGCCAGGGGCGAATGACACTGGCTGAAATCGTCAGCAAAATTGATACCGGCGCTGAAAAACGTGCGGCCGAAGCGCTGAACAAACGCGAAGCTTACGATGTGTTGATCGTCGGTAGCGGCCCGGCAGGTGCGGCGGCAGCAGTTTACTCCGCACGTAAAGGCATTCGCACCGGCCTGATGGGCGAGCGTTTTGGCGGCCAGGTTTTGGATACTGTGGATATCGAAAACTACATTTCCGTGCCGAAAACCGAAGGTCAGAAACTGGCTGGCGCACTGAAAGCTCACGTTGATGATTACGACGTGGATGTTATCGATACGCAAAGTGCCAGCAAGTTAATCCCGGCGAAGACTGAAGGCGGTCTGCATCAGATTCAAACTGCGTCTGGCGCGACACTTAGTGCACGCAGCATCATCATTGCAACAGGTGCAAAGTGGCGCAATATGAACGTGCCGGGCGAAGAACAGTACCGCACCAAAGGCGTGACTTATTGCCCGCACTGCGACGGCCCGCTGTTTAAAGGTAAACGCGTGGCGGTGATTGGCGGCGGCAACTCCGGGGTGGAAGCAGCGATTGATCTGGCGGGTATCGTTGAACACGTCACGCTGCTGGAGTTTGCCCCAGAAATGAAAGCCGATCAGGTATTGCAGAACAAAGTTCGCAGTCTTAAAAACGTCGACATCATTTTGAATGCTCAAACACTGGAAGTGAAAGGCGACGGCACGAAAGTTACTGGTTTGCAGTATAAAGACCGCGTTACTGAAAGCGTGCATGAAATTGAGCTGGCAGGTATTTTCGTACAAATCGGCCTGTTGCCCAATACCAACTGGCTGGAAGGCAGCGTTGAGCGCAACCGCATGGGTGAAATCATTATTGATGCGAAGTGCGAAACTACCGTTAAAGGTGTGTTTGCTGCGGGTGACTGTACTACCGTGCCTTATAAACAAATTATTATTGCTACCGGTGAAGGTGCAAAAGCCTCGCTGAGCGCATTTGATTATTTGATTCGCACCCCTATCGATAATTAAAAATCATTGCTTACCTGCATATCAAAAAGCGGCTTCGGCCGCTTTTTTTCATTCTTTAAATGAATTAAATGCTTCACAACATTCATTAACTAAATGAAATAAATAACTTTTTCTATCTACCCCTCATTTTACATTAAGTGCCATTGACATATTTCAGCTCATTGCTCAAATATCCATAAAATAACCAATGTTTTATATTAAAAAGTTCAATGAGAATAATATGAACAAGAAATGGATTTTTGTGGTTTGTACGGCAAGTATCGTCGTTGGAGTTATGTTAACCGCACTCACCGGCTGGGGTTTAAAAAAGACCTCAGAAACAGAATTTTGCCTCTCATGTCATACCATGCAAGCCCCCTACGAAGAGTATCAGGGGTCGGTTCATTTTATGAATCAAAAGGGTATTCGCGCCGAGTGTAAAGACTGCCATATTCCGGAAGGTGGGCTCGATTACCTCGTGACTAAGCTTCGCGCCAGCAAGGACGTTTATCACCAATTTATCACCAACAAAATTGATACCCCTGAGCAATACGAAGCCCATCGCCTTGAGTTGGCGCAAAGCGTATGGAGCCAGATGAAAAGCAACAACTCTGCCACCTGTCGTTCCTGCCACAGCATGGAAGCGATGGATCTGCAAAAACAGAGTAGCGATGCGCAAAAAATGCATGCTTTGGCGGTGAAAGAGAACCAAACATGTATTGATTGCCACAAAGGTATCGCCCACTTCCCGCCTGAAGTCACCGTTGATAGCAAAGCGTTGGATGCAATGATGGCTGAAGCCGTTAAAACCCCAGTCGATGCCCCAGAGCGCTTTGCCGTAACCCCAACGCCGTTGGGCACATTGGGCACTGTCTATCCAGCGACAAAAATGAAAGTTTTGCGCCAAATAGATGATGGGCAAGAAGTTGAGATTACTGGCAGCCAAATGCAGGGTGCAGAGCAGGTTCTCTACCTTGCAACAGGCCAAAGGCTGGTTATTGCCTCTCTTACCCCCGAAGGAATGCAAGCGCTTAAGCCACTGGGTGAATGGGAAAAAGACAGTTATGGCAATGTCTGGCGGGACGTTAGCCTGCAAGGTCCAGTCACAGAGCACTCGTTGGCAAGCCGCGAACCTCTTTGGCGCTATGCAAAATCCCTCGACACCGCTTACTGCTCCGGTTGCCACGCACCTATAGCCGCAGACCACTACACCCTCAACGCCTGGCCTTCTATTGCTAAAGGAATGGGGTCCCGCACAGATATCAGTGATGACGATCTGGACATTCTTACGCGTTGGTTCCAGTACCACGCTAAAGATGCTGCCCGGTAAGCCGTACGTCATAGCCATGTTCATTTAAGGAGAGAATGATGAAGTTAACACGACGTAGTTTTTTGAAAACGGCAGGCGGTACGGCTGGCGCCATGGTGGTGTCCTCAGCAATCCCGCTTCCTGCATGGGCTGAAACACCTGCAGGTACAATACTCACCGCTGCTCGCTGGGGAGCAATTGAAGTTGAAGTGAAAGATGGGAAGATAGTCTCTTCGAAAGGCGTTCTGGCTAAAACCATCGAGAACTCACTACAGAGCAGCGCACCTGATCAGGCTCATACAGCCTGTAGAATTAAGTACCCTATGGTACGTAAAAGTTATCTCGCAGCACCAGGAACAGCAGATGGAAAACGCGGTAAAGATGAGTTTGTCCGCGTTTCCTGGGATGACGCGCTAAAGCTCATTCACGAACAGCATGCTCGTATTCGTACCACTCATGGCCCGGCATCTATCTTTGCGGGCTCTTATGGCTGGCGCTCCAGCGGAGTGCTGCATAAAGCACAAACATTATTACAACGTTATATGAGTATGGCTGGCGGTTATGTTGGTCACACTGGAGATTATTCCACAGGTGCTGCACAAGTGATTCTGCCGCACGTTGTCGGTTCCGTTGAGGTTTACGAACAGCAAACCGTCTGGCCCATGATCCTTAAAAATAGCCAGGTCGTTGTTCTGTGGGGAATGAACCCGCTAAATACGCTGAAAATCGCCTGGAGCAGTACCGATGAACAAGGCCTGGAATATTTCAATCAGTTGAAAGCTTCCGGCAAAACGGTGATTGCCATCGATCCTATGCGTTCAGAAACCATCGGTTTCTTTGGTGATAAAGTTCAGTGGATTGATCCCAACATAGGTACTGACGTTGCACTGATGATGGGGATCGCCCATACGCTGGTTGAAGCAAACCTGCACGATAAGGCCTTTATTGAGAAATACACCACCGGATACGCGGAATTTGAGTCCTATCTTCTTGGTGTTGCTGACAAAACACCTAAAAACGCCGCCTGGGCTGAAAAAATTTGCGGGGTTCCTGCTAAACAAATCACGCTGCTTGCCGAGATATTCGCCAAAAATAAAACCATGCTTATGGCTGGATGGGGTATCCAGCGTCAGCAGTATGGCGAACAGCGCCACTGGATGCTGGTGACGCTCGCAGCAATGCTTGGGCAAATTGGCAGTGATGGTGGTGGTTTCGGCTTCTCCTATCACTATTCAAATGGTGGTAACCCAACGCGTAGTGGCGGCGTATTAACGGCAATTTCTGCAACCGTTGCAGGCAATTCTTCCGCCGGTAATGACTGGGCTACATCCGATGCTGTCACTAATATTCCAGTGGCTCGTATTGTCGAAGCACTGGAGAACCCAGGCGTTAAATACCAACACAACGGTAAGGAACAAACCTTCCCTGATATCAAAATGATCTGGTGGGCAGGCGGCGGTAACTTCACCCATCACCAGGACACTAACAGGCTCATTGCTGCCTGGCAGAAGCCAGAGCTGGTGGTGATTTCTGAATGCTACTGGACAGCTGCAGCAAAACACGCAGATATCGTGCTACCGATAACGACCTCCTTTGAACGCAACGATCTGACCATGACCGGCGACTATAGCAACCAGCACCTGGTGCCGATGAAGCAGGCCATAGCACCACAATTTGAAGCGCGTAATGACTTTGACGTATTTGCCGATCTGGCAGAACTACTCAAAGCTGGAGGAAAAGCTGTTTACACCGAAGGGAAAGATGAAATGGCCTGGCTGCGCGAGTTCTACGATGCCGCGCAGAAAGGAGCCCGGGCACAACGCGTCAATATGCCGCAGTTCTCTGCTTTCTGGCAGGCAAACAAGCTTATCGAAATGCGTAAAAACCCGAAAAATGAAACCTTCGTACGCTATGCGGATTTCCGCAAAGACCCGGTGATGAACCCACTAGGTACACCGAGCGGAAAAATAGAGATCCACTCAAAAACTATCGAAGAATTTGGCTATAAAGATTGCCCGGCACACCCGACCTGGCTTGAACCAGATGAATGGGCAGGCAACGCTCAACCGGGCCAGCTGCAACTTTTAACCGCGCATCCGGCTCACCGTCTGCATAGCCAGCTTAATTATGCCGAACTGCGTAAAAAGTATGCCGTGGCGAACCGTGAACCCATCTATATCCATTCTGATGATGCAGCAAAATGCGGTGTTAAAAACGGGGATACGGTTCGCGTGTGGAACGATCGTGGTCAGGTTTTAGCGGGAGTTGTGGTTACTGATGGGATCAAACCCGGAGTGGTTTGCATTCACGAAGGCGCCTGGCCGGATCTTGATCCAGCAACCGGTATTTGCAAGAACGGTAGCGCTAACGTGCTGACCAAAGATATTCCAACATCACGCCTGGCAAATGGCTGCTCTGCAAATACGTCGCTGGTGAAAATAGAGAAGTATTCAGGAGCAGAGCTAACACTTAGTGCATTTACGCCTCCTGTCGGAGCGTAACATAAAACAGTAAACCCCTTCGGTAATAGCCTTAGGGGTTTATTTCCACTTACGTGTCCTTGCGACCCAGGCTTGCTAATAATCCTTCGGAAGATGCCGAATCGCTACCAGTTTCCCACGCTTAATCTCAATGTAATCACCACGACGTAATTCCCCAAGAATCGCCATAATCGTGCTGCGCGCCAGTTGCGTACGTTCCTGAATAAAATCTGCTGCATTAATGTCACGGCGTACATCAGCAGGTTGCAAATCCAGTTCAAGCAATTTATTGCGAATCATCACATACGCCGTAACGCCTACCAGATGCTCATCACGCAAAGAGTACATCTGTAAAAACCAGGCAAGAATGCCAGAAACTGACTCCCACAATTGCAGTCGGGTAAAGAGTTCAAATGCTTGCTCAGCCGGGATAACTCGCGCTTCACAGGGCTCTTCTACTTTCAAAAACCAGCCGCCACGAGGCCGCAAACATTCAGCAATGCCATAAATCATCTCACCTCTCACCGATGACAGGACTAAGCCATCAGTTGCACGAACAGCTGTAAAATGCCCTTCATTGAATAGATACAGGTATTTTTCGTGCTGAAAAACTGCGTGCACTTCATCATTAGGCTGAAATGAACGTACCGTCCCAAGCGTGGAAAGCGCTTCCTTGAGAGCATATATCTCAGCTACAGGCCTGTGTGGATAAAGAGAGGACAGCCCTGATTCACTGTTTTGATCATTTACGGTGGTCATGAGTTAACCTTTTTATATTCCTCGCACCACAATCATAGCTGATAAAAAAAGCGGCTTGCGCCGCTTTCTATATAACAAACTGAATAAGTTCTACTTTCTACGCCAGGTCGTGCCTTGTGGGCCATCTTCCAGCACGATACCCATCTCATTCAGACGGTCACGCGCCTGGTCCGCCAGCGCCCAGTCTTTTGATTGACGCGCGTCGTTACGCTGTTTGATTAGCGCTTCGATTTCGGCAACTTCACTGTCGTCAGACTGCGCACCACCTTGCAGGAAGGATTCTGGATCTTGCTCAAGCAGACCTAACACCGCAGAAAGTTGACGCAGTGCGGCAGCCAGGCCATTTGCCGCTGCTAAGTCTTCGGTTTTCAGGCGGTTTACTTCACGCGCCATATCGAACAACACGGAATAGGCTTCCGGCGTATTGAAATCATCGTCCATCGCTTCACGGAAACGCGCTTCAAATGCTTCGCCGCCCGCAGGCTGAACGCTGGAATCGGTGCCGCGCAGCGCGGTGTACAAACGCTCAAGCGAAGTACGCGCCTGTTTCAGGTTCTCTTCGCTGTAGTTCAGCTGGCTGCGATAGTGACCGGACATCAGGAAATAGCGAATAGTTTCAGCATCGTAATATTTCAGCACGTCACGCACGGTGAAGAAGTTGCCCAGCGATTTAGACATTTTCTCGCGGTCAACCATCACCATGCCGGAGTGCATCCAGGTGTTGACGTACTCGCCGCCGTGCGCACAGGTTGACTGGGCGATTTCGTTTTCGTGGTGCGGGAACATCAAGTCCGAACCGCCACCATGAATATCAAAATGGTTACCGAGCTGTTTGCAGTTCATCGCCGAACATTCGATGTGCCAGCCTGGACGGCCCTCGCCCCAAGGGGATGACCAGCTTGGTTCGCCCGGCTTGGACATTTTCCACAGCACGAAATCCATTGGGTTACGTTTGACGTTCGCTTCGACTTCAACACGCGCACCGGCTTGCAGCTGTTCCAGATCCTGACGGGAAAGTTTGCCGTAATCGACATCGCTTTCTACCGAGAACATCACATCGCCATTGCTGGCAACATAGGCGTGATTGCGCTCAATAAGCTGTTCAACAATTTCGATGATGTCCGGGATATGTTTGGTAGCGCGCGGCTCACTGTCCGGGCGCAAAATATTCAGCGCGTCGAAATCGGTATGCATTTCAGCAACCATGCGATCAACCAGTGCCACAAAATCTTCGCCGTTTTCATTGGCGCGTTTGATAATTTTGTCGTCGATATCGGTAATGTTGCGCACGTATTTCAGCTTATAGCCGAGAAAACGCAGGTAACGCGCTACCACATCAAAGGCAACAAAGGTACGGCCATGTCCGATATGACACAAATCGTAAACGGTGATACCACACACGTACATGCCAACCTCTCCGGCATGAATAGGTTTGAATTCCTCTTTTTGGCGACTCATTGTATTGAAGATTTTTAACATCAGGGGATTCCATGTCAGTGTGTAGAAAACGGTGCAATTGGCTATATTAACCGATTATTTTCCTTCAGGCAGCACGCTTTGCAAGGTTATCGCATGCTGACTCTCAGTGCGCAGTTATGCTATAACAACCACCTTGTGTGGCGGCACCCTCTGCCGGAACACTGTCTGACTAAATATAGGATGCACAGCATGGTTACTTTTCATACTAATCACGGCGATATCGTAATCAAAACTTTTGATGATAAAGCGCCGATCACTGTTAAAAACTTCCTCGAGTACTGCCGCGAAGGTTTCTACGCCAACACTATTTTCCACCGTGTGATCAACGGCTTTATGATCCAGGGCGGCGGTTTCGAACCGGGCATGAACCAGAAAGAAACCAAAGACACCATCCAGAACGAAGCGAATAACGGCCTGAAAAACACCAAAGGTACGCTGGCAATGGCTCGTACCCAGGCGCCACATTCTGCAAGTTCCCAGTTCTTTATTAACGTAGCGGACAACGATTTCCTGAACTTCAGCAGCGAAAGCATGCAAGGTTGGGGTTACTGCGTATTTGCTGAAGTGGTTGAAGGCATGGACGTAGTCGAAAAAATCAAAGGCGTGTCCACTGGTCGCAGCGGTATGCACCAGGACGTTCCTAAAGAAGACGTGGTTATCACTAGCGTAACCGTAAGCGAATAATTCGCCCGATGGCGATGACGCTTTTTATCGCAGATTTGCATCTGTGTTCAGAAGAACCGGCGATTACCGCCGGTTTTCTGCGTTTTCTGGCGGGCACCGCTCGGGAAGCTGATGCGCTCTATATTCTTGGCGATCTGTTTGAAGCCTGGATTGGCGACGATGACCCAGAGCCGCTGCACCGCCAAATCGCCTTAGCCATCAAAGATCTTATGGATTCCGGCGTGCCCTGCTTCTTTATTCATGGCAACCGCGATTTCCTGCTCGGCAAGCGTTTTGCCCGCTTAAGCGGCATGACGTTGCTGCCGGAAGAAAAAATCGTCGAACTGTACGGCCGCAAAATATTGCTGCTGCACGGCGACACGCTGTGTACTGACGACCACGGTTATCAAGCCTTCCGCAAGAAAGTTCACCAGCCCTGGCTGCAATGCTTGTTCCTCGCCCTGCCGCTGTTTATCCGCAAGCGTGTGGCCGTGAAAATGCGCGCCAACAGCAAAGCCTCAAACAGCAGTAAATCGATGGCGATTATGGATGTGAATCAGCATGCGGTTATTGATGCGCTCACCCGCCATCAGGTGCAATGGATGATCCACGGTCATACCCATCGCCCAGAAATTCATCCTATTTCAGCCAACGGCAAACCCGCGTTTCGCTGCGTGCTCGGTGCATGGCATAGCGAAGGGTCGATGATCAAAGTCACTGCCGAAGACGTCGAACTCATCTCCTTCTCTTTTTAAACAAAATCACGCCTTTTTGCTGCCTTGTTGACCACGCAACCGTTTTCCTTGCTCTATGTTCATGCTATTCTCTGAGCCCTTCTGACCGACCGAGCCACGTTCGGTGATGTTTGCATACCCACAGGAGTTTTGAGACGCATGTCCTCCAACCAGACCCCGGCGCGTATCGCCATTGTCATGGGTTCCAAAAGTGACTGGGCTACCATGCAGTTTGCCGCAGAAATCCTCACCGCCCTTGATGTCCCGCACCATGTCGAAGTGGTTTCCGCACACCGCACTCCCGATAAACTTTTCAGCTTTGCTGAACAGGCAAGCGACAACGGTTTGCAGGTGATTATTGCCGGTGCAGGCGGAGCGGCACATTTGCCGGGCATGATCGCAGCAAAAACCCTGGTTCCTGTGCTGGGTGTGCCTGTCCAGAGCGCGGCGTTAAGCGGCGTCGACAGTCTCTATTCCATTGTGCAAATGCCACGTGGTATTCCGGTTGGCACGCTGGCAATCGGCAAAGCGGGTGCGGCGAACGCGGCCCTGCTGGCGGCGCAAATTCTCGCGATCCACGACAAAGCCTTGCATCAGCGCCTTGAAGTGTGGCGTCAAAGCCAGACCGACGAAGTGCTGGAAAACCCGGACCCACGGGGTGAAGCATGAAACGCGTCTGCGTGTTGGGTAACGGCCAGTTAGGCAGAATGCTGCGCCAGGCAGGCGAACCGCTGGGCATCGCGGTTTACCCGGTTGGCCTGGATGCCGAACCTGAAGCCGTGCCATTTGCGCAAAGCGTCATCACCGCAGAAATTGAACGCTGGCCAGAAACCGCCCTCACCCGTGAACTGGCGCGTCATAACGCGTTTGTGAACCGCGATGTGTTCCCGATTATCGCCGACCGTCTGACGCAAAAGCAGCTATTCGATAAGCTCGAACTAGCGACCGCGCCATGGCAGTTACTTTCTAGCCGCGATGAATGGACGGGTGTTTTCCAGAATCTTGGCGAGCTGGCGATTGTGAAGCGTCGCACAGGTGGTTATGACGGGCGTGGGCAGTGGCGTTTACGCAGCGATGAAACGGCTCAGTTGCCGGACGATTGCTACGGCGAATGCATCATTGAGCAAGGTATTAACTTCTCGGGCGAAGTCTCTTTAGTTGGCGCGCGTGGCCACGATGGCACAACTGTGTTTTATCCGTTAACGCACAACCTCCATCAGGACGGTATTCTGCGCACTAGCGTGGTTTTCCCACAGGCTGATATTGAACAACAACAGCAAGCTGAAACGATGCTTTCTGCCATCATGCACGAGCTGAAATATGTCGGCGTCATGGCGATGGAGTGCTTTATCACGCCAGCTGGACTGCTTATCAACGAGCTGGCCCCACGCGTACACAACAGCGGGCACTGGACGCAAAACGGCGCATCGATTAGCCAGTTTGAATTGCATCTACGCGCCATTGTGGACCTGCCGCTGCCGAAACCGGTGGTGAACGCCCCGTCAGTCATGATTAATCTTATCGGCACCGATGTGAATTACGACTGGTTAAAGCTGCCGCTGGTTCATCTGCACTGGTACGATAAAGAGGTGCGCGAAGGCCGCAAAGTGGGCCATCTCAACCTCAACGACAGCGATACCGGCAGACTGTGCGCCTCTCTCGAAGCGATGGTGCCGCTGTTGCCAGCGGAATACGCCAGCGGAATTGCCTGGGCGCAAAGCAAGTTCTAATCTTTCAGCGGGTGGCGATTTGTTCACCCGCTCTTTCACTCAAGTCTCCCCAACCTTTCTTTTCCAGACTCGAAGGCGCACAATCCACGGCGTTTCGGCCTCACTCGCTCTAAGGTTTTTCTATGCAAAACGCTCGTCCTGATACTCAAAATTACGAACATCTGCTGCGCAGCGGTATTCCGCTAATCGACGTGCGCGCTCCGGTTGAATTCAGCCAGGGGGCAATGCCTGCCGCGCTAAATTTCCCGCTGATGACAGATGACGAGCGTGCTGCAGTGGGCACTTGCTATAAACAGCGCGGGCAGCAGGCAGCGGTTGAGCTGGGCCATCGTCTCGTACACGGCGAAATCCGTGAAGCCCGTTTGCAAAAATGGCTGGAAGCGTGTCGACAAAATCCACAGGGATATTTGTGTTGCGCGCGTGGCGGCATGCGTTCGCATCTGGTTCAGGAGTGGTTACGCGAAGCAGGCGTTGACTATCCGCTGGTTGAAGGCGGTTATAAAGCGCTGCGCCATTACGCCATGGACGTGATAGAAGCTCGCTCGCAATGGCCAATGGTGCTCGTCAGCGGAAATACCGGCGGTGGTAAAACGATCCTGATCCGCTCACTGCCGACCGGGATCGATCTTGAAGGGCTGGCGCACCATCGCGGTTCGTCATTTGGCCGCACAATTGTGGAACAACCCTCGCAAACTAACTTTGAAAATAACCTCGCGGTCACGCTGCTTCAAAAAGGCGACAATGCAGAAGTGACATGGGTGGTGGAAGATGAAGGCCGCATGATTGGCTCACGTCATATTCCGGAATGCTTCAGAGAGCAGATGCTGCGCTCGCCGATTGTGGTGATTGAAGACCCGTTTGAGCAGCGTCTGGAGCGTTTGAAATTCGAATATTTTGAGCAAATGAGCGAAGCATTTTTATCAGTACACGACGAAGAGACAGCCTGGCAAAACTACGGTGAATATTTGCATCACGGCCTGTTCGCTATTCGCCGTCGTTTGGGCATGGAGCGTTTTGCGCAATTTAGCAAATATCTGGATGAGGCGTTAGAACTGCAACGTAAAACCGGTTCGGTTGATGGACATCTGGCGTGGCTTGCGCCACTACTTGAAGAGTATTACGACCCGATGTATCGCTATCAGCTCAGTAAGAAAGCGGGAAATATCGTGTTTCGTGGCGACTACAGCCAGGTTGAAGAGTGGCTGCGTAAGCGTACGGGCGAATAGCGCAAGCGCTATCCGCCACAACACGATTAGAAGTCGTAACGCAGACGAACCAGGTTCATATCACCCAGGTTGTCAGTACTGGACGTAAAGACGTGTTCATAATCAACACGGAAACCGTAATCCAGTTGGAAGCTAACACCCACGCCATTATCGATGCGCTGGTAATCGCGACCGTTAATGTAGTCAATGCGGTCGCCCATGAAGTATGGCTGTACGCTTTGAACGGCAAACTGATCCACCGGAATGGTGTAGCCAGCAAAGTATTCCACGCCCCACGCATCACCCGCGAAGTAATCGTTCACATCTACTTTTTTGGTGGTCATGAAGTTCTGATACCAACCGCCGCCAACGCTGAACGTCCAGTTGTCAGGTTTCCAGCTCAGTGCTGTACCGAGGATATTCTGGTCGTAATTTTTACTTTCGCTAGTGCCCGGATCGCGCATTTCTGCACGCGTGTAGTTCCACGCTGTACCCCAGGTCAGATCTTTGGTCAGATGATAATCCACACCCAGTGAACCGCCGCCTTTACGCTTGTAGCGCAGGCCGTTACCCGGCAAATATTCGTCATCGTTGAACAGATAAGAGACATATACATCGGCATCACCGAAAGTATTCTTATATTTCAGCATGGCGCGTGAACGATAAGTACCATCATAGTTGCCATTAATACCATTAGCCGATGCCTGGCCGATCATGTCGTAGTCCCAGATATCGGTTTTCGCGCCCACCACATCGTAATAAACGCTATTTTGTTTACCGTAGGTTAGCTGACCCCAGGTCTTACTTTTAAAACCGGTATAAAGCATACGACGGTCAGTATCATTTGCCCCTTCTGCATAATGATTATCCCAGTCAAATACAGCCGGAATGTTAACCCCAAGTTCGTAATAGGTTATCCAGCTAATATCATCGAAGAGATAATAATCAGCGGTAAAGCGAAAACGAGTGCCGCCATCAAAGCCATTATTCTTATAAGAGCCTTTGTCGCTATCGCCGGTCATCATATTGAATTGCGGACGAATACTACCGCCAACGGTAAAGTTAAGGCGGCTAAGTGGATCACCCGCCTCAGGCGATTGTTTTAACACTGTAATTTCTGCATTAGCAGCAAATGAAGCCATGCCCAATAGCAGACCTGCTCCCACTAATTGTGGAAGAACACGCAATTTTGTTTTCATCAAAAAAACCTGATTACCATACTTATTATTAGAGCTAAAAATATATCCTTTTATTTAACCTGGTATCGGAAAAATTTTTATTGTTTTGTGCCTTTAAAAATAGATCATTTTGTTAATAATTATTAACAAATAAAACAATTGCGCCTGAAATATATTCAAGCACTAACAAAACCGAAATATAAGTTGATTTATAGCGCAATATAACACAAGGAATAAAAAAGCCACGGATAACACCGTGGCCATTTTTTAGATGGAATAATATTCAGGCAACAAACTGGCGGAATAACGCTTTACCTTTCAGCAAACGAATCCCTAACCAGCCGCCACACAGAGAAAGCAGCACCGCACCGGTTAACGGCAGGATTACCCACAACCGCCAGTCTGGTTCCCATGGGAAATCAAACACACGTGTTTGCAGTAGACCGAGCGCAGTTTCAGCACCAATCGCCGCCACCAGCCCGGAAACGAACCCCAGCACTGCAAACTCACACCACAAAGTCGTACGCAGCAGGCGTTTCCCGGCCCCCAGGGTGCGATATACCACCAGTTCCTGATGCCGTTGGCGCATCCCCACTTGAACCTGGGCCAGCAGTAACAGCACACCGCAAGCGGTAACCAGCACCACCATCACTTCCAATGCCCGACTGACCTGTTCCAACACCTGTCCGACCTGGCGCAGAATAGCCCCGATATCCAGCAAACTGACGGTAGGGAATTCACGGTTAAGTTGTGTTAACACGCCATTTTTCCCATCCAGATGGAAGCTCGTCAGCCAGCTTTGCGGTTGGTTATCGAGCGCACCCGGCGGGAAGATAAAGTAGAAATTAGGTCGCAGACTCTCCCAATCCACTTTACGCAGGCTTGAAACTTTCGCCGAGAAATCCTGGGTATCGCCCATAAACGTGACGGTATCTCCCAGTTTAATCTTCAGCCGTTTTGCTACACCTTCGTCCATCGAAACTTCGCCTGCTTTCGGCGGCCAGGAACCAGCAAGTATCGGGTTATGCGTTGGTTTCTGGCTCTGCCACGTCAGGTTTAGCTCGCGGTTAAGCGCCTCGTCCGGGTTGCCCTCGGTGGATTTGCCGTTAATCGCCGTCATGCGCACCCGCACAATCGGGTAGAACGATTCCGGGATTATCTGATGCTCAGCTAAAAACTCTTTCACTGGCTGAACCTGCTCGGTGGCAATGTTTAGCAGGAAATAGTTCGGGCTTTCCGGCGGCAATTGTTGCTGCCAGCGGTCAAGCAAATCGCCACGCAGCACCAATAACAATGCCAGCAACATAAACGATAGCGAGAACGCTGCGAGCTGACTTAAGGTCGCCCATGGCTGGCGCAGAAGACGATTTACAGCCAGGCGCAGCGCGAGGTTTTTCAGCGTCAGCTTCTTCAGAAGCTTCAGTACACCCCAGCCGACAATGCCGCACAAAGCCGCGAGTACAACTGTACCTGCCAGTACAGCCCACAGCAGCGTGCTGCCACCCATAAGCAGCGCTAAAAGTGCAACAACAACTATAAAGATGACGGGCAGATAGATTTTCAACGGCCAGACATTCGCTACCGCATCACGGCGTAATACGCGCAGTGGTTGGGTTGCCAGCAACAGGCGATAAGGACGCAGGCCGACCAATAACGAAATCACCACCATCGAGCCGATTGCCCACATCCAAGGCCACAGACTGGCTGGCGGTAAGGCGGCAGGCAATACAGGTTTAAGCAGGCGCATTAGCACCGCTTCAAACACCAGCCCTGCGGCACCTCCGGTAACGGCCGCCAGCGCCAGCACCATCAACCATTGGCCGATAATCAGCTTGCGCAGTGCAGCACGCCCTGCGCCGAGGGTTTTCAGTATGGCGACTAAATCGTAGCGGCTACGGCAGTAATGATTCATAGCGACCGCAACGGCTGCGACTGCCAGTAATAACGTCAGAAGAGCGGAGAGCAGCAAGAATTGTTGCGAGCGTTCCAGAGACTTCCCGAGAGCGCCATCATCTTGCTCCATACCGTACCAACGCTGTTCCGGTTTAAGCAGTGGAACAACAAATTTTTCAAACTTATCGAGCTGGGCTGGCGTACCGCCAAATTTGTAGCGCCAGGAGATACGGCTCCCTGGCTGCACTGCACCGGTTTTCTCCACATCCGCAAGGTTCATCATCAAGCGCGGGGCCATCTGGAACGGGTTAAACCCAGAATCCGGTTCCTGGATAACTTCGCCCGCGATACGCAATGTGGTGTCGCCTACGTCCAGCGAATCCCCTACTTTGAGATTGAGCAGTGCCATTAAGCGCGGAGCCAACAACACACTTCCCGGCTCAGGTTTCAGTCCCACCGGGTTGGTGTCGAGCTGGCCGTACATCGGGTAAACCTCATCGACGGCTTTAACCGATGCCAGTTGTGGCGTATCCCCGGAAAAGGTCATGGTGGCAAAAGTCAGTTGTTTGCCGACTTTCAGTCCGTCCTTTTTCGCCTGCTCCAGCCATTCCTCAGGCACTTCGCGTGAGCTGCGTAACGCACGGTCACCCGCCATAAAATCACGGCTTTGCTGGTTTAGCCCTTGTTCCATGCGGTCGCTGATATTGCCTAGCGCCAAGACACACGCCACCGCCAGGCTCAACGCCAACCAGACAATCAGTAACGATGGTGAGCGCCATTCGCGCCAGAACCAGCGGGCAATCATGCTTCCTCCCACAGTTGCCCTTCGCGCAGGCGCAGGCGGCGGTCGCAGCGGGCGGCGAGCTGTTCATCGTGCGTGACGAGAATCAGCGTTGTGGCGAAATCGCGGTTTAACGAAAAGAGCAAATCGGCGATGCGGTCGCCGGTGTGGCGATCGAGATTGCCGGTAGGTTCATCGGCAAACAGTACTGTCGGGCGACCATTAAAGGCGCGAGCCAGCGCCACACGCTGCTGCTCACCACCGGAAAGCTGCGCGGGGAGATGATCCAAACGTTTACCCAAGCCAAGTTGTTCGAGCAGCGCTTTGGCCTGGGCGCGACTGGAAGAGTCGTTTTCGCCGCGTAACAATGATGGAAGTTCAACATTTTCCAGCGCGTTTAGCGTGGGGACTAACATAAATGACTGGAACACAAAGCCGACGTTTTTCGCCCGCAGCGCCGCGCGCGCTTCTTCGTCCATGCTGTGTAACGGCTGGCCGCACAGGTGAACTTCCCCTTCGCTGCCATCATCAAGCCCGGCGAGGATCGCCAGTAGTGTAGACTTCCCGGAGCCGGACTCACCGATTAACGCAATGGTCTGCGCCGGTTTGACAACCAGCTCAACTCCGGTAAGGATGGAGAGCTGATGTTCCCCAGTTCCTACGGACTTACTAAGATGATGAACTTCAACAATGTTTTCCGCTGGCATTTGCCCTTCCTGTTTCTGGCTTTGATGACCTGTCGTGCCGCTTTTGCGGACACGTTGTTGATTCTGGGTGATAGCCTGAGCGCGGGTTACCGAATGTCGGCAACGGCGGCCTGGCCTGCTCTGCTGGATAAGAAATGGAACCAGCAAAATACTAGAGTTGTGAACGCCAGTATTAGTGGCGACACCGCACCACAAGGGCTGGCACGCTTACCCGCGCTGCTGAAACAGCATCAGCCTCGCTGGGTATTAATTGAGCTTGGCGGTAACGATGGCCTGCGCGGGTTTCAGCCACAAGCCATCGAGAAAAGTCTGCGCCAGATAATTAACGATGTGAAAGCGGCAAACGCTCAACCATTGCTGATGCAAATACGTCTGCCTGCAAACTACGGGCGTCGTTATAATGAGTCGTTTAGCGCTATTTATCCGCAACTTGCCAAAGAGTTTTCTATCCCTCTTCTGCCATTTTTTATGGAGGAGGTCTATTTGAAACCGCAATGGATGCAGGATGACGGTATACATCCGAATAGTGATGCTCAGCCGTTTATCGCCGACTGGATGTCTTCCCGTCTGGCACCTTTAGTTAAACATGACTCATGAACAATCGGGGCACCTCTCGGGTAAAGTTATGCAAAAATCAGTTTTAATTACAGGTTGTTCCAGCGGTATTGGTTTTGCCTGCGCACAAGATTTAAAGCAGAAGGGTTATCACGTTCTGGCAGCCTGCCGTAAACCCGCAGATGCTGAGCGCATGAACCAGGCCGGATTTACCGGCGTGTTGCTCGACCTCGACTCGCCCGAGAGTGTGAAAGCGGCGGCGGAACAAGTCATTGAACTGACCGGAAACCGCCTTTACGGGCTGTTTAATAATGGCGGGTACGGCGTTTATGGCCCGTTGCAAACCCTTTCACGCGGCCAACTTGAGCAACAGTTTTCGACCAATTTATTCGGCACCCACCAACTCACCATGTTGCTTCTGCCGGCCATGTTACCGCACCGCGAAGGGCGCATTGTGATGACCAGCTCGGTTATGGGACTGGTTTCTACCCCCGGTCGTGGTGCTTATGCCGCCAGTAAATACGCCCTGGAAGCCTGGTCCGATGCACTACGTATGGAACTGCATCACAGCGGTATTAAAGTCAGCTTGATTGAGCCCGGCCCGATTCGCACTCAGTTCACGCAGAACGTCAACCAGACTCAAGCTGACCATCCGGTAGAAAACCCAGGGATTGCCGCACGCTTTACACTCGGCCCGGAAGCGGTAGTGGAAAAAGTGCGCCATGCTTTTGAAAGCTCAAACCCGAAATTACGCTATCCAGTGACGCTGGTCGCCCACGCTTTAACGTGGTTACGCCGCCTGTTACCTGGCCGTATGTTGGATAAAATTTTACGTGGTTAGTTGAAGGACAGCTCCTTGCCCCCATGTAAAAGCAAATCTTTATAAGGAATTGATTTATGTCTGCCCAATACAATATCGACATCACCGAAGCGAACATGCACCAGGTGCTGGAACAGTCCGTTACTACACCGATTCTGTTCTACTTCTGGTCAGCACGCAGCCAACACTGCGAACAGTTAACACCGGTTCTGGATAAGCTTGCAGCTCAGTATCAAGGGCAGTTTATCCTTGCCAAAGTAGACTGCGATGCAGAGCAAATGGTTGCATCTCAGTTTGGTTTGCGCAGCATCCCAACGGTTTATTTGTTCCAGAATGGTCAACCTGTTGATGGCTTCCAGGGGCCACAGCCAGAAGAAGCGATTCGCGCGCTGCTGGAAAAAGTTCTGCCGCGTGAAGAAGAGCTGAAAGCGCAAGAAGCGATGCTGCTGATGCAAGAAGGCAAACACGCTGAAGCGCTGCCATTGCTCAAAGACGCCTGGCAGATTTCCAACCAGAACAGTGAAATTGGTCTGATGCTGGCGGAAGTGCAAATTGCACTGAACCGTAGCGAAGATGCAGAAGCGGTACTGAAAACTATTCCATTGCAGGATCAAGATACCCGTTATCAGGGCCTGGTTGCTCAAATCGACCTGCTGAAGCTAGCCGCCGACACACCAGAAATTCAGCTGCTGCAACAGCAAGTTGAGCAAGATCCTGAAAACGCACTGTTAGCCAGCCAGCTGGCACTGCAACTGCATCAGGTCGGGCGTAACGAAGAAGCGCTGGAACTGCTGTTTAGTCATCTGAAAAAAGACCTCGGTGCCGCCGATGGCCAGGTGCGCAAAATGCTGATGGAGATCCTTGCAGCTCTTGGAACCGGTGATGCGCTGGCATCAAAATATCGCCGCCAAATGTATTCGCTGCTGTATTAAGACTGCGTTGATCAAATGACCTGATTCAAACTGAATCTTTCCACGTAAAGGGTTAGACTTACATCAAATAAACAATGGAGGTTTTTTTGATGCTAATCGTCATTCCCGTACTGATCCTCGTCGCGCTGATTATCGTCGGCGCCGGGGTAAAAATCGTGCCGCAGGGCTACCAATGGACCGTGGAGCGCTTCGGCCGTTACACCAAAACCCTGATGCCGGGCTTAAGCCTTGTGGTGCCATTTATGGACCGTATTGGCCGCAAAATCAATATGATGGAGCAAGTGCTCGACATCCCTTCTCAGGAAATTATCTCTAAAGATAACGCCAACGTCGCCATCGACGCGGTGTGCTTTATTCAGGTCGTTGACGCCCCTCGCGCGGCATACGAAGTCAGTAATCTTGAGCTGGCTATCATGAACCTCACCATGACTAACATCCGTACCGTGCTCGGCTCGATGGAACTGGACGAAATGCTCTCGCAGCGTGACAACATCAACACGCGCCTGCTGCATATCGTTGATGAAGCCACCAATCCGTGGGGTATCAAAATCACCCGTATTGAGATTCGTGACGTTCGCCCACCGGCTGAACTGATTGACGCGATGAATGCGCAGATGAAAGCTGAACGTACCAAGCGTGCGTACATTCTCGAAGCTGAAGGTATTCGTCAGGCGGAAATCGTCAAAGCCGAAGGGGATAAGCAGTCTAAAATCCTGAAAGCGGAAGGTGAACGCCAGTCAGCATTCTTACAGGCTGAAGCCCGTGAACGTAGTGCGGAAGCAGAAGCAGCGGCGACAAAAATGGTTTCTGAAGCTATTGCTGCCGGGGATATCCAGGCAATTAACTACTTTGTTGCCCAGAAATATACCGACGCGCTGCAACAGATTGGTTCGGCCAATAACAGCAAAGTGGTGCTGATGCCGCTTGATGCCACAAGCCTGATGGGCTCGATTGCCGGTATTAGTGAACTTATCGCGCAAAGCGGTAACGAGCGTAAAAGATGATTGCCCTGCTATTTACCCATGCGCATATCTTCTGGCTAACGCTGGGTGGCCTGCTGCTGGCGGCTGAAATGCTTGGTGCCAGTGGTTATCTGCTGTGGAGCGGTGTTGCGGCTGTACTCACAGGTTTATTGGTGTGGATGGTGCCGCTGGGCTGGGAATGGCAAGGCGTTTGCTTTGCGGTACTCACACTGGTTGCCGCTTTTCTGTGGTGGCGCTGGCTGTCGACACGTAAACAGCAGGAGCCGGGCGAAGTGCTCAATCAACGCGGCCACCAGCTTATTGGCAGGCGTTTGCGTTTGGAAACCGCGTTAGTCAATGGCCGCGGCCATGTCCGGGTAGCCGATAGCTCATGGCCGGTGATGGCAGATAGCGATTTGACAGCAGGCACCGATATTGTAGTGGTCGCCGTTGAAGGGATTACGTTGAAGGTGAAGGCCGTTCAAGCGTGAGTTAATCAGATGGCGCTACGCTAATCCAAACCAGGATTGCGTAGCGACTGATTACTGACGATGGCAGCAACCCGAGAGGTTGTCGATAATCGGGCAATCTGCGCTATCGTCCCCTGGGCAAGATTCGGCAAGCGCCAGCAGTTGTTGGCGCATCGCCTGAAGCTCAGTGATATGTTTTTCAATATCCGCCACTTTTTGTAGCGTGCGGGTTTTCACATCCGCACTGTGTCGCGCCGGGTCGTTAAACAAGTTGACCAGCTCGCGACACTCTTCAAGATTAAACCCCACCTGCCGTGCCTGGCGCAGCAAGGTCAGCTCATCAAGATGCTTTTGCGAATAGCTACGGTAGCCGTTTTCAGAACGAAGCGGTGTTGTCACTAGCCCCTTTTCTTCATAAAAACGAATCGCTTTGCTGGTTAAACCGGTCCTTTTCGCTACATCGCTGATGTTCATGTTTCCTCCGGGAGGTTCATTTCAATGATGCTATCCCCAAACCATTCGAGTTGCAGGAAGGCGGCAAGGGGGTTTATCCCCAGGAGCTTACTAAAGTAAGTGACTGGGGTAAACTCACGCAGCTAACACACCTGCGGCTCGAAGGGGGACGGGGATAGTCAGAAGCGGATCTTCATACCCACCGACGCTGATACATCAGATGACACGGAAGTATCACCACCACCATCCCATGTTTTTCCGATTTCAGTATAGCCCTGCACATCCGCAGTCACTGCCCATGTGGTGCCGACGGCAACTTCTGTAGTCTGGAAACGCTGGTTGGCATTGATATCCGTTGCTGCGGCGTTATTCGCCGTGTTTTTCCAGGTAACGGTGTCCTGTCCATCAGAAAGCTCCTGCCAGTAGTTGACGCGAACATACGGTTTCACTTTGCCGTAGTTAGTGTCGTAATCCGCCGCCAGGCGAACCCCAAGGCGACCAATAACAGAACCGTCAGCATTCACCGAGACTTTAGTTTTGCCGCGGTCTTTGAGTGTCACGTCGTCAAAATCACTGTATTGGTAGATAAGTTGCGCCTGCGGTTCAATCAGCCAGTTACTGTCACCCAGTTGCCACGGTTTACCCACTTCGACAGATGCCGTAAACGAGTTGCCATCAGGATGGTAAGTCTCGCGGTCATACATATTCTTCAAATCAACCGAGTGGTACCCGTACTGCAAAACATTATCGACATACAAGCCGTTGGTATCAGTCCAGGTTCCGTAGCCGCCAAGGTAAGACGAGAAAGTAGAGTTATAAGCGTCGCCGCCACTCATCCCGGTTATGCCACTGATTGAGCTGTCGGTATCCATAAAGGTGGTGTACAAACCCGCACGCCACTTCTCGTTCTGCCACAGATCAAGCCCCATCTGCATGCCATTGTAGTTGGTGCTACTTTGCGATTGGGTTGGGTCATCATGTTTCTGGTCGACCGACTTCACGATGTAACGCGCCCAGAAACGCCCTTCCTGATCTTCAGGCACATCGGCCTTGTACAGTTGTTCATCGCCCACACGCTGGTGAAGTGTGCCGAGCACAGTCAGATCGGCCTGGCGGATAATCGCGGCCAGCGTATCAAACCCTGGAACATCCGGACGATAGCCCGCGCGCAGGAACCAGTCCTCACCCGCTCCCTGAGCATTTCCGGCAAACAATTGGTATTCCCATGCTCCGGCAGTCAGGACATCGCCGCCGATGTTAAAGGCATCTTTCGTAGTCTGTGCGGTGGTAGTTGCACCATTAACTGCGTCAACAACCATAATGCCATCACCTGTAGTTGGCTCACCCAACTGGCTAACATCAATATCTAAAAACGTGCTGCCAGAAGCCGTGCCGCCATTGATAACCAAACGGTCAGCAACACCGGGGCTATGTTGTTGCGCAGCAATTTTCAGCGTGCCATCGACACCCACATAGTTACCATTCACCGTGAATGTTGATCCCACATCACCGCCACGCAAATTGATGGTTCCCTGGTTAACCGTATTGGCGACCGTCTGGCTGTAGCCCCCAGTATCCAGAGTGGCTCCACTGCTGACAATATGGCTGGATTTCTGGCTAAAGCGGTTCTCGCTCGACGCCAGCAAAGTCCCTTTTTCGACAAGAGTAATCCCGCTCCAGGTATTACTACCGTTGAGAATAGTGGTGCCACTACCTTGCTGCCAGACTCGTCCGCTGCCGGAGATATCACCGTTTAAAGTGAAGGTGTCGCTGCGGTTAATAGCAAGGGTCGCGTTGTCGACAATATTGCCACCCACATTACCCGCCGTGCCACCGTTGCCCAGTTGCAACACGCCATCACTAATGGTGGTAAGTCCTGCAAAACTGCTGTCCTGAGTGAGCGTCAAAGTGCCTTTACCCAGCTTGGTGAAGTCGCCGTTGCCGGTAACGGCACTTACCAGCGAAACCGAGTGGCCGTTGGTATCGATAGCCCCACCTACGCCGGAAAGCGTCACCTGGCGTGCCGTGTCAAAAGCGGCACCGTAGCGCAATGTGCCGCCGCTCAGACCAATGCCGGTTCCCGCAGCACCAAGGTTGCTGTCAGAAGAAACCTGCAACACGCCGCCGCTGACCTGCGTTCCTCCCTGGTATTGGTTATTACCATTGAGAATCAGGGTGCCGAGATCGGCTTTGTTGATGCCCCCTTCGCCGTCGATAACCGAGTTGATGGTCGCTGTGTAGCCCGCACTCGGTGCGGTGCCATCGCCTACGCGAATCACTGTATTGGCGGTATGCGTGGTGAGGTTATCACCGCCAATTACATAACCATCGGTGGCAAATTGTGCGCCGCTAATCGCGACTTCGCCCAGGCTTGTATCTATCGTGACATTACCCGCAGTGCCGCCAAATACCGCGAATGAGCCATCGCTAAACGGTGTATTAAAACGGCCGTCCGGGGTAGTGACGTCTGTCGTCCAGTTGTCATTACCGCTGCCGCTTTGCCAGATACCGTTGCCGCCGTCGATCTCGCCGTTGTTTTTCAGCGCCCCACCCGTACCGCCGAATCCATCCCAGAAGCGCATCACATAGCCGGTGCGGTTCACCAGATTGACCTGACCTGCAATTGAGGTTTGAACATAGAGATCGTCTGCTGCCGGAGGTGCGGAGCCGATATCCAGAATATTATCGGTCAACGCGCCGGTATAATTGAAGACGCGATAAACCCCGACATCAAAGCTGCCGCCCGGCGTCTGCGCGATATTCAGTTTGCCGTTAAGGTTGAGATCGCCATTGATGTTGATCAGATCGTTAAGTGCGCCGCCAACGGTGTAAGGCTGTCCGAACTGGAAGTCGACTTGCGAATTTTGGTTGAGTGTTAATGCGCCCATCGTCAGCACACCAACGCTTGAAAGGTCCTGCCCTGCGGCCAGGTGTCCGCCGTCATCAACAACAACGCTGCCACCCAAGACGCCTGCGCCACCGAGCGTTGCGCCGTTATTGACGGTGGTTTTACCTGTCGCAGCCACTTGATTACCGTTGATCAATAACACGCCCTGCTGCGCGGTGGTGCTGCCAGTCCAGGTGTTATTAGCGGTGAGATTCAACGTGCCCGTTCCCGTTTTCACCAGGCTTCCAGCCCCGTCGATGATTCCACTGATAGTGTCATTGCGCCCTAACGCACCTTCAATCAGAGTTGCTGCACCTAATGCAACGTTACCCGCACCTGATAGGGAACCCACTGATGTGCTCGCCAAAGCAGCACTGATATCAACTAAACCACCCGCCAGGTTAGATATTACCGCACCCGCGCCTTGCGCATTGTCGGCAAAAAGCACCTTGCCGCTGTTTGCCACAGTCGCGGAACCGGCATCTGCACTGCTTTGCAGCGCGAGTGTTGAGCTGGCGTCAACGGTTACATTTGCGTTATCACCGTGGCTTTCATCAGTGAATGTCGCATTAGCACCTTGTGTCAGATTGATGGTGCTCTGCCCGGCCCCTGCGGTGTCGTGGAATGCCAGACTCGCATCATTGACTTCAAAGGTATGGACCTCACCAGAGGCTGAATTATTGAGATTTAGCAATGCATTATTGGAAACAGAAACCTGGCTGTTCACCTTGCCAAACACCCCTGTAGCATTAGCATTGACGGTCAGTTGCCCGTTATTGTCGTTGCCGACAATATTTGTATCGCCCTGATAAATATTTTTCCGGTTCATCTCGAGGAAACTGCTGTCGCTGCCGCCCGAGGTATCATAGACGTTGAGCGGCCCATCACCGGCAATCAGACCCGCCGGCGTGAAGGTGTTACCGTATAAATCAAACGAACCACCGCTTGCGCCATCAAGATAAATATTACGATTAGTATTGAAATCAGCCCCAGCCTGCAAAGCCGAAGCATTTCTGATCGTTATGGATGTCCCTGAATCGCCCAGGCTTTCGTCTTTAGAGACCTGCAAAGTGCCGCCCCAGATCTCTACCCCGCCGCTGAAATCATTGATGCCATTGAGGATCAAACGGCCCGGATCGGTTTTCAGCAATCGCACCACACCGCTGTCTAACTCGTCCTGAACCAAATTCGCATTGATTGTCGTCGTCACATTATTACTGCCCGCAGCCCCGACCCGGATAACAAAGAAACTATCCGCCTCGGTTTCTCCATCCGACTGGAAACGGTTGGCCGGTTTTGGTGCCGTAGTATTGAAAGCATCCGTTACGGTGCTGATGTAATGCAATTGAGAGATGGCATTAAGTTGTTGCAGTACATAACCATCTGTCAGGAATTGCATACCAGAGGTGATGACTCGTCCATTGTCATTACTTATAGTGACAATGCCTTTTTGTCCCTCAAACACAGCAAAGGCAGTTGCTGCCCATGGCTCATTACCGACGCCATTTCCCTGAGTCCAGTTATTCGTCTGGCCGAATCGATTAGCACGCCAGACTCCATCCCCACCGTTGACATTATTATCGCCACCAACACCGCCAGTCCCATGACCCGCTGCGCTACCACCATCCCAGAACTGCAGTTCTGAAGCAGGATTCAAGTAATTCAGAATAAGGTTAACTTCATTAGGAAGAGCAGTCTGAATATAGTAATCACCACCATTATTCGCCGGAAGTGAAGCAATATTCATGATGTGATTAGTTAATTCTCCTACGTAGTTAAACAGGCGATAGACGCCCGGAATGAAGTAGCCCCCACTTGACAGCGTGACATTAAGATCACCATCAAGAACCAGATCCCCCCCCACATTCACGACATCGTTAAGTACCCCACCAGACACATAGGGTTCGCCCAGCTCAAACTTGCTGTTGGTGGTACTCGCCAACGTCAAATCGCCATTGATCGTCAGTTTGCCGACCCCACCATCTCCCGGCGTCAGCGTGGTGTTGCCTTCAAATGCGACATCCCCACCAATGGTGCCATTACCGCCTAATGTGGTGTTCGAATGGACGGTGGTAACCCCAGTTGCCTGGCTTTGATTACCGTTGACCAGCAATGTACCTTGATTAACTTCTGTCGCCCCTTTCCAGGCGTTGGCACCACCCAGTCGCGTAATCCCGATGCCATCTTGATGGAACGCCCCGCTCCCCGAAATCACACCGTTAAGGGCAATGTTGTCAGAACGGTCGATCGTCAAAATGCCATCATCGGTGATATTGGTAGTTTCAGACACACTACCGACAGTGCCACCATCACCCAATGCCAGTTCCGCCCCCGAGCCAATATAAGTGTTTCCAGTGTAAGTACTGTTGCCAAGCAATGTAGTTTTGCCCGCGCCGATGCGCTCCATGCCGCCGGTTCCACTGATAACCCCGGTATAAGTCTGGTCGCTTGCACCATCGAATGACAGCAGGCTGGTCGCGCCAGATGTGGTGACATTGTAATTATGAATGGAGGCGTCAGCGGACGTGGCAGCACTGATACCGCTGCGCAGCGTCGCGCCGTTATTGACATTAATGGCCTGCGCACCGGAGAGTGTCAGGTTATCGACAACTCGTGCATCGGTGGCGTCGCCATTTAAAGTCAGCGAACTCCAGCCGGTGCCGATATTGGTGCCTTTTGCCAGGTTATCGGCGTTAAAGCTTCCCAATAGTGCCGGAGCTGCGCCTTGATGTGTGCCATTGAGGGTCAGCGCGCTGTTAATGCCGCCGTTACTCAGAATATGGGTGACGTTCGCTAGTGAAACGTCGCCCAATGTGGCCCTGTCATTACCGTCGGCACCGCTGAAAGTCACGCCGCCGTTAAATGCCCCCGCCGTCCAACTGAACTGGTCGTTACCCGTTCCCAACACGATTTCACCACGCGTATTGGCACTCGCACCGCTTAATGCCACCACGTCATTGCCGCTACCGGTGAGAATAGCCTGCGCCGTGTTATTTGCCGCCAGCAAAGTACCACTATTGTTGACCGTCGTATTTCCCGCACCCGATGCATTAATCACGGCCGCACCGGCACCGAGACTGTTGATAGTGCCAGTATTAGTAATCGTGCGAGCCGTGTTTGCCACGCCATCGGTGGCGACTATTGCCGAACCGGCCCCCGCCGCCATATTGATGGTTGCACCCGAGCTCACATTGCCTGCTGTTCGCGCCAGAATCCCGACACTGTTAGCGCCATTCCCGTTGATGGTATAGCCATTAGCAATCGTCAGGTTTCCGGTGGTGGGATTGCCTGTCGCATTCATGAAGGCAAAACCGTAGCCGCTGCCGGAAATGTTGAGTGTGTTATTGGTCCCTGCTGCATTAAAGGTTACAGCCGTACGAATTGCCGGGCCATCCGAGGCATTAATCGTGACGCCATTAAGATTAATGTTGGACGTGTCAGCATTGTTGTTGATCCCAGCACCGCTGCCAGAGATATCGATAATGGTATTGGTCGCGGTAAAAGAGGTGGCTCCGGTGTCCATTCTCACACCATCGGCTCCACCAGATGCGGTGATATGGTTGCCCGTTCCGTTGACTGTTAGATTAGCGCCTGAACCAATCAGTTGAACCGCCGCCAGCCCACCCGTCGCATTGACGGTACCCAGACGGTTTACGATCGCATTAGCGCCTCCAACACGCAGGCCGACATTACCGCTTCCGGCTACACCGCTGACGCTAATGGTATTGTTATTGGTCAACACCCCATTATTCTGGATATTCACGCCGATATTATTGGTCCCAGAAACACTGACTGGGGCATTCACGATCGCCGAGCCATTATCGTGCAACAAAATCCCGGTGCTGCCCGTTCCATTCAAGGCAATTCCCGTGCCATTGAGGGTTAATTGCCCTAAGTGAGAAACGTTATAACCCGTAATCCCACTTTGAGAGGAACTGGTGGTAGTAGACGCATTGGAAGTAACGCGGGTAATAAGTTCTTCAGGATCAATAGTGCTGTCGATATTGTAATTCCGACCATCAACCACCACCGCAGTGGTATTGTTTCCGCCTAAAATAATCCCCCCATCGCTAATTGTCCCTACTGCACCGCCAGTGACTTTTACCCCGACTGCGCCATTACCGTTGACGAATATTTTGGCTGACCCGGTATCAAGCGAAGTCAGAGTATCGTCAGTGATATCCGTATTATTTTTGTCATCCAGACCGTTGGCAAATATCCCAGTAGCATTTTGACCATTAACCGTAAGTTGATAGGTTGAAGCTGCACCCGTGCTGCCAGCAAAAGAGGCCCCGTGGTCAACAGCGAATAAAATTGAGTCTTTTTGGCCGCTATCGGTAATAACCGCATTGCCGATATTGATCTGCGCTTCATCGCCCCAGGCGTAATAGCCTATCTGTTGGGTGTTTTCAAAAGAGAGTGTGGAGGCCGCGTTAATGTCGATTTGTGCATCGCCACGCGCGTGAACACCGATTGCTCCGGCGGATAACAGGCGAATAGTGGAGTTGAGGTTTACCTGGGCATGCTGGGTGTTCAGCCCCTCGGCGTACACCGCGTAGTTACGATAAGTATAGGGCTGGCCATCACTCCCGCCGGTATCGCCCGCCGTCCCCACGGTAATCGAGCTGCCTGCCGTCGTGGAAACCGTCGCAGCTGCTTTCTGCGCTGACACGTTAATCGCAATATTATTATCGCCATCAACGTTAATCACGCCTGAGTGGGTTACGGAGCCGATGTTATCGACAACATTCAGACCATAGTTAGCCGCCGCCGATCCATTCGTCAGTTTGCCTAAGACATTGATCGTGCCGCTGTTTGTCACAGCTCCTGTCGCACCCTGCACGGAAATCCCGGCCGCATTACGCGTTTTGGATTCAAGGGTGATGATGCCAGTGTTATTTACCGCTCCGGAACTTTGCGTATGGATACCGGCAGAAAGGTCTCCCCCGGTCATCGGTACAGCCGTCGGCGCAGTAGCATTTAAAACCGGCGTCACCCCGAGGTAAATTTTCCCGGCATTATTAAAGGTGGCACTGTCCTGCAGATAAACGCCGTAGCCGCCTGCTTTGCCCGCGGTGTTATTGCTATTGCCCACCACCGCAATCGTGGCATTGGCGGCGTTAGTGACCGCCGTTGAACCCGACGCGTTAATGCCTCGCGCGTTGTTGGTGGTGGTGTCGGTGATCGCGACGTTAATATGACCGTTGTTAGTCAAAGTGCTGCTACCGCTACCCTGCATCCCCACGCTGCCTGCGTTCGAGACATTCTGGTTTGCGCCATTTTTTTCAATAAACAGCCCGGCGTTTAAGGTGCCATTGTTGATGGCCGTGGCATCCGTGGTCAGCATGCCAATCGATATGGGGCTGCTTCCGCTACTGCGCCAGGCATTGATTGCACCATTGTTGGTGATGATTGCGTCATTGTCGGCACGCATTACCGCCTTCGCACCATCCACCGCCAGGCTACCACCAATGGTGACAAGTCCTGATGCGTTCCCACCTGTGGCATAAATAACGTTTAAATCACCCGTGTCGACGGTCGCGTTGTTGGTGTGAGGGCCTTTGTCGTCCCAGACGTGATACGTCAGGTTGATGCTGGTGTTTTCTTCTTTACCGAGCATTCCGGTAATAATCGCATCATAGGTGCTTTGAGCTTCGACCGAAGAGTCAATCACCTCGCCATTCACGGTAGCACCAGCCGTTAGCCAGTACTGTATCTGCGGTTTACCTGCGTACGCGCCCTGACCTATCAGGAAGTCGTTAACCCCGGCAATATCATTGGAGGAATTAATAACAAAGGTTTTATCAAGTAGCCTGACGACCCGGTTCCCGACCTGCTCATAATTGGGCAGCGTGATGGAGAAATCATACTTTGCACTTTGCGCCTGAAGGCTTTGAGTATCCGTTGACAGCACAATCGCCGGGCGAAAATGGATGTAGTTATCTGAACGCCATTCGGTACGGCTGGTTGCACTGCCACTTCCGTCCGCTTTTGCCAGCACGGAGTTTTTAGTTAACAAATCAATGGTGTTTGCTGCCGCGGCAATGGGAGCATTAGCGTCGCTTGAACCCACGTTGATATTGGCCTGCCCGCCGGTTGATGCCACAGACGCGATGCCAAAGTTATTAAAAATACGCATCGAGTTATGGTCATAAACGGGAAGCACCATATCGCTAACGGGCGTGTCACCCGCAGAAATAAAGGTCGACGAATCATAAACGCTGATGACCTGATAGCTGCCATCAAGCCCTGGAACTTCTACGTTTAGCTCCTGGCTTTCTTGCGGAACAGCAGGTGCCGGTGAGTAGGTATATTGCCCAATGTTTGCAGCCGTAATCGTGGTGGGATTTCCCGCCGAGTCGGTTGCGACAATAGTGATGATGCGGTTCGGATCGGTGCCGGTAGTACCAGGCAAACCGTTAATTACCGTGACACCCGTGCTGGTGCCGTTGGTTCCGGGAGAAATAGTCGGAATGGGGCCAAGGATATTTAGCTCGGTGCCAACCGGGTAATGGTTTGCAACAACCAGGCTATCAATAGTGAACGCATAGCCGGTTTCTTTCACGGCATCGTATGGAGGTAATAACACATAATTTGGGTATGCAACATTCCAGGTCACATCATCCGCATGGACAAGGGAGATGTAATTTCCGGAAAGTAGTAATGCCGCCGCTAATAGTTTTCTGCGGCCCCTTCCCCCCCTGCCACCTTTTTTTCCTGTCCGAGATATTTCTGCTACAGCAATAAAACTGTTCGCAACATGGCTCCACACCAGACGATAAATATTATTCATAAGGAATCTCTGCATGGCTAAAAAGGGTAATAACGCGCTGAAACATAAAGACAACGACAAACACGTGTCGAAACACTTTAAGTAACATTAGTACATAGCCGTGCATTGAGAAGTAAATGGTAGAAAAAGTATTACTTAACTAATACTTCCTCAGATAATGCGTTGAATATGGGGAAAACCTCCGCCCGATGGGCGGAGGTGAAGGGCTTAATTATCAGACATGTGACGCAGCGAGCTGCGGGTTATTCATATTGGTTGGTAACGCAGCAGTGGTGAGCGCTGCCGAAGGTGAAGTGTTCATTGCCGCCATTGCGTGAACAAGTTGCCCGGCAGCGTCAGATGCTCCATTTGAATTCGCGATCCAAACACCCGTGCTGAAATTTCCGTGCTGCCACATTTGATCCATTGAGGCTTCAAATGTTCCCTGAACACCATCAGTACGGTCAGCCCCCCATGGGTTGGCAACAATAAAATCATTGGTTTTCTCATCAAAACCGATAATCGCAAACGCATGTCCACTGATAAAATTTGATTGACCGGTGGTGGCATTTGTTGAGTTTTCCCAACTGGAAATTGCCGCGGGTGCACCATTGAGCACCGCAGTTTTTAGAGTTTCAAAATCCGTGGTGTCCCAGGTTCCTTCCGAAGTCGCGACTGCTCTTAGTATTGTAAGAGTGTCGCCGGTGACTTCCATTAACTTTGCTTTACCACCAACCAAGCTTGAGTAGCTATTCACATCATTTAAATAGGTCGCTTCAAATGCGACGTTCGCACGCTCAACAATCGCTACCCAACTTGAGTTTGATGAATTGGCCCCACTACTATAAGTATTACCATCAACTGTAACCCAGTGAGCCACACCATTATTAAAGAACCTTACGCTGTAAGTATCATTCGGGTTCTGAACAATCATCGATTTGATGAAATCAGGTTGTGCGTTCACCACCGTAATAAGTGAGGAAAGGAGCGAACAATCTGCTACTCCTCCTTGATGGATATCATTAATGCTTGGGCCACCTTTGGCAAACAGCGGGCGCCCATCAACGTGTGCCAATGAAGAAGACGCTGGCGCGTTCGCACCATCAAACCAGGTTGAAATTAACTGGTTAAATTGTGTGACAGACGAGCCAACAGCCAGGCTACCGATTCGCTCGCCAGGCCCCGTTGCCGTCCAGTTAATGGATGCGCCACCGGTGCCAATCAACCCATTGACCAGGGAATAGATTGCCGAATCAGTCCCACAGACATTGCCAATCGCCTGCACGTAATTATTTATATCGTTGAACTGGTTTTCGGTGAGGTCCCCCGTCAATTGCGAGGCAAAATCTTTAAGCACGGATTCAATAGTTGTGAAACTGAACAATGAAGCATCGTTGGTCACGGCGTTGTGCATGAGAGTTTTCAAACCGGTGTCGCTTATCGTATCGACTAACGAGAATCCTGTTTCGACAGAAGAGTTAATTAATGACCTCTGGCTTTCTGGCAACTGGGCCACTTGATCAAGGGACATCATTTGCGAAACCGTTAATAGCTGGTCGTTCGACAAAGACGACATGACCTCCGTTAACGCAGACAAATCATTCAAGGCCCAAAAGTGTTGATAATCCAGACTCGCAAATGTGACTGGGGTCAGGCTCGCAAGCTGTGTTGGGGTAATTCCCGCAAAAGCCGCAATAGTCAAATTGTTGAGGAACGCAGCAGTAAACGCGGAAATATCATTGGTAAATGCTGGCATTTGCGCAGCGGTAAACCCCTTGGCCGCATCCGGAGAGATCCAGTCAATATGCTGCAAAGCCTGAGTTTGCTCAGGACTCAATGAGGAAATTTGTTTCTCCGTCAGTCCCAGATATTCCGTTTTTGACATCTGCTCAATAGCTGAAACTGAAAGTTTAGAAATATCTAAATTCCCAAACTGTTCACTGGTCAAAGACTTCAGGTACGGTGCGGCTACAACCTGCTCTGCTGTTAATGCCGCCAGGTGGTTATTATCCCACTTACTGAAATTAGACGCATCAATATGGGATAACTGCGCGGCAGTCACGCCTTTGATGGCTTCATCGCTTAAGCTGTTAAACCACGTGGAAGTGAAATAGCCCATGCTAACGCTAATACTTTGCTGCTGCTCCTTTGTAAACACGGCAATAGCTTCGCTCAGTAGCCAGTCCACATGGTTCATTGCGTAGATTTGGTCGGTACTTAAGCTCGAAATTTGTCCGGCGGTAATCCCTTCATATTGCGAACGGCTCAAAGCGTTGATGGCTGAGGTTGACAGCTTAGAAATATTTAACAGACCAAACTGTTCTCCACTCAAATCGCCAAATTTATTCATACTGCCAATTTGTTCAGCGGTTAATGCTTGCAGATGTGCATTATCCAGAGCGGCCATTGTTGCCGCAGATATTTGCGCGGCCTGCGCTGGCGTCAACGCCTGGAATGCTTCAATACTCAGATGGTTTAACCAACCAGCTGTGAAGTAGCCCATGCTGATGTTAATACTTTGCACCTGTTCTGCTGTAAAGGCGGTGGCAGCATCATCTGGCATCCAGGAGGTATGCCACATTTCATATATTTGTTCTGGTTTTAAGGTCGCTATCTGCTGAGCCGTCAACCCTTCATATTCCGTTTGACTTAAATAGTTTATGGCTACTTTAGAAAGCTGAGAAATATTTAACAAACCAAACTGCTGGCTAGTCAACGCGCTCAGATGCGTTATGGCAGCAACCTGATCCGTCGTGAGCTGCGAAAGCATGTCATTGCTAAAAGATGATATCTGAGCGGCAGTAAAACCAGTGACTGTCGCTGCAGGGATCCAGTCAATACGTTGCATTGCCTGAATTTGTTCATTGCTTAGGGTGGAAATCTGATGAGCTGTCAGCCCTGAGTACTCAGTTACGGTCCATCCGGCGATAGTCGAAGCTGACATCGCGGAAAGGTCTAATAAAGCAAACTGTTCATTGCTCAAAGTGCTAATACCGGTGATTGCATTAACCTGGGCAGCAGTTAATGCTTTCAAGTGGGCATTATCCAGACCACTAAGGTCGCCAATCAACGCAACCTGCTCCCCGCTTAATGCCTTTAACGATGCAATGCTCAACTTGTTCAAATTAGCTGAGGAGAATTCTTCTGCATGGATACTCGCCATCTGTTCAGCCGTGAAGCCGGTAGCAGAATTAGCAGGGACCCAGTCAACGTGCTTCATGGACTTAACTTGTTCGAGACTTAAGGTAGAAATTTGGTGCGCAGTGAGGCCTGCGTATTGCGCCTGGCTCATATCAGCGAAAAACGAAGAGGGTAGCCCGGAAATATTCAGCAATCCGTACTGGGGGCTACTCAGTGAAGCCAGATCAGGAATTAAAGCCACCTGTTCGGATGTTAAAGCCTTGAGATGTCCATCGTTTAAGGCCGCCAGCTTCTCAGACGATATCGCCTTGATATGTTCTGCATCCAGCAGGCAAAAATCCTGTAACTTTATCTGGTTCAGTTTGTTGATCGGTATCCCTTTAAAAGCTTCAGATGTGAGGCTGTTCAGCCAGGTCGCCGAGTACCACTGGTAATTATCATTAATACCGGCCACCTGATCAGCAGATAAAAGGCCCAGATGTTTAGTATCAAGTTTAGCGAGGCTGCTAAAAGTCAGCCTTGTCATCTGATCCGGCGTAATGGCTTTTGTTGCTGCTTCATTAAGCTGGTTTAACCATTCGCCAGTAACGATATAAAAATCCACCGCCAGTGCTGGAATTTGGTCTGCCGTAAAGCCGGATATGGCTTTGGGCGCAACCAGTTGTGCATTGCTCATCAAGTGAACCTGTGCAACGGTCATTTTGCTGACAAAATCAGCGGTAAGTGACGCGTAATCGGAAGCAGTCCAGGAACTAATTTTATTGAGGTCAGGTAGTGAAGCGTTGTTTGGTGTGGAGTCAGGCACAGTTTTTCCTTTTGCCAAAATGAGTACTTATTTCGAGTTATATAAAAAACCAAATAATCATGTTAAAGATTTATTTGATTAAGAATTATTTTGATTTTTCCAATAAAAATAAAGAGATGCATTCTTGTAAATATTATCAATCAAACTATGAGTCAGCAGCTTTATTTTCACGTGAGACTTCCGGGCAATGCATTAAATATAGACATTTCAAAACAACCATATATTTACATGTCGCAGGTGGTTTCTTACCAATATAAACATATTTGCTTTTTTTATGATCGCAAAAACATTAAATACGAATGCAATGGTACGCAGCTGTTAAAAAAAACCAACAAAACACAATTCAAATTAACAAAGCTCAGGACAATCAATATCACCACTATTGTCCAAAAATACCCAACTTTCACCTAAATACACATTTTACAACCCATAATGGCTGTGATATTTAATCGCGCACATCCTATATAGCCTCTTATAACTGGCCCTGTTAATTAATATGACTCTTTTGTTGTCGGCGGTATCCCATGGATAGTGGTTTCTTCTGTTTGCAGGTCATCGGTGCTTTCCATCAGGTCGCGGTCGACAAAATTAACCTTCAGCATAAATTTGCAGGACATCTTGAGATATCCCCGGACGGGCAGCCCGTGTTTGGCCGCATGGCTATATTGCTGGCAGCTCAGGAATTAGGGCTTAAAACAAAAGTCGTGCGGCAGGATGTGCGCCGAATGGATAAAGCCGCATTACCTGCTGTGGCTCAGCATCGTGATGGGCGTTATTTCATACTGGGGAAATATGATCCGGGTAGCAAGAATGATAATCATATCGTAAAACCTCGTTTACTTATTCAATATGAAAACTGCCCTCCTGAATTTATTTCCATTGATGAATTGCCCGATATTTGGACGGGCGAAGTCATTTACTTCGCAAGCAAAGTAAATTTCACAGGAACATTAGCAAAATTCGATTTCACCTGGTTTATTCCGGCACTGATCAAATACCGGAGGATTTTAGGTGAAATAATGCTCATTTCCCTGGTATTGCAGTTAATCGGCTTAGCCACCCCGCTTTTCTTTCAGGTGGTGATGGATAAAGTTTTGGTTAATCATGCAATGAAAACTCTGCATGTTGTTGCTATTGGCTTAGTGGCAGCAAATATATTTGAAGCTTTATTGAGCGGAATTCGCACCTGGGTATTTGCACATACCAGTAGCAAGCTTGATGTCGAACTCGGCGCGCGTCTATTCCGCCATATGCTCAACCTGCCGATTGCTTATTTCCAGAGCCGACGCGTAGGAGATTCGGTAGCGCGTGTGCGAGAGCTGGAAAATATCCGTTCGTTTCTGACAGGTAATGCCATCACAGTCGTGCTCGATATTCTTTTCTCGTTCGTCTTCCTCGCCGTAATGTTCAGCTACAGCGTTAAGTTGACACTTATCGTGATTGCATCGATCCCACTCTATGTTTTTTTATCGCTGGTGTTCACACCGGTGCTGCGCCGTCGGCTAAATGAAAAATTCAATAAATCGGCCGAAAACCAGTCGTTCCTCGTTGAAACCATCAGCAATATAGACACCGTAAAAGCCATGGCCGTTGAGCCGCGCTGGGTTAAAAACTGGGATGACCAACTAGCGGGTTATGTGACTTCCGGGCTTTCAGCCACCAATATCTCAACTATCGCCAGTGGCGGTATTACGCTTATCAGTAAACTGGTGACCGCCGCTATTATGTGGATTGGTGCAAGTCTGGTTATCGATAACCAGATGACCGTTGGTGCGCTCGTAGCGTTCAATATGCTCTCCGGCCAGGTGTCACAGCCGATTTTACGCCTGGCGCAGTTATGGAATGATTTTCAGCAGGTCGGTATTTCCATGAGCCGCCTTGGCGATATTTTAAATACCCATCCTGAAGTTGTTGACCAGAAATCACGGTTGCCGCGACTCAACGGCGCAATTGAATTCGACCAGGTGACTTTCCGTTATCGCCCGGACGCTTCTGAAGTGTTACGCAAAGTGAGCCTGACGATTACCCCCGGCGAAGTGATTGGTATTGTCGGGCGATCCGGTTCAGGAAAAAGCACCCTGACGAAACTGGTGCAGCGGCTATACATCCCCGCAAGTGGCCGCGTGCTACTGGACGGGCACGATCTCGCGGTGATAAACACCACGTCTCTCAGGCACCAAATTGGTGTGGTGCAGCAAGAAAACAACCTGTTTAACCGCTCGATTCGCGCCAATATCGCGCTGACTAATCCGACGCTGCCGATTGAAGCGGTGATTGAAGCCGCGAAACTTGCCGGTGCGCATGAGTTTATTTGTGAGTTACCGGAAGGCTACGACACCATGGTCGGTGAGCACGGCACAGGTTTATCTGGCGGCCAGCGCCAGCGTATTGCCATTGCGCGCGCCCTAATCTCAAATCCACGTATTTTGATTTTCGATGAGGCAACCAGTGCGCTGGATTATGAGTCGGAAAAAATCATCCAGGACAATATGCGTCGTATCTGTGAAGGCCGAACGGTATTGATCATCGCACATCGCCTGTCTGCGGTGCGTGAAGCCAACCGTATCGTGGTAATGGAGCGCGGAGAGATTGCCGAAGTCGGTCATCATGATGAACTGGTTCAACACACCGGTGGGATCTACGCGCATTTATATACTCTGCAACAAGGCCCGGTAAGAGAGGCCTGCGTATGAGCCTCAAACTCCGCTATACCGCGTGGTGCGAATTGATGAAACGCTACCGTTCTCACTTTGCGTTTTTCTGGAAGCAGCGCCACTCACTCACGCCACCGGCTTTGAAAGCAGACGAAGCGGAATTTCTACCGGCGGCGCTGGCATTACAACTGGCCCCCGTTTCACCTACTGCTCGCTGGACGGCGCGCCTGCTTATGGTGTTAATCGTTTTCATGGTGCTGTGGGCGGTATTGGGTAAGGTTGACATTATTGTTTCCGCCAGCGGGAAAATCATTCCCTCAAGTCACGCCAAAACGATTGCCTCTGTAGAAACCGCGCGCGTTGAACATATCTTTGTTACCGATGGGCAAACTGTGCATACCGGTGAACCACTCCTGCTGCTTGATACGCAAATTATCGACCATGAAAAAATGCGCGCTGAAGTTGGCCAGGATAACGCTGCCTTGCAGGTTGCACGCTCGCGCGCCTTGCTGGCATCCATCGCCGCTCATCAATTTATTGGACTGAGCGATATAGAGAACATCACGCCAGAAAAGGTCGCTGATGCCCGTCAGCATCTGGCCAGCCAGTGGCTGAACGTAGAAAGCAGACTACGGGATCTGGATGGGGAAATTGCCCGTTACAGCCAGCAATTACCGATTGTTCGTGCGCGGGCACAAAATTATAAAGATCTGGCCCAAAACCATGACGTGTCGGCCACTTCATGGCAGGAAAAAGAGCAGGACAAAATTGAGCTGGAAGGCAAACTCGCCGATGCACGCCACCAGCGTGATTCATTTATCGCAGATACTCGTAAGAAAACCGAGGATGAGCTCAATGACGGGTTACGCCAGCAGGCCGAAGCACATCAGGATGTGCAACGAGCCGACGCCCATAAAACTCAACTTCAGCTCACCGCCCCGGTTGACGGCACAGTACAACAATTAGCGGTACATACGGTTGGTGGCGTAGTAACAGACGCCCAGCCGTTGATGGTCATCGTACCCAAACAAAATCAGGTCGAGATCGAAGCAATCGTTGAAAACAAAGACATAGGTTTTGTGCACAAAGGCCAGCATGCCGCTGTGAAAATCGAGGCATTTGACTACACCAAATACGGCATGATGCAGGGTGAAGTGACTTATGTTTCCCGCGATGCATTGAATGCCGGAACCAGCAATGCAGCCGAAAGCGCACCATCTGGCCATAGCGATAACACGCAGAAATCACAGAACTCGCAATACGCCATTCATATCAAACTTGACCACAAAACGATGGATATCGATGGCGAACCCTCGACACTACGACCGGGCATGAGCGCATCAATTGAAATAAAAACAGGTAGCCGTCGGGTCATTGAATATTTCCTCTCACCTCTGATTCAGCATTCGCATGAGAGTCTCAATGAACGGTAAAAAGTATTTAGCCTCTGTCTGTCTGTTGGGTTTACTGGTGCTGCCCACGGCCTGGAGTGAAGGGATCAATAATGTGCTCGATGATCCACTTCAGGCCAATCCCGACCAATTACAGGCGGGGGCGACGCTCCCAGACCAGAGCCGAATAAATTGTGCGACGTCAGTTGATTTCAGCCAGCCGCTAGCCCTGAACGACGCGGTGGATACCGCGTTGTGCAATAACCCACAAATCCGTGCCACCTGGGCGGAAATTAAAGTACAAAGCGGCGTGGTTGGCGAAGCCAGAGCCGCTTATTTGCCGACAATTAGCGCCACCGCCAGCCGACTCAGAGACACCAACACCGTCCCTGCGAGTTTTTTTGAACCCAGCACCACGACCACCACACGGGGTAATCAGTACTACGGTTCATTAAACTGGCGATTATTCGATTTCGGTGGCCGCTCAGCCAATCGCGAATCCGCTAATCAGATGTTACTGGCGGCCATTGCCGGGCACGACGCATCCTTGCAAAAAACAATGGCATCGGTGATTCAGGACTATTTTGAGGCGATGACCAGCGAAGCGGAAATGAATTCCCGCCAGCAAATCGCCGAGCTTGCCCAGCAGACACTTAGTGTGGCAAAGCGGCGTGAGGAGAAAGGGGCAACGACCCAGGATGATACGTTGCAGGCCGCAACCGCACTGGCGAAAGCGCAGCTGAACGCCATACATGCCAGCGGTGATTACCAGAAAAATCTCGCGGTGCTTAAACAGGCCATGGGGATAGATCTCGCCACCGGCATTCACTTACCGGCGCAACCGGATACGGTGATCCCTGCGGATATTCACGATCTTAATCAATGGCTTAAACAGGCTGAAACCCGTCACCCTGCGATTCAGCAAGCCCGGGCAAAATGGCTGGCTGATAAAGATAAAATCATCCAGGTACGCTCAGATGGTTTACCAACTATAGATATGACAGCGCATATCTCGCAAAACGGTTTCCCTAATCAGGGGCTGTCATCCAGCACTGAAACCAGTAAAGAAGTTGGCCTGACACTGACGGTTCCGCTGTTCGATGGCTTCAGTCGCCATTACAAAATTCTCGAAGCGCGGGCACAAGCTGAACAGAGCGAAGCACAACTTGAAGACACGACCAACCAAATCCTTACCGATGTGGTTAAAGCTTACGCCGACGCCAAAACCGCACTGGGTGTGCTGACCGTAAGCCAACAACTGCTCGATGCCGCACAAGCTGGGGTCGATTCTTCCCGTCGCCGTTACGAGAAAGATGTGGCCGATATTCTTGAAGTGTTAAATGCTCAGTCTGCGCTCGCGGACGCGCAACAACAGCGAATTCAGGCTATTGCCGAATGGCAATCCGCGCGCTTAGGCTTGCTGGCGAATACCGGGATATTAAGTCAGTTGCCGGGGGCAGAAAAAGTGAATGAGTGACAGACGCCAAAACAGTAAAAGAGATATTCCCTCGAGGGAAGCTTGACCTTCCCCTGAGGGGAAGGTTTAAGCTTGTCGTACTGTTAAATAAAAGGAGTCTGAAAATGTCTCACGTTATCGATCTAAACCTTGATGGCCTGACCTGTGGCCATTGCGTTAAACGCGTTAAAGAAAGCCTGGAGCAACGTCCTGACGTTGATACAGCTGAAGTCACGCAAACTCACGCCAGCGTAACCGGAACGGCTTCCGTTGATGAGTTAATCAACACCGTAAAACAAGCCGGGTACGAGGCAACTGCGGCCAGCCACCCAAAGTCTGATCCGCTGACAGAGTCATCAATCCCGTCGGAAGTGCTGACAGCGGACGCATTGAAGCTTCCGACAGCTACCGAAGATGACGACGATAGCCAACAGTTGTTGATCAACGGGATGAGCTGTGCCAGCTGCGTGACCCGGGTACAAAGTGCATTGCAAAATGTCCCTGGTGTCAGCCTGGCGCGGGTAAACCTTGCCGAGCGCAGCGCCCTGATTATGGGCTCTGCCTCTGCCGAATCTTTAGTAAAAGCGGTGGAAAGTGTCGGGTATGGTGCAGAAGCCATCGAAGATGATGCGAAACGCCGTGAACGCCAACAAGAGACCGCCAACGCCGCCGTTAAGCGCTTCCGCTGGCAGGCTATTCTGGCCCTGGCTGTCGGTATCCCGGTAATGGTCTGGGGAATGTTTGGTGACAACATGATGGTCACCGACGACAACCGCTCGTTATGGCTGACCATCGGGATTATCACGCTGGGCGTGATGGTGTTCGCCGGTGGGCATTTCTATCGCAGTGCCTGGCGCAGCTTGCTCAACAAAACCGCCACCATGGATACCCTGGTTGCGCTAGGAACCGGCGCCGCGTGGATTTATTCCATTACGGTGAATATCTGGCCACAGCACTTCCCAATGGAAGCTCGCCACCTCTATTACGAAGCCAGTGCGATGATTATCGGCCTGATAAACCTTGGGCATATGCTGGAACAACGTGCGCGCCAACGCTCTTCTAAAGCGCTGGAAAGGTTGCTGGACTTAACCCCGCCGACCGCGCGCGTGGTCACCGAAGAAGGTGAAAAGACGCTGCCACTGGCAGAGGTCACCGCAGGCATGATCTTGCGTTTAACCACCGGTGACCGCGTGCCGGTCGACGGTGAAATCACCCAGGGCGAAGCCTGGTTTGATGAAGCGATGCTGACCGGAGAACCTGTTCCGCAGCAAAAATCCAACGACGAACCGATTCATGCAGGCACCGTGGTACAAGACGGCAGCGTATTATTCCGTGCCACCGCAACCGGCAACCACACCACGCTTTCGCGCATTATTCGTATGGTGCGCCAGGCGCAAAGCAGCAAGCCTGAAATTGGCCAGCTTGCCGATAAAATCTCGGCGGTATTTGTGCCTGTCGTAGTGCTGATTGCTTTGTTTAGCGCCGCAATCTGGTACTTCTTCGGCCCGGCTCCGCAAATTGTTTATACACTGGTGATTGCCACTACTGTACTGATTATCGCCTGCCCTTGTGCCCTGGGTCTGGCAACACCAATGTCGATTATTTCCGGTGTAGGTCGTGCCGCTGAGTTTGGCGTATTAGTGCGTGATGCCGATGCCCTGCAACGCGCCAGCACACTCGATACAATTGTGTTTGATAAAACCGGTACGCTAACCGAAGGCAAACCGCAGGTTGTCGCCGTCGTGACTTACAACGACTGTTCAGAAGCTGATGCATTAAGACTTGCGGCGGCCCTTGAACAAGGATCAAGCCACCCACTTGCTCGCGCTATTCTCGATAAAGCCGAAGGGGCTGAGTTACCGCAGGTTAATGCCTTCCGCACCCTACGTGGGTTGGGGGTTAGCGGTGAAACCGAAGGGCATCAATTACTGCTTGGCAACAAAGCACTGCTTGATGAGCAAAACGTCGATACCGGCCCTATGGCTGCTGAAATTGAAGCACAGGCAAGCCGTGGTGCAACTCCGGTGTTGCTGGCGGTCGACGGTAAACTGGTCGCCCTGCTCGCCATCCGCGACCCGCTGCGTGCCGACAGTATTAACGCACTGCAACGCTTACACCGTAACGGCTACCGCCTGGTGATGTTGACCGGCGACAACCCCACTACGGCTAACGCCATCGCCAAAGAAGCGGGTATTGATGAGGTCATCGCGGGCGTATTGCCGGATGGCAAAGCCGAAGCGATTAAAAAGCTGCAACAACAAGGGCGACAAGTTGCGATGGTCGGCGATGGTATCAACGATGCGCCAGCGTTAGCACAGGCTGAAGTGGGTATTGCAATGGGAGGTGGTAGCGATGTTGCTATCGAAACGGCAGCGATTACGTTGATGCGACATAGCCTGGTGGGTGTCGCTGATGCGCTGGCAATATCTAAAGCGACTTTGCGTAACATGAAGCAGAACCTGGTTGGGGCGTTTATCTACAATACGCTGGGTATCCCAATTGCTGCGGGGATTTTATATCCGCTAACCGGAACGCTGCTTAACCCGGTAGTTGCAGGTGCTGCAATGGCACTGTCATCTATTACTGTGGTCAGTAACGCCAACCGTTTGTTGCGCTTTAAACCGAAGGACTGAATGACCTTCCCCACGGCGTAAAAACCGTGGGGAAATTTGCACCAGGCCACTCGCAGCGGTAGCATGACTTTTTAGCCAGGGAATCTGCAAATGGGTCTGCTATCGCGAATTACCTCATTGTTTTCAAGCCTTTTTAAACCCCAATACCCCTGGCCTGCTCTGGATATTGTTCTACCCGGAGATCGCCATCTTCACCTTGTCGGCAGCATTCATATGGGTACGCGTGACATGGCGCCGCTGTCGAGTAAGCTTATCGATAAACTCAACAATTCCGATGCGCTGATTGTTGAAGCCGATATATCCGAAGGCGGTTCCCCCTTCCCGAATAATCCCGATGAACTCCCGCTTGAGCAACGACTATCAGCTGATGATTGGGCGCAGGTGGTGTCGTTAATCCAGGAGTTGGGAATCCCCCTGAGCCAAATTGATAATCAACCCGCCTGGCAAATTGCGCTGGTGCTACAGGCCCACCAGGCACAGCGACTAGGATTAAGAGCCGATTACGGGATTGATTTTCAGTTGCTGGAAGCCGCGAAGGCGCAGGCAGTACCGATTATTGAACTGGAAGGTGCACAGCATCAGGTGGATATTCTCACCCGCCTTCCTGATGGCGGCATGCCGTTATTGACCGATACGCTCACCCACTGGCACACCAATGCGCGTTTGCTGCAAACGATGATTAGCTGGTGGCTGGAGTCGCCACCGCAGAGTGGGAAAGTGGTATTGCCCAATACATTCGGCGATGAGTTATACGATGTTCTTATGCATCAACGTAACCTTCAGTGGCTGCATTTCTTGCAACAACTTCCTGCCGGACGCTACGTTGTGGCCGTCGGAGCACTGCATTTATACGGTGAGGGAAACTTGCCAGGGCTATTGAAAAATCCCACTAAATAAGCGGAAAGCCTGGTCTAAATAATTCGAGTTGCAGGACAAAAGGCTTTAGCCTTTTGAACAGCGCTTGCGCTGGCCCCTTCGGGGCGAGGCTACGCCGAGTAACGCGGCGACGCAGTGAATCCCCGGGAGCTTACTCCAGTAAGTGACTGGGGTGAACGAGGAAAGCCAACGCACCAGCAGCTTGAAGTATGACGACCGGGAAAAAAAACGGCCAATATCGCTATCGGCCCGTCAAAGAGGAATTTGTATATTATTTTAATTATTCTGGCCAAATTAATGGCCAGATACAGAATTGTCGCTCAATGTAACGATTAACGCCAACACTATTGCGTGACATTATAGTATTTGAAAGACTTATCACCCTGTTTATTAATTTGTGCGTATACCATACAAATTTACTAAGAAGGCTCCATGACACCCGCCGTAAAACTTCTCGAAAAAAACCGTGTTCCATTTCAGTTACATGCTTATGACCACGACCCAAGTGAAACAAACTTTGGTGATGAAGTGGTACGTAAACTCGGCCTGAATGCCGAGCAAGTCTACAAAACGCTGCTTGTTGCCATCAACGGGGATATGAAACAGTTAGCGGTTGCTGTTACGCCTGTTTCAGGCCAACTGGACTTGAAAAAAGTGGCAAAAGCATTGGGTGCCAAAAAAGTGGATATGGCCGATCCCATGGTCGCGCAGCGCATTACGGGTTATCTGGTGGGCGGTATCAGCCCTCTGGGGCAAAAGAAGCTGCTGCCAACGGTTATCGATGCCCCCGCTCAGGAATTCCCGTCGATTTACGTGTCGGGTGGTAAACGCGGGCTGGATATCGAACTTGCCGCAGCGGATCTGGCAAAACTGCTGAAAGCCACGTTTGCTGAGATTGCTCGCCGCGACTGATCGTTATTTCCTCCCAAAATAGCAATCTCAGTCAGGACGTAAAAGAGAGTCGCTGGCAAAGTAAATGCTTGAGGGAGGAATAATGAATAGCGAAAGACACGAACTTTATGCCCGACGTTTTGAGCAAGTGTTTGCCTGGATTGAACAGCATCTTGATAGCGCGTTAACGGTCGAGCAACTAAGTGAAGTCGCCTGTTTTTCGCGTTTTCATTTTCACCGGCAATTCAGCCAGTTTTGCGGAATCAGCGTCAGCCGTTACATCACTCTAATGCGGCTAAAACGGGCCTCTTTCCGACTGGTGAGCAACCCGCAGGAAAGAGTGATTAACATTGCTCTCGATGCCGGGTTTGAAAACCCTGAATCATTTTCCCGTGCCTTCAAAAATACCTTCGGCCTGACACCCAGCGAGTTTCGCAAAGATCCTGTTTGGGTTGACTGGCATGTGCATTTTCAATTTCCCGGACGGGAAAATCAGCAGAGGTTAAAAAATATGGACGTGAAAATCATTATTGTCGAACCGATGAAAGTCGCGGTGCTTGAGCATGTTGGCGATCCTATGCACGTAAATAATACGGTCGCGGCGTTTATTGAATGGCGTAAAGCATCAGGGCTTTCGGATTACAGTACTCAAGGGACTTACGGCGTTCCGTGGAACGACCCGCTGACCACACCGGGCCCGGAATTTCGTTTTGATGTATGTGGAGAGCTAAACCCGAAGGCCAACGGACAGGTTCCTGAAAATCCTCAGGGCGTTATCAGTAAAACATTACCCGGTGGGCGTTGTGCCGTGGTGCGTCACGTTGGTGCTTATGAGCGCATCAGCGATAGCGTTTATTATCTTTATCGCCAGTGGTTGCCAAACAGCGGTGAGGAGTTACGCGATTTTCCGGTCTATTTCCGCTACCTCGAACTCGATAAAGACCATCCCGAGCATGCGCAGCAGACTGATATTTTACTGCCATTGAAATAAAGAATGGTGGATGTCGTTTCCGATAATCCCCTTACAAAAGTTACCTTGTAGGTTGGATTAGCGTAGCGACATCCGACAAATTGCCTTACTGCCAGCTCACCTCGCCTTTCGGCTCATAAGCATTAACATCAAGCGGAGAGTTCTTCTCGATATATTGCTTCAGCACTTCTGCATCCACAAAACCGGTGTTCACATAGCCCGGTTTTTTATCGATAGCAGGATAGCCATCACCACCGGAGGCGTTAAAGTTTAACGTCGCCATACGGTAGGTTTTCGCTGGGTCAACCGGCTCACCTTTGATTTTCAGGTCCTGTAGGCCAGTAGCGGTTGCCACAAAGCTGACATTCGCAAACTGCGGGTAGGCACCCGAGTCGGGTTTTTTCTGCGCTACGGCACTGAGATATTCGGTGACTTCTTTGCCCGTCATATCGGTATAAACCACTGTGTTACCAAACGGCTGAACCTTCAGCACATCTTTATAAGTGATGTCGCCGGTTTCAATCGAATCACGAATGCCACCGCCGCTCATCACAGCAAAATCAGCACCGGTACGGTCCATTTGTGCCGCCAGCAGCAGACGCGCCAGGTTGGTTTGCACGAAACGTACTTTGCTACGATCGCCTTCCAAGTGGCCGTTAACGCTGCCGACTTTTACATTCAACTGCGCCTGGCCTTTATTCTGGAATGGCGTCAGCAGTGAGAGCATTTGCTGGTTTTCCGGGATCTGTGGCGTGTAAAGCACGCGCTCACTTTCACCATTATCGTAGGTGATTTTTTTCTTCAGATTGATGGGGATCAGCTGGTAATGCACCAGTTTCATTTCACCATTACGGAATTCAAAATCAGCACGACCTACGTATTTGCCCCACTCATGGGCCTGCACAATCCAGATACCGTTTTGCTGATCCGGCGCACATGGCGTGCCAGGCACGTAATCCACCTGCTTTTTATTTTCCGAAGCCATGCAGACCGGATCTTGTGAGTGCCCGCCAACAATCATCGTCAACGCACCAGCAGGGAGGCTGCGCGCCATTTCTACGTCGCCCGGCGCGTTAGAGCCATGGTCGCCGTTGTCATAGTGGCCCATATGGGTTGCCGCGATTAACACATCTGGTTTTTCAGTACTTTGCAGCTCCTGAATCACCAGCTTTGCTTCTTCAGCAGGTTTGCGGAATTCGATATCGGTGAAGTTTTCCGGGTTGCCAATTTTCGCGGTGTCGTCTGTGGTTAAACCGATAACCGCGATTTTAATATCCTGTGGCTTAAAGATGGCCCAAGGCTTAAATAGACGCTCGCCGGTGCTTTTCTGGTAAATGTTGGCCGAAAGCAGCGGGAATTTGGCCCACTTTTCTTGCTGACGTAATACGGTCAGCGGTTTGTCGAATTCGTGGTTGCCGATTGCCATCGCGTCATAACCAATCAGGTTCATGCCACGAAAATCAGGTTCTGCATCTTGCAAGTCAGATTCAGGTACACCGGTGTTGATGTCGCCGCCAGAGAGTAACAGTACGCTGCCTCCCTTCTCTGCCACCTCTTTACGAATGCTATCCACCAGAGTTTTCTGTGCAGCCAGGCCATATTCCGCGTGTTCATTGCGCCAGAAATGACCGTGGTGATCATTGGTGTGTAAAATGGTGATGTTATAAGTTTTATCTTTTTCCCAGGCCAGTGCAGATGCGCTGGTCAAGCCGACTGCGATAAGCAGTGCTGCGGTCACCCCTTTCACGACGAACTTCATTGCAAATCTCCATATTCAAAAAAATACTTCCGCACCAATAGCAGACAGCTACTAGCATAGACAAATAACTTTTCACGATTGTGACTTTCTTCAGAAAGTTCCTGCAGGTATGTTAGCAGGGTAACTGTTTCCCACGGTTCCATCGCTGAACCGATATAAAATAATACAATCAATTCTTTGCAGGTATTTATGGCAATCTCGGAACAAACTCTCGCATCGCCTGAGCCTAAAAAGGCTCGCACCGCGTTTGGCATTCTGGGGGCAATTAGTCTCTCCCATTTGCTCAACGATATGATTCAGTCGCTTATTCTGGCGCTCTACCCGCTACTCCAGAGCGAGTTCTCTCTGAGCTTTGTGCAGATTGGGATGATAACGCTCACCTTCCAGGTGACCTCATCGCTCCTTCAGCCGGTGGTAGGATACTACACCGACAAATACCCGATGCCGTGGTCGTTGCCGATTGGTATGTGCTTCACACTTTGCGGGTTAGTTATCCTCGCATTGGCGGGCAGTTTCCCAATGGTGCTATTGGCAGCCGGGCTTGTAGGAACCGGTTCTTCCGTTTTCCACCCGGAATCATCCCGCGTAGCGCGTATGGCATCCGGTGGCCGTCACGGCCTTGCGCAGTCGCTGTTCCAGGTTGGCGGCAACTTTGGTAGCTCTTTAGGGCCGTTGCTGGCTGCGCTGATTATCGCGCCTTACGGCAAAGGCAATGTGGGCTGGTTTGTGTTGGCCGCTCTACTGGCAATTATCGTATTGCTGCAAATTAGCCGTTGGTATGCGGCGCAACATCGTATGGCGAAAGGTAAAACCGCAGCACCTGTCGTTAACCCGCTACCGCGCAAGCAAGTGATTCAGGCGGTGTCTGTATTGCTGGTACTGATTTTCTCCAAGTATTTTTATATGGCGAGTATCAGCAGCTATTACACCTTCTACCTGATGCACAAATTTGGTTTATCGGTGCAAAATGCCCAATTCCATCTATTTGCCTTCCTGTTTGCAGTCGCTGCCGGGACAGTAATTGGTGGGCCGGTGGGCGATAAAATCGGTCGCAAATACGTTATCTGGGGTTCAATCCTCGGCGTCGCGCCATTTACCCTGTTCTTGCCATATGTATCCCTAGAATGGACCGGGATTCTGACCGTGATTATTGGCTTTATCCTTGCCTCCGCGTTTTCAGCGATTCTGGTTTACGCGCAAGAGCTGATGCCTGGGCGTATCGGTATGGTTTCCGGGCTATTTTTCGGTTTTGCTTTTGGGATGGGTGGGCTGGGTGCTGCAATACTCGGCCTGGTAGCCGACCATACAAGTATCGAGTTAGTCTATAAAATATGTGCTTTCCTGCCACTTCTCGGCATATTGACCATATTCCTGCCTGATAATCGCCATAAGTCATAGTTATAAAGGGTCAGAGATTGCCTCTGACCCTTTATATTACCCACGTTTACCCATACCTTTCTTAAACTAAGTGTATAAAACCCCATTCAGATGCCAATTTTTGTCTAAATGCGCCTTTTATTAAAAAACGATCTATTTAACACCCACATCGATTAAAAAATTGTCATAAACTAAATGTAGGTTATTGGATCTTATTTGTTACGAAAGGAGACGGAATGCATCACGCCACCCCGCTTATCACCACCATTGTCGGCGGCCTCGTATTGGCCTTTTTGCTCGGTATGGTCGCCAACAAACTTCGCATCTCACCTCTGGTGGGCTACTTACTAGCAGGGGTATTGGCCGGCCCTTTTACGCCAGGCTTTGTCGCAGACACTAAACTTGCCCCCGAATTAGCTGAGCTGGGCGTGATTCTGCTGATGTTTGGCGTTGGTTTGCACTTTTCGTTAAAGGATTTGATGGCGGTAAAGGCCATCGCCATCCCCGGAGCTATCGCCCAGATTGGTGTGGCGACGCTACTGGGAATGGCGCTCTCATCATTGATGGGCTGGTCGCTGATGACCGGTATCGTATTTGGGTTATGCCTTTCAACCGCCAGCACCGTGGTGCTGCTACGCGCGCTTGAAGAACGGCAACTCATTGATAGCCAGCGCGGGCAAATCGCCATTGGCTGGCTGATAGTTGAAGATCTGGTGATGGTGTTAACGCTGGTTCTGTTGCCAGCTGTCGCCGGAATGATGGAAAAAGGCGACCTTGGCTTTGCGACTCTGACGTTGGATTTGGGTTTGACCATCGGTAAAGTGGTGGCGTTTATTGCCATTATGCTGATTGTTGGCCGCCGCGTGGTGCCGTGGATTCTGGCGCGAAGTGCCGCAACTGGTTCGCGCGAACTCTTCACGCTAGCCGTTCTCGCGCTGGCGCTGGGCATTGCTTTTGGTGCGGTCGAACTGTTTGATGTTTCATTCGCCCTGGGGGCATTCTTCGCAGGAATGGTGCTCAATGAATCTGAATTAAGCCACCGCGCCGCACACGACACGCTGCCACTGCGTGATGCGTTTGCCGTGCTGTTCTTTGTCTCCGTAGGTATGTTGTTCGACCCATTAATTTTGATTCAGGAACCGCTCGCGGTACTGGGTACGGTTGCGATCATCGTCTTTGGTAAGTCGCTAGCCGCCTTCTTCCTGGTGCGCCTGTTTGGTCACTCGCAACGCACGGCATTAACCATCGCCACAAGCCTTGCACAAATTGGTGAGTTCGCCTTTATCCTTGCAGGGCTTGGTATGGCATTAAATCTGCTTCCGCAGACCGGGCAAAATCTGGTGCTGGCAGGGGCGATTTTGTCGATTATGCTCAATCCGATTTTGTTTGCAGTGCTTGAGCGTTATCTCGCAAAAACCGAAACGCTGGAAGAGCAGACGCTGGAAGAAGCTATCGAAGACGAGAAGCAAATTCCGGTCGATATTTGCCACCACGCGTTGCTGGTTGGTTTTGGGCGTGTAGGCAGCTTGCTGGGTGAGAAATTGCTGGCTCAGGGCATTCCGCTGGTGGTGATTGAAACGTCTCGCAGCCGGGTCGATGAGCTACGTGAACGTGGGATTCGCGCAGTGCTCGGCAATGCGGCCAATGAAGAGATCATGAATCTCGCCCACCTGGATTGCGCACGTTGGTTATTACTGACGATTCCTAATGGCTACGAGGCGGGTGAAATTGTTGCTGCAGCGCGTGCGAAATGCCCAGATATCGAGATTATTGCCCGTGCTCATTATGACGATGAAGTGGATTACATCACCGAACGTGGTGCCAATCGTGTCGTGATGGGTGAGCGCGAGATAGCCAATACCATGATGGGAATGCTGGAACATTCAACCGTTCAGTAAGTAGTCATTGGTGATGTTTTAGAGTGGGTCCAGCCCACTCTAATTTAATTTAGCAAGGCGACGGACCGCGTTTTCCACACCATTAAATATTGCATCACTGATATGCTCAGGGAATGTTGCAGGAAGCAACTCTCTTGCCTGCCTGAGTACTTCTGGTGTCTTTAGGTAAAACTCCTCTATCAACTCCGCCATGCGGGACTCACTAAAACCACATTTTTTAGCCGTTGCCAGGAAATGGCGTGGAAAGATCATATTCCATTCATATTTTTTTCCTTTCCCTGTTGAAGCCAGCGCCATCGCCATTTTGATATCCTGCTTCGCAAGACCACGGCCACCAATAAGTGGATAACAGGACATAATGTCGTATAGCGGCGTTAGGCAGTAACCCCCACCCGGCATAATCGAGACGGAATAGTTTTTTGCGTGGCCATCACTCGCAGCCAATAACCAGAAAAGAATATGGCTACGCATAAAGTTATCGCGATCTTTTTCAGCATGATCAGAGCCCAATAAAAACCTCATGATCACAGAAATCCCGGGACCACCGTCGCTTTCGTATTTCTTGGTTGACGGAATCCCTAGCGCCTGGCAAATATCTTCCTGCGGCAAACGGGCAATCCAGCTATTATGACTAACAAAACGACGATCAAAGCGTTTTACCACTAACACCTTAGTATGCTGGGTTATCACGATGTCACAATCTGCGACCTCCAACCCGTATAGTCTTGCCAATAACATACTGAGCCATTCATTTTCGACGCTATCACGAAGATCCAATGTAAAGCTATGCCCCTGGATTTCTCCAACAGGCAATTTGAATATATGGGTAGTCGGTGTAATACCTTTAGGTAATTGCCAGCAATCCTGATAGCGAAGTAACGCCGTCTTCTCTTGTGCCCCCGCAATTGAAATACGAAAATCACGCATTTCTTGTTGAAGGTAACGGGAGTGACTCAAATAGCCAGTCAGAATGCTGTCGAGGTCTTCTCCATCAAGTACCTCGCCATCTATTTTTTCTATATTCTGAATAGCCTCTTCTGGTGGTTGCAGTATTAATGCACCTACGCAATCCCTGCCAATTTCATATAATAAATCAAATGGTTGAATCGAATTCGCCTGATAGCGGCTCGCAATCCGCTCGCGGATTTCGCGGCTATCAGGTAACAAATTATCAAAAAAGTTAAAAACAACTTCACCCAGATATTCTGTCGCCCGCAGCGGCATGGAAAGTGATATTGGACGGGCACCGCTGGTGTTTAGCCAGCTATCGTCATACTGAAAAAAATTAGCGCCGTTATCCTCTTGCCTCAGCTTCCCAACCAGATATCCATTCATAAACACCGACAAACTTTTCATCTACCACTCCTCTTTCCATGTCTCAGCACGACCTTGTGTTGTTTTCGGCTCAATATGAAGCTCCATATTCATGGAAGATAGAATTTTAAACAGGGTCTCGATTTGCGTTTTAGCAGGATTTTTTTCGAATTTTGAGATCGTATCCTGCCGTAAACCTACTTTCGCAGACAACATTTCCTGCGTTTGCTTTTCCTGTTTGCGAGTGTCCTTCAGGAAAATGGCTAACTGTTCTGGAGAAGTAATTTTCATTATGTAACTTACCCCTTTTACCGGCACCAGCGTGTAAAATCAATTTTACCGGCACCAGCGTGTAAAATCAATTTTACCGGCACTAGCGTGTAAAATCTGTTTTACCGGCACTAGCGTGTAAAATCTGTTTTACCGGCACTAGCGTGTAAAATCTGTTTTACCGGCACTAGCGTGTAAAATCTGTTTTACCGGCACTAGCGTGTAAAAAAGGCCGGTAAGCTTTGCTTACCAGCCTTTTGTAGCATTACTGCACCTAAAGTTTTAACGCGCCCAGTAAGACTCTTCTAAGCTGTCTTCGCGTTCTGGCAATCCACGCGTCAGGCGCGGAGAGTGCTGGTTCAACACCTGGTAACTTACGCGGTTTGCGTATTTACACACCTGCGCCAAAGAGGAATAAGTCAGCCAGGTATGCTGGTGTTTGCTGGAGTTTGGCACGTTAGAACGGTGATAATTATTCGCCGTTATATCATGCAGAAGCGCAGCCAACGCACCGTCGCCCGCGCCATTGGTGTTCATGATTTTCTCAGGCCCGCCCATGTATGGCGCGATATGCGAGAAAATACGCATCGGGTTCTGGCAGTCTTTATGGCGCATTGCACGGCTAAATTCGTACTGGTTAAATTCAGCAATCGCACCCGGCAGCAGCGGATGTTGTGTCGTGCGTTTTGAAGACTCTTCTGTAAAGCCCGCCATGTACAGGCCAACAGGCCCTGCGGTACACAACACTAAATCGACCCAATCCAACGCCTTATCCGCCGCCAGTAATGGATCGCTCTCACCGGTCAGTGCCAACCCTTCCTCTTCGTTCATCGCAAGAATTGAGACATGTTCTTTCAAGAATGCCTGCCACCACTCCGGGTTTTCTGCGATGACGTATTTGGTGCCAAGTGTGAGCACCACAGGAACGTTGTATTTTTTCGCATACGCAATGGCCTGCATGGTAGCTTCCGGCATTGGTTCGCCATCTTTACAACGCACCAGATAGGAAGTCAGAACCAACGCAGAGGCACCCGCAATCACCTCTTCAGGGATATTTTCGGCACGCAACTGGTTCATATGGCCAGGGCTTATCGCAAAAGTACGCTCGCCCTGCTCGCCAATCAGCGTAAAGCAGCGGCCAATCGCGCCGTTAACACCTTGTAGATAGTTGAGATCGGTACGGCTGGAGGTGTTGCAAAGGTAGCGGTAGGCGTAGCTACCAATTTCGATATTGCTGCACATCACGCCCAGCAAAACAGAGCGGTCATCGGCCAAAACCGAATAGTTGTGCATGGTGTTGCCAATGGTGCCACCAGCAAACTGGTGGGTAATCAGATCTTTTTTCACCAACTCCTGATACAGCGCTTCCGCAACATCATCTTCAATAACCAGTGAGTGCCCGAAACTCAGACCGTAACGATGAACGAACGCATCGTCCACTTTGGCTTCGATATCCACCAGCGTTTGGTCTATCCCGACTATCCAGGAAGTGCCTGTTTCGCTTTCAGGCTGAACCTGTTGCAGTAATGGGTCACGTGCGTTTACAGGGAAGTAGTGTTTGGATTTTCGTTTGCCGGGAAATTTCATGATGTTGTTCGGAGGTTGCTAATCAGGCCGGAAATGGTAGCACATTAACGGCCCTAAGCGAGATCAGCGATATTTCTGCACCAGATTCATCATCATTGCGATGTGGGCTGGGTCGTCATTGAGCGCAGGAATATATTCATACTTTGTACCGCCTGCTTCGAGGAACACTTCACGGTTTTGTACCGCCATTTCTTCAAGCGTTTCGAGGCAATCGGCAGAAAAACCTGGGCACATAACCTGAATGTGTTTCACCCCTTTCTCCGCCAGCATTTTCAGCGTTTCATCGGTGTAAGGCATCAACCACGGCTCACGGCCAAAACGCGACTGGTACGTCATCATCACTTTTTCTGGCGGGAGCTCAAGTGCCGAAAGCAATTCACGGGTCGTGTCTCGGCATCGTTGCGGGTAATCATCGCCTTCGTTGGCGTAACGCTGGGGAATCCCGTGATAGGAGAGCAGCAACAAATCTGGTTCGCCGTGCTTTGCAAAAGATTCTCTGACCGACGCCACCAGCGCGTTGATGTAGGACTCGTCGTCAGCATAATCACGAATCAGGGAAATCGACGGCAAGGAACGGTAATCGGCAAAAATGCGCCCTAATTCGTCCCACACGGCGGCGACCGTCGAGCAGGAAAACTGCGGATACAGCGGCAGCACAACGATATGGTCAACGTGATGCGTCATCAGTTCTTCCACCGCACTTTTCAGCGACGGCGTGCCGTAGCTCATACCGAGTGCGACCGGTACATCAGGTAATTGCGCGGCCAGTGCGGCCTGTTGGCGACGGCTATAAACCAACAGTGGAGAACCTTCGTCCATCCATACCGACTGATAAAGCTTGGCGACACGAGCAGAACGCAGAGGGAGAATCACGCCACGCAATAGCGGCCACCAAATCAGGCGCGGTGTATCAACCACGCGTTTGTCGCTCAAAAACTGGCGTAAATAGCGTTTTACCGCCGCCGGAGTGGGTGCGTCAGGCGTGCCAAGGTTTGCCAGTAAGATACCCACTTTTTCCTGATTCATTTCCACTCCTTATCAACAGATTGCTGATAATTGTAACGTAAAAGCGCTTCAGGAGAACCGATTACAATGAAAGGGCAAAATTTGGGTAAAAAAATACCAGGAACAGGTCCTGGTATTTTTATCTACCCAAAAGATTTCGAGGTGCAGGTGTGTTATCTGCAACTTGAAAGATTACGGGTGGGGTTAGCCGAGGATTTTAGCCAGCTCAGCACTCACTTCGGTCACTTTACGGGTGCCGTCGATTTTCACGTATTTGGTGTTACCGGCTTCAGCTTCGTTGCTGTAGTAAGAGATCAGCGGAGCGGTCATCTGATGGTATTCCACCAGGCGCTTACGCACGGTCTCTTCCTGATCGTCTTTACGGGTAGTCAGTTCTTCACCCGTTGCGTCGTCTTTACCTTCCACTTTCGGTGGATTGAAGGTGACGTGATAAACGCGGCCCGATGGCGCATGTACGCGACGGCCAACGATACGCTCAACAATCAGCTCATCCGGCACGGCGAACTCCAGAACTACGTCCACATTGATGCCCGCTTCTTTCATTGCATCAGCTTGTGGAATAGTGCGAGGGAAACCATCAAGCAGGAAACCGTTACGGCAATCTTCCTGGGTAATGCGTTCTTTAACCAGAGCGATAACCAGTTCATCTGTAACCAGTTTACCGGCATCCATGATGTCTTTTGCTTGTTTGCCCAGTTCTGAGCCAGATTTCACTGCAGCACGCAGCATGTCACCGGTGGAGATTTGCGGAATGCCATATTTCTCCATGATGAACTGAGCCTGAGTTCCTTTACCTGCGCCCGGAGCGCCAAGCAGAATAATACGCATTGCGTAATTCCCCATTCGTTTGGATTTTTGATTATTTAAAGCAGAGGCGATGACCTTACCATTAAAGACGTATTCACCTCAAGAATAGCGGGGCTTGTGAGCGCCGTTAGCGGCGTTTAGATGAAAAAAAACCTGCCGTTTTGGCAGGTTTTTATCTTTTCTTGATGGCGGATGGCGGGTAAACGTAATCGCTACCCGCCCCTGTCATTAAGAAACCAGCAACTGGTTCATACGACGGATAAACTGGTTTGGATCTTCCAGCGTACCGCGCTCAGCTAACAGAGCCTGGTCAAGCAGCAGCTCAACCCACTCAGCGAACTGTGCTTCATCCTGAGTATCCGCAACACGTTTCACGAGACCATGATCCGGGTTCAGCTCGAAGATGTACTTCACCTCCGGCACTTCCTGGCCCGCAGCAGCAAACAGTTTGGCCATTTGCGTGCTCATGTCGTTGCTGTCGGTGGTCACGATAGCTGGCGTGTCGGTCAGACGGTGCGTCAGACGCACTTCTTTCACGCGCTCACCCAGCAGGGTTTTCACACGGTCAACAAACGGCTCAAGTGCTTTTTCAGCTTCTTTCGCTTCCGGAGTCTCTTCGTCAGCCATTTTTTCCAGTGACTCGTCAGTTTTGCTGACTGACTGGAACATTTTGCCGTCGAATTCGGTCAGGTAGCTCATCATCCACTCATCGATGCGGTCAGAAAGCAGCAATACTTCGATGCCTTTCTTACGCAGCAATTCCAGATGCGGGCTGCTCTTCGCGGCGGCATAGCTGTCGGCAGTGATGTAGTAAATCTTCTCCTGCCCTTCTTTCATGCGCGACACGTACTCTTCCAGCGACACAGTTTGTGTAGCGGAATCGGTATGCGTGGTCGCAAAGCGCAGCAGTTTAGCGATAGCTTCCTGGTTTGCGTTGTCTTCAGCAGGGCCTTCTTTCAGCACCAGGCCGAAGTTTTTCCAGAAGGTCTGGTATTTTTCGCTGTCGTCTTTCGCCAGTTTTTCCAGCATCTGCAATACGCGTTTGGTCAGCGCACTACGCAGATTCTGCGTTACACGGCTGTCTTGTAGAATTTCACGCGACACGTTCAGCGGCAGATCGTTGGAATCTATCAGACCACGCACGAAACGCAGGTAGTTCGGCATAAACTGCTCAGCGTCGTCCATGATGAACACGCGCTGCACGTACAGTTTCAGGCCGTGCTTATGGTCACGGTTCCACATATCCCACGGCGCCTGAGACGGGATGTACAGCAGGCTGGTGTACTCTTGCTTCCCTTCCACGCGGTTATGGCTATAAGTCAGCGGGTCGGTAAAGTCATGAGCCACATGTTTGTAGAACTCGTTGTACTCTTCGTCTTTAATTTCAGACTTGCTACGGGTCCACAGCGCCTGGGCTTTGTTGATCTTTTCCCAGCCGAGAATGGTTTCGCCATCTTTCTCTTCGCGAGTTTCAATCTCAACCGGCAAGGCGATGTGGTCAGAGTATTTGCTGATAGTCGAACGCACTCGCCAATCGTCTAAGAACTCATCTTCACCTTCACGCAGGTGCAGGGTAATTTCAGTCCCGCGATCGGCTTTAGTGATATCCGCAACGGTATATTCGCCAGCACCTTCTGATTCCCAGAACACAGCTTGATCTGCAGGCACACCTGCTGCGCGAGTACGCACAGTCACTTTATCTGCCACGATAAACGCAGAGTAGAAGCCCACACCAAACTGGCCGATAAGCTGGCTGTCTTTCGCCTGGTCAGAACCCATGGATTCGAGGAAAGCTTTGGTGCCGGATTTTGCGATGGTCCCGAGGTGGTCAATCGCTTCGTCACGGGTCATACCGATGCCGTTATCGGCAATCGTCAGGGTGCGTTTTTCTTTATCAAAAGAGACGCGCACGCGCAGCTCGCCGTCACCTTCGTAGAGGTCTGCTTGAGACAGGGCGCGGAAGCGCAATTTGTCTGCCGCATCAGAGGCGTTGGAGATCAGCTCACGTAGGAAAATTTCTTTATTTGAGTAGAGGGAGTGGATCATCAGGTGCAGAAGTTGTTTCACTTCAGACTGGAAGCCACGTGTCTCTTGTCCTTTCATGGTCATTGATACCTCAACAAAATCAAAATACGCAGGGGGTTTTAAAACGCTGAGGGTGATATGAGGATAGAAAGGAGGGTTTTCAAGCGGGAGGATTAAAAACCTCCCCGCAAGTGATTAGAAATTAATCTTGTGACGCCCAGCAAGAGAGTGCGAAAGCGTAGTGCCATCGACCATTTCCAGCTCGCCGCCGACCGGCACACCATGCGCGATACGGCTGGCGTCCACGCCATATTGCCCGCATAACTCGGCAATGTAGTTGGCGGTGGCTTCACCTTCCACGGTTGGGTTGGTGGCAAGAATAAGTTCTTTAATGGTTTCGCGCTCAAGACGCTGTTCAAGCCTATCGAGGCCAATGTCTTGCGGGCCAATACCATCTATCGGAGATAAATGCCCCATCAGTACGAAATAGCGCCCGGAAAATTGGCCGGTCGCTTCAATAGCGTGAATATCTGCCGGAGTTTCCACCACACAAATCTGGCCATTTTCCTGACGACGCGGATTGGCGCAGATTGCGCACACTTCCTGTTCAGTAAAAGTACGGCAATCAGCACAGTGGCCGATTTCAGACATCGCGCGTGTTAACGCTTGAGCAAGACGCATCCCACCGCTGCGGTCGCGTTGCAGGAGCGCGAACGCCATACGTTGGGCAGACTTTGGGCCAACGCCTGGCAGGCAGCGCAAGGATTCCATAAGGGCGGTTAGTAAAGGACTGGTTTGCATCGCTCAGACTTCTGAAAAAAGAGTGGGCCATAGCCTAACATTAGCCCCGCTGAAGGACATAGAAAAAGATATTCCCCCTGCGCGATGACTCGCACAGGGGGAATGATTTACGCTATCTTCTGACCAAATTTTCCCTGATTAAAATCGTCAATGGCCTCTTTGATTTCCTCACGAGTGTTCATCACAAACGGTCCGTAGCCGACCACTGGCTCATTAAGCGGCTCACCGCTCAACACCAACACAACGGCATCATTGTTGGCTTCAAGCGTCACCGTTTCGCCTTTAGCATCCAGCACCACCAGTTGCGCTTCGCGAACCACTTCCTGCCCATTGACCTGTACCGTGCCTTTGAGAACCACCAGCGCCGTGTTCCAGCCATCTGGCAGCGTCAGTTGTGTAGAACTGTGCGCATTGAGCCGCATATCCAGCACACGCAGTGGAGAAAACGTGTGTGCCGGGCCTTTTGCGCCATCCATTTCACCTGCGATGACTCGCACCTGTCCTGCGTTATCCGGCAGTGTCACGACCGGAATATCGGCGTCGGTAATGGACTGGTAGTTCGGTGGTGTCGACTTGTCTTTGGCTGGCAAGTTGACCCACAGCTGAACCATTTCAAGCGTACCGCCCTTCTCGCTAAACGCCGGTGAGTGGAACTCTTCATGCAAAATGCCACTACCCGCGGTCATCCACTGCACGTCACCCGGGCCAATCACCCCGCCGCTGCCGGTGGAGTCGCGGTGCGCCACTTCGCCTTTGTAGACGATGGTGACGGTTTCAAAACCGCGGTGCGGGTGTACATCAACGCCACGCTGCCCTTTGTTGCTCGGCTTAAATTCCGCAGGTCCTGCGTAATCGAGCAGCAGGAACGGGCTGAGCTGTTTTTCAAACTTTGAGTAAGAAAACAGTGAGCGAACCGGGAAGCCATCGCCCACCCAGTGGGAAGCCGGTGCTGAATAAACGCCAAGAATTGATTTCATCGTTATCTCCATTGAGTGTCGATTTCTGTTGAGATAAAGCTTACTCATAAGACGAATTCCTCGGTAGACTCTGAAAATGAACTCAGTGTTCCATAAACAGGACAATGAAAATGCAAGACCTCAACGATCTGTGGTATTTCGTGCAAGTGGTCGATAACGGAGGGTTTTCTCCAGCGAGCCGCGTTATCGGTATTCCAAAATCACGCTTGAGTCGCCGAATTGCACTACTGGAAGAAAGTCTTGAGACACGCCTGATTCAGCGTTCAACACGCAGTTTCACAGTGACCGAAGCCGGGCAGATTTTTTATCGCCACTGCAAGGCGATGATTATTGAAGCCGAAGCCGCTCAGGAAGCGATTAACTCTTTGCGCGCAGAGCCTCGCGGGCTGATCCGCCTGAGCTGCCCGATTGCCCTGCTGCATGTGCATATCGGGGAGATGCTGGCGAAGTTTATGGCGCTTTATCCGCAAGTCACCGTGCAGCTAGAAGAGACAAATCGCCAGGTTGATGTACTAAATGAAAATGTCGACTTAGCGGTGCGGGTACGTCCATTGCCGTTGGACGATAGCGATCTGGTGATGCGTAAACTGGCGGATCGCGGCATGTGCCTGGTAGCCAGCCCGGAACTGGTTGAGCGCTTTACAACGCCTGCATCACCGGCAGATCTTCAGCACTGGCCAAGCCTTGCGTTGTCAAAACCGCAGCAGATTTACCGCTGGTGCCTGTTCGGCCCGGATAGTCAGGAAGTGACGCTGCATCACAAGCCACGTTTTGTGACCACTGATATGGATGCGCTGCGAGCGGCTGCGCTGGCAGGTGTGGGGTTGGTTCAGTTGCCGATATTGATGGTCAACAAGCAACTGGCAGACGGGAGCCTGGTGCGTTTGTTACCGGAGTGGCGAGCAAGGCGTGAGGTTATTCATTTGGTGTTTCCTTCACGGCGCGGCCAGTTACCGGCTGTCAGGGCATTGATTGATTTTCTGGTGGAGAGTTATGCAGAGTTTGAGGAGGAGTAGACCTGGAAAATTGATTTTCCAAAATAATTCGCGTTGCGGGAAGGCGGCAAGTGAGCAACAAATCTGTCTGGAACAGATTTGAACAGCGCTTGCGCTGGCCCAAAGGGTGAGCCTCATGGACGAGGCTCATAATCCCCAGGAGCTTACATCAGTAAGTGACTGGGGTTTGTGACAAATCTGCCGGGAGCAGATTTGAACGCTGCTTGCTGCGGCCCCGAAGGGGTGAGGCTCACGGATGAGCCGAATAACGTAGCCAACGCCCCCGCAACACGAAGAATGACGGAAAATCAGAATGGCATTTTGAAGCCTGGTGGCAACTGCATCCCGCTGGACACGCCAGCCATTTTCTCTTTCTGCGCTTCGCCGATACGACGTGCCGCATCGTTGAAGGCCGCAGCAACCAGATCTTCAACCATCTCTTTGTCGTCTTCCATCAGGCTTGGATCGATTTCCACGCGACGGCAGTTGTGAGCACCGTTGATGGTCACTTTAACCAGACCCGCGCCAGATTCGCCAGTGACTTCCATTTGGGCGATTTCTTCCTGAACCTGGGCCATTTTTTCCTGCATCTGCTGGGCTTGCTTCATGATGTTGCCCAGACCGCCTTTTCCAAACATAGTCTTCTCTCTTTTGCTCGGGCCGACTAACCGTACGTGACGATTATCGGCTATCAGGGTTTACAACAAACCGGCATATACCCAAGCTACTTCAAGATGCAGGTAGGCGGCAATCGAATGAATCCCGATGAGCTTACTTGAGTAAGTGATTCGGGTGAACGAGAGCAGCCAACAACCCTGCAACTTGAAGGGCGAAGGGTATAACCGGTCTGTCAAATTGGTCGAATACTATCGTCATCCAGTTCCGCATCAAAGAAACGACGCAGCGTCTGAATGTTGTTGTCAGTTTTCATTGCTTCCCGCGCTTGTGCCAGCTTCTCTTCATAGATAGCCTGGCGCCATTCAAGCGGGGTACGTTGCGCAAGATTATCATCTTCAATAATAGTCAGCTCAACAGTTTCACCACTAAAAGTACTCAATGCGTCCGCCAGCGTTTTCTGCGCCGACGGTGAATTCAAATGCCGTAGTGCCGGGCGCAAGTGCAAACACACTCGGTTGCCGTCCTGCTCTTTCCAGGCATTTAATGCAAGCTGCTGCACTAATTTCGGCAGCACCAGTTGGCTAATTTCAGCCGACCAGCTATCGCGCTCAATGGCCTCCAGAGCCAGTTTCTGCGCAAGCTCAGGCGTTTTCTCATGCTCCATCGCGCGTTTTAATGCTTTTGGTGTCGCAACCGGTTCTTCGACGACATCAGAAACAATTTGCGACTTCCAGCGATAAGCCTCGGGCTTTGGCTCAGGCTTTTCCTCTGTCTGCGCTGCGGGCCGGGACTGGATACGCTCGCTCACCGAGGCTAAGCGTTCCAGAGCAGTGCTGTTCTTTGCCGGCCGCGCTAGATTTGGCGCTGCCGGCTCACTCTTTTTTGCTTTGTTCGCTCCCTGCTGGCGCATGAGCTGTGTTCGCGCTTGCAACACCTGACTGGTGGTGTCTGGCAGCACAGTCTCATTTGGCCGTGGCGCGGGGGCTATTTGTTGGCGCACCGGAACAGGGTTCACCACCGGAATACTTGGCGCCTGACGCGGTTGTTCTGGCTCTGGTAGCGGCTTGCGCGGGTGGAATGCCAGTGCGCGCAGCAGAGTCATTTCAATGCCCATACGTCGATCTGGCGCCCAGGACAGCTCTTTGCGGCCAATCAGCAAGGTTTGGTAATAAAGTTGAACTTCAGCAGGCGGCACGACGCGCGCCAGCTCACGCATACGCTGTTCAATCGCGGCCATGTCGCTGCCTAACGCAGCAGGCGAAAGCTGAACCATCGCCACGCGATGCAGCAAACTCAGCATTTCCACCAGCAAAGCTTCCCACTCAACACCACGCCCGGCGGCTTCATTAAGCAAGTTCATCACCCGCTCACCATCAGCCTGCACCATCGCCTCTACTAGCGAAAGAGCCTGGTCGTCATCAAGCGTACCCAGCATCGTGCTGACAGCGGCAGTTGTTACCTGCCCATCACCGCTGGCAATCGCCTGGTCGGTAAGACTTAGTGCATCACGTAGGCTGCCATCTGCGGCGCGAGCCAACAGTTGCAGAGCACGGGTTTCGCTGGGGATTTTTTCTTCGCCAAGAATGTATTCCAGTTGATGGCGGATTTGTTCGACATCCAGCGCTTTCAGGTGGAATTGCAGGCAGCGAGAAAGAATAGTGACCGGCAATTTTTGCGGATCAGTCGTCGCCAGCAGGAATTTGACGTGCGATGGCGGCTCTTCAAGCGTCTTCAACAATGCGTTGAAGCTGTGGCGGGAGAGCATGTGCACTTCATCGATAAGATAAACTTTGAAGCGGCCACGCGCTGGCGCGTACTGAACGTTATCCAGCAAATCACGCGTATCTTCGACTTTGGTACGCGAGGCGGCATCAATTTCAATCAGATCAACAAAGCGACCTTGTTCGATTTCGCGGCAATTGTCGCACACACCGCAAGGGGTGGCGGTAATGCCGGTTTCACAATTTAACCCTTTCGCCAACAGGCGAGCGATGGATGTTTTACCCACGCCGCGCGTCCCCGAAAAGAGATAGGCGTGATGGATTCGGCCCATGGATAAGCCATTAGCCAGAGCAGTCAACACGTGTTGCTGGCCGACTACATCAGCAAAAGTTTGTGGCCGCCATTTGCGGGCTAAGACCTGGTAGCTCATTCGAGATAGGCTCTACATCGCGGGAGTGAATTCAGGGGGGTAATGCTAACATAAGCCTCACCTGATGGGCGAGGCTTCTATACCCATCATCCTTCAAGCTGCAGGGGTGTTGGCTGCAACTCGAATGCTAATGGGTATAATTTGGGGAATACGAAGGCTGAACTCAGTGACCTGGGAAAAGTACGAGGCTGTAGCTTTTCACGCCCATTTTTTCCAGGCGCTGTTCACCACCAATATCAAACAGATTGATGATAAACGCAGCGTCAGTCACTTCCCCACCCAGACGGCGGATAAGTTTCACTGTTGCTTCAATGGTACCGCCGGTTGCCAGCAGATCGTCCACTACCAGAACTTTGTCGCCAGGCTCGATTGCATCAACGTGGATTTCCAGTTGATCGGTGCCGTATTCCAGCTCGTAGTTTTCAGCGATTGTTTCGCGTGGCAGTTTGCCTGGCTTGCGAACCGGCACGAAGCCAACACCTAACTCCAGCGCAACCGGTGCACCAAACAAGAACCCACGCGCTTCGGTACCCACCACTTTGGTGATACCGGCGTCTTTAAAGCGTGAGACTAATAATTCGATGCTGGTGGCGTAAGCTTTCGGATCTTCAAGCAAGCTGGTAACGTCACGGAATAAGATCCCAGGTTTTGGGTAGTCTGGAATGCTTTTGATGCTGTTTTTCAGATATTCAAGCTGCTGCGCAGTCGCGGTCATAATTAATGCCTGCTAAAAACAAGGTTCTAACAAAGCACGGAACAGGTTAATTAATGAAGTATTGATGATTCATTAATCAGTCATACCATGCTCGAAAACGGTCGAATTTACTGGCTGGCACCAACAATTGCAACCACTGCAAATGCGCTTTATGGCTTTTGTTGCTTTTCGTCAATTACCGGCATGCGCCACATAAAGAACAGCAGTGCGCACATCATCATCAATAATAGTAGCCTGACCCAAAGAATGTTGACCAGGTAAAGAGAGACGGCAAAAGTTAACACGATGAAAATCAACGCCCTGGGTTTGGCACCCGGTGGCAGCGCACGATGGTCCTGCCAATGGCGGATATAACTGCCAAACCATGAGCGGTACAGTAACCAGTGATGAAAGCGCGGCGAGGAATGGGCGAAGCACCAGGCCGCCAGCAGCAAAAATGGGGTTGTGGGAAGTAAAGGCAAGACAACACCCAGCGTCGCAAGGACTACCGCCAGCCAACCAATGATGATTAAAATGATCCGTTTCATTCATTATTCCGTACTTAAACACGTGCAACACTGGAGATTCATTTTGTGAAAACCGCCGCGCTGTTACAAGCTTTGGATGCTCGCGTCGCGGAACTCGCACAGGCCATTGCGCCTGTCTCGTTACAACGCGCATCGCAAGCACGCTTCGATCGTAAACTGTTTTCCACTCACAGCACGCAACTTAAAGATTATCTGACCGAAGTTCAGGCAAATCTCGCGCAGTTAGAGCTTAGCGTGAAAGTCGGCAAAGCGGAGCAAGTTGCGTATCTCGCCGAAAAACTCGTGGCGCAAATTGCCGCCTTGCAGCGTGAACTCGCCACCGTGAAGATGCGTAAAAATGATCCGCAGCCCGTGGTTGCCGAGAATCTGTATGAGAAACTCTCAACGCATCAGGATTACGAACGCCGCATCCAGATTATGATTAGCGATCGTGAAAGCCAACTTTCGATACAAGTCACGCTTGCCGGGCAGCAAAAACTCCAGAAGGAACTGGCAGCTCTCGAAGGGCGTTTGCAGCGCTGCCGCCAGGCGTTGACGCGAATTGAACGCGCCATCGAACGCCGCGAACGTGGGCTAAGCTAACGCTTAAACCAAACCATTTACTTGAACGGATAAACGTAATGTCGCTGGAAAACGCACCAGAAGAAGTCAAACTGGCGGTCGATTTGATAATGCTGCTAGAACAACATGAAATCCCGACGGAAACCGCGCTCGCAGCGCTTGAGATTGTCCGTCAGGATTTTTTGCGTAAGCGGGAAGAGAACACCTCCCGCTAATTTTTACTGAGCAGGAACGATGTCACCACCGTTTGATTTGCCATTATGATCGCGTTTCACTTCTGTCAATTCATCGCCTTTGTCATTACGCAGATGAACTTCAAGTTGGTTGAAGGCGATATTAATGCCATTTTCTCGACACAGACGATCGATAGTCCGGTTTAGCTCATCGACGGTGTAGCTGCGATCACGCAGTTCACGCACATACAGACGCAGCTCATGATCCAACGTACTGGCCCCGAAGGTGGTGAAGAACACCGTAGGCTCAGGGTCGTGCATCACTTTCGGATGCTCATGGGCCGCTTTCAGTAAGATCTCACGTACTTTATCCAAATCGGAGCCGTAAGCCACTCCCAGACGGATAACCACACGAGTGATGGTGTCGGTAAGCGACCAGTTGATCAGTCGTTCCGTCACAAACGCTTTGTTCGGAATGATCACTTCTTTGCGGTCAAAGTCTGTAATCGTGGTGGCACGAATACGAATTTTGCTCACGCTACCGGAATAAGCACCAATCGTGACGGTATCGCCGATACGCACCGGGCGCTCGAAGAGGATAATCAGGCCGGAAACGAAGTTACCGAATATCTCCTGCAAACCAAAACCTAAGCCCACCGACAACGCCGCCGCCAGCCATTGCAACTTATCCCACGACACGCCGAGTGAACCAAAGATGGTCATCGCCCCGACAGCAGTAATGACGTAGTTAAGAATGGTCGTGATGGCGTATGAAGCACCCTGACGCATTTGCAGACGCGAAAGCACCAGTACTTCAAGCAAGCCCGGCAAGTTGCGAATCAGCACCCAGGCAACAGCAAAAGCAATCGCGGCAAATAACAGGCTGCCCATAGTGACGTTTTTCACTACTGCTACACCCGCTTCCGAAGCGCTATAACTCCAGAGTTGGATGCTGTCCAGGTAACCGAATACCCCGAATAAATCAGACCAAATGGTGTAGAACACCAGAGCAAACAGGGCGAACAGAGCAATGATAGCCAGACGCATAGTTTGTTGGTTGATTTGGTCCAATGCTAACGGTGGCTCTTCTACCGGCTCGCCCCCTTCTGCGCCCTCTTTCACCAGATTCTCACGGCGCGCAACGGCACGGCGATAAGCCATACGACGCGCGGCAACACTTAATCCGCGCAGGACGGTTTGATAAACCAGGTTCCAGATAAGTATCAGATAGATAGTTTCAATCCAGCGACCGGCAAGGCGAAGTGTCGTATAAAAATATCCCATCGCTGTCAGCACGATTAACACCGCGGGCACCACACCCATCATCGTGACAGTAAACAACTGCATGGTGTGGTTGTTTTTGTTGCGCCAGTTTTCACGGCACATTGGGAAGACCAGCGCGGTGATAAGCAACAGGTTGAAGAAGATGATCAGTTGACCCAACGCATCTTCAACCAGATGTAGCGGCGAACGTTCACCGAGCACCGACCAGAATAACAACGGTAATAGCGCACAACCAATACGCACCAGTTGGCGGCGATAATGGCTGCACAGCTGCGGTTGCATATTAAAGTGGCTGACAGCTACACCATTTTTAGAGAGCACCTGGTAAGTTAAGCCGAAGACTAACCAGAACAAGGAGAGCTGTTTGCAAAATGCCAGCATCGATTCGCTGATGTTCATTTGCAAGCCAGCAAACACCAGGCCGATTGAGTAGATAACCAAAGCGCCGGGCAAAACTTTAACCAGCGTCAGAGCAATGGCTTTCGGGGTCAGCATTTGGCTATCGTTACGCAACTGCCCGACACGACTCGCCTGCTTTTCCAGATAGCGGTCTATCGCTTTAAAGCGCCAGCGTATAACGCCTGCCAGCAACAAAGCAGGAATCATCAGTAGCAGGATGGCGAGAATTTTAAGCGAGTTCTCAGGCCCTTTAAAATTGAGATTGGCGTTTTTAAACTGATCGCGCAATGAAGAAGGCAATGATTTCAGCCAGTCCCAATCCATCGGCTTATTACTGGTTACCCAGAAAATTTGCTCAGTCAGGATCTGGTCGAGTGATTTCGTGACGTTTTGCAGCTGCTGCTGGTTATTCTGCAAGTTGATTGCCAGCATTAATTGCATGCCAAGCTGCTTATTCAACTGATCAAGCAATTCGCGGCGAGTATCCAGAACCTGCAATAACGCATCGTGGACTTCTGGCGTGACATCCGCTTTATGTCCATCTTCGATTTTCGCGACCAGCTCATCCGGCTGGAATAGCGCGTCACGTTGTTGGTTCACATCGAACTGTTCGAGACGAATATCCGCAATGCGGTTGGTCAGATCTTCAGTGTCTTCCGCAGACGGCAGGTTCTGTTGCTGTTGTTGGTAAAGAATACGCGACAACAACAAGCTGCCTTTCAGAACGGCGATCTGCTCTTTGAGGTTACGTTCAGATTGCAGAGCACGATCCAGTGTATTTTTAATGCGAATGCTCGAAGGCACCATTTCATTGGCATGCTGAGTGGCGTCTATCAGACGCTGACTCAGCTGATGGTTGATATCCAGCTCCTGCTTAACCAGCGGATTTTGCTGAATCTTAACGGTATCTTCAGAGTCTATGGCGTCCTGCGCGGTTTGCTGCGTAAGAGTTAAACGCTTACTGCTCGCCACTTTTTGCAGGATCTGGAGGGTCGCCTCCATTTGATTAATATGCGCGTTGGTGTAGTCACGTTGCTTTTGCAACGTATCTTGCAAGATGGTGTTGCCTTTGAGGCTGTCACGCTGTTGATCTAACTGCGCGTTCAATAATGCTTGTTGGGCCAGTAATAAAGTTTGCTGACTTGGTCGTAAGTCTACAGCGCCTGGCGTGACACCATTAAGACGATTACGAATCGCTTCAAGCTGAGTCGATGCCGCGGTCATGGCATTCTGAACACGCTCAGGTTGCGTTTGCAGCGAAATCAGTTGGCTATTCCAGGTCGCCAAATCGCTTTGCGCGTTCTGTAACTCCGTCATTAAATCATTCAGACGAGACTCAAGTTGGCGCAAACTGAGCGCTTCGATTTCCGCTTCTTCATCAGCCGGGTTGGCGTGTTGGTTTTTAATCTCGTTGAGCGCATCAGTGGCTTTACGCAGCACTTTCGGTGCTTCCGTCACCTGCTGATGGAGTTTTGCCGTTTCATCCTTGACCCGATCAATTTTATCCAGCACCTCAAGAGTCTCATTGAGATCTTGTTGGGTGAGTTTGTCATTTGGAGACAGTGTCTTTTGCTTATTCAGTGCAGACAGCTGATTTTGAATCTCATCGCGGCTCGGGAGATCGCTACCATTTTTTTGCGCCCAGACTGGCTGCGCCAGCACGCAAAACAGGCTAACGAATGCAATGAGCAAAAAACGTGCGGGTACGCGACGTGAATACAGTGAACACAAGAGTTGCGGCATAGTTTGACAGTGTTTGAGAACAGGCCGAAGGATGGCGAGTTAAAGACGAAATATGAGCCGCAAGATTAGCACGTCTTTTCGGAAAAACCTTGGTCAACTATGTTCGGAATTACCCTAATAAGCATATTTTTATTGTGGGATGGATCTCAGGGTTGGGCAGGTTTGAAACATTTCCAGCAGAATGGCGACGTAGTCCTCGGCCTGGCTGTGGAGATCAAAACTATCCGGTGCAACCAGCCAGTTTTCAATCAGCCCGGTAATATAACTACGCAGTAAAATAACGGCGTGGGGAAGTCGCAAGTTTTTTGGTAACATTTCAGCATCAATACAACGCTGCAAACTGCTCTCAATTCTCTCGTTTCCTTCCATATAAAGTTCGCGCCTGGCCTGTTGTAAAACAGCCAGTTCACCTACAAACTCGCACTTATGGAAGATGATTTCGGTCATTAAGCGGCGGCGTTCATCGGCGACAGTTGCTTGTAATATGTAAATAAGTAACTCTCTGACAACAGAAAGTGGATCGTCAGGAAATTTTGCCCGATACTCAGTTTCTAAATCGCCAATACTGGACTCAGTTAGCTCCCAGATTTCATTAAACAAATCCGACTTATTTTTGAAATGCCAGTAGATTGCACCACGGGTTACTCCCGCTGCTTTTGCGATATCTGCAAGCGAAGTTGCGGAAACTCCGTGTTGTGAAAACAAGCGGATTGCAACATCCAAAAGGTGTTGGCGTGTTTCCAGCGCTTGTTGTTTGGTTTTTCGTGCCATAAGTGGGTGAAATAACGGTAGTTAGATTTACATACATTTGTGAATGTATGTACCATAGCACGACGATAATATAAACGCAGCAATGGGTTTGTGGACATTTGATCCATTGAACAACTTTGAAATCGGACACTCGAGGTTTACATATGAACAAAAACAGAGGGTTTACGCCTCTGGCGGCCATTCTGATGCTCTCAGGCAGCTTAGTACTTACAGGATGTAATGACAAAGAGACAAAACAGAGTGCGCCGCATACCCCAGAAGTGGGTGTGGTAACTCTGAAAAGTGCTCCTTTGCAGATAACTACAGAGCTTCCTGGCCGTACAAGCGCTTATCGTATTGCAGAAGTTCGCCCACAAGTCAGTGGCATCATCCTGAAACGTAACTTCGAAGAAGGAAGTGAAATCAAGGCTGGTGTGTCGCTGTACCAAATCGACCCTGCAACATACCAGGCAGCATATGACAGCGCCAAAGGCGACCTCGCTAAAGCACAAGCAAGTGCAAACATCGCTCAGCTGACGCTTAAACGTTATCAGAAACTGTTAGGTACTAAGTACATCAGTCAACAAGACTACGACACTGCACTTGCCGATTCTCAACAGGCAAACGCATCTGTTGTGGCTGCTAAAGCCGCCGTTGAAACTGCTCGCATTAACCTTGCATATACCAAAGTGACTTCACCTATTAGCGGTCGCATTGGTAAGTCTTCTGTTACAGAAGGCGCTCTGGTGACTAGCGGACAGGCTTCTGCACTGGCAACCGTACAACAGCTCGACCCGATTTATGTCGATGTAACCCAATCAAGCAATGATTTCTTGCGCCTTAAGCAAGAGCTGGCAGAAGGCAAACTGAAACAAGAAAACGGTAAAGCTAAAGTCAAATTAGTGACCAACGACGGTATCACTTTCCCGCAGGAAGGCTCTTTAGAGTTTTCTGATGTGACGGTTGACCAGACCACCGGCTCTATCACTTTGCGAGCTATCTTCCCGAACCCAGATAAAACATTACTGCCGGGCATGTTTGTTCGTGCACAACTGGAAGAAGGTACCAATCCAAACGCGCTGTTAGTTCCACAACAAGGTGTAACTCGTACACCGCGTGGTGATGCTTCAGCAATGGTTATTGGTAAAGAAGACAAAGTGGAAGTACGCAATATCACCGCAACTCAAGCTATCGGCGACAAATGGCTGGTAACCAGTGGGTTGAAGGATGGTGATCGCGTTATTGTGACCGGTTTGCAAAAAGTGAAACCCGGTGTTCAGGTGAAAGCGCAGGAAGTGGCGGCAGAAAATAAAGGCCAGGATCAAGCAGCCGCTGGCGCACAGTCTGAACAAACGAAGTCTTAACTTAAACAGGAGCCGTTAAGACATGGCTAAGTTTTTTATCGATCGCCCGATTTTTGCCTGGGTAATCGCCATCATTATTATGTTGGCGGGCGGGCTTGCGATCATGAAATTACCGATCGCGCAATATCCAACCATTGCGCCACCGGCAATTTCGATCTCAGCAAACTACCCTGGTGCAGATGCGAAAACGGTACAGGATACCGTTACACAGGTTATCGAACAGAACATGAACGGTATCGACAACCTGCTGTACATGTCCTCATCCAGTGATTCCTCTGGTTCTGTAACCATCACCATTACCTTTGATTCTGGTACTGACGCGGATATCGCACAGGTACAGGTTCAGAACAAACTGCAACTTGCGATGCCATTGCTTCCTCAAGAAGTACAGCAGCAAGGTGTTAGCGTTGAAAAGTCTTCCAGTAGCTTCCTGATGGTTCTCGGTATGATCAACACCGATGGTTCCATGACACAGGAAGATATTTCGGACTACGTTGGCGCAACTATTAAAGACCCGATCAGCCGTACTCGCGGTGTTGGTGATGTTCAGCTGTTTGGTGCTCAGTACGCGATGCGTATCTGGATGGATCCGAACAAACTGAACAATTATCAGCTCACGCCGGTTGATGTTATTGCCGCTATCAAAGCGCAGAACGCCCAGGTAGCAGCAGGTCAGTTAGGTGGTACTCCACCAGTTAAAGGTCAACAACTTAACGCCTCTATCATTGCTCAAACCCGTTTAAAATCTGCCGATGAGTTCAGCAAAATTTTGCTGAAAGTGAATCAGGATGGCTCACGTGTTCTGCTTAAAGATGTGGCAAAAGTTGAGTTGGGCGGCGAGAACTATAACGTTGTTGCACGTTTCAACGGCCAACCAGCCTCTGGTTTAGGTATCAAACTGGCAACCGGTGCTAACGCCCTGGATACCGCCAATGCGGTACGTGCCACTGTGGAAAAACTACAGCCATTCTTCCCTGCGGGTCTGAAAGTTGTTTATCCATATGACACCACTCCATTCGTTAAAATCTCTATCAAAGAGGTAGTAAAAACCCTCGTTGAAGCAATCGTGCTGGTGTTCCTGGTAATGTATCTGTTCTTGCAGAACTTCCGCGCCACATTGATTCCAACGATTGCGGTACCAGTGGTACTGTTGGGGACGTTTGCCATCCTTGCCGTCTTTGGCTATTCGATAAACACCCTAACGATGTTCGGGATGGTGCTTGCGATAGGCCTGTTGGTTGATGATGCCATCGTGGTAGTAGAGAACGTTGAGCGTGTAATGGTGGAAGAAGGATTGCCGCCAAAAGAAGCCACACGCAAATCAATGGAGCAGATTCAGGGCGCTCTGGTCGGGATCGCGATGGTACTGTCGGCGGTATTTATACCAATGGCATTCTTCGGCGGTTCTACAGGTGCAATCTATCGTCAGTTCTCTATTACCATCGTATCGGCAATGGTGCTTTCTGTACTGGTAGCAATGATTTTGACACCAGCACTTTGCGCCACCCTGCTTAAGCCAATTGCGAAAGGCGAACACCACGAGAAGAAAGGTTTCTTCGGCTGGTTTAACAACATGTTCGACAAGAGCACGCATCACTATACCGACAGCGTCGGTAATATTTTGCGTAGCACCGGTCGTTACTTAGTGCTTTATCTGCTGATAGTGGTTGGCATGGCCTTCCTGTTTATTCGCCTGCCAAGTTCCTTCTTGCCAGATGAAGACCAGGGCGTGTTCCTGACCATGGCACAGCTGCCTGCAGGTGCGACGCAAGAACGTACACAAGCCGTTCTTGATGATGTGACCAAGTACTACCTCGAAAAAGAGAAAGACAACGTTAACTCCGTATTTACCGTTAACGGCTTTGGCTTCTCTGGTCAGGGGCAGAACACAGGTCTGGCATTCGTATCATTGAAAGATTGGGATGAGCGTCCTGGTGAAGAGAACAAGGTTCCAGCGATTGCTGGTCGCGCAAGCGCCGAGTTCTCGAAAATCAAAGATGCCATCGTGTTCGCATTCAACCTGCCAGCTATCGTGGAACTGGGTACAGCAACGGGCTTCGACTTCCAGTTGATTGACCAGGCAAACCTTGGGCACGAAAAACTGACTCAGGCGCGTAACCAATTGTTTGGTGAAGTCGCTAAACACTCTGATCTGTTAGTGGGCGTGCGTCCAAACGGCCTGGAAGATACGCCGCAGTTCAAAATCGATATCGACCAGGAAAAAGCGCAAGCATTGGGCGTTTCTATCAGTGACATCAACACCACACTGGGTGCTGCATGGGGTGGTAGTTACGTGAACGACTTCATCGACCGTGGTCGTGTGAAGAAAGTTTACCTGATGGCGGATGCGCCATTCCGTATGCTGCCTAGCGATATCAACAACTGGTATGTCCGCGGCTCTACCGGACAAATGGTGCCATTCTCAGCGTTCTCTTCTGCGCATTGGGAATACGGCTCACCGCGTCTGGAACGTTACAACGGTTTACCGTCCATGGAAATCCTTGGTCAGGCAGCTCCGGGTAAGAGTACCGGTGAAGCAATGGACCTGATGGAACAGCTGGCCAGCAAACTGCCAACCGGTATTGGTTATGACTGGACGGGTATGTCCTATCAGGAACGTTTATCTGGTAACCAGGCCCCTGCCCTGTATGCCATCTCCCTGATAGTGGTGTTCCTGTGTCTGGCTGCACTGTACGAGAGCTGGTCGATTCCATTCTCGGTCATGCTGGTTGTTCCACTCGGGGTTGTCGGTGCACTGCTTGCCGCGACGATGCGTGGGCTGACCAACGACGTGTACTTCCAGGTAGGCCTGCTGACAACCATTGGCTTGTCGGCGAAGAACGCGATACTTATCGTAGAATTCGCCAAAGACTTGATGGAGAAAGAAGGCAAAGGCTTGATTGAAGCCACGCTCGAAGCCGTACGTATGCGTCTGCGTCCGATTCTGATGACATCACTGGCATTTATCCTCGGGGTAATGCCGCTGGTAATCAGCTCGGGTGCAGGCTCTGGTGCACAGAACGCCGTAGGTACAGGGGTTATGGGCGGGATGGTTACTGCAACAGTCCTGGCTATCTTCTTCGTACCAGTGTTCTTCGTGGTAGTTCGTCGTCGCTTCAGCCGTAAGTCTGAAGATGTTGAACACACTCACGCTGTTGAGCACCACAAGTAAGTCTTAAATCTGCAATTTAACGGCCGCGCAAGCGGCCTTTTTTATATCTGCGGTTCCTATTTGTCATATTAATAAATAACGATAGTTGCTGGCTTTTTCTACGATAGGTTACTAAATGTTGCAATAAGAACTCAGTTGGACTTAAATATGATGACAAGATATTTCTTAAATTCACTGGCAGATAAGGCAAGAAGGTTCATACTTATATATTAGGATGATTCTTAATTAACCCCTTATTTACTCCCCGTTTAAGGTTCATTGCAGCAACACAATATTAACCTATTGAATATAAACTGCTTTCCCAAACGTTCACTTAAGTTAATTTATCAGACGATGCTTTTAAAAAAAGTGAAAGTCTTAATAAACATTACGTTAGAGTAAACAGCTTTGCTGTAAATGTAATTTTTCGTAATAGTGAAAGGAAATCTACTACGGATTGATTTATAGTAAACGTATATGGAATAATCGTTGTAATTGATTCCCACCTCATCCAGGTGTGTCCACCCCAAGGCGTTTTGTTTATCAAATTTTCTTCGATAAAAAGGGGCTGCATTATGGACGAATACTCACCAAAACGGCATGATATCGCGCAGCTTAAATTTCTCTGCGAAAACCTGTATCATGACTGCCTTACCAACCTTGGCGAGAGTAATCATGGTTGGGTTAATGATCCTACGTCGGCCATTAACTTGCAGTTGAATGAATTGATTGAGCATATTGCTGCTTTCGCACTTAATTACAAAATTAAGTACGATGATGAGAGTAAATTGATTGAACAAATTGACGAATATTTAGACGATACATTTATGCTGTTCAGTAACTATGGCATCAATGCCCAAGACTTGCAGAAATGGCGTAAGTCCGGGAATCGGTTATTCCGATGTTTCGTCACAGAGAGTCGCGCTAACCCTGTAAGCCTCTCCTTTTAGAACTATTACAAGATGTAATAAGGTGATTTCATGACAACAAAACCACTTACTAAGACCGATTATTTGATGCGCCTGCGACGCTGCCAAACAATTGACACTTTAGAGCGCGTAATCGAAAAGAATAAATACGAATTACCAGATAATGAGTTGGCTGTATTTTATTCAGCAGCAGACCACCGTTTGGCTGAACTGACCATGAATAAGCTTTACGATAAAATACCACCATCCGTATGGAAATTTATCCGCTAATACCCCTTAACTGTTATTACCTTTATGGTTTCAGACTGACATGCTGTTGTAATCAGCCGCAACTGGATTCAGAAACTCTTTTAGTCACTTAACAGAGTGCTAAATAGATATTTATCCTGGGCTGTTCAGCTTTCGAGATACAAGCTGCTCATCGCTCTTTTGTAAGGCTTACTACATTCTGTCCGTCGCTCCCCTTAATTTGTGATTGTTAATAGCACATTTAACCATGTGATTACCGTCACAAAAAGGAACTATAGCCACATTAATTACAAACTAATCGCTTAGGGTAACGGGTGTCCTGTCTATTTTAAAAGGCATCACCATGAGTGAAGAAAAAAAGAAAATGATTGCAGGCGAACTTTATCGCCCTGCAGACCAACAGCTTCGAGATGACCGCGTAAAAGCGCGCCATCTGATTCACCGTTTTAATCACACCGCTCCAGATGAAAAGGCCATTCGTAGTGAACTGCTCGAACAACTATTAGGCCAAAGTCTGGATGCTTATATTGAGCCATCGTTTCGTTGTGATTACGGCTACAATATTTTCCTCGGCAAAAACTTCTACGCCAATTTTGACTGTGTGATTCTCGACGTTTGTCCTGTCCACATCGGTGAGAATTGTATGTTAGCCCCAGGTGTTCACATTTATACTGCGACTCATCCGCTGGATGCTGAAACGCGCAACAGTGGTGTTGAATTTGGTAAACCTGTCTCGATTGGCAATAATGTCTGGATTGGCGGGCGCGCGGTTATCAACCCTGGTGTGACTATTGGCGATAATGTAGTGATAGGTGCCGGCTCCGTCGTCACGAAAGATATTCCGGCGAACTCGGTAGTTGCTGGAAACCCAGCTCGGCTGATTAAAATGGTGCCTGACACGCCACATTAACTGTTATGGTTTTTTATGGCGAAACTGTTACTTTTTTACCCTCGCAGGGCTTCTTAAAATAACAGTTCTCTGCCTGTCGCGTTCCTGTTCAGAAGGCCATCATGACTGAAATTCAGCGTCTGCTCACCGATACAATCGAACAACTCAATGCGGAAGAAAAACGCGACAATCGCCCGCGTTTTAGCATCAGCTTTATTCGCAAGCATCCGGGGTTATTTATCGGCATGTGGATAGGTTGGTTCGCAACACTATGGGTGATGCTGGAATCGGATACTCTGTCGGGATCGGTTTGGCTATTGGTTGTGTTGTTTGCGCTGCTAAACGGCTTTTTCTTTTTTGATGTGAATCCCCGTTACCGCTATGACGATATTGATGTGCTTGATTTACGCGTTTGCTATAACGGTGAGTGGTACAACACGCGTAACGTTCCACCCACATTGATCGATAAAATCCTGCATTCCCCTGGTGTTGACGAACAACAAAAATCGTTACTGCATAAGATGGTGGCGACGAAAGGCGAGCTCTCATTTTACGATATTTTCTCGCTCGGACGTCCGTAACGTTCACAGCTTATAAGAGCCAAGGGGCGAAGTACCCCTTGTCTTAACGCCGCTTCTTCCCGCCCTGCACCGCTTTGAAACGCGGGTTACTTTTGCAAATCACATACAGCCGCCCTTTACGCTTCACAAGCAGGCAATCTGGATGGCGCTGCTTTGCACTACGTAATGAATTCAGAACCTGCATCTCTTACTCTCCCTTGCCAAAAAAACGACCGAAACGCTGCTGGAAACGAGCCGGACTGCCTTCATTGGTGAATGTTCTTTGTTTACCGGTGTAATGTGGATGAGAGGCCGATGAAACCTCCAGTGTGATATAGGGATATTTCACACCCTCAAGCTCAATTTCCCGGTCTGTCTTGATAGTCGAACCCACTTTGAAGAACTCATTGGCGGTGGTGTCGTGGAACACGACTGTTCGATAGAAAGGATGGATGTCACGTTTCATTTTCTTTTCCAAGATATGTTATAACATAACAACAAGGTAAAAGATGAATGAAAAAAAAGCAAGCCTGTTTGGCAACAAAGCTTAAGAACCGTTGATTGCCAAATTCTGCAAATGCTTAGAACCCCACCCGGCAATAACTTAGAAGATAACAATATTGGGCGGCGTGACGCACTTGCGGCAATGTCATTTCCACGAACAACACATCAATCCAGAAGGGATAAACAATGAGTCAGCGCTGTCGTTGTGAAAATTATTGTTGGGCTAAAACATCAATACGTGACGGGAAAACATCTGAATTACGTGGAGTTCAAAATGAGCAAAACAACGACCCAGGCATTGCCAATACTCGATCTCTTAGCCCTTGATGGCACCGATACCGATCGCGCAGCCTTTCTTGAACAACTACGCCATGCTGCTCGTGACATCGGCTTCTTTTATCTGATAAATCATGGCATCAGCCCGGAACTGCAACAGGCCGTTCAGGATGAAGCCCAGCTGTTTTTCTCTTTGCCTGACGCAGAAAAACAAAAGGTCGCGATGATTCACTCCCCGCATTTTCGCGGTTATAACCGCGCCGCCAGCGAATTAACACGTGGTAAACCTGACTGGCGTGAGCAATTTGATATTGGCGCTGAACGCCCGGTACTTTCCGTCAGTCCATCGCAGCCTGGCTGGCTGCGTCTGCAAGGGCCCAACCTGTGGCCTGAATCGTTGCCAACTCTCAAGCCGACTCTGTTGCAATTTCAGCGTGAAATGACCGCTGTGGCGTTGAAATTACTACGCACTTTTGCATTAGCGTTGAAGTTACCGGCTAATAGCTTTGATGACCTGTATGGCAACAAACCCAACGAGCATATCAAGCTGATTCGCTATCCTGGCCAACAGGCTACCGATAGCAATCAGGGTGTTGGCGCTCACAAGGACTCCGGCTTCCTAAGCTTTCTGCTACAAGACAGGCAGCAGGGTTTACAGGTTGAAGTCAACCCCGATAACTGGATAGATGCAGCCCCTTGCCCGGTAGCTTTGTGGTAAATATTGGTGAGTTGCTTGAATTGGCAACCAATGGCTACTTGCGCGCCACGGTTCATCGAGTGGTTTCTCCACCGCCAGGGCGGGAGCGCCAGTCCATCGCATTTTTCCTCGGCGCACAGTTAGATGCCGTGGTTCCGGTTTATACATTGCCTCCTGAGCTTGCAAGCCAGGCTCATGGCCCGGAAAGCGATCCTCACAACCCGTTACTGCGTGATGTTGGCTGGAATTACCTGAAAGGCCGCCTGCGATCTCATCCCGACGTGGCAGAACGTTATTATCCGGATGTCTTGCGTAGCAGCACTGAACTCATCGCTTAAATATTGAAGGAAACCACCATGAAATATGCCTCTTTTAAACTGGCAGGGATCGCGTTGTCTTTGACTCTGGCTTTCAGTGCTCAAGCAGCAGATACCTTACGTATTGCAGCAGATGCTGTACCACACGCAGAAATTCTGGCCTTTGTGCAGAAAATCGATCCTAATTTAAAACTCAAAGTCATTGAGCTCAGTAACGGCGTAAATGCCAACGAACTGCTGGCCAACGGCGATGTGGACGCCAACTACTTCCAGCATGTTCCGTATTTACGCGACCAGGAGAAAGCGTTAGGTAAAAAATTCACCGTTGCGGCCACTGTTCACATCGAGCCACTGGGGATTTACTCACACAAATATAAAGACCTGAAAGCGGTGCCGGAAAATGCCACCATCGCCTTACCAAATAACGTCACCAACCTAAGTCGGGCACTCTATCTTTTGCAGGACAAAGGGCTTATCACCCTGAAACCTGAGTTTAAAGATGCAGCGCAAAACCAGGCGACACCGCGCGATATCGCCAGCAATCCTAAAAAGCTGAAGATAATTGAAATCGAAGCACCGCAACTGCCGCGTTCGCTGGATGATGTCGATTTAGCCGTGATTAATGGTAACTACGCATTGGAAGCTGGGTTAACTCCGTCAAAAGATGCGCTGGGGTTGGAAAGTGCCACTCATAACCCGTATGCCAATATTCTGGTCACCAACCCAAATCTGGCAAACGATCCACGCATCAAGGAGCTGGCGAAAGATCTGCAATCACCGCAGGTTGCTGATTTTATTCGCAAGCAATTTAATGGCTCAGTGATCCCGGTTGCTACGCCACAGTCATGATAACCCTTGAGCGGCTGAGCAAAGTGTATGCCGGAGGAGGCCAACCGGCACTGGATGATGTCTCACTGACTGTGCCAGACGGCGCAATCTACGGCATTCTCGGGCGCAGCGGCGCTGGAAAAAGCACCTTGATTCGCTGCCTTAATTTGTTGGAGCGGCCCACTTCGGGCCGCATTCTGATGCAAGGTGTCGATATCACCACTCTCAATAACCGCGAGTTGCGGGTACACCGCCAACGCACCGGAATGGTATTCCAACACTTCAACCTGATTCATGCGCGAAATGTGGCGGACAACATCGCCGTACCGTTAGAAATTGCGGGACTTCCCCGTGAAGAGCGGCAAAAACGCATCACTGAGCTACTCGAGTTAGTCGGCCTTAGCGATAAAGCACAGGCTTTTCCTTCTCAGCTTTCCGGTGGGCAAAAACAGCGTGTGGGGATTGCTCGCGCGCTGGCTGCTCATCCTGATGTTCTGCTGTGTGATGAAGCAACCAGCGCATTAGATAGTGAAACTACCGCGTCCGTGCTGGCACTACTAAAAAATATTAACCATAAACTGGGGGTCACCATTGTGCTGATAACCCATCAACTTGAAGTCGTGAAAGCTATTTGCGACCACGCAGCATTGCTGGAAAACGGCAGGCTTATAGAAAGCGGCTCGTTGTCTGAATTACTGCTCATCCCCAGCTCCCGTCTGCGCCAGGCGTTACTCCCTGGAGATGCGGCCGAACAAGCATTCTTACGCCGTATCGGCGTGACAAGGAGTCTATTATGCGAAGTCGCCTAGACTGGGATGATTTATGGCCATTACTGTTAGATGGCACACTGGATACGCTGTACATGGTCAGCCTCGCAGCACTCTTTACCGTGCTGATTGGATTGCCGTTGGGGGTGCTTTTATTCCTCACTCGCCGTGATGGAGTATTGCCCGCTCCGCTATTCAATCAGGTCATTGGTAGTGTCGTGAATATCGGTCGTTCACTGCCGTTTATTGTGCTATTAATTGCGCTGATCCCCTTTACCCGCATAATTATCGGCACCACGTTAGGCAGCACAGCCGCAGTGGTTCCGATAACAATTGGCGCCTTCCCCTTCTTTGCGCGGGTAGTAGAAAACGCGTTAGATGAGGTCGATAAAGGTCGCATTGAGGCCATTTTATCCATGGGAGGAAATGTCTGGCATATCATCAGCAAAGTACTGCTGCCCGAAGCGCTGCCTGCTCTGCTGGCAGGGATCACCCTTACCATCGTAATGCTAATCGGCTTTTCGTCGATGGCTGGTGTGATTGGCGGTGGCGGCCTGGGAGATCTTGCAATTCGCTACGGTTATCAGCGATTTAATGACCAGGTCATGGTGGGCACCGTTGTCATTCTGGTGGTGATGGTGCAATTAGTACAAAGTATTGGAGACCGTCTGGTGCGCCGCCTGGCGCACCGACGTTAATTTCGCAATCTTTCTTAGGGCGGATAAGCGCAAGCGTCATCCGCCAGTTTTTCAGGCTTTCTCGCGCACTAGCAAAGTAGTCAGCGTAAATGACAATCCCAATGCCAGCGCCACCCCCATCAAAGCAAAGATAAAGTATGGCCCGATGTAAGCCGGCAGGCTGAAAATACTCGATAAAATATAGCCATACAAACGCACACCAAAGAAGGCAATAAATGCCGAGGCGATGGAGCTGGCAACCGTGGCGGCGATAAACGCTTTCTTGTAGCGCGTCAGAACACCAAACAGCGCAGGTTCGGTAATACCCAGTAATGCGGAAATAGCCGCGGGCAGAACCACCGATCTTTCTTCGCGAGATTTACTTTGCTTCCAGATGGCAAACGTTGATCCGGCAATCGCCATATTAGCCATAAACATCATTGGCATCAGCATGTCGTAGCCGCGGTCGGTAAAGTTTTGCAGTGCGATTGGTGTCATCGCATGGTGCATTCCGGTCAAAATCGCTACCGGGCGAATGGCTCCCACTACCAATCCTGCAAAACTTGCGGATACACCAAACAGCCCCTCAATAAACCACGCCAACGCTTTACCCAGATAGATCCCCAACGGCCCGATCACCACCAGCGCAACTAACGCGGCGAGGAACAAAGTGAGCGTCGGAGTAAATACCGTTTTCAATACATCCGGCATAAACCGGTCCACCCATCGATGGATGTAGCTCAGGGCCAGAACCGAGAAAATCACAGGGATCACGCTTGAGGCGTAGTTAAATACCGAAACCGGTACCACGTTCAGAAAATAGAACGTATCGACAGCATTCGGCGCATGGCTTGCCAGTAACTTTGCTGCTTCGATAAGCGATGGATACATCAGGCAGGCCGCCACCGCTGCGGCCAGGTATTCATTAGTTTTAAAGATACGTGCCGCAGAGATAGCGAGGAAAAACGGTAAAAAATAGAACACGCCGCTGGCAATTAAATCGATGACAATTACCGTATCGCTTTTTGCCGAAACGAATTTAAGTGCAATCAAGCCTGCTAACAGACCTTTGATCATCCCGGCGCCAGCGATAGCGGGAACAATCGGCCCAAACACGCCCGATACGGTATCCATAAACATCGACACCAGGCTTTTACGGGCTTTCTTGTGAGTCGCGGGGGCAATTTGCTCACCAGATGTATCCAGCGCGCTGCTCAGCTGTTCGTACCAACTGTTCACCTGCGGGCCAATAATAATCTGGAATTGGTCACTCTGAATCTGCGCCCCTAATACACCGGGGATTTTTTTAATTTCGGACTGATCAATTTTATTCTCATCAATCAGAGAGAAGCGCAAGCGCGTCATACAGTGCCAGGCTTTGTTAATATTATCCGCACCACCTACAAGGTGAATAATATTATTAATTGCATCACGAGTCCCCATCTGTCGCTCCCAAAGAATTACTAATTATTATGTGTTGAATGCCTGAGATGGTAGAGAATCGAAAGAACCAAAACAAACCAATAAACTTTGAGCAACATCACAATTACGCCTAACAAAGGGCATCAAACACATCAAACTAACAAATTGGTATGGTATTTAGGTCACATTCAACTATTTTACGGACCAATAAAAATAAGCAAAAATAATGGTTTACCCACATATAAAAATAAGGTGATAGTAAATAACAGAAGCCTTTAATTGATGAGTAAATGACCGCGATTGACAAGGTCTGTGGAGTAATCTCGTGCAACCAACCATTATTGAAAATATTGAATGTTTTATTACCCGCCCTGACCGTCACAACCTGATTACGGTGCGTGTCACCACCAATAAGGGTGTAATAGGTCATGGATGTGCGACCTTCCAGCAACGCCCCCTGGCGGTAAAAGTGATGGTCGATGAATATCTCAAACCACTGCTAATAGGGCGCGATGCCAATAACATTGAAGATCTGTGGCAGCTGATGATGGTCAACGCTTACTGGCGCAACGGACCGGTTATCAATAACGCTATCGCAGGTGTCGATATGGCACTTTGGGATATTAAAGGCCAGCTGGCAGGAATGCCGCTATACCAACTTCTTGGCGGTAAATCGAAAGACGCTATCGCAGCATATAGCCACGCCGCCAGTGAAACGCTTGAAGGTTTGTATCTGGAAGTCGACAAACTTTTGGCACAAGGTTATCGCTACATTCGCTGTCAGTTAGGGTTTTATGGCGGAACACCTCAGGGGTTGCATGCCACAAAGACACCTACTCCCGGCGCCTACTACGATCAGGACGAATACATGGCCAATACTGTGGCAATGTTTAAGGCTCTGCGCGAAAAGTACGGCAACCAGTTCCATATACTTCACGATGTACATGAGCGTCTGTTCCCACAACAAGCGGTGCAATTGGCAAAAGCTCTTGAGCCATACCAGCCATGGTTTATCGAAGATATTTTACCGCCGCAACAAAGCGCCTGGCTTGAGCAGGTTCGCGCGCATTCTTCGGTTCCACTTGCTTTGGGGGAGCTATTTAATAACCCTGCCGAATGGCATGATTTGATTGTTAATCGCCGCATCGATTTTATCCGCTGCCATGTTTCGCAAATTGGTGGAATCACCCCTGCATTGAAGCTCGCTATTCTATGTCAGGCATTCGGTGTACGCCTGGCATGGCATGGCCCATCGGATATGACGCCAATTGGCGTAGCGGTAAATACCCATTTAAATATCCATCTGCACAATGCAGCGATTCAGGAATTTATTCCCAATAAGCCAAATACCGAATCGGTCTTTCCAGGTAGCCCGGTTGCGGAGAAGGGCTATATTTATCCGCTTGAAAAACCGGGTATTGGCGTAGGTTTCGACCAACAAAGAGCGGAAACCTTCCCGGTGGAGTATCGCCCACATGAGTGGACGCAAAGCCGCTTACCTAACGGAGCCATTCACACTCCCTGAATGCCCTGCCGCCAGGCCAAATTATCGTGGTTATAGGGGGTAACGTAGGTACAGGAATAATTGATATCAATGATATCGCTGATTTCAAAAACCCGTCCTCCTTCAAGAATTCCCCGGTTGATGATGTGCATCGCCGGGATACCTTTTTTACACTCCAGCAATACCGCCTGCTCTTTACTGACTGCTACCGCCTGATAACTGGTTAACAGGTGCGAAATCCGCAACCCTTTACTCAGCACATATTGTTGAATCGAGCGCTCGATGACCTGCTGATTCAGATCGGGAAAGTCCTGTACTGGCATGCGCGAAATTTCAATTTGTATCTTTTGATTTTCAACATAACGCAGGCGGCAAAATTGCCAAATGTAGTCCTCTTTACCCAGACCAAATACTTGCTGCTCTTCGCGATTGGGTAATTTCTTATGCAGATTAACCATGCGAAAGGCTATCTGGTCGAAATGCTTTTCGGTGATGGAGTTATAGACCAATGGGTTATTTCTGGCCTGCGGATTAATCCAAATCCCGGAGCCCTGAATAATCTCAATGACCCCAATGCTGACCAGCTTTTCCAGCGCTTTACGAATCGTGAAACGCGAGACATCATATTCCAATGCTAATTGGCGCTCAGGCGGTAATTTTCGCCTTTGGTTATCGTTGTGCTGATAAATTTTGCTCAACAGATCCTGAATAACAAACTCTTTTTTCTTCATTTATTGCTCACCAGTCACTCACTTTCACAGGTTATCCCACCGCATAGGCAGAGGAAAACATAACATCGCCTATTCATGTGAGATACACTGTTCTCGTCTATGAAAAACCATTATAAAAACTAACTTCTTAACTGGGTCTAAAAGAATGACATCCCGAAAGCTCATCAGCCTGGTAAGCGGTGTACTTATTTTGGCAGTTTTGCTACCCATTCTGTTAAGCATTTATCTTGCTCATCGTAATGCCGAACACGCATTTCACGATGAATTAGTAGAGTTTGCCGATCACGCTTTGCTTCGCACCGATAAGGTCATCGACCAGGCTGTTTCTGCGATTAATGATATTAACCGCTTTAATGACAATACATGTTCGCAAGCACACGCGGAAGCCATGCATCGTGTCGCTCTTGAATATCGCTACGTGCAAGAAGTGATGTTCCAGGAAGATGAGCATATTTTGTGTACTTCACTGGAGTCCATTACTCATAGTGCTACATTAGGTAAACCAGACCGTCAGGGTATTCATGGTTTTAACGCCTGGTATACCACTCCACCGATACCCGATTTTCAACGCAAGATGGTATATATCGGCAAGAAACCTCACCTTGCATTAATTGACCCAATGTCATTTATTGATGTTCTCCCCTTTGGTAATCACACGCTAAATATTGCGATGATTGGGCTGCATAATAATCAGCTTATTGCCAGCAACAGTCGATATATTTCTGAGACATGGCACGAAGCGCTGGAAAAAGGTACGGACGAATTTCAGAGCAACGACAATTTCTATGTGATTCGCCGGGATAATAATCTTGGCCTGGCTATGATTGCCTGGGCGTCAATGGAACCCATGACGACCGCCTGGTATAAGCAATTGTTTATCTGGCTACCAGTAGGCTTAATTATAAGCCTCGTTGCAGGTGGACTCTTAATTCGTATTTTGCGTCGGTTGTTATCGCCTCGTAACAGGCTGATGGATGCTATCAAAAACAATGAATTTAGCGTGGTTTATCAACCTATTGTTCATCTTCAAAGCGGCGAAATTGTCGGCGCGGAAGCCTTAATTCGTTGGCAGCAACAAGATGGCTCAATGTTAAACCCGGATGTGTTTATCCCACTGGCGGAGCAAACCGGGTTGGTAACACAATTAACAGAGCTGGTCATTAAGCGCATTTTCCTCGAGTTGGGCGACTGGTTAAGCAAGCACCCTCACTATCATATTTCTGTGAACATGGGTGTTCAGGATGCCCGTAGCCTGCATATTCTTGATATTACTCGTCCGTACCTGGCACGTTATTCAGTTAATCCAAAACAAATAGCATTTGAGATTACTGAACGTGGATTTTCTGATCCGAAAATTACGGCACCGATTATCGCGAAATATCGAAAGGCCGGGCATGCCATCTATATTGATGATTTTGGAACCGGTTATTCCAGCCTGAGTTATTTACAAGATCTCGATGTTGATACCCTTAAAATAGATAAATCATTCGTCGATGCCCTCGAATATAAAAATGTCACTCCGCATATTATTGAAATGGCAAAGGCTCTGGGGATTTTGATGGTGGCCGAAGGCATTGAAACCCCTAGCCAGGCGGCATGGCTACGCAAACAGGGTGTGCAGTACGGACAGGGCTGGTTCTTCAGTAAAGCCCTGCCTAAAAATGAATTTATCGAGTGGGTAGCAAGCTCTTGTGCCAGGAAATCAAAAATCCCCTGAAAAAACTACTTCACACCGAGACGTTTCGCCAGGCGGTGTAAATTAGCAACATCTAACTGCAACTGCCGGGCACTCGCAGCCCAATTCCCCACATTAGCCTCCAGCGTGCTGATAATAATCCGCCGCTGGAAATCATCAGTCGCCGTCCGCAAGTTATCGACCTCAGCCACGCGGGCAACAGCTGTACTAGCAGGTTTAGCTTCAGTATCTGTTAGTTGAAAATGTTGCGGTTCCAACCAGATTTCGCCATCTGGTTTACCGGAGCGCGCAAGCACAGTGGCGCGATAAAGAGCATGCTCCAGCTCGCGAATATTTCCAGGCCAGTCATATCGACGCAGTAATTCCCGAGCGCCATCCGTCAAGGCGACCTGTTTCAGCCCCATTTTTACGCGGCTTTGCTCGCAGAAAAACCCAGCTAATAGAGTGATGTCATCTCCGCGCTCACGTAGCGGTGGAACATGCAGTGGGAAGACGCTTAAACGATGGAATAGATCGGCACGAAAATCACCTGACAGTACGTGCTGCTTTAAGTCGCGATTGGTCGCTGCCAGCACCCGCACATTTACCCTTTGGCTGCTGTCATCGCCCACACGCTGAATATCGCCATACTGTAAAACTCGCAATAATTTTGCCTGTAACGTTAATGGCAGTTCCCCTATTTCATCAAGGAATAGCGTGCCGTTATCCGCCATTTCAAATTTGCCGGTTCGATGATGAATAGCCCCGGTAAATGCCCCCTTTACGTGACCGAACAGTTCACTTTCCGCCACGCTTTCCGGCAGTGCCGCACAGTTGAGATACACCAGCGGATTTGCGGCACGTGCCGACCCACTGTGGATAGCACGCGCCACTAGCTCTTTCCCAACACCCGTCTCCCCCGTTATCAGCACATTCAGGTCAGAACCGGCGACAATTTCTATCTCTTTCTTAAGCTGCATAATCCCAGTAGACAAGCCCACCATCTCGGCGCTGCTGGTTTTGCTCGTAATGGGAGTGGAGACAACCGCAGGCGTTTGGTTTTCAAGCTGTTCCATCAGCAAGGCGTTATTCAAAGCACCTGCTGCCAATACGCTAATTAAGCGCAACTCTTCATCGCTGAAATGATCGAACTGCAAAGGGTCCATTCCATCCACTGTTAATGCACCTATCAGGTTCTGATCGGCAAATAGTGGCAGCCCAAGACAGGCATGGACTTTTAAATCGGTATGGTCAGGAATGAGCCCATCGTAAGGATCGGGTAATTCGCTGTCCGCCGGGAAACGCACCACATCGCCTGCGCGCGCAATAGCTTCAAGACGTGGATGTTCATCCAGATCAAACCGCCGCCCGAGCACATCCTGCGCCAGGCCATCAATCGCCAGCGGGCGAAACTGCCGCGCTTCGTAACGCAACAACGCCGTGGCATCACCACCCAAAAGCTGGCGCAGCGTCCGAATCAAACGCGCGAAACGATCCTGATGAGAAATGCCGCTTTGCAGGTCAATGGCAATGTTGGCAAGGGAGATAATTGAAAGGCTCATAAGCGGCTCCAGACGACGATTCGGCTAACTTAGCCCTTGGTAGTCAAAAAGACAATTAAATTGTCAAAAAGACAAACACTGGCATTGTCATTTTGACAATCAAAAGTTAAACAAAAATAAAAATATTCATATTAATCAATATTATAAAAAGTTGGCACGCCGTTTGTAATACATCTAATACGAGCACTGTTTTTTCATTCTTTTTGAGGTACTGACAAATGGCTATTCAGGTTAAAAACAACATTCAATGGGTTGGTCAACGTGACTGGGAAGTGCGTGATTTTCACGGCACCGAATACAAAACGCTGAAAGGTAGCAGCTATAACAGTTACCTGATCCGTGAAGAAAAAACGGTGCTGATTGATACTGTCGACCATAAGTTTAGCCGTGAATTTGTGCAAAACCTGGCGGCTGAAATTGACCTGAATAGCCTTGATTACATCATCATTAACCACGCGGAAGAAGACCACGCGGGCGCGCTGACCGAGCTGATGTCGCGCATTCCCAACACGCCAATTTACTGCACTGCCAACGGCATCGATTCGATTAATGGCCACCACCATCACCCGGAGTGGAATTTCCACGTTGTGAAAACCGGCGACAGCCTCGATATCGGCAACGGCAAGCAGCTTATCTTCGTTGAAACGCCGATGCTGCACTGGCCGGACAGCATGATGACGTATATGACCGGTGACGCGGTGCTGTTCAGTAACGACGCATTTGGTCAGCACTATTGCGATGAACATCTGTTTAACGATGAAGTCGACCAGGCTGAATTGTTCGAGCAGTGCCAGCGTTACTACGCCAACATTTTGACGCCGTTCAGCCGCCTGGTAACTCCCAAAATCACCGAAATTCTCGGCTTCAATCTGCCGGTAGATATGATTGCGACATCTCACGGTGTGGTATGGCGTGATAACCCAACACAAATCGTGGAGTTGTACTTAAAGTGGGCGGCTGATTATCAAGAAGATCGCATCACCATTTTCTACGACACCATGTCCAACAACACCCGCATGATGGCGGATGCAATTGCGCAAGGGATTACCGAAGTCGATCCCCGCGTGGCGGTGAAAATCTTTAACGTCGCCCGCCATGATAAAAACGAAGTTCTGACCAACGTGTTCCGCTCCAAGGGCGTGCTGGTCGGCACATCAACGATGAATAACGTGATGATGCCGAAAATTGCCGGGCTGGTTGAGGAGATGACTGGGCTGCGTTTTCGCAATAAGCGCGGCAGCGCGTTCGGCTCCCACGGCTGGAGCGGCGGCGCGGTTGATCGCTTGTCCACGCGTTTGCAGGATGCCGGTTTTGAAATGTCGCTAAGCCTGAAAGCGAAGTGGCGTCCGGATATCGACGCGCTGGAAATCTGCCGCGAACACGGTCGTGAAATCGCCCGCCAGTGGGCGTTAACGCCGCTCGCTTCTGCGCCCTTTGTAGCACCGCAAGAAAGCGTGGTTGAAAAGCCAGGCTGCGCCGATTTTGGCCCACGCATGCAATGCAGCGTTTGCCAGTGGATTTACGACCCAGAAACCGGCGAACCGATGCAGGATGTCGCGCCAGGAACGCCGTGGAGCGAAGTGCCGGACAGCTTCCTGTGCCCTGAATGCTCGCTTGGGAAAGACGTATTTGACGTGCTGGCAACGGAGGCAAAATGAAGCATGGCATTGTGATTATCGGTTCGGGCTTTGCCGCCCGCCAGCTGGTGAAAAATATCCGCAAACATGACGCGCAGGTACCGGTGCGCATGATTGCCGCCGACAGCATGGACGAATACAACAAGCCCGATCTCAGCCATGTTATCAGCCTGAATCAGCGTGCGGACGACCTCACCCGGCAGCGTGCCGGGGAGTTTGCCGAGCAGTTTAACGTAACGCTCAACGCCAACAGTTGGGTGTCAGAAATTAACGCTCGCGAACGCCTGGTGAAATGTGGCGACCAGCAATGGCAGTACGACAAACTGGTGCTGGCAACGGGTTCCCGCGCCCTTCTGCCGCCAATTGAAGGCAAAGAGCTGATGCTGACGCTCAACAGCCAGCAGGAATATCTGGCCTGTGAATCAACGCTGCGCGAGGCTAAACGCGTGATGATTCTGGGCGGTGGTTTGATTGGCACCGAACTGGCGATGGATTTTTGCCGCGCCGAGAAACAGGTGATTCTGGTGGATAACGCCGCCAGCCTGCTCGCCTCGTTGATGCCTGCGGAGGTTAGCAGCCGTTTGCAGCAGCGCCTGAACCAAATGGGCGTCGAACTGTTGTTTAATCAGCGGCTTGAATCACTCAGCCAAACGCCACAGGGAATTCATGCGGCATTGAGCAACGGGCGAATAGTCACCGTGGATGCCGTGGTAGCGGCGATTGGCCTGCGTCCAAACGTCGACCTGGCGCAGCACGCCGGGCTGGCGGTAAACCGTGGGATTCAGGTGAACCGCCAGTTGCAGACATCTGACGCGAATATTTATGCCCTCGGTGATTGCGCGGAAATCGACGGCAAAGTGCTGCCGTTCCTGCAACCGATTCAGTTCAGCGCCATGACGCTTGCCAAAAATTTGCTGGGTGCCGCTGACGGTCTGAATCTCCCCGCGATGCTGGTAAAAGTAAAAACCCCGGAGCTGCCGCTGCATCTGGCGGGTGAAACGCAACGCCATGATTTGGCCTGGCAAATCAGCGCCGAGCCGCAGGGTCTGATTGCCAAAGGCTATGACGAAGCACAGCAGTTACGGGCGTTTATTGTCAGCGAAGCGCACATGAAAATGGCGTTTGGATTGTTACGGGAATTGCAGGTTTAGCGGATGTTCATGCGGGTGGCGCTCGATATGATGTCGGCGCCGCCCGCGTGACGTTACTCGTCAAGAATTGGCGCAAAGCCGCCATAGATCATACGTTTTCCATCAAATGGCATCGACTCACCAAACTCTTTCATCCTTGGGTCAGACATCATCTTCGCGTTGGCGGCATCGCGTACTTCTTTGGATGGATATTCAATCCAGCTAAACACCACTTCTTCGCTCTCTTCGGCTTTCACCGCCATGCGAAAATCAGTGAGCTTGCCGTCAGGCACATCATCAGCCCAACACTCTACGACGCGTAGCGCACCAAACTCTTTAAACAAAGGTGCCGCTTTTGCGGCTAACTGCTTATACGCTTCTTTATTGGCTGCGGGTACCGCAACTACGAAACCATCAACATAACTCATTGTGAACCTCCACGGAGTGGGGAATACGGGTAGATAATTTCCACCCGTGATGATTACGATTGATAAGTTTAGTCGTTAAGAATGGACACTACCTGTTCATAATTTGAGCAGCATCTCATATTGGGTAATGGGATCCTGACGGTAGCCGCTGCTCAGATAAAGAGGTGCCAATTGCTCAGGGATAGCTGTTGCGGTAAATAATCCAGGAAAACGCTCACGTAATAGCGTAAGCAATTTTTTCGCCTGCCCTTTGCCACGTGCCATCGGGTCAACATAGAGCATCCGTAATCTGGGCTTAGGGGTTGTGGCAACCATTGCGTATGCAGTGTCATTGAGAACGAATGCTTTACCCGGTAATTTATATAGCGTTTCAGGTGCGCTTAACCACGGCAGATTCAGGCTTTCGTCCATCATCATTTTTTTCGCCATCACTAGCGGGTCGATTTCCTGCAATTCGCCGGTTTCTGTAAACTGCGGCGACTGAATGGTATCAAACCCGACCAATGTCTGCTGGCGAACAAACCCCATACGTTCATACAGTGACACTCCATTCTCGTTGCCAACAATAACTTCCAGCCAAAAGTTACGGTCACCACGGGCTCGCGCACGATCAATTAACTCCTGCATGAACTGTTTGCCAAACCCCTGCCCACGCAATTCAGGACGAATCGCGAATGCAGCAAGGCGACAGCTCTGCCCACGCCGCGTGATGAGCGCCAGCGCTTTTGGCTCACCATTTTGCGTCCAGACTCGGCTGTCATTGAGACTGAGATCTTCAGCGCTAAAACGTGACGCAAAAGTTTCACCATCAATAGTGAAAGGGACCAAATACCCTTCAAAACAGTGGGAAAGAATTTCAGCCAACTGATGGCTATTCCAGTGCGCCGCCGCGTTGCTGATTACCTTGCTATTCATCGCTACCTCATCCAATGGGGGTTTGGCTTCAACATTAGGGTACGACGGTCGGTTCAACCAGGTTTTTTTGTGCTCTGGGTACAATACGGAACCATGGTAAACAGATCTGGATAAGCGGGCCGATTGCCAGCGCGTACAACACCGTACCCACACCAAATGTGCCTCCCATCAGCCAACCGGCCAGTAAAACCGTCAACTCAATCGCTGTTCGCACACTACGCACAGACCAGCCAGTACGGGCATTGATTCCAGTCATCAAGCCATCACGAGGGCCAGAGCCAAAACCCGCACCGATGTACATTCCGGTCGCAATGGCATTCACCAAAATAGCGGCAAAGAGCAAGAAGCTTCGTGCCACCAATGACTCAATCGGCGGCATTAATGCTAATGCCGCATCAGCTGCAAGCCCCAAAACAATCACGTTGCTTATCGTGCCCAATCCAGGTTTCTGGCGCAGCGGAATCCACAGCAACAACACCAGTGCGCCCACCACGATCATCACCATGCCAATATTCAAAGAGAAGATCCGCGCCACGCCGAGGTGAAACACGTTCCAGGGATCGGCGCCTAAATTGGCCCGCACAAACATCGCCGTGGAAACCCCATATAAAACCAGCCCGGTATAAAGTTGCAGCAAGCGACGAGCGATCATGTTATTCACCTCAGAATTCTTTCGTGGCTTTACTTTCAACCAAAATGGATATGATATTAAGGTCCAGTTATCAAAAAGTGGATTGCTATGGTACAGCGCAGAACAGGCTCATCATCACTGGTAAAATTGCTGGGTAACTGGCATCAGGATTTACCGCGTACCGCGGTTTACCGGCAACTGGCAGATGGATTACGGTTGTTGATTCTGGATGGGCGACTGCCACTTGATAGCCGCCTGCCGGGCGAGCGTGAGCTGGCAACGGCTCTGGGCATTAGCCGAACTACAGTGGCAACTGCGCTGGCACAACTACGTGATGAGGGATATCTGGCAAGCCGCCAGGGTTCGGGTTCCGTCACTATGTTGCCAGAAGGCACGCAAACCGTTTCGCCATTACCTGGACGCACCACCACACTGGATCTTTCAACCGCAGCACTGTCTGCCGGGCCGGAAATTCATCAGGCTTATGCGAACGCCCTGATCGCGCTGCCGGAACATCTCGGCAGCACCGGATACAATCAACAAGGCTTGCCCGAATTACGTCAGGTGATTGCAAAGCGTTATGGCGAAAGAGGGTTGCCGACAACCGCTGAGCAAATCATGGTGGTCAATGGCGCGTTAAGCGGCTTTGGCCTGATTCTGCGGCTGCTGACGGGGCCTGGCGATCGCGTGGTTCTCGATAATCCCACTTATCCGATGGCACTTAGCGCAATCAAAGGTGCGTCGTGCCGCCCTGTTCCTGTGAGCCTGACCGAACACGGTTGGGACACCGAAGGATTAGCCGCCACCATTGCACAAACCTCGCCACGGCTGGCCTATTTGCTGGCGGATTTCCATAATCCCAGCGGGCTTTGTATGGATGCGCAAACCCGCGAGGCCATCGCAGAAATTGCCGCACGAACACGCACCACTATTGTGGCCGATGAAACCATGGTTGACCTGTGGTATGACGCTCCCCCACCGCCACCGCTGGCCGCATTTGATCAGGCTGACAGGATTATCACGTTAGGTTCTGCCGGGAAAAGTTTTTGGGGCGGGCTGCGTTTAGGCTGGATACGCGCCGAGTCACGCACGATTGCCTCGCTGATTCAAATTCGCGATTCCTTAGATTTAGGGTCTCCCATTCTTGAACAGCTTGCCGCCATCAATCTGTTTAATGAGGCCGAAAACTTCCAGCCGCAACGCCGCGAAATGCTACGTCAGCAACGTGATGCCTGTGCGGAAGTCGTTAAAGAATTATTCCCGGACTGGAAAATGACGGTGATACCACAAGGTGGTTTATCCTGGTGGATTGAACTACCAAAACCACTGGCTACGGTTTTTGCGGCCAGTGCTGAGGCCATCGGCATTCGTATTGGTGCCGGGCCACGTTTTGGGTCAGAAGGCGCATTTGAGCGCTATTTACGTTTGCCATTCACACTTGAAGCTGCACAAATGCGTGTCGCTCTCGAAAGGTTAAAACCACTTTGGGATAATATGGCGCAGACTAGAAATGAGAGTTTGAGAAGATCTGTTGTTTAATTTTTTAAATTAATGGTTCACATTATTAAAATGTGAACCTCATTCCCTTTTCAAGATGATTAATAACCATCCGGCAGATCCTTATCAATGGATATCAGCTTGCCACTTTTCATCGTGATATATCCACCTTCTTTTAAATCGGCCAACACCCGGAATACATGAGTACGGGATAACTTAGTGCGACTTATAATAAAACTCGCCAAACCTTCGGTTTCATTTGGAAAAGCGAGGGAACGATAGAGATAACGGTAAAGCATAGGTTTAATGGTTTGGTAGCTGGTCAGTTGCTTTCTTTCCGCATGCAGATCTAGTGAAAAAATAGTCATAAAAATCAAAATTTTTGAGAGAGCCTGCATGCTCTCAGCGTTCTGAAAGAAAATCTCATCAAATTTCTCATAAGAGATTTCAACTACTTTCACGGACGTCATGCACTTATATTGAAAAATCAACATTGGGCAATACCGCTCCATCAAACCAATGGGCATATAGTCAATAGCATTACCAATAGTGAGTTCGTTTTCTGCATGTAAAATGGCCACTGAACCTTCAACAGGAATGTAAATAAAGCCGGGCGTTATGGCTAATTTATCTGTCGCGGCAAAAAGGAGTTCTTTGCCATTGCTGCGGACATCATTAACCTGGCTCTCTATATTCAGAGATTTATAATAAAGATGAATACTTTCAAAACTGGCGCCCATAACACATCCAAGATATATCATTAATTATTATAGTATAGCGCTATCAATAGAAAATGCCTGTACAAAATGAAGAGCGTAATTTCGTCAATATATCAAAACAAATCGTAGTCCCATATGGCACTACTTCCAGGTTAATTCATCCATTAAAATTGCCTGTGTTAATCCACAGGTTATTTAAATTATCGAAACATATCTTCTATCTTTTAGAATTTATTAATTTCTGAGGTTGAATTAATGAGATTGAATCTAATAGCCAACAGCCTGATTGCCGCGGGGTTACTGACGACACTGTCAGTTAACGCAGCAACTCCAGCGCCCACTAACGATGCGACACCTGCAACAAAACAAGCCAATGAAGCGCTTTATCAGCAGCTCCCGTTTTCTGATCACACCGATTTCGTGAATGCTCATAAAGGCTTTATCGCTGCACTGCCACAGGATGTGATAAAGGGCGAGCAAGGCAATGTTATCTGGAATCCACAGCAATACGCCTTTATTAAAGAGGGCGACAAAGCGCCAGCGACGGTTAATCCAAGCCTGTGGCGCCAGTCCCAGTTGATTAATATCAGCGGTCTGTTTGAAGTGACCGACGGTGTTTATCAGATTCGTAATCTCGACCTTTCTAATATGACCATCATTGAAGGTAAAACCGGGATTACCGTTGTCGACCCGCTGGTTTCTGCTGAAACCGCGAAAGCGGGCTTGGAACTGTATTACAAAAATCGCGGCAAAAAACCTGTAGTGGCGGTGATTTTCACCCACAGCCACGTTGACCACTACGGCGGCGTGCGCGGCGTGGTTGATGAAGCCGATGTCAAAGCGGGCAAAGTGAAACTGTATGCTCCACAAGGCTTTATGGGCTCTGCCGTCGACGAAAACATTATGGCGGGTAACGCCATGAGCCGCCGCGCAAGTTACATGTACGGCAACTTGCTGCCAGCCAATGCTAAAGGCCAGGTGGGCGCGGGTCTGGGCACCACAACCTCTGCGGGTACCGTGACGCTGCTGGCACCAACCAACTACATCACGCATACCGGCCAGGAAGAAGTGATCGATGGTCTGACTTACGACTTTATGATGGCTCCGGGTTCTGAAGCGCCGTCGGAAATGCTGTGGTATGTCAAAGAGAAGAAAATGATCGAAGCGGCGGAGGATGTAACTCACACGCTGCATAACACCTATTCTCTGCGCGGCGCGAAAATCCGCGACCCGCTGGCTTGGTCTAAATACATTAATGCCGCGATTGACCGCTGGGGCAGCGATGCGGAAATTATTATCGCCCAGCACCACTGGCCGACCTGGGGCCAGGATAACGTCGTTAACCTGATGAAAGGTCAGCGCGATATGTATCGTTTCATCAACGATCAGACGTTGCGCATGGCAAACGAAGGTCTGACGCGCGATGAAATCGCCGCGAACTTCAAACTGCCACCGAAACTGGCGAAAACCTGGGCGAGTCGAGGTTATTACGGTTCGGTTAGTCACGATGTGAAAGCCACCTACGTGTTCTATCTCGGCTGGTTCGATGGCAACCCGGCAACCCTAGATGAACTGCCGCCGGAAGAATCCGCGAAGAAATTCGTTGAATACATGGGCGGTGCGGACAGCATTCTGCAAAAAGCGAAATCTGATTACAGCCAAGGGAATTACCGTTGGGTGGCGCAGGTCGTAAGCAAAGTGGTGTTTGCCGATCCAACCAACAAAACGGCCCGCAACCTCGAAGCCGATGCGCTGGAACAGATGGGGTATCAGGCAGAATCCGGCCCATGGCGTAACTTCTATCTGACGGGTGCGCAGGAATTGCGTAATGGCGTGATTAAAGGCCCTACGCCAAATACCGCCAGCCCGGATACCGTTCGTGCGATGACGCCAGAAATGTTCTTCGATTACATGGCTGTCCATGTCAACGGTGAGAAAGCGGCGAATGCCCACGCGGTGCTGAACTTCAACTTCGGCGACCAGGGCGGGAAGTACAAACTGGAACTGGAAAACGGGGTGCTTAACCACACGCCAAATTCAGAAGCCAGCAACGCTGACGCAACGATCAATCTTTCCCGCGATACGCTCAACCGTATTATTTTGAAAGAAGAAACATTGCAGCAGGCGAAAGATAAAGGTGATGTGAAAATCACGGGTGATGCAGGCAAACTAGATGAAGTGCTGGGCTATATGGACAAGTTTAACTTCTGGTTCAATATCGTTACGCCATAAGCCAGATACATAATTACGCTTTATCCCTGATGCTCTGTGACGCAAGTTGCAGGGCATTTTTTTGTTTTGTGTTTTTTTTGAGTGTGGCGAAGTAGAACAGAGACAGGCATAAGCATGTTGAAATTTTACATGCGCCAGAATTGGGTGGGGGCCCTGCCAGCTACATCCCGGCACACACGTCATCTGCTGCGGCTGCTTCCTTCCGGACCTGACCGAATTCACAAATTAGTGTTGCGGGAGAACCAACAGGGCCCCCATTGAGAGCGCTAGTTACCTAACGCGCTGGCGCATTATCCACGTTGCCCTATGCAATTGCAAGCAAGGTGCGGTCAGGTGTTGCTTTCTTGCGCACCCGCTGTTTTCCTTCCCTGTTTGATCATCGCCGATTATCCTAAACCCTGGCTGTTTTGGAGTTTGCTATGGACAACGATTCATTCCCGCAACGTGTTTACCAAATTATCGCTGCTATACCGGAAGGGTTTGTCACAACGTACGGTGACGTAGCACGCCAGGCCGGAGCACCGCGTGCAGCAAGGCAAGTGGGAGGCGTACTCAAACGGTTACCCGAAGGCAGTAAACTGCCCTGGCACCGAGTGGTCAATCGTCATGGACAGATATCTCTGACTGGCCCGGATTTGCAACGCCAACGGCAAGCCCTGCTTTCAGAAGGCATTATGGTTTCTGGAGATGGATATATAGATATGGAACGTTATCGCTGGAATTACTAAAGAGCGCCTCCGCAGAGGCGCTTAAACATCACAATCAGAACTGCGTTGGTGCAGGAACCGCTGAAGAAGGGTTCACCTGAGTCGGTGATGTTGAAGGCACTGTTGTTACCGCCCCGCCATTCGTCTGAACTGGAACCGCGGTTTGCTGAACAGGAACCAGTGTCAAATCCACTTTTGTCCCGCCCTGATTAACAGCCGGTTGAATGGTATCGGTGATAAACATCAGTTTATCGTTCACGGTAATGGCCGCACTCAGGATAATGCGCGCGTTCGGCTGTATATCAGCCGGGTTATACGGCAGCACAAAACTGAATGGCGACTGCTTCCCTTCGGTACGCACCGCTTTTTGCGCTAACACTTTTGACGGAGCATCCGCCAAAGAGGCATCAGACAACGTAACAGTGAGCACCGCATCAGGCGGCAATGCAACTTTTTGACGAATCCAGACCGTACCGGAAACGTTAGGCTGTCTAATATCAGACTGCGCCGTTGCCGCTGCCGATGAGGTCGTTGCAGCAGGTGCAGGCGTTGGGATATCAGCGCTTTTCTGCGCGCATCCCGCCATTGCTAAGGCAATGGCTAAACCACTTAACGTGTGCACAAGTTTCATTGATTTGTTCTCCTTATTATCAATGCACCAGCAGGCCACGGGCCTACAAGTAATGAGTGGTTAAACATGCTTATCATGCTAAGTGTGGCACATATCACTGATTTCTGCCCAAAACCGAAACACATCATCAGGTCGGGCCACTACGTGGCGAATGTTGGAAACCTGTTATAATCAGGCCAATTGCACGATTTTATTTTTTTACTGAGGACACTTTATGAGTCAGGCGCTCAGCAATTTGTTGGCATTACTCAATCTGGAAAAGATTGAAGAAGGTATTTTTCGTGGCCAGAGCGAGGACTTAGGTTTACGTCAGGTATTCGGTGGACAAGTCGTTGGCCAGGCGTTATATGCCGCTAAAGAAACCGTGCCGGTTGACCGTCTTGTGCACTCATTCCACAGTTACTTTTTGCGCCCAGGCGATAGCCAAAAACCGATTGTTTATGATGTGGAAACTCTGCGCGACGGCAATAGTTTCAGTGCTCGCCGCGTGGCAGCGATTCAGAATGGCAAACCGATTTTCTACATGACAGCTTCTTTCCAGGCGCCCGAGCCGGGGTTTGAACATCAAAAAACCATGCCTACAGCCCCTGCCCCGGAAAATCTGAAATCTGAAACTGAAATCGCCATGGTGTTTGAAAAGCTTCTCCCTCAGACGCTCAAAGAGAAGTTTCTGTGTGAAAAGCCGCTGGAGATTCGCCCGGTGGTGTTCCATAACCCAATGCAGGGCCACGTCGATGAACCTGTACGGCAGGTATGGATGCGGGCAAATGGTCAGATGCCAGCCGATTTGCGCATCCAACAATCTTTACTGGGTTATGCCTCAGACTTCAACTTCCTACCAGTAGCCCTCCAGCCTCACGGCGTAGGTTTCCTGGAGCCGGGTATGCAGGTTGCCACCATCGATCACTCAATGTGGTTCCATCGTCCGTTCGATATGAATGACTGGTTACTGTATAGCGTGGAAAGTACGTCAGCTTCGAGCGCACGTGGTTTTGTACGCGGTGAGTTTTATTCACGCGATGGCGTTCTTGTGGCGTCAACGGTGCAGGAAGGCGTGATGCGCAAGCGCGGTTGAGATTGTGCCAGTTGACGCGAAACTGAACCGACTTTTGGTTTTGTCCGGGTTAATCTTGAAAGCATAAAAAAAGCGGAGCCTGTGCTCCGCTATTTTATTTAATGTCTTACTTATGCGTTGTAAGCATTTTCGCCGTGGCTGTTCACATCCAGACCTTCGCGCTCATGCTCTTCAGGTACACGCAGGCCCACAGTCAGGTCGGCAACTTTGAAGCCGATGAATGCGACTACAGCAGACCACAGAATCGTCACACCGATACTTTCTAACTGCACCAGTACTTGATGGCCCATAGTCACGCCTTCTGCGTAACCCACACCGCCAAGGGATGGAGCGGCGAAGATACCTGTCATGATGCAACCAACGATACCGCACACGCCATGGACGCCGAACACATCGCAAGGGTCATCTACACGCAGCCATTTTTTCAGCAGCGTCACGCCCCACAAGCCAGCCAGACCAGCAACGATACCGATAATCAATGCACCGCCGACACCAACATAACCACAGGCAGGAGTAATACCAACCAGACCTGCGATAGCACCGGAACATGCCCCCAGCAAAGATGGTTTGCCGCGCAATGCCCACTCGCCAAATACCCAACCGAGTACCGCAGCCGCTGTTGCAACAACAGTATTCACAAAGGCCAATGCAGCAATTTCGTTAGCAGCGCTTGCAGAGCCTGCGTTGAAGCCGAACCAGCCGAAGTACAGAATTGCCGTGCCGGTAAACACCATCGGCAGGTTGTGCGGTTTGAAGGCTTCTTTACCGTAACCCACACGTTTGCCAATCAGGTAAGCGCCCACCAGGCCTGCTACTGCGGCGTTGATGTGAACCACTGTACCACCTGCAAAGTCCATCGCACCGTGCGTTGCCAGCAGACCACCACCCCATACCATATGTGCAATCGGCAGGTATGAAAGCGTCAGCCAAATTACGACAAAGATAAGTACAGCCGAGAAGCGAATACGTTCAGCTAGTGCACCAACAATCAGGCCAACAGTGATACAGGCGAAGGAGCCCTGGAACGCAACATGAATATATTGGTAGAAAGAACCAGTCAGCGCGGTGAGCTGGATGTTCTTCAACATTACCCAATCGAAGTTACCGAAGAAGTTACCACCAGCACCGAAGGTTAATGAGTAGCCGTAAACCACCCACAGTACACAAACCAACGCAAACGTAACCGTAATCTGAGTCAGCATTGACAGCACGTTTTTAGAGCGAATCAGGCCGCCGTAAAACAGTGCCAGCCCAGGAATTGTCATAAACAGCACCAATGCGGTGCTAATCATCATAAAGGCGTTGTCTGCTTTATCGACTACAGCCGGTGCCGCGAGGGCAATTGATGGCGCAAGTGCCAGGGCTACAACGCCTAAGATAGAGGCTAATTTTTTCATTTTTTCCATCCCTTCACGAGTGGCAAGACGATTACAGTGCAGCTTCGTCGGCTTCGCCGGTACGAATGCGGACGACTCGTTGCAACTCAGCAACGAAAATTTTGCCATCGCCGATCTTGCCGGTATAGGCAGCTTTGCTAATGACATCAATAACTTCATCGAGTTGATCATCGGCAATTGCCACATCAATTTTCACTTTAGGCAGGAAATTGACGCTGTACTCAGCACCGCGGTACAACTCTGCATGACCCTTTTGACGACCAAAGCCTTTCACTTCAGTCACGGTCAGCCCTTGAATACCGATTGAAGACAATGCTTCACGAACGTCTTCGAGTTTGAACGGTTTGATCACCACGGTAACCAGCTTCATAGATCCCCTCCAGTCAGAATTGGGTAATTGCCTCTGCGATACAAATTAGATAAAGCAAAGGTCATGCCAAATTTGAAAAAGAGGTTATTTCTGCGCGCTAAGCTGCGCCAAATGGGGATTTTCAGGAGTGAAATTACGATGACTGGGATTAAGAAAGTTCTTAGAGAATAAAAACGCACCATTTCAGTGCATGGTGCGTTTCGCTTCTGCACCAATGGTGATAACCATTGGCTTTATGCGTGATTTTGGTGCATTACGCGGTTGCGGGTTCTTCACGCGTGGTGGCGGCTAATTCTTCACCAGCCAGTTGCAGTTGGTACATTTGCCAGTAACGCCCTTGTGCAGCCAGTAATTCGCTATGTGTGCCACGCTCTACAGCCTGACCGCGGTGCAGCACCAGAATCGTGTCGGCATCGGTAATAGTCGATAAGCGGTGCGCGATAACGACCAGCGTGGTGTGCTCACGGACGGCTGCCAGTGCTTGTTGGATTGCCTGCTCGGTGCCAGAGTCGATATTTGCGGTTGCTTCATCAAGGATCAGAATCTGCGGAGCATCCACCAGCACCCGAGCCAGCGCCAGTAGCTGTTTCTGGCCGACGGACAAATTATTACCCTGCTCGCCCAGCCGTGTATGAATTCCATCAGCCATGGTTCGAGCAAGGTCCGCAAGTTGCACCGTCTCCAGCGCTTGCCAGACGGCATCTTCGCTGATGTCACGCCCAAGCGTAACGTTGGCAAAGAAAGAATCCGCCAACACCACCGGGTCTTGCTGAACCATTGCAACACCCTGGCGCAGCACGCGATGACTCAAGGTATCAAGCGGGCGACCATCCAGGCGGATTTCACCGTTGGTGAGTGGGTAATAACCCATCAGCAAGTTAGCAAGAGTGCTTTTCCCGCTGCCTGTGTGCCCCACCAACGCCACAAAACTGCGCGCAGGAACATCCAGATTAATGTCCTGCAATACCAGGCGATCGCCGCGATAAGCAAAAGAGACGTTATCGACTTCGATATGGCCGCTCTCCAGCGGGCGGTCGTCGTTGCCGTAATCCTGGCGCTTACCGTCCATTAGCTCGAATACTCGCTCACCTGCAACCACCGCCTGTTGCAGCATGGATTGTTGGGTGGTGAGTTCGATTAATGGCTCATTAAGACGCCCGAGGTAGTTGATAAATGCGTATAACACGCCAACTTCAATGGTGCCAACCGAGGTAAAACCAAACAGCATCAACAAGCCACACAACACCATTGCAGAGAACAGACTAAGCAACGGGCGCAGTAAAAAGCCATCAAGGCGCAGAGTCTGCATTCGCGCCATGTAGTGCGAGCGGCTCGCGGCATTCATACGCTCGCCAAAACGGGCCTGCTGGCGGAACTGCTGGATAACGCTCATGCCGTTGATGACTTCGTTGAAGCCATCGTTGATATCGGCCAGATAACTACGAACGCGGCGCACAATCGGGGTGCTGTATCGCTGATAAATAAACATCACGATAATCACTGCCGGGAAGATGCAAATCGCCACCATCGCCATGCGCCAGTCGAGTGTGAACATCGCCACCAGCATCGCACCAATCAATGCCGCACTACGTAATACGGTGGCTACAACCGTCACATAGAGATCGCGGATCACTTCGGTATCGTTGGTGACGCGAGAGATCAACTGCCCAACCGGTTGGGTATCAAAAGTGCTTAATGGCTGGCGCAATGCAGCATCCATTACATCAGTACGTAATTTTTGCACTACGCCAACGGCTGCCTGGTTAAACAGCAATGCCTGCCAGTAGTGTAGGCCCGCGGCCGAAATCGACAGTAGCAAATACGCAGTCGCAAGTCCTGCCACAGCGGCAACCGGCAACCGATGTTCAGACACCATATTATCGATGAAATAACTCACCAGAATAGGACCAGTCACTTCAGCAGCCGCCGCAATCCACAGCATCACAACCGCTCCTGCAAGCGGTTTACGCCACGGTGAGCCGTAAGCCAGCAAGCGTTTGATAGTTGGCCACTGCTTGATTGCCTTACGCATTGGCGGATTCCTCGTCTGGCGTTGCTTCTGGCGCATCATCCAGCGCCGCTTCCAATTGTTGATAGCGATACATATCGCGATACCAACCAGGCTTACCCACCAGCGCATCGTGATTACCACGATCCACCACCTGGCCGTGTTGCATTACCAGAATTTCACTGGCTTCGGTCAGCGCCGACAAACGGTGCGCACTGATGATAACCGTGCGGTTTTCGCCCCACTGGCGCAGGTTATGAAGAATTTGGTGTTCTGTACGCCCATCAACTGCAGAAAGTGCATCATCGAGAATTAAAATTTCTGCATCGAGCAACAATGCTCGCGCAATAGAAAGACGCTGTTTCTGGCCACCGGAAAGCATCACGCCCCGCTCGCCGACTTCAGTTTCATAGCCTTGTGGCAGACGTAAAATATCTTCGTGCACGCTGGCAAGCCTTGCGACGTGTTCGATCTCTTCCTGCGTGGCACCAGGTTTACCCAGCGCGATGTTGCTGCCAACGGTGTCGGAAAACAGGAATGGCGTTTGGTTGACTACCGCCAGGCGGCTACGCCATGAGTCGAGTTGCATCTGTGCCAGCGGGATCCCGTGGAAGCAAATCTCACCCTGGTCGATATCAAAATGGCGCTGGATAAGCGACAGAATGGTAGTTTTCCCAGCACCCGTTGGCCCGCACAGGCCAAGCATTTCGCCCGGTTTCAGGGTAAACGAAACGTTCTCAAGAGTCGGTCGTGCAGTTTGTGGGTAGTGGAACGCCTGAATATTGGCTTCAACCGTGCCGCGCCCGGCAGGCGCTTCTTGCTCGCCATCTTTCACTGAAGGCGCTTCCTCCAACATGCTGCGAATACGGCTGTACGCTGCGCTGCCACGCTCAACAATGTTGAACATCCACGCCAGCGCCAGCATCGGCCAAATCATCAGGCCGAGGTACATCACAAAGCTGGTGAGTTGTCCAAGCGTCAGCGTGCCCTGAATTACCATCCAACTGCCGCCGCCAATCGCCAGCAGGTTTGCTGTGCCAATAGTGATATAAATCGTTGGGTCAAAACGCGCATCCACGCGGGCAACTTTCATATTCTTCGCACCGGCATCTTTTGCTTCGGCGGCAAACAACGCAGACTGCCTGTCTTCGAGCCCGAATGCTTTGATCATGCGGATGCTGGACAGGCTTTCCTGAGTGCGGTCATTGAGCGTGGAAAATGCAGCCTGTGCCAGTTTGAATCGCTGGTGTAACTGGTCGCCGTAACGTTTGATAACCAATGCCATAACCGGCATCGGCAATAGCGCAAGCAGCGTTAATTCCCAGCTGATTTGCGTCGACATCACAATCAACACCGCGCAGCCCATCACGAGTGAATCCACCAGCGTTAATACGCCCTCACCTGCGGCAAATACCACACGGTCGACATCGTTTGTTGCGCGCGCCATTAAATCACCGGTGCGGTGACGCAGGTAAAATTCGGGGTGCTGGCGGCTCAGTTGACGGTAGTAATCTTCGCGCAGTTCAACGGCGAGTTGATAAGACGCACCGAATAACAGTACGCGCCAGACGTAACGCAGCATGTAGACAACCACTGCGATAACCAGCATGACGCCAATCCACATCAACACGTCGGTGCCTGAAAGCGTCTGTTGGGTAACACCATCGACAATCACGCCCACCAGTTTTGGCGGCACAAGCTGCAAGATGGCAATGATAATAAGCAAGGCAACCGCCCCGAGATAGCGTCGCCACTCACGGGTGAAGTACCAGCTTAATTGAGCAAATAATCGCACGCAGTCAGATTCCTGAGATATCGTCTGCCGATGCATGGCAGAAATTGAAGGCCGGGAGCGCGGGACTTAGCGCTCTAAAGGCAAAGCCGTGGTGTATTTTATCTGTTCCATGGCGAAACTCGAAGTCACATCAGTTAAACCTGGAATGCCGTTCACCAGCCGTTTGTAAAAATCGTCATACCGTTTCATATCTTCTACCTGCACACGCATCAGGTAGTCATACTCGCCAGCCATACGCCAAAACCCCAACACTTCGGGCATTTCCGCAACGACCGAAACAAATTTGCAGTACCACTCACTACTGTGTTGTTGAGTTTTGATAAGCACAAAAGCCGTCAGCCCAAGGCCGAGTTTTTCCGGGTCTAGTAATGCTACTTTTGCCCGGATAACACCGTCGTCTTCAAGACGTTTCAGGCGCTTCCAGCAGGGTGTGGTGGTCAGATTAACGGCATCCGCGAGAGCCTGCAAAGAGAGGGTGCAGTCGTTTTGCAGCAAGGATAGCAGCTTACGGTCAATTTTATCTAACATGGCAGTATCCAGGAGAAAATTTTTCTCCATTGAATCGCCAATGAAGGCTAAAAGGCAACTTTTTTATCTTCCATTTGCATTACTCTAAGCACAAATAGACAAACGGACATCACTATGACCAGTACCTGGGTAAACCACGCGATTAGCGAAATTAATGCCGACTACCAACGCTCTGCCGACACACATTTGATTCGCCTGGCGCTACCTGGTTTTCCCGGTATTCAGCTCTATCTGAAAGATGAAAGCACACACCCAACGGGTAGCCTCAAGCATCGTCTTGCTCGCTCGCTGTTTCTATATGGTTTGTGTAACGGCTGGATTAAAGAAGGTACGACGATCATTGAAGCGTCTTCCGGTTCAACTGCGGTTTCTGAAGCCTATTTTGCCCGTTTGTTAGGTTTACCGTTTATTGCCGTCATGCCCGCCTGCACCGCCAAACGGAAAGTAGAGCAAATTGAATTTTACGGTGGCCGCTGCCATTTCGTAGAGAGCGCATGCGAAATTTACGCGGCCTCCGAAATGCTGGAGCGTGAGTTGAATGGCCATTATATGGACCAGTTCACGTACGCCGAACGTGCGACAGACTGGCGCGGTAACAACAATATTGCCGACAGTATTTTCCGCCAAATGGAACATGAGCCTCACCCGGTGCCAGATTATATTGTAATGAGCGCGGGCACTGGCGGTACATCGGCGACCATCGGGCGTTACTTGCGCTACCAGGGTCACCCAACAAAACTGACCGTAGTCGATCCGCAAAACTCTGTATTTATGGATTACTGGCAGAATCGTGATTGCAGTTTGCGCAGTGCCATTGGCAGCAAAATTGAAGGGATTGGTCGCCCACGCTGCGAACCGTCGTTTATCCCGGATGTCATTGATGAAATGATGCGCGTGCCAGATACCGCAAGCATTGCAACTATGCAGTGGCTGGAAACGATTCTCGGCCGCAAAGTTGGCGCATCAACTGGCACAAATATGTGGGGTGTTCTGCAATTGGCTGCACGCATGCGCACTGAAGGCCGCACGGGTTCAATTGTGACACTGCTTTGTGACAGTGGTGAGCGCTATCTCGAAACCTATTACAACGCAGAGTGGGTGAAAGCGAATATTGGTGATGTGCTGCCAGCCCGAGCGGAAATCGAAAAGCTGCTTGAAAGATAACGAAAAAAAGCCGGGCAAACGCCCGGCCGGCTTAATGCCTTATCATTCGGGGGAATAAGTGAGGTTTGGTGTATCTAGCCAATGCGTCAAATAATGAGAAACAGCCTGTTTATTGCAGTGCCCAATAACAGGTAAATGCGGTAAATCTTCTTTCAGTTGCGCCATTGCGTTGCCCATGATCAAACCATGACCCACGCTTGAGAGCATTTCGCGATCGTTCATCGCGTCGCCAAACGCCATGCAATCTTTCATCGTTAAACCCAGGTGCTGGCTCAATACATTGAGCGCAGAGCCTTTGTTGCAGCCAATCGGTAACACTTCCAGGCAATCTACTGCCGAGAAACATAAGAATGCCCGCCCGCTTAAAGCCTCATCCAACTGAACTTTCAAACGAACAAGATCCTCGTGAGGAGCGCAGAAACAAATTTTGGTGACTTCATCGGACGGGAGGCGTTTGACGTCGACAATTTTCGGGCTAAAACCACTATAAACGTGAGCATTCAGCATTTCGCCGACTTCATATTGGGTGAGCCAACCGGTGTCATTAAACACATGCAGACTCGCCTGAGTATCCCACTGCCCGTGGATAACCATTTCCGCCGCCTCAGGAGATAGATCCTGGCGATGCAGAAGATCGCCCTGCGTTGAGTGAATACGCGTGCCGTTGCCGGTAATCAAAAACGCTTCAAGGGAGAGTTTGCTCAGCACATGACGCATTTCCAGCACATGGCGGCCCGTGGCAAACGCGAGGGTTATCTGGCGTTCATCCCGCAGACGGTTAAGGGTACGCACGGTTTCTTCACCCAAAAGATGATTGGGCATTAACAGCGTACCATCCATATCAAATGCAGCCAGACGAGCCATGTTTACTCCGATTTGTGACGACTAAAACACTGAGGGCAGTATCGCCTGGCATATACGGAACTAATAGTGAATACTTTCTGAAAATTGTTCCGGGTTTACACCAATGCGACTGTTAAACCGATTAAACCAATTTCAACGCTTATGGCAGCCTTCGGCGGGAGAACCGCAGCAAGTGACGGTAGCTGAACTCGCGGCGCGCTGCTTTTGCAGTGAGCGCCATGTACGAACGCTGCTTAATCAACTTGAAGATGCGGGTTGGCTGACATGGCATGCCCAGTCTGGGCGCGGTAAACGCGGAACATTGAGTTTTCTGGTGACTCCAGAAAGCGTGCGTTCCGGAATGATGGAACAAGTACTCCATAAAGGGCAGCACCAGAATGCGCTAGAGCTTGCGCAAATCGCCCCTGAACAGCTGCGCCAATTGCTGCAACCGTTCCTTGGAGGGCAATGGCAAAACGATACGCCGACTTTACGTATTCCCTACTATCGCCCATTAGAACCGTTGCAACCGGGGTTCCTGCCTGGTCGTGCCGAACAGCACCTCGCGGGCCAGGTGTTTGCCGGGCTCACCCGATTCACCTCGAACTGCGCGGCACCGCAGCCCGATCTGGCTCACCACTGGCAAGTCTCCGAAGATGGCCTCAGTTGGTACTTTTTCATTCGCTCGACACTGCACTGGCATAATGGCGAACCGGTGGAAACCACGCAGTTACAGCAACGGCTGATGATGTTATTGACGCTCCCTGCGATGCGACGTTTGTTCATCAGCGTGAAGAGCATTGAGCTTGCCCATACGCAATGTATCCGCTTTGTATTGCATACTCCCGATTACTGGCTGGCGCATCGGCTGGCGAGTTATTGCAGCCGCCTGGCGCATCCTGAAGATACCCAAATCGGCTGTGGGCCATTTCGCATCAACAGCTTTAAAGAGAACCTGGTGCGTATCGAGAGTTTTGAGTATTACCACCTCAGCCACCCGCTGCTCAAAGCAGTAGAGTTCTGGATTACCCCGCAATTGTTCGACACCGAACTGGGCACCAGTTGCCGCCATCCGGTGCAAATCGCCATTGGTCAGCAAGACGAGTTGGTTCATCTACGTCCTGTCAGCAATAGCATTAGTCTTGGGTTTTGCTATCTGGCGGTAAAACAAAACGGCAATTTAACACCAGAACAGGCACGCTTCCTGATGCAAATCATTCAGCAGCAGCAGTTGATTGAAAGCCTTCCGGTCGATGAGTCGCTGATCACCCCAAGCAGCGAGATGATCCCTGGCTGGAAACTCCCCGAATGGCCATTGTCCAAATCGATAACGCTGCCGCCGCAATTAACGTTGATTTATCACTTGCCCGTTGAGTTGCACGTCATGGCGCAGCAGCTTAAAACACATCTGGCTGATTTGGGTTGCGAGCTCACACTGATATTTCATGATGCGAAAAACTGGGCAGGATGTGAGGCGTTGGCTGAGGCCGATTTAATGATGGGTGACCGTCTGATTGGCGAAGCACCTGTCTACACGCTGGAGCAGTGGTTACGCAGCGATGTGCTGTGGCCTGCGGTGCTTACTGAAAGCCAGTACACCCATTTGCAGGCAACGCTCGACCGCGTACAAATCCATCCGGATGAACACGCGCGCAGCACCGGTTTGCAGGAGGTATTCAGCGCACTAATGCGCGATGCGATAGTCTCACCGCTGTTTAATTACCGCTACCAAATCAGCGCGCCGCCGGGTGTCAACGGCATTGAGCTCAACGCCTGGGGCTGGTTCGATTTTACCCAGGCGTGGATACCGCCACCAACGATGGCGTGAAGAAGCTGGGCAGCTATCTGCCCACGAGTTACCATAGGTTTTTAGCTGTTTAACAGGATTACTCATGAAACGTGCAGTTGTCGTCTTTAGTGGTGGCCAGGATTCCACAACCTGCCTGATTCAGGCATTACAGCAGTATGATGAAGTCCACTGTGTGACATTTGATTATGGCCAGCGCCACCGTGCTGAGATTGACGTTGCTCGTGAACTGGCGCTGAAACTGGGTGCGCGTGCGCATAAAGTGCTGGATGTAACGCTATTGAATGAACTGGCTGTCAGCAGCCTGACGCGCGATAGCATTCCAGTACCAGGATACGATCCCGAAGAAAAAGGTATTCCAAGCACTTTTGTTCCAGGACGCAATATTCTGTTCCTGACGCTGACGGCGATTTACGCTTATCAGGTTGAGGCCGAAGCGGTGATCACCGGTGTTTGTGAAACGGATTTCTCCGGTTACCCGGATTGTCGTGATGAATTCGTAAAAGCTCTGAATCATGCCGTAAGTCTTGGTATGGCTCGCGATATTCGCTTCGAAACACCACTGATGTGGCTCGATAAAGCAGAAACATGGGCGTTGGCGGATTACTGGCAGCAACTGGATCTGGTGCGTAGCGAAACGCTGACCTGCTATAACGGCATTAAAGGCGACGGCTGTGGCGAATGTGCCGCCTGCAACCTGCGTTCTAACGGGCTTAACCATTTCCTGGCGGATAAACCTGGGGTAATGGCAGCAATGAAAAAGAAAACCGGCCTGAAATAAATATTAGTGGGCGTGGTCCGCTAATTGCCACGCCCCTTTATCGACTTGATTACTCCATCATTTGAACTAACTTCTCCCGCAGTTCCCCTTCCAGTGGAACCGACTTCTGAGTTTTCAAATCGATACAAACGAAAGTCAGTAACGCATCTGCGACGATCTCACCTTCTGGTTCAAGTTTAACCACCTGGCTCAAAACACCGCTTTTACCATTGAGTTGTTGTAACGAACTCTCAATACGTAGCAAATCACCAAGCACCGCCGGACGACGATAATTGATGTTGATATTCACCACGATGAAGGCGATGTTGTGCTCTGTCATCCATTGGAATCCTGCCGCATTTTCCAGCCCTTCCCAGCGGGCTTCTTCGAGAAACTCAAGGTAGCGGGCATTGTTAACATGCTGATAGAAATCAAGATGGTAACCCCGAACTTTGATTTGTGTTTGCATAGCGCTAAAACCCTTTCACTGTAGTTTTAATATTCAGGTGAGGTATCAGGCCACACCAAACTGGTATGACCTGTTATTTAGCATAGCAAACTTTCCCGCCTGCGCGAGCAAGGAGCACTAAGCGTTAAAGCTTAATGTGAGACAGATTACGTTCTACCAATGCACTGCCAATCCCTGGTACCTCTTGCAATTGTTCCAGTGCCTTGAATGGGCCGTACTCTTCCCGGTAACTCACTATCGACTGCGCCTTTTTCAAGCCAACACCATTCATTGCTTTTGCTAAAGCTTCTGCGCTCGCCGTGTTAATACTTACCACGCCATCATCAGCATCGCTCGATTTAGCGGTTGCAACGGGGGTTGCAGGGGTTTTATCGCTGCGCTGTTGAGCTTGGGCCGTATCATTTTTGACAGCAACTGGGGCAGCCAAAGCCTGAGTGCAGATACTTGTACCAATAAATGCCACGGCAATGCACACTGCTTGTATTCCACTTTTGATTCCTTTTTTCATGCTGTTTCTCCTTGTGTGTTGACAGCGAAGCCACCTTACCGAGGAAAAAAAACAGCTACAAATGGCAATCTTCAAATGTGGAAAAGGCCGCGAAAGCGGCCTTTGAATGTTGCAGAGCATTGCAGTTAACTGCGAGAAACCTCGAGGTTAATTACTGCTGTTCGATGCTGTCACCCATCTTAATTTTCGCTTCTTTGCGCAAGTTGGTCATCAGCGCTTCGAAAGTGATCTGGGCGTTGTTCTGGGTGATACCCTGAACCATCGCTTTTTTCTGTTCTGCCGGCATGTCACCGGGTTTAACTTGATCCAGAGCTAACAGAACCACATTACCCTGCATGTCATTTGCCACGCCGTAGGCTGGCTTATCTTTTGCTGGTAATGGCAGATTAAAGGCAGCCTGACTGATTGGGTCCTGACCAGTACGGGTCAGCGTTTTCGCTTCACCGAAGCTCAAGCCAGCGGCTTTCATAGCTTCATCACCTTTACCCAACTTCAACGCATTCAGCAGCTTGTCTGCATCCAGCTTAGCTTGTTGCTCAGCTTTCTGATGTTTAACCTGCGCGATAACTTGCTCGCGAACTTCAGCCAACGGTTTGATAGCTTCAGCTTTGTGCTCAGCGACACGAATAACAAACGCACGATCACCATCTACTGTAATGATGTCGGAGTTCATACCCGGAGCACCATTCGCACCGACCAGACCACCATTGAAAATAGCATCTGAAACAGGTTTGAAGTTCAGCTCAGCAGGTAAGTTGTCGTGACCAAACCAACCGGTCTCGACAGCTTTAACACCAGCGACTTTCTCAGCACTTGCCAGAGATTCGTTGTCATTGCTCGCCGCATCGCTAACTTTCTGCTGCAAAGCGTAGTAAGCATCAACCGCTTTCTCTTGCTTCACTTTCGTAGCAATGGCGTCTTTTACTTCTGCCAATGGTTTAGTTTGCGCAGGCTGAATGTCATCAAGACGAACAACCAGGAAGCCAACAGAAGATTTGATCACACCAGAAAGCTGGCCTTTGTCTTTCAGACCGGCATTTTTCAGCTCATCAGGTGTAGTGCCTGGTTCAAGCCAACCCATGTCACCACCGTTACGGGCGGAAATAATGTCAGCTGATTTTTCTTTTGCCAGAGCAGCAAAATCACCGCCTTTGCTCAGTTCATCAAGAATCGCTTTAGCTTCGGCTTCAGTTTTAGTCTGAATCACGCTGTAACGGTTACGTTGAGGCTGAGTGAACTCGTCCTGATGCTGGTCGTAGTAAGCCTGAATATCTGTATCGGCTATTTCGACATTCTGAGAAGCCGCATCAAGCATGATGTAGCTTACTTTGAACTGCTCAGGGGCAATGTAGTTGTTTTTGTTCTGCTCATAGCTGGAGTTGATTTCCTGCTCGGAAACTTCCTGCTTCGCAGCCAGTGCGTTTACATCAATTGTGGCTTCACGAACCACACGTTGCTGCGACACCAGGGCTGCCAGTTCGTCAGTTTCACCCGCCAGCATGAAATCAGTACCCACAACGGCATTAATCAGCTGCTGAGTGGTAAGTTGATTACGCAGTGCCTGAGCGTATTGATCCGCAGTCATACCCATGTTGCCGATAATCGCGGTATAACGCGCGTTATCGAATTTGCCGTTGTTCTGGAATGCGGGTTCTTTAAAGATGGCTTGTTTGATTTGTTCGTCGCTGATGCCAAGACCAAGATGTTTGGCGTATTGGTCCATTAACGCTTCATCAATCATGCGCGACAGTACCTGTTGGCGCATCTGCTTCATGTAGCCTTCATTGCCGGCTAGCACAGAGAACTGTTCGCCAAGCTGTTGCTGCTGGCGATTACGCTCACTGGCAACAGCATTTTCAAACTGACCACGGCTGATTTCCTGGCCATTCACTTTTGCGGCGTAGTTGGCACTACCGCCAATCAGGTAGCCACTCACGCCAGTCAAAATGAATGACACGATAATGATCCCGAAAATTATCTTGATTACGAGGCTGTTTGCCGCCGTACGTAAATTGTCCATCATGGTGTAACAACACTCCACTGTAGTGTGAATGGTAAACCCAGCGCAGTCGCTAAATGGGCATCCCTGAATATGCGTACTGCTGTGCCGCTGCGTGCAAGCGGGTATTGTGACAAGAAAACGGGTTCAAATCATCAAACATGCGCAAAATTAGCCATCAGGCATAAAAAAAGGCACATCTAACGATGCGCCCTGACCTAACTTTACTAGCCTTGCCCTGTATAACCATCATTCTTCAAGCTGTAGGGGCGTTGGCTGTACTCACTTACCCAAATCACTTACTGAAGTAAGCTCATCGGGATAAGCTCTCTGGCCGCCTACCTGCAACTCGAATGCTAACGGGTATTAGCTAGCGATAAATCAGTTAACTGCTTCTTTCAACGCTTTACCAGCACGGAAACCTGGTACTTTTGCAGCAGCGATAGTGATTTCTTTGCCTGTCTGAGGGTTACGGCCTGTACGGGCAGCACGGTCTTTAACAGCAAATGTACCAAAGCCAACCAATGCAACTTCTTCCCCAGATTTCAGAGAGTCGGTAACAGCAGCAATCACAGCATCTAATGCACGTCCAGCCGCAGCTTTAGAAATATCAGCATCGGCGGCAATTTTGTCTATCAGTTGAGATTTATTCACTCTTCTCTTCCTCTCTTTATAATTTATATCGCACCAGTATCCTTCAAAGTGCGACCGCGCAGCAGTTATATCAGGCCTGTCATGCCCTTACAACACCCGTTGTTAATGGCATGCATCGCCAGCGATCTAAAGTAGCGATACAAAAAAAAGCTGGCAAGTGACAATTCACCAGCCAGCTCTGATTTTATTAACCGAATATGCGTCAGGTCACTATTTTGCGGTCACAACCTGCATTCCGTAAGGTTCGTTCTGTAATGCAAGGGTCAGAACTTCCTCAATGCGCTTCACCGGATGAATATCCAGGTCGGCGAGAACGTTGTCAGGAATCTCTTCCAGATCGCGTTTATTTTCATCCGGAATCAGAACCGTTTTGATACCGCCACGGTGTGCCGCCAGCAATTTTTCTTTCAAACCACCGATTGGCAGAACCTGACCACGCAAGGTGATTTCACCGGTCATAGCCACATCTGCACGAACAGGGTTCCCTGTCAGGCAAGATACCAGCGCAGTACACATCGCAATACCCGCACTTGGGCCATCTTTCGGCGTCGCACCTTCTGGCACGTGAACGTGGATATCACGTTTTTCATAGAAATCAGCATTGATGCCTAATTTCTCTGCACGGGCGCGCACTACGGTCAGTGCAGCCTGGATAGACTCTTGCATAACTTCACCCAGAGAACCGGTGTAAGTCAGCTTGCCTTTGCCCGGCACACATGCGGTTTCGATAGTCAGCAGATCGCCACCCACTTCGGTCCACGCAAGACCAGTTACCTGGCCCACACGGTTTTCGCTGTCAGCACGACCATAGTCAAAGCGCTGAACGCCGAGGAAATCTTTCAGATTGTCGCCGTTAATGGTGATGTGCTTGAGCGATTTATCCAGCAGCAGCTGTTTGACCGCTTTACGGCACAGTTTGGAGATTTCACGCTCCAGACTACGCACGCCCGCTTCACGAGTGTAGTAACGAATAATGCCGCTTATAGCACTATCCTCAACCGTGATCTCACCTTTCTTCAGCGCATTGCGTTCAATCTGCTTGGTCAACAGATGCTGTTTGGCAATGTTCAGCTTCTCATCTTCGGTGTAACCGGAAAGACGAATAACTTCCATACGGTCCAGCAGCGGTGCCGGAATGTTCATGGAGTTAGAGGTTGCCACGAACATCACGTCGCTGAGATCGTAATCCACTTCCAGATAGTGGTCGTTAAACGCCACGTTCTGTTCTGGATCAAGGACTTCCAGAAGAGCAGATGCCGGATCGCCACGCATGTCTGAAGACATTTTGTCGATTTCATCCAACAGGAATAATGGGTTTTTAACGCCCACTTTCGCCATTTTCTGAATCAGTTTGCCTGGCATAGAACCGATGTATGTACGACGGTGACCGCGAATTTCCGCTTCATCACGCACGCCGCCCAAAGCCATGCGCACGTATTTACGTCCGGTCGCACGTGCGATGGACTGACCCAGAGAGGTTTTACCTACACCAGGAGGCCCAACCAGGCACAGGATTGGACCTTTGAGCTTGTTAACGCGACTCTGGACTGCGAGGTATTCCAGGATACGATCTTTCACGCGCTCAAGGCCGTAATGATCGGTATCGAGGACTTCCTGCGCCTGACGCAGATCTTTTTTCACTTTGCTGCGCGCATTCCACGGTACCTGCACCATCCAATCGATGTAGCCACGAACCACTGTTGCTTCCGCAGACATTGGCGACATCATTTTCAGTTTTTGCAATTCCGCTTCGGTTTTTTCACGCGCTTCTTTCGGCATTTTAGCCGCGTCGATTTTGCGTTTTAGCGCTTCGTTTTCATCTGGCGTGTCGTCCATTTCGCCGAGTTCTTTCTGAATGGCTTTCATTTGCTCGTTCAGATAGTACTCACGCTGGCTCTTTTCCATCTGCTTTTTAACGCGGTTGCGAATACGTTTCTCAACCTGCAGCAGATCGATTTCTGACTCCATCATGGCCATCAGATATTCAAGACGTTCGTTAATATCGGACATCTCAAGAACTGACTGTTTATCAGTCAGTTTCAACGGCATATGTGCAGCAATGGTGTCAGCCAGACGAGCAGGATCGTCAATGCTGTTCAGCGATGTCAGCACTTCTGGCGGGATTTTTTTGTTCAGTTTGATATAGCCTTCAAACTGACCAATTGCGGTGCGCACCAGCACTTCCTGTTCGCGCTCTTCGATAGCTGGCGAATTCAGGTACTCAGCCTGCGCTGAGAAATGGTCACCGTTGTCAGAAAGCGTGGTGATACGCGCACGCTGTAAACCCTCAACCAGCACTTTTACCGTGCCGTCTGGCAGTTTCAGCATTTGCAAAATGGATGCGACGGTTCCCACTGAGAACAGGTCATTGACACCTGGCTCATCTGTCGAGGCTTCTTTCTGCGCCACCAGCATGATTTTTTTATCATGATCCATGGCCGCTTCCAGGCAACGAATGGATTTTTCTCGCCCGACAAACAGTGGAATTACCATGTGCGGATAAACCACCACATCGCGCAATGGCAATACGGGGATTTCAATGCGTTCAGAACGCTCAGGATTCATAGAGCTCTCTCTTAGTTAAGGTCCGCCTGGTGATGGGGCGATGTCCTCTGTTTATACCTTAAATCTTTCAATTTGCAGGAAGGCGTAAACAACGCTCCTGCACTTGAAGGATGACAGGAATCATGGCATCACCAACAAGTAATTCAGTATATGGGGATGTTTCCCGAGCATTCAATGCCAGGAATGAAGGAAAAGCAAAAGGGGGATATAAATCCCCCTTTTTAGACTAACTGACTGGTTATTTTGGCGAATTATTCACCGGATGCTTGTAGCTCTTCCGGCTTGCCATAAATTAATAATGGCTTGCTTTGACCGTCGATGACGGATTCGTCAATCACCACTTTCTCGACGTCTTCCATAGAAGGAAGATCGTACATGGTATCCAGCAATGCGCCTTCTACGATGGAGCGCAGACCACGAGCACCGGTTTTACGTGCCATTGCTTTCTTAGCAATGGCATCCAGCGCTTCGTCACGGAATTCCAGATCAACACCTTCCAGATTGAACAACGCCTGGTACTGCTTGGTCAGGGCGTTTTTCGGCTCTTTCAGGATCTGAATCAGTGCTTCTTCGCTCAGTTCAGTCAGCGTAGCAACAACTGGCAGACGGCCGATAAATTCAGGAATCAGACCAAATTTGATCAAATCCTCAGGCTCAACCTGGCCTAACAGCTGACCTTCGGTCGCCTTCTGAGATTTACCTTTTACGGTCGCGCCAAAGCCAATACCTGAACCGGTTTCAACGCGGTTAGCAATAACTTTGTCCAGCCCTGCGAATGCACCTCCACAGATAAACAGAATCTTGGAGGTATCAACCTGCAAGAACTCTTGCTGTGGATGCTTACGGCCACCCTGAGGCGGAACCGCCGCGACAGTACCTTCGATAAGTTTCAGCAACGCCTGCTGCACACCTTCACCAGACACATCACGAGTGATGGACGGGTTATCAGATTTGCGGGAGATTTTGTCGATCTCATCGATATACACGATACCGCGCTGTGCTTTCTGCACATCGTAATCACATTTCTGCAGCAGTTTCTGGATGATGTTTTCGACATCTTCACCCACGTAACCTGCTTCGGTTAACGTTGTGGCATCAGCCATGGTGAATGGAACATCCAGTAAACGTGCCAGGGTTTCAGCCAGCAGGGTTTTCCCGCTACCCGTCGGCCCGATGAGCAGAATGTTACTTTTGCCCAGTTCGATACCGTTGGTGCTGTCGCCGTTACGCAGACGTTTGTAGTGGTTGTAAACCGCAACCGCCAGGACTTTTTTAGCCTGTTCCTGACCGATGACGTAATCATCGAGATGGTGACGGATTTCATGCGGAGTCGGCAGCGCACTACGTTCCCGGTGCGGAGCGACTTCTTTAATCTCTTCGCGAATAATGTCGTTACATAAGTCGACACACTCATCGCAGATATACACTGACGGCCCGGCAATCAGTTTACGCACTTCATGCTGGCTTTTGCCGCAAAAAGAGCAGTACAGCAGTTTGCCTGAACCGTCTTTGCGCTTATCTGTCATCGGTAAAACCTCTTATTTGTTTCTGTGCACCGAACAGGACGGCGCAAGTGCCATTCTACGGCGCAGCCAATCGTAAGCGCGCTATGAGCCGCTGCTATAACAATAATAGTACACGGCTCACTATTTTCGGGCATTAGCTACGGTGAGTCAGGATTGAGTCAACTAAGCCATACTCTACCGCTTCATTTGCTGCGAGGAAACGGTCACGCTCGGTGTCTCTCTCTATTTCTTCAAGAGATTTGCCCGTGTGTTGCGCCATAAGTTCGTTCATACGAGCTTTCACTTTCAGGATTTCGCGGGCATGGATTTCGATATCCGTAGCCTGGCCCTGATAACCGCCCAGCGGCTGGTGAATCATCACTCGTGAGTTCGGTAAGCAGAAGCGCTTACCCTTCGCCCCAGCGGTCAGCAGGAATGCACCCATAGAACAGGCTTGTCCCATACAGATGGTACTGACATCTGGTTTAATAAATTGCATCGTATCGTAGATAGACATACCAGCGGTAATCACACCACCTGGTGAGTTGATGTAGAGATAGATGTCTTTTTCTGGGTTTTCTGCTTCCAGGAACAGCATCTGCGCTACGATCAGGTTAGCCATATGGTCTTCGACCTGGCCCGTCATAAAGATGACACGTTCCTTAAGCAGACGGGAATAGATATCGTATGAACGCTCGCCACGCGATGTCTGTTCAACAACCATCGGCACCAGGGCCATATGGGGTGCAAATTGATCTCTTTCGCCACTGTATGACATTTCCGTCTCCTGGAATAATTAAGCCTTCGATACCTGCAGCACTGATTCTACTTGAGGTGCCAGAAGAAGACTACGCTCCTGCTTACACCTATTACCTTATTCGGACGGATTATCAGTCAGGGATCCATTTTCGAGCCATGCCCTTATTTATGGGGATAAGCTTGCCCTGTTTCAAGCATAACAACCTTTTCTTGTTACGCTAACCCTGAAACTGCGTTTTATTGATGGGTTTTCAGGGAGTCACTGATAAAAAAAGCCCGCCACCAGTAGGTGACGGGCTTGATGCAGCAATATTTTGGCGATGATGCCAAAAATTATGCTTACGCTTGCTGGTTCATCAGTTCGCTAAAGTTAGTGGCTTTCTCAGTCACTTTCGCTTTAGACAGAACAGCTTCAACAGCTTGTTCTTCCAGAGCAACATTACGCATGTTGTCCATCAGTTCTTTGTTTTTGCTGTAGAATTCTACAACTTCAGTCGGATCTTCGTAGGCAGAAGCCATTTCTTCGATCAGACCTTTAACGCGTTCTTCATCAGCTTTCAGCTCGTGGGTACGAATGACTTCGCCCAGCAGCAGGCCAACAACTACGCGACGTTTAGCTTGTTCTTCGAACAGTTCACGTGGCAGTTCCAGCGCTTGTTTTTCGTTGCCACCAAAACGCTGAGCAGCCTGGCGACGCAGAACGTCGATTTCGCTGTCGATCAGTGCAGCTGGAACATCGATGTTGTTCGCATTAACCAGACCGTCGATTGCTTGAGACTTGATGCGGTTACGCACAGCGCCTTTCAGCTCACGATCCATGTTTTTACGAACTTCGGTGCGCAGACCAGCTACAGAACCATCTTCAACGCCGAAACGCTTGATGAATTCTTCAGTAAATTCTGGCAGTTCACGCTCTTCTACTTTCTTCAGAACGATGTCGAACTTAGCCGCTTTACCTTTCAGGTTTTCAGCGTGGTAATCTTCCGGGAAGGTCACTTCGATAGTGAATTCTTCGCCAGCTTTGTGACCAACCAGACCGTCTTCAAAACCTGGGATCATACGACCCTGGCCCATTGCCAGCACGAAGTCAGACGCTTTGCCGCCTTCGAATACTTCGCCGTCTACAGAACCGGTGAAATCGATAGTTACGCGGTCTTCTGCAGTTGCAGCAGCGTCTGAATCTTTCCAGGTCGCCTGTTGCTTACGCAGGGTGTCCAGCATTGCATCAACGTCTTCGTCAGTCACTTCTACAACCGGTTTTTCAACTTCGATTGCTTCCAGACCCTGCAGCTCAACTTCTGGGTACACTTCAAACTCAACCGCGTAGGTGAAGTCTTCGCCCAGTTTGTATTCGCCTGGAACGTAGTTCGGTGCGCCAGCTGGATTGATTTTTTCTTTGATGATCGCTTCAACAAAGTTGCGGCTCATCAATTCGCCCAACACGTCCTGGCGAACAGAAGCGCCATAGCGTTGTGCGATAACAGTCATCGGCACTTTTCCTTTACGGAAACCGTCGATACGGGCTTTCTTTGCCACGTTGACCAGCTCGCTTTTTACAGCGGTTTCGATGCTGTCTGCAGCGATAGTAATCGTGAGACGGCGGCCAAGGCCCTGAGTGGTTTCAACTGAAACTTGCATCTTGTTACCTCAAAAAATCACAGTGCTCGGTCAACTCTGGAAGCGCTCATTTGCACTTCGCAGAACCGGGATGCCTTCTGTATCAGAATCACATTCCCTGTCGTCAGAATCGTCCCGAAGACATTCCGAAAAATAAGACGCAGCATTATAGCGGCATCACCAAGGTGAGTCGAGAACGGCAACACAGTGTTGCTGCGGCCCTTTTCACAGTTCTTTTGGATTTTTTGCCCAAACCCTGGAATAACGAGGGCTATTTCAGACAAAACAAAACGGCCCGCAGGCCGTTTTATAAAACACGATTCATATACCGCAACATAAAGGAAAAGTTCCCTCAGTTGCAAGTCTGAAGGTTAACTTCAGGCGATTGACCCTGCTCCACGGCAAGGTGGGGAGGCGAGAATAGTGTCATGCAACCCCTCCCATTCCTTTATGGTGTAGGTATGCAGTGCCAGCGCATGCACCGTTGACGAGAGTTCTGCACTCAAAGTGCCATAAATCATACGATGACGATTTAAAAAACGCTCACCCACAAAACGATCGCTGACCAGAACCACTTTGAAATGACTCTCTGAACCTGCCGGGACATTGTGACGATAGCTTTCATCCGCGACTTCCAGGATCACGGGTTCAAACGCTGCCCTTAATTTTGATTCTATTTGCTCGCGCATCATCATGAACTTTCTCCTCGACTACGTAGAGATGCCACTCATCCCTTTAAATGTTAGCCGCTTTTAGCCGTTTTAATAACGGAATTACAACAATTATTTAGCTTTCGTCTGATTTTCTTAGCCAAGCCCCTGTAGATTAATGTGATTACGGCACTAATCGAGGGCAAAGTGGTCAGATAGCTTTGCAACCGCTCAGAAAAAGCGCAACGCGATGAAATTACGTGCGTTAACTACTTCCCCTGGGCAAACGCAGTGTTATGATGGCGTGATTTTTTATCTGCCTGCCCCTTGAGTACATTGAGATAGCGAACATGTTAAAAAAACTATTATTCCCGTTGGTCGCCGTATTTATGCTGGCCAGCTGTGCAACACCACCAACTACCATTGATGTTTCTCCAACCATTAGCTTGCCACAGCAAGACCCAAGCTTGATGGGTGTGACTGTCAGCATCAACGGTGCAGATCAACGTAAAGACCAGGCTCTGGCTAAAGTCACTCGTGATAACCAACTGGTTACATTGACTCCATCTCGTGACCTGCGCTTCTTGCTACAAGAAGTGCTGGAAAAACAGATGACTGCTCGTGGTTACATGGTTGGACCAAACAGTCCGGTTGATCTGCAAATCATCGTAAACCAGTTGTTTGCTGACGTGTCTCAGGGCAGCGTGCGCTACAACATCGCCACTAAAGCTGACATCGTGATCATTGCGACAGCGAAAAATGGCAACAAGATGACCAAAAACTACCGTTCTAGCTATAACGTAGAAGGGGCGTTCCAGGCCACCAACAAGAATATCGCCAACGCGGTGAACTCCGTATTGACTGATACCATTGCTGATATGGCTCAGGACACCAGCGTTCACGACTTTATTAAGCAGAACGCTCGTTAATCAATACCCCACCAGCCCGCATCATGCGGGCTGGCTGTAGAGCAAAGTATGCCCAATCATTATCTGCGTCTCTTCCAGCAACCTAAGTCAGCCATCCTTTTGATTTTAGGTTTTGCATCCGGTCTTCCACTCGCCCTCACCTCCGGCACGCTACAAGCATGGATGACGGTCGAGAACATCGATCTTAAAACCATTGGTTTCTTCTCGCTTGTCGGGCAAGCCTATGTATTTAAGTTTCTGTGGTCGCCGATTATGGACAGATATACGCCGCCGCTACTTGGACGGCGTCGTGGTTGGTTGCTGATCACCCAAATTCTGTTGCTGGTTGCTATTGCGGGCATGGGTTTCCTTGAACCCGGCTCGCAGTTACGTTGGATGGCAGCATTGGCGGTTGTCATTGCTTTCTGCTCGGCTTCTCAAGATATCGTCTTTGATGCGTGGAAAACGGATGTTCTTCCGGCTGAAGAACGCGGCACGGGTGCAGCAATCAGTGTGTTGGGTTATCGCCTGGCGATGCTGGTATCGGGTGGTTTAGCACTATGGCTTGCGGATAGATATCTTGGCTGGCAAGGCATGTACTGGTTGATGGCCGCATTGATGCTGCCTTGTATCATCGCGACATTGCTAGCCCCAGAGCCCACCGATGCAATTCCGGTCCCAAAAAGCCTTGAACAAGCCGTCGTCGCGCCGCTGCGTGATTTCTTTGGCCGCAACAATGCCTGGCTAATCCTACTGCTTATCGTGTTGTACAAACTCGGCGATGCCTTCGCGATGAGTCTGACGACCACATTTTTAATTCGCGGCGTCGGTTTTGACGCGGGCGAAGTCGGCATGGTGAATAAAACGCTGGGACTGATTGCCACTATAATTGGTGCACTGTACGGTGGCATTTTGATGCAGCGCCTGTCGCTGTTCCGCGCGTTGCTGATATTTGGCGTTTTACAGGGTGTATCCAACGCCGGTTACTGGATTTTATCCGTCACTGATAAACATATGTTCAGCATGGCAACCGCCGTTTTCTTTGAGAATCTTTGCGGTGGCATGGGCACGGCGGCATTTGTCGCGTTGCTTATGACGCTGTGTAATAAATCGTTTTCTGCGACTCAGTTTGCGCTGCTTTCGGCACTTTCGGCTGTAGGTCGAGTTTATGTCGGCCCGATTGCCGGTTGGTTTGTTGAAGCTCACGGCTGGCCGACGTTTTACTTGTTCTCAGTAGTAGCCGCTGTTCCTGGTATTTTGCTGCTGTTAGTGTGCAAAACAACGCTGGAATACACCCAGAATAACGATGGTTTTATCCCACGCAGTGAATTTTCATCCGCCTATCGCATTGCTCTACGGGCATTGATGCTGGGCTGTGCGCTTCTCGCCGTGTGGTTGGTGGTGTTGATTACCAATGCCATCGGCCTGACAAACTGGGCGTTCAACCTTCAGTTCCTCGAATGGGGTGCGCTTTTTGCTATTGGCGGGATTTTGTTTGGTGGGTTGCTCGATTACCTGGCTTTGCGAAAAACGGCACTGGTCTAAAAATCACCCAATAAATATTAATAATAAGTTTCGACGCGTGATTATATTGTTCAGTTAACACGCAGTTATTCGTTGGGTGAATTATTTCTCGAAAGCAAGACTCTTTTTTTACATTATTAGCAGGAAAATTATTTTCTTCGTACCTTTAACCGATTCAGCCAGCCGGTCAATTAATTTACAGCTCATCTCGTTTGTTAATTGATGCTATTTTGTTAAATTTATGTTTAGCCAAATGATTGGTTATACCAATTAACCTACACTATTTATAGCAACATAGGTTTTCGTTATAACCCAGCAAGGTGCGGGCTATCTCGATATTTTACAGTTTGTTGCATTCTATGTGACATTGTCGGCAGAACCCGGTAACACCACACTGACACTACGCCATTCATGTTTACAGTAATGTAACCTTCCCGTAAAATGCCTTCACACTTTAAACGACAATTAGAGCTCCCCGGAATTGAGGTCGTTAAATGAGACTCAGGAAATACAATAAAAGTTTGGGATGGATGGCATTAATTACAGGCACTTTTTTACTGAGTGGCTGTGATTCTGCACTTCTGGACCCCAAAGGACAAATTGGACTGGAACAACGTTCATTGATACTGACAGCAATCGGGCTGATGTTGATAGTAGTAATACCCGCTATCGCAATGGCTATCGGTTTTGCCTGGAAGTATCGTGCTTCAAACACAAACGCCAAATACAGCCCCAACTGGTCGCATTCGAACAAAGTTGAAGCTGTGGTCTGGACGATTCCTATCCTTATCGTCATCTTCCTCGCGGTACTAACCTGGAAAACCACGCACGCTCTTGAGCCAAGCAAACCGCTTGTTCACGATGCAAAGCCGGTGACCATCGAAGTTATCGCCATGGACTGGAAATGGTTCTTCATCTATCCAGAGCAAGGTATTGCTACGGTGAATGAAATCGCCTTCCCAGCCAATACCCCGGTGGAATTCAAAATCACTTCTAACTCAGTGATGAACTCCTTCTTTATTCCGCGCCTGGGCAGCCAAATCTACGCAATGGCAGGTATGCAGACCAAATTGCACTTGATTGCTGACGAAGCAGGCACCTACGACGGTATTTCGTCTAACTACAGTGGTAAAGGTTTCTCTGGGATGAAGTTCAAGGCAATCGCCACCCCAGATATGGACACCTTTAACCAATGGGTTGCTAAAGCTAAACAATCTCCAGAAGTCATGAACGATATGGCAACTTACGAGAAACTGGCACAGCCTAGCGAATACAACAAAGTCGAATACTTCTCCGCTGTTAAGCCAGATTTGTTTAAAGACGTAATCAACAAATTCATGGGGCACGGGAAGAGCATGGACATGACCCAACCTGAAGGCGAGCACGCTGCGCACGAAGGTATGGAAGGCATGGACATGAGTCACGCGGAAACCTCTCACTAAGGGGCCGAGGAATAATACGATGTTCGGAAAACTTACACTGGATGCAATCCCATACCATGAGCCCATTGTCATGGTTACGGTGGCAGCAATTATCGTCGGGGGACTGGCGCTAGTTGCAGCTATCACTTACTTCGGTAAGTGGGAATATTTATGGAAAGAGTGGTTCACCTCGGTTGACCACAAACGCCTCGGCATAATGTACGTGATTGTCGCAATCGTCATGCTTCTGCGTGGCTTTGCTGATGCCATCATGATGCGTAGCCAGCAAGTTCTGGCTTCCGCCGGAGAAGCAGGCTTCCTGCCACCTCATCACTACGACCAGATCTTTACCGCCCACGGCGTAATCATGATCTTCTTCGTGGCGATGCCATTTGTTATCGGCTTGATGAACGTTGTCGTGCCGTTGCAGATTGGTGCGCGTGACGTTGCCTTCCCATTCCTGAACAACCTGAGCTTCTGGTTCACTGTTGTGGGTGTGGTGCTGGTTAACCTGTCTCTTGGGGTAGGTGAATTCGCGCAAACCGGTTGGGTGGCTTATCCGCCGCTATCGGGCATTGAATACAGTCCGGGGGTTGGCGTCGACTACTGGATATGGGCACTTCAGCTCTCGGGTATCGGTACGACATTAACGGGTATTAACTTCTTCGTTACTATCCTGAATATGCGTACGCCTGGCATGACAATGTTCAAAATGCCGGTGTTTACCTGGGCTTCGCTGTGTACCAACGTACTGATTATCGCGGCATTCCCAATCTTCACCGTGACCGTCGCACTGTTGACCCTTGACCGCTACCTTGGCACCCATTTCTTTACCAATGATATGGGTGGCAACATGATGATGTATATCAACCTCATCTGGGCATGGGGTCACCCGGAAGTTTATATCCTGGTGCTGCCGGTGTTTGGTGTGTTCTCAGAAGTGGTTGCGACATTCTCGAAAAAACGCCTGTTCGGTTACACCTCTCTGGTGTGGGCGACCATCGCGATTACGGTACTGTCGTTCATCGTTTGGCTGCACCACTTCTTCACCATGGGCAGCGGCGCGAACGTCAATGCGTTCTTCGGTATCGCCACTATGATTATCGCCATCCCAACAGGGGTGAAGATCTTCAACTGGCTGTTCACCATGTATCAGGGTCGTATCGTCTTCAACTCCGCGATGCTGTGGACCATTGGCTTCATCGTCACCTTCTCTATCGGTGGCATGACCGGTGTTCTGTTAGCGGTTCCGGGTGCTGACTTCGTACTGCACAACAGCCTGTTCCTGATTGCTCACTTCCATAACGTGATTATCGGTGGTGTGGTGTTCGGTTGCTTCGCTGGCCTGACTTACTGGTGGCCAAAAGCCTTCGGCTTCACGCTGAACGAAACCTGGGGCAAGCGTGCATTCTGGTTCTGGATCATCGGCTTCTTCGTCGCATTTATGCCGCTGTACGTGCTGGGCTTCATGGGTATGACCCGTCGCCTGAGCCAACAGATTGATCCGCAGTTCCACACTCTGCTGGTTGTTGCAGCTTGCGGTGCAGCGCTGATTGCTCTGGGCATCCTGTGCCAGCTGATTCAGTTCTACGTATCAATCCGTGACCGTGAGCAGAACCGTGATCTGACTGGTGACCCGTGGGGTGGCCGTACGCTGGAGTGGGCAACTTCTTCCCCTCCTCCGTTCTACAACTTTGCCCACCTGCCACACGTTCATGAACGTGATGCATTCTGGGAAATGAAAGAGAAAGGTGAAGCGTACAAACAGCCAACGCATTATGAAGAGATTCATATGCCACGTAACAGCGCTGCGGGCATCGTAATTGCTGCGTTCGCTACCGTGTTTGGTTTTGCGATGATCTGGCACATCTGGTGGCTGGCGATTGCTTCATTCGCAGGCATCATCATCACCTGGATTGCGAAAAGCTTCGACGAAGATGTGGATTACTACGTTCCGGTTGCGGAAGTCGAAAAACTGGAAAACCAGCACTTCGATGAAATTACCAAAGCAGGGCTGAAAAATGTCAACTGAAACTCTCACTCACGCTAACGCCCACGCCGCTGAGCATGGGCATCACGATGCAGGAACCAATAAGGTCTTTGGTTTCTGGATCTATCTGATGAGCGACTGCATTCTGTTCTGTTGCTTGTTTGCTACCTATGCCGTTCTGGTGAATGGCACTGCCGGCGGCCCGGCAGGGAAAGACATTTTCGAACTGCCATTTGTGCTGGTTGAAACTGCCCTGCTGTTGTTCAGCTCCATCACCTACGGCATGGCGATCATCTCCATGAACAAAGGCAACAAGAGCCAGGTTATCTCCTGGCTTGCGCTGACCTTCCTGTTTGGTGCGGGCTTCGTCGCGATGGAAATCTATGAATTCCATCACCTGATCAAAGAAGGTTTCGGTCCGGATCGTAGCGGCTTCCTGTCAGGCTTCTTTGCCCTGGTTGGTACGCACGGTCTGCACGTAACTTCGGGTCTGGTCTGGATGGCGTTGATGATGTTCCACGTTTACCGTCGCGGCTTGACCCCTGCTAACCGCACTCGCCTGATGTGCCTGAGCTTGTTCTGGCACTTCCTGGATGTGGTTTGGATCTGTGTATTCTCGGTTGTTTATCTGATGGGGGCGATGTAATGAGCCATTCAAATGAACACGCTGGCGCCCACCACGGTAGCGTTAAAACCTATATGACTGGTTTTATCCTGTCTATCATCCTGACGGCAATCCCGTTCTGGATGGTGATGACAGGTACAGCATCCCATGCCGTCATTCTTGGCGTGGTGCTGGTAAGTGCTGTGGTACAGATTTTGGTTCACCTGGTGTGCTTCCTGCACATGAACACCTCTTCTGAGGAGCGTTGGAACCTGGTGGCCTTTGCCTTTACTGCGCTGATAATAGCCATTCTGGTGGTCGGCTCTATCTGGATTATGTGGAACCTCAACCAGAACATGATGGTTCACTAAGAACGGCCTATACCCAAATCATTCGGGTTGCAGGAAGGCGGCAACCGAGTGAATCCCCGGGAGCTTAGTAAGCTAAGTGACCGGGGTGAAAGAGGGCAGCCAACACCCCTGCAATCTGAAGGATGACGGGTATATATGATTAAGCAATACCTGCAAGTAACAAAACCAGGAATTATTTTCGGCAATTTAATTTCTGTCATTGGCGGATTTTTACTGGCCTCAAAGGGCAGTATTGATTATTCCCTGTTTATCTCCACCCTGGTTGGGGTGTCGTTGGTCGTGGCGTCGGGTTGTGTTTATAACAACTTCATCGACCGCGATATTGACCGCAAGATGGAGAGAACCAAGAACAGGGTTTTGGTCAAAGGCTTGATTGCGCCGAAAACCTCGCTGGTATACGCCACCTTGTTGGGTATTGCTGGCTTCATGCTGCTGTGGTTTGGTGCTAATCCGCTGGCTATGTGGTTAGGTGTAATGGGCTTTGTGGTTTATGTCGGCGTTTATAGCCTGTACATGAAACGCAAATCCGTTTACGGCACGCTAATTGGCAGCCTGTCAGGTGCTGCACCGCCGGTTATTGGTTACTGCGCTGTAACCAATGAATTTGATGCCGGTGCTTTAATCCTGCTGGCTATCTTTAGCCTGTGGCAGATGCCGCACTCGTACGCGATAGCTATCTTCCGCTTTAAAGATTACCAGGCCGCCAACATTCCGGTGTTGCCGGTGGTTAAAGGGATTTCGGTCGCGAAAAACCACATCACAGTTTATATCATCGCTTTTGCTGTCGCAACGTTGATGCTGTCGCTGGGTGGTTATGCCGGATGGAAATATCTGGTCGTTGCTGCTGCAGTCAGCGTCTGGTGGTTGGGCATGGCATTACGTGGTTATAAAGTGGAAGACGATAAAGTCTGGGCGCGCAAATTGTTCGTCTTTTCAATCGTTGCTATTACCTCATTAAGCGTGATGATGTCGGTCGATTTCATGGTGCCAGATTCACAAAATCTTATGACTTACGTCTGGTAAGTCATGAACCTCATAAAAGGGCGCAATTGCGCCCTTTTTTATTAGTGCCATCAAGCATTCCACATTGTAATATTTATTAAACAACCAGCCATTTACCCTCCCCTGCCCACGCACTACACTAAGGCCTGCTTTTTATCTGAGGTGGTAATGAACGATTACAAAATGACGCCCGTCGAGTTACGAGCGACGTGGGGTTTAGGCACGGTATTTTCACTACGCATGCTCGGCATGTTTATGGTGCTACCGGTTCTTACTACTTACGGAATGGCGCTACAGGGTGCCAGTGAAGCGCTAATTGGTATTGCCATCGGCATCTATGGTCTTGCTCAAGCTGTCTTCCAGATTCCTTTTGGTCTGCTTTCCGACCGTATTGGCCGCAAACCGCTAATTATCGGTGGCTTGCTGATATTCGTGCTTGGTAGCGTAATAGCTGCGCTGTCTGACTCTATCTGGGGCGTTATTCTTGGCCGTGCATTACAAGGCTCAGGTGCAATTGCTGCGGCTGTAATGGCACTGCTTTCGGATTTAACCCGCGAACAGAATCGTACCAAAGCCATGGCTTTTATCGGCGTAAGCTTCGGCGTCACCTTTGCCATCGCCATGGTACTAGGCCCAATCATCACCCATAGCCTCGGCTTAAACGCACTGTTCTGGATGATTGCCGTATTGGCAAGTTGCGGCATTTTAATCACCCTGTGGGTGGTGCCAAACACCAAAAGCCATGTGTTGAACCGCGAGTCCGGCATGGTGAAAGGCTGCTTTAGCAAAGTGCTGGCCGAGCCGAAACTACTGAAGCTGAACTTCGGCATCATGTGCCTGCACATCATGTTGATGTCGACGTTTGTCGCGCTCCCAGGCCAACTCGAGCAGGCGGGGTTCCCGGCGTCTGAGCACTGGAAAGTTTACCTTTGCACTATGTTGATTGCTTTTGCTTCAGTGGTTCCATTTATCATTTATGCGGAAGTAAAACGCCGTATGAAACGCGTGTTTGTGGGCTGTGTTGCATTATTGCTAATCGCTGAAATTGTTCTGTGGGGTTCCGGCCCGCACTTCTGGGAACTGGTGTTGGGTGTCCAATTGTTCTTCCTCGCCTTTAACCTAATGGAGGCTATTTTACCGTCGCTTATCAGCAAGGAATCTCCGGCAGGTTACAAAGGAACGGCGATGGGGATTTACTCCACCAGCCAGTTTTTAGGCGTAGCCATTGGCGGTTCACTGGGCGGATGGATTGACGGGTTATTTGATTCGCAGACGGTATTCTTGATGGGCGCATTACTGGCAATGGTGTGGCTACTAGTCAGTAGCACTATGACTGAGCCACCGTATGTGGCAAGCCTGCGAATTGAACTTCCGGAAGATGTGACCGCAGACGAATCACTAAAACAGCGTTTGCTGGCTCAACATGGCGTGAGTGATGTGAATATTATCGCGCAGGAACGCAGCGCCTACGTGAAGATAGACAGCAAGCTAACGAATCGATTTGAGATTGAACAGTTGGTGAAAGGGGCATAAAGCCCCTTTAAAAATCAGTCGCGGAAGTTTTTAAACTGGAACGGTTGCCCCAAATCACCACCACGAACCAGCGCCATTGCGGCCTGTAAATCGTCGCGAGATTTGCCGGTTACACGCAGCTCTTCGCCCTGAATCTGCACCTGAACTTTGGTCTTGCTGTCTTTAATCAGCTTCACAATTTTCTTGGCGATAGTCGATTCAATGCCCTGCTTGAGCTTCGCTTCAACGCTCCAGGTTTTACCGCTGTGCACGAACTCTTCCGGCACATCAATTGAAGCTCCTTCGATACCGCGCTTAAGCAGCTTGGCACGAAGAATATCCAACAGTTGGTTGACCTGGAAGTCAGACTCGCTGGCAACTTTGATGGACTGATTTTTCTCATTCAGTTCAAATGTTGCCGGCACATTACGGAAGTCAAAACGAGTAGCAACCTCACGTTCCGCGTTTTCAATCGCGTTACGCACTTCCTGGATATCAATTTCAGACACAATGTCAAAAGATGGCATGCTTTCTTCTCCCTCTCTTTTTGTTGCGTTGCATAATACCTGCTGGGCCGCGCAAAACAACCCGTTAAAGCAGGAGAGAGCCCTGTATAATATAGATTAAGCAAAACATCTGCTGCCAGGAGGCAAAATGAAAATCACCGTGCTAGGTTGCGGTGCGCTCGGCCAACTCTGGCTGGCATCGCTTTTTAAGCAGGGACATGAAGTTCAAGGATGGCTGCGCGTGCCGCAACCTTTTTGCCATGTCAATCTGGTCGAAACCGATGGTAGCGTGTTCAACCAAACGCTTATCGCCAACGATCCTGATTTTCTCGCAAGTAGTGAATTATTGCTGGTGACACTAAAAGCATGGCAGGTTTCTGACGCCGTGAAAGCACTGGCCGGCAAACTTCCGACTAACTGCCCTATTCTGCTGCTACATAATGGTATGGGCACTCTCGAAGAATTAGGGGCATTGCACCAACCCCTTTTATCAGGTGCTACCACGCATGCTGCCCGACGCGATAACAACATCATTATTCACGTAGCCAATGGCATCACACATATTGGGCCTGGGAACGCTGCGGGCAACGATTTTAGCTTTCTTGCAGATATGCTGCACCATGCGTTACCTGAAATAGCCTGGCACGACAACATTCTTGCAGCGAACTGGAAAAAACTGGCTGTGAACTGTGTGATAAACCCACTTACTGCACTCTACAATTGCCCGAATGGTGAGCTGCGCCATCATCAGAGCGAAGTTGATGAGATATGCCATGAGGTCGCCAGAGTAATGGAACGTGAAGGTCACCACACTACGGCCGAAGACTTGATTTATTATGTCGGCGAAGTTATCGAAAGCACGGCGGAAAACATTTCATCGATGCTTCAGGATGTGCGCATCGAACGCCACACTGAGATTGATTACATTACTGGTTATTTACTGCAACGCGCGCGCGCCCATGGCCTTTCAGTGCCGGTGAACAGCCGCTTGTATGAGCAAATAAAGCGTAAGGAGAATGAATATGAGCGCTCGAGCACTGGTTTGTCTGGCTCCTGGGACTGAAGAGACCGAAGCTGTCACCACTATCGATCTTCTGGTCCGTGGCGGTATTAGCGTTACTACAGCAAGCGTTGCCAGCGATGGGGATCTGACGATTACCTGTTCGCGTGGGGTAAAACTGCTGGCTGACGCACCGCTGGTTGAAGTGGCGGACGGTGAGTTCGATATCATCGTGTTGCCGGGCGGCTTAAAAGGTGCGGAATGTTTCCGCGACAGCCCACTGCTGGTTGAAACCGTGCGCCAATTCCATCTTTCAGGACGCATCGTTGCCGCTATATGTGCCGCAGCCGGTACGGTATTAGTTCCGCATGAACTTTTCCCAATCGCCAATATGACTGGTTTTCCTGGGCTAAAAGAGACGATTCCAGAAGAACAATGGCAAGATAAACGTATGGTCTGGGATCCGCGTTTTAACCTGTTGACCAGTCAAGGGCCAGGTACTGCGATGGATTTTGCCCTAAAGATTATCCATCTGCTGGCAGGGAAAGAAAAAGCCGCTGAAGTAGCGGCTCAGGTTGTCTTGCCTCCGGGTATTTTCGATTATCGGGTCTAATCTGTAAGCGCCCTAAAACCAGGGCGCTCCGCTCATGACGTTGCCATAAAACAACATCCTGCCTGCAAATTCACCCGATAGAATTATCCCTACCAGCAATATCCCTGCAAATAACGGGATTTTTCTACTGCCTGCGCGAGATAATAGCCAGCCACTTACGACAAGACTTGCCAGCAACTGCCACCAGAACAACGCACTGCTGGCTTCCGCACCGGGAATTCTGTATCGCATCCACAGCGACATTGCGACCAACGCGATTCCCAGCAACAACCCAAATTTAAGCGTAGCCGGGAGATTTTGCTGAACATAATTTGCCATGACGCTGACACTGGCAAATCCAAGCAATATTGAGGTGCCGAAGAAAGCGGACGGAGTGGCGAGTGTGTTCCACAATGGGTGCAGCGTCATCTGGTAATAGATCTGAGAGCTTACAAGTATTGCGCCAATGCCCAGTAAACACACGCCCCAGTTGGCGGCTTTCATCCATACTGAACCGTTCGCAAACCAGCACATTATGAGCCACAACGTCAGAGCGCCATTAAGCAAAATAAAGGCAACGACTTCACGACTAAGCCATGAGCGCCCTATCCCAGCAAAAGCCCGATAGGCTCCCAATGGCGACCCCAAATGTGCCAAAGAAGCACAGGAACCTACTACAGTTACCAGCCAAAAAGCTGATGCAATTTTGCGCGTTGTTAGCGTATCAAAAACCCTATCTCTCCCAACCAGGCAAAGAGTTAAAGCGATGACACCACCTATCCCCCATTGCGCCAGAACAGTAAAGAACACGAGCGGTAATTCATAAATTTCCATATAAGCTCCTTATTCATCCGCAGGAATGATCACGATATTTGGCCCACTGATCCGGTGGTCAGGCAGGTGATAACGTTTCTCCAGCCGTTCCCAGGGAGTTTGATATTCCGCTCGTAGTGCCGAAATTTCGCCAAAGCGCAGCACCCCTGCAGGGCAAGACTCAACACAACGCGGTAATAAACCTTCATCTAGCCTCTCGGCACAAAGATTACATTTACTCGTTTTACCTTCATTGGGATCGAACACGGGTGCGTTATATGGACAAGCCATAATGCACATACGGCAACCGATACAGCGGTCGTGATCCTGTACTACGATGCCATCAGGACGTTTATGGTAGGTATTCGCCGGGCAAACTTTTATGCATTGAGGATCGTCACAGTGGTTACAGGACATCGTAATAAATGCCTGACTGTTTGGATCATCCGTCCGACACTCCCTTACACGTCGCCAAAGCACGCCCAGAGGTGTTTCGTTTTCTGATTTACACGCCATGCTGCATGTTTTGCAGCCATAGCAGTTTTTCATATCGATGAGAAAACCATATTGTTTAGCCACAGTTACGCCTCCCTTCTCACATCAACCAACGTACTGTTACAGCAATGTCCGTTGCTTAATGGTTCCACATGATCATTCGTTACATGGCTACTACTACCGCCCTGTTGTTCCCACCAACCGTTATCTAACGACACCACACCACGCTTTATATGAGTGGTTACATCCGCTATCGCCCGATGTTCGCCGCGATGGTTATAAACCACCACCCATTCGCCAGCGCTGATATCGCGCGAGCGCGCATCATCGGGATGAATCATCACGTTTGGACGGTTACGTTGAACCTCGAGGATCCATTCATTCATGCCGTGGCTAGAATGAACGCTGCGGGCCAGCTTTCGCTGTACCGCCATTAGAGGATATTTTTTCGCGAGCTCAGGAGAGCCTTTTACTGACTCAGAAACCTGTTTCCAGGTGACCACCGGTGAAAAGTTTTTCTTTTGCCACTCTTCTATAAACAGATTTGCTTTGCCCGTACTGGTCCGGAATTGCCCGTCTTTGAATGGAATCCAATCGCCCTCCGTTGGGCGAACAGGTCCTTTAGCCAACATCTCACGAGTAATACCAGAACCTTCCAGGCAAGCATCGATGTAGTGCTCTATTGGCTGGTTGAACACCTCACCAAAGCCAAAGCGCTCTGCGAGTCGGGCAAAAATCCAATAATCAGGTTTCGCTTCACCCGGCGGTTCCACAGCCTTTTCCATCAATTGCACGTAATGACTACGCACACCAGCCATCAGGCTTACATCTTCAAAAATGGTCGTAACTGGAAGCACCAGATCCGCATACAGCGCCGAGGAAGTCATCAAGTTGTCCGCAACCACAACAAAAGGAACGCTTTTGAAGGCTTCCCGAACCTGGTTGGTATTGGGGAGTTGAGTCATAGCTCCCATCGTCATGTTCCACCAGAACTTAACAGGATGAGGTTTCTGCTGGACAATCCATTCCCCAATTTTCGACACAGGAATTGGCGCAATTTTTTTTGCATTTGGTGCAGGTGGGATAATGGGGGAGAACTTAGCCATCTGCCTTGCGCCACCGGCATCGCAAACACCAGCGCCCCGTTTACCAATATTCCCAGTGAGCAATGCCAGATAGAATTGGCTCGCAGCGACATAAGTCCCAAATTCAGTGCGTTGCGCACCGGACATATTCTGGATAATCATCGAAGGTGTTGTGCTGGCGTAATCACGAGCAAGTCGCAATACCGTCTGTTCAGGAATATCAGTTTCTTCTGTTACTCGTTGAACATTCCAGGGCTCTGCTTCTTGTTTTATCTGGTCAAGAACGGTGGTAAACGCGCTGCCAACTGGCAATTCGTTGCTGAAAAGAGCAGGTATTACTCCGGGTAAGTCATGACGCACAACGCGCTGACTGCGGGTATCGAAGACCAGATAGCTATCCGGATCTTCAGCTTTTTCACGCAATAATTTTTGCTGTGCGTCTATTAGATAAACGGCACCGGTATGTGCTCTCAAAAATTCCGCGTCATAACGCTTTTCATCAATGATGATTTTGATCATCCCCAAAGCCAAAGCAATGTCAGTACCCGGAACAATAGGGATCCACTCATCTGCTTTTGCCGCCGTTTCATTGAAACGAGGATCGATAACCACCATGCGTGCGCCATTGCGCTGCGCCTGACTATAATTTTTGAAATAAGCATGCATGGTTACTGCTGGATTGTTCCCCCAGCAAAGAATGTAACGACTGTCAGCTATCGTATCGCGTGTATCTGCATAGCGTAGGCCTAGCATGGGTATCATGGCTGCAGTCACCGCTGCACAGCAAAGAGATCCCGCCTGTTTGGTTGATCCACCCAGATAGTCGAAAAAGGCTTTCCCCATATCATTCTTGATGGAGTCCATATTCCCGGCATGGGTAGTGATTAACAGCCCTTCATTGCCATGAGCCTCAATCGTGTCACGAATCTTATTTTCGATAAGATCGAGAGCTTCATCCCAACCGATCGGTTTAAAAATCCCTTTCCCTTTCTCACCGGTACGCAAAAGTGGCTGGGTCAAACGTAGTGGGTGATATACCCATTTGGTACGGCTAATACCGCGCAGGCAACATTTCACATTGAAATCTTTGCTTGCCTCGATTTTCATCAAACGGTCTTGCCAGACAAAGGCAGTCAAATTGCAATGCAAGCACTCCATTGCACAGGTGGAGCGGTAGGTCTTGTAATCCGAGAGTTTCAGGCGCACCCGTGGTAGTGGCTCGCCGTTTGCCTGACGTAAACCCAACATACAGGGTGTAAGTGAAGCTAACCCAATAACGCCCATCCCTTTAAGTAACATTCTTCGTTGTAATCGATATTTGCTCAACGCTTCCATGAAATACCTCCTGTTTTTAATCACCATTAGTGAACCATGGTAAACCAATGGTGAACTTGAGAGATATCAACGATCGTTTAATCCCGAAATCAAGGTTTAAGGAATGTGAAGTCGGATCGATATCAGAGGGTTTAGTGATAGACTCAGCGAAGATTGAGAACGGGATATACCATGCCAGAAACGATACAAGGTGTTAATTCAGTCGATATTGCGGTCTCCATTATGGAGTACATCGCCACGCAGCATGGCCGGGCTAGAGCAACGGATATAGCAAAAGGTTGCGGCTTATCAAAAAGCCGTCTGCATAAGTATCTTGTTTCACTTTGCCGGACGGGAATATTGTTTCAGGATGGCAGCGGGCAGTACTGCTTGGGTGACACGATTGTGCGGCTCGCCAGTAGTGCAGCAACTCACGCCGATCCACTCTCTTTGATCAACAACTTGCTGTGCGAGTTTCGCGATCGGATGAATCTCTCAACTGGTATGGTCATTGCTCAATCGGGCAATCTTGTTCTACGCCACTATCACCGCAGTTTTCGAAATGTCGAAATTGATTTTCGCGATAATACGCCAATCCCGCTTCACTTAAGTGCTGCCGGGCAAGTGTATATGTGCTTTGGCAATTACACGCCAGCGAATGAGCGAGAACAGCAATTAATTGAAGAGACAACAAGACGGGGATACGCCGTGCGCTATAAACCTGCGCAGGGAATCCCTGGTGCGCAATCAATCGCCTGCCCGATACTGAACCGTAAAGGCAACCTGTTGGCTATTGGTGTCACAATGGGATTCTTCGAAAAAGAACAGATTCCTGAGATTGCACGGGAATTGAAACAAGCGTTATCGACACTGGAGTTGTGAAAGGGTCCTCCTGTGAGAAAGACCCTTGTCGAATAATTTAAGCGCGATAAACCTTCACGTTCTCAAAACCTTGCTCACGCAGATACAGCGCCTGCAAACGGCTCATCACACCACGATCGCACCACAGCAAATAGTTTTTGCTCTGGTCCAAATCGCCGAATGCGGTGCTCAGTTTATAGAATGGCAGTGATGCCACTTCCACGCCTTCTGGCTTGAATGGCTTATCGTCTTGCTCGTCGATAGAACGGATATCCAGCAGCACGTCATTCGGGCCAAACGCATCAACGGTTTCAACTTCCGTTACCACTTCTTTGCTCTGATTGGCAATTTCACGGATATCGATGTTGGTGGCTTCTTCAATCACACGATCGAGGACAGAGAAGTCAAAGTTGGCTTCTTCTGCTTCAATCTTCGCCTTCACCGCTTTAACGGTTGGGCTCTTCGAGATAACACCACAGTATTCCGGCATGGTACGAGCGAAATCAGCGGTACCAATTTCACGTGCCAGATCGATGATGTGCTCTTTATCGTGAGAGATAAGCGGGCGCAAAATCAGCGTATCGGAAACATTGTCGATCAAACGCAGGTTGGTCAGCGTCTGGCTGGAAACCTGACCCAGTGCTTCACCAGTCACCAGCGCCTGCACGCCGTAGCGCTCTGCCACACGGGAAGCGGCACGTACGAACATACGTTTGAGCACCACGCCCATCTGGCCGTCTTCGACTTTCTCGAGGATTTCGCCAACAACAGGCTCAAAGTTGATCGCCACGAAACGCACACGGTGGGAGCTACCGAAACGGTTCCACAGATAATGCGCCACTTGTTTAACGCCGATTTCGTGCGCCGCACCACCGAGGTTAAAGAAGCAATAATGCACGCGGCAACCGCGACGCATCAGCATATAGCTGGAAACCCCGGAGTCGAAACCACCGGAAATCAGCGACAGCACATCTTCTTGCGTACCAATCGGGAAGCCGCCGATACCTTCGTAACGGCCTTTCACCAGCAGCAGGCGATCGTTTTCGATTTCCAGATTAACGGTCACTTCAGGCTTAGTCAGTTTTACGCGCGCTGATTCAATGTGCTGATTCAGGCCGCCGCCGACATAGCGTTCAACTTCAATCGAGCTAAACTCATGCTTACCACGACGTTTCACACGCACGCAGAAGGTTTTGCCCTCCAGTTGCTCGCGATAAAGTTCCAGCGCCTGTTCGAAGATATTGTGCAAATCGGTAAACGGCACATCTTCAACTTCCAGAATGTGGTGAATACCAGGAATGCGGGTCAATGCTTCACGAATGGCGATGCGCTGATTTTCATCTTTAGCGCGAACTTCAATGTTGTCCCAGTGGCGAACAACCGCCAGATCTTCATCGTAGTGTTTTAAAACGTTGCGAATGTTCCCGGTGAGCATCTTAATAAAGCGTATGCGCACAGATTGACTCTTGATTGTGATTTCCGGGAACAATTTAATGATAAACTTCATGGCGGCTATGATTCGTTGATGAGCCAGGCACGGTAAACCATGCGGGCTGGAAGACTTAAAGAACTGCAACGGCGAGTTGCCGCTGCATCCGAGGCGCGCAAGTATATCACTAACATCTGCTAACCAACATGCTCATGGTTACTTGCTTGTCAGTTTCCGCTACCATTGCAGAGTCGCAAAAATTATTAGAGTCAGACATTCACTATGCCGAAAAAAACCGAAGTCCCGGCCAGTTTTGAAACTGCGCTTGTGGAGCTTGAGCAGATTGTTACTCGTCTTGAAAGCGGAGATTTAGCGCTCGAAGAGGCGTTAAATGAATTTGAACGTGGCGTGCAACTGGCGCGTCAGGGTCAAGTGAAACTGCAACAGGCAGAGCAACGCGTACAAATCCTGCTAAACGATAGCGAAGACGCCCCACTCAAGCCTTTTACCCCGGATAACGAGTAAATGGATTTTAACCATCAGTTGCAGGCCCACGCCGAGCGGGCCAACGATGCGCTGCTGCGTTTTCTGGCACCGCTACCGTTTCAGAACACTCCTCTGGTTGAGGCTATGCACTATGGCGCACTATTTGGTGGCAAGAGACTGCGCCCTTTCCTGGTTTATGCGACCGGGGAAATGTTCGGCATAGCGCAAGAGACGCTGGATGCACCTGCTGCGGCAATCGAATGTATCCATGCTTATTCATTGATTCATGATGATTTACCTGCCATGGACGACGACGATTTACGTCGTGGGCAGCCGACCTGTCACATTAAGTTCGGTGAAGCCAGTGCCATTTTGGCCGGAGACGCCCTACAAACGTTGGCGTTTTCTATACTCAGTGATGCACCTATGACTGGCGTGGCGATTGCCGACAGGCTGGCAATGGTAAAAGAACTGGCAACAGCCAGTGGCGTTGCGGGAATGTGCGGTGGCCAGGCACTGGATCTGGAAGCGGAAGGTAAGCATGTAGATTTGCAAAGCCTTGAGCGCATTCATCGCCATAAAACAGGTGCGCTAATTCGTGCCGCCGTTCGTCTGGGTGCATTGAGCGCAGGTGATGCAGGCCGTAACGCCCTGCCGTTGCTTGACCGTTACGCTGAAAGCATCGGGCTGGCATTCCAGGTTCAGGACGATATCCTCGACGTTATTGGTGATACCGCTACACTGGGTAAACGCCAGGGCGCCGACCAGCATCTGGGTAAAAGTACCTATCCGGCCTTGTTGGGGCTTGAAAATGCCAAAACTAAAGCTTGGGATCTCTACCAGGATTCTCTCAGGGCGTTGGAAGGCCTGGCTCGCCAGTCGTTAGACACTACCGCACTGGAAGCGTTAGCGAGCTATATAATCCAACGTGATAAATAATTATTAACTTACCCTTTGGCATTCGGGCGCAGGCTTGAAGGATGAAGAGTAAACACCACGATGAGTTTCTAATGAGTTTTGATATTGCCAAATACCCGACCCTCGCACTGGTGGAATCAGCCCCTGAGCTACGCCTGTTGCCAAAAGATAGCTTGCCGAAACTGTGTGACGAGCTGCGTCGTTACCTGCTCGATAGCGTAAGTCGCTCCAGTGGGCACTTTGCCTCTGGCCTTGGCACGGTTGAACTGACCGTAGCGCTTCACTATGTGTATAACACTCCGTTCGACCAGTTAATCTGGGATGTCGGTCATCAGGCTTATCCGCATAAAATCATTACGGGTCGTCGTGACAAAATTGGCACTATCCGCCAGAAAGGTGGTTTGCATCCGTTCCCGTGGCGCGCCGAGAGCGAATATGACGTATTGAGCGTGGGCCACTCATCCACCTCAATCAGTGCGGGAATTGGTATCGCAGTAGCCGCAGGAAAAGAAGGCAAAGACCGCCGCACAGTTTGTGTGATTGGCGATGGCGCAATCACTGCGGGTATGGCGTTTGAAGCGATGAACCATGCGGGCGACATTCGCCCAAATATGCTCGTTATTCTCAACGACAATGAAATGTCGATTTCCGAGAACGTCGGTGCGCTCAATAACCACCTCGCACAACTGCTTTCGGGCAAACTCTATTCATCGCTGCGTGAAGGCGGCAAGAAAGTTTTCTCTGGCGTACCGCCGATTAAAGAGCTGCTCAAACGTACCGAAGAGCACCTGAAAGGTATGGTGGTTCCGGGCACGTTGTTTGAAGAATTGGGCTTTAACTATATTGGCCCGGTTGATGGACACGATGTGGTCGGCCTGGTGAACACGCTCAAAAACATGCGCGACCTGAACGGCCCGCAGTTCCTGCACATCATGACTAAAAAAGGTCGTGGTTACGCGCCTGCTGAAAAAGACCCAATCAGCTTCCATGCGGTGCCTAAATTTGACCCGCAAAGCGGCACGTTGCCCAAAGCTGCGGGCGGCCTGCCAAGCTATTCGAAAATCTTTGGTAACTGGTTATGCGAAACCGCAGCCAAAGACGACAAACTGATGGCAGTCACGCCTGCGATGCGTGAAGGCTCGGGCATGGTGGAGTTTTCACGCCAGTATCCGTCGCAGTATTTTGATGTTGCTATTGCTGAACAGCACGCCGTGACATTTGCGGCAGGCCTCGCTATTGGCGGTTACAAACCGGTTGTCGCCATTTACTCGACCTTCCTGCAACGCGCGTACGATCAAGTAATCCACGACGTCGCCATCCAAAAATTGCCGGTGTTATTTGCCATCGACCGTGCGGGGATTGTTGGTGCTGACGGGCAAACCCACCAGGGCGCGTTCGACATCTCCTTCCTGCGCTGCATTCCGGAAATGGTCATCATGACCCCAAGTGATGAAAACGAATGCCGCCAAATGCTGCACACCGGTTATCACTACAACGCTGGCCCATCTGCCGTGCGTTATCCGCGTGGCAACGGTACTGGCGCGCAATTGCAGCCGCTGGAATCATTACCAATCGGTAAAGGTGTGAAGAAACGCGCTGGTGAGAAAGTCGCGCTGCTGAACTTCGGCACGCTGCTGCCAGAAGCTGAAGCCGTTGCGCAGTCTCTTAACGCGACGCTGGTCGATATGCGTTTTGTGAAACCACTGGATGAAGCGCTGATTCTTGAGCTGGCCGCCAGCCATGAATCGTTAGTGACCATTGAAGAGAATGCCATTATCGGCGGTGCGGGTAGCGGTGTGAATGAAGTGCTGATGGCAAAACGCAAAGTGGTTCCGGTTCTCAATCTCGGTCTGCCGGATTACTTTATCCCGCAAGGCACCCAGGAAGAAGCGCGTGCGGCTATCGGCCTGGATGCTCCGGGCATGGAAGCGAAGATTCGCGACTGGCTTAAATAATCCCCTCCTCCACTCCTGCTATGCTTAAAGAACCTGAATAGCCGGAGTGGAACCATGCAATACAACACGTTAGGAAAAACAGACCTCAGGGTTTCCCGTCTTTGCCTGGGTTGCATGACCTTTGGAGAGCCAGACCGTGGCAATCACGCCTGGACGCTTCCCGAAGAGAGCAGCCGCCTCATCATCAAACACGCCATCGATAACGGCATTAATTTCTTTGATACCGCCAACAGCTATTCCGACGGTAGCAGCGAAGAGATTGTCGGGCGCGCCCTTAAAGATTTCATGCGTCGTGAAGATGCGGTTCTCGCTACCAAAGTCTATTTCCCGGTGGGTGATTTAACCGAAGGTCTTTCCCGTGCGCAGATACTGCGTTCAATCGATGACAGCCTGCGCCGCCTCGGCACCGATTACGTCGATCTGCTACAAATCCATCGCTGGGATTACAACACGCCAATCGAAGAGACACTCGAGGCGCTCAATGACGTGGTGAAAGCGGGTAAGGCGCGTTATATCGGCGCGTCGTCGATGCACAGTTCGCAACTCGCACAGGCGCTGACCTTGCAGGATCAACACGGCTGGGCGCGTTTCGCTACCATGCAGGATCACTACAATCTGATCTATCGTGAAGAAGAGCTGGATATGCTGCCGCTATGCTACGAGCAAGGGATAGCGGTGATCCCGTGGAGCCCACTGGCGCGAGGCAAACTCACCCGTCCGTGGGGCGATACTACCGCACGTTCAGTATCCGATGAAGTGGGTAAAAACCTATACGACGGCAGTAAAGACAACGATGCGATGATTGCCGAACGACTGGCAAATGTGGCTGACGATAAAGGCGTGTCGCGGGCGCAAGTTGCGCTGGCGTGGCTGCTGAGTAAACCGGGCATTGCGGCACCGATTATTGGCGTTTCGCGTGAGCATCAACTGGATGATTTGCTTGGCGCGGTAGATTTAACGCTGAAGCCGGAAGAGATTGCCGAGCTGGAAACGGTTTATCAGCCGCATGAAAGGGCTGGATTTAAGTAACGCCCTCACCCTGGCAATTTTGTCAGGGTGAGTTCTGCAAGCCTTGCTGATTTTCCGTTCACCCGTGCGTTCAGTTATCTCTTTAATGCCCGAAAACGGTGAACGTGCCAGGTGGATAACGACATCCCCCTGGCGACCCCGTCGCCCGGTCATTAAATTGCCGCTGCGCGGTAAACCCCAGCTTATCCCCAACATCAGGGTCGTTCGCGACTCGTTCCCGACGATCGCTCTCTTTCGCTGCTCCCGGCAGCTCAACCCTGATTTATGGGGAACACTGGGGCAATTTATACCGGGAACAAGGTCAAAACCGGCTCGGTGTGGTCTTTCGGTTTTGACGTTGACCTTTGGTTCCGGCTTCAATCGCCTCCATTTTGACTCCAGGTGGCCGGGTCCAGCCGTCGGGAACGGCTGGAGGGCGCGATCGTCTGGAACGAATCGCAACCGACCCGGACACGGAGGCAAAATGGAGGTTTACCGCTTGCGGCGATTGATTTGCCGGGAGTCCGGGTTCTTAGGGTGGCGACGGTGGCCACCCTAAGTCGTTCACCGGTTCAGTGGCTATATGAAACACTGAACACCAGGTGAACGGAACTGTCTCGCGACTCACAGAGATGTGACTAAGAGACAATACAGGAGAGGGAATAGTCGGTTTCTCCCTCGCCATCAGGGAGAGGGGCGATTAATCTAGAACAACCCAATCGGCCAGTGGTGCCCAATCAGGTAAATAATCCCCGCGGAGAAAACGCCCGCGACAATATCATCCACCATAATCCCCATTCCGCCGTGAACGTTACGGTCGAACCAACGGATTGGCCATGGTTTCCAGATATCGAGAATACGGAACACCACAAACCCTGCGGCTACCCAGCGCCAGTCGTTGATGGGCAGCGCCATCAGCGTAATCCACATGCCGATGAACTCATCCCACACGATACTGCCGTGGTCATGAACGCCCATGTCGCGTGCGGTCTGGTGGCAAAGATAAACGCCGATACAAATACCGAGCATGATGACCATGGAGTAAACCTGCCACGGCAGGAAGGTCATCAGGTACCAGAACGGGATCGCTGCAAGCGACCCCGCCGTTCCCGGCATAATCGGGCTTAAACCACTACCAAAACCGGTAGCCAGTAAATGCCAGGGATTGCTGAGCTTGAGACGGCTTTTTGCCACATCTTTAGAGCGACGCAAAGTGGTCATATCCTTTTAAGTTCAACGTTACAGGTTTGCCGTTCTGCAAGAATTGTAGCCCTTCGGACTCAGGCCCAACCTGGCCGATGCAAGTAAATGGAATCCCAAGATTGCCAATAGCAACATCCAGCGCGCCACGATTGAGTTCCGGCACCGTAAAGCACAGCTCGTAATCTTCTCCGCCAGAAAGCGCCCATTGCAGGGCCTGCTCGGCGCTGACGTTTGCTTTTACGGCGTCCGAATATGGCAGAGCGTCGAGATCGATACGCGCTCCGCATTCGCTGGCTTTAAGGATATGACCCAAATCGGAAATTAGCCCGTCGGAAAGATCAATCGCGCTGCTCGCTAAATCACGTAATGCCTGACCATGAAGGATTCGCGGCGCCGGTCGCAAATGGCGTTTTTTCAGATACGCAGATTGTGTGGCATCTTTAACGGCTAAACGATCCTGCAAAATAGCCAGACCTGCCGCGCTATCGCCAGGTGTGCCGGTGACATAAATCCAGTCGCCAGGGCGCGCTCCGCTACGTTTAAGCGCACGCCCCACCGGCACAAGGCCGTGGATACCCAGCGTCATCGCGAGCGGACCACGGGTGGTATCACCGCCGATGAGCTGCATATCGTAGTATTCGAGTTGTTCAAACAGACTATCGCTGAAGGCTTCAAGCCAGCTTTCATCGACTTCAGGAAGGGTAATAGCCAGCGTCAGCCAGGCCGGATCGGCGCCCATAGCAGCCAAATCGCTTAGATTAACCGCCAGAGCTTTGTAGCCCAAATCGCGAGGATCGATATCCGGCAGGAAGTGGATACCTGAGACAAGCGTATCGGTGCTTATCGCTAAAAGTTGCTTCTCGGCTACCGTCAGCAATGCACAATCATCGCCGATTCCGGTTTCCACATCGCGACGGGAACTGCTTACGCGATCAAAATAACGGGCAATTAAGGAAAACTCACCGCATGCCATTCGTTACGCCTCTGAATATACCCGTCATACTGCAAGCTGCGGGGTTGTTCGCTGCAACTCGAATACTAACGGATATAGAATAAAAAAAGGCCGGGTATTCAATATTCTTTAGGCTACAGCGTTGTTAGCTGTAGCTCAAAAACTCATGAATAATCACCGGCCAGAAGATTACTTTTTGCGGGGACGAATCTGTGGAGCAGCCTTATCAAGCACACCATTTACGAACTTGTGGCTATCTTCGGCACCGAAGGTTTTCGCAAGATCAATGGCTTCGTTGATTGCCACTTTGTATGGCACGTCATCACGCTTAGCCAATTCAAACAGTGCAATACGCAGAACCGCTTTTTCTACCTGACCCAACTCTTCGAGTTGACGGGACAGGTAAGGCTTCATGAGCCCATCCAGATACGCGCTGTTAGTAGCCACCCCGATCAACAGCTCGCGGAAGTAGACAACGTCAACGTCTTTGACGTCCTGTTCCGCCAGGAACTGGTATTCGACATCAGCGATGTCATTTCGAGATAACTGCCAGGAGTATAGCGCCTGAACGGCACACTCACGGGCACGGCGACGAGCAGCAGGTTTCACAGATTTCCCCTTACAAAAAATCAGGCCTTGATGGCTTTCAATACATTAATCATTTCAAGCGCGGTCAGTGCAGCTTCTGCACCCTTGTTACCGGCTTTTGTGCCAGCGCGTTCGATGGCTTGTTCAATACTTTCGGTGGTCAGCACGCCAAAGGCGACTGGAATACCACTTTCCTGCGCAACATGTGCCAGGCCATTGCTGGCACCACCAGCAACATATTCAAAGTGAGCTGTGCCGCCACGGATAACCGTACCCAGCGCAATCACCGCGTCATAATTACCGGTTTTCGCCAGTGCATCTGCCGCCAGTGGCAACTCGTAAGCACCCGGAACCCAGACCACGGTGATATTTTCATCCTTAACCTGGCCGATACGTTTCAGGGCGTCAAGCGCACCATCCAGCAGGCTGTCATTGATGAAGTTGTTAAAACGCGCGATGGTGATGGCGACGCGAGCGTCTGGAGTAGCAACGGCTGCTTCAATGATGTTCATATTCTTCCTTTACGGTTCTGTTTAGCCCCGTTAGGGGGGCGGATTTTATCATAAACTTTTCGTGCCCGCTTACGTTTTACTAGCGACTGTATCGCGGCGTCAAATGCAGGCACAAATCAGGGCCGACCTGACGGACTTCACTAAAGCTAAATTCTGGCGCATCGGCTAATTTTTCAAGCCCTGGCAGGTTACATAAGCCACGTGCGTCGTTACCTAATAATTTCGGTGCTACATACACAATCAACTCATCAACCAGACCGGCTTGAAGTAATGCCCCACCAAGTGTTGCGCCCGCTTCTACCCAAATGGAATTCACCTGGCGTTTGCCCAGTAACATCATCATGACGACCAAATCGAGATGACCGTTATGCTCTGGCACGATAAATTGCTCAACACCATCAGGCCATATTTGCTCATCCGCTTTACAACGTGCAAGCCAGGTTTCGCCTGCCTGAGCGACAATTTTGTGTTGCGGCGTCACGAGATTTTCACGATCGAGAATAATGCGCGTTGGCTGGCGTAAGTTTTCTTCGGCGTAAACTGCCTGAGTCGCGCTGTCTAATTCATTCCAACGCACAGTTAAAGACGGATCGTCAGCCAACACCGTTGCACTGCTGCTTAGAATCGCTGCACTTTGCGCACGCAAGCGCTGCACATCACGGCGTGACGCAGGCGAAGTGATCCACTGACTTTCACCACTTGCCATTGCGGTGCGTCCGTCCAGCGACGCGCCGAGTTTAAGTTGGATATATGGAAAGCCAGTGCGCATACGCTTCAGGAAGCCACGATTAATTACCTCAGCTTCGTTCATCATCAAACCATGGCTGACTTCAATGCCAGCTTCTTTCAGGCGGTACAAACCACGCCCGGCAACTTGTGGATTCGGGTCTTGCATCGCGGCAACCACACGCGAAACACCAGCCGCAATTAACGCATCGCAACATGGAGGTGTGCGACCGTGGTGACTGCAAGGCTCCAGCGTGACATACGCTGTTGCACCTTGTGCTTTGTCACCTGCCATCTGCAATGCGTGAACTTCTGCATGAGGTTCGCCCGCACGAAAATGGAAACCTTCACCGACGATTTCGCCATCTTTGGCGATCACGCAACCGACATTTGGGTTCGGCATGGTGGTGAAACTCCCGCGCTTTGCCAGTTGCAGCGCACGAGCCATAAACTTTTCATCAAGCGACATCAGCATTAATCCTGTAAACGGGCAATTTCTTCGCCAAACTCGCGGATATCTTCAAAGCTGCGATAAACCGAAGCAAAGCGGATATACGCCACTTTATCGAGTTTCTTAAGCTGTTCCATAACCAGATTGCCGATCATTTTGCTGGGTACTTCACGCTCGCCCGTGCCACGCAATTGGGATTTGATATGGTTTACTGCCATTTCAACGTCGTCAGAGCTCACTGGGCGTTTTTCCAGTGCTTTTAGAATACCGCTACGTAGCTTGTCTTCATTAAACGGTTCGCGAACATCATTACTTTTCACGACACGTGGCATCACTAGTTCCGCCACTTCAAAAGTTGTGAAGCGTTCATGACAAACCAGGCATTGACGGCGGCGACGCACGGATGACCCTTCGCCGACAAGCCGGGAATCAATCACTTTGGTGTCTACTGCGAAACAGAATGGGCAATGCATGGCGCGTCCTGAAGGATTATTTAAATGAACAATAGTTTACCGCGAAGTAGCGGGAGTACAAAGGTAACGCCACATCATCCCAACAAATATGACTTTTCATGAGCGACAAGCTACGCTTAAATCAGGATAAAACTTCAAGGAAAAATTAGAGATGACAAAGAGTTACCTAAGAATCCTCCTGGTTACCAGCCTGGTGAGTCTCAGCGCCTGTGCCCAACAAACTGAAGTGCGCCAAATGAAGAGTGAAGTAGGCTCATTGAATAAAGAAATGACAAAGCTCACTGACCAGACAATCAAGTTGACGCAACAAAATGCGCTGAATGCGAAATCAACGACTGGCGTCTACTTGTTACCAGGTTCTAAAACCCCGGCACGCCTGAATAGTCAGTTAGGCAATTTGCAAATGTCGCTGAGCAGCATGACTCCAGAAGCAAATGGCACCCGTGCGATACTCGTTATCAAAGGCGAGTCTAACGATCCTCTGCCCGCTTTTACCGGCAAGGTAGAATGGGGACAAAATCAGGGCACCACGGATAACTACCAGGAAGTGAACGTCCAGTCGCAGCAATTCAGTGCGCCAGCTAGCGTGTTAGCACCGAGCGATGTCAGTATTCCATTGTTGCTTTCAGGTCTTTCGCCGGAACAATTAGGTTTTGTGAGAATTCACGATATACAACCAGTCGACCCTTCTCAGGCACTACCAGCCCAATAATAGATAATTGCCCTCGCACTTGCGGGGGTAACCCTCAGTAACATCTGTGTTTTTTGTTACAACTAAACAAATGAAACACGATCAATACCTTTCACTTTAGTGAATAAATCTAGTGATCTTAATCACATATACCTGTAACAGCGGACCAGCTATTTGCTTAAATTTCAGAAGCAGGTAGAATCTCGCCCGTTTTTAATGTGCGCAATTGAGAACGCAATCGATTACGTACTTAACGATAATGTGAAATGAAACATATTTTTGTGAGCAGGGATTTCTATAATAGGCGCGTCAATAAAAAGCCAAGTTAATGGTTGATGACCTTAGGTGATAAAACACCTCCTGCCCTCACGGGATCCATGTAAAAAACAGTGGCATATAAAATGAAAAAAATTATTTTGGCGGCTAGCACCGTCCTGGCGCTTTCAAGCTCTTTCACGGCTCAGGCTGAAGAAACAAAAAATACCGAATACCTCTCTGATTGGTGGCACCAAAGCGTTAACGTTGTGGGCAGCTACCACACCCGTTTCGGGCCACAAATCCGTAACGATACCTACCTGGAATATGAAGCTTTCGCTAAGAAAGACTGGTTCGACTTCTATGGTTACATGGATGCACCAGTCTTCTTCGGTGGTAACACTGACGCAAAAGGTATCTGGAACCACGGTTCTCCGCTGTTTATGGAAATCGAACCGCGTTTCTCTATCGATAAACTGACTGGCACTGACCTGAGCTTCGGTCCGTTCAAAGAGTGGTATGTTGCAAACAACTATATCTACGATATGGGTCGCAACAAAGATGGCCGCCAGAGCACCTGGTACATGGGTCTGGGTACCGACATCGATACTGGCCTGCCAATGAGCCTGTCAATGAACGTGTACGCTAAATACCAATGGCAGAACTATGGCGCATCCAACGAAAACGAGTGGGATGGCTACCGCTTCAAAGTGAAATACTTTGTACCGATTACTTCCCTGTGGGGCGGTAACCTGAGCTACATCGGTTTCACCAACTTCGACTGGGGCTCCGATCTGGGTGATGACAATTTCCTCGACCAGAAAGGCAAACAAGCTCGCACCAGCAACTCTATCGCTTCCAGCCATGTTCTTTCTCTGAACTACGATCACTTCCACTATGCAGTTGTTGCCCGTTACTGGCACAACGGTGGCCAGTGGAACGATGACGCAGATCTTAGCTTTATGAATGAGAACGTGCGCTCTACTGGTTGGGGTGGTTACTTAGTGGTTGGTTACAACTTCTAATAGCTGTCTGAATCTTTAAAAAGCCGACCCGCTAATTGCCGGTCGGCTTTTTTTGTTTCTGGAAGAGAACCTTCAATTTGCTGCAACTCAATAAAATGGTTTAGAGAACGGTCGGAACGCTCTGAGAAGTACAATCCTGTAGTTTTGACCGACAAGCAGCGATCCAGATCCACTCGAAAACTCCGATAAACTAGTCCCTCCTGAGAGCATACTGTCAGCAGACTTTTATACTGGCGAAAAAAAACCGCAGCACCATGGCCGCGGTTTTTGATATCAGCAAATACCCTGACTATTAAGGCAGAATCGACGGTTGATCCGCACCTTCTTTCTCTACTTTCTGCTGCAACATGTGCTCACGCTTCATGCCCAGTTTCAACGCCAGTGCAGACGCCACGTAGATAGAAGAAACAGTACCGATTGAAACACCAATAAGCATGGTCAGTGAGAAGCCTTTCAGCATCGCACCACCAAACAGATAGAGCATCAGAATCACGACTAAGGTAGTACCGGATGTAATCAACGTACGATGCAGTGTCTGCGTCAAAGAAACGTTGAAGATTTCGTAAGGTGTTCCGCGACGAATCTTACGGAAGTTTTCACGAATACGGTCAGATACTACGATACTGTCATTCAGTGAGTAACCGATAACCGACATCAAAGATGCAACGATTGTCAGGTCAATCTCAATGTGGAATAACGACAACACGCCCAGCGTAATCACCACGTCGTGCATCAACGCGATAACCACACCCGCAGCCAGACGCCACTCAAAGCGGAAGCCTACATAAACCAGAATAGAGATCAGTGCCGCTAACAGCGCCAGAGCACCATTCTGCGCCAAATCCGCACCCACGCTTGGGCCGACGAATTCGATGCGTTTTACACCGGCATTCTGGTTAGTCGCTTCGTTAATCACCTGAACAACTTTGCTGCCCAGCACTTGCCCGCCGGTTTCCCCTTGAGCAGGTGGCATACGCACCATAATATCGCGGCTGCTACCAAAGTTCTGAACCAGCGGCTCAGCAAAGCCAGCCTTCTGTAGTGCTTCGCGCATCTGGTCTAAATCCGCTGGTTTTTCCAGCGAGATTTCGATAACCGTACCGCCAGTGAAATCCAGACCCCAGTTAAAACCTTTCACGCCGATAATCACGACAGAAAGGATTAGCAGGAAACCGGAGATACCGAAAGCCCAGAAATCCCAGCGCATAAAGTCATGGACTCTACGGCCGTAGTTCAATTGTTCAACAGTATATTCCTGTGCCACAACGCACTCCTCAGATAGACAGCTTGTTGACGCGTTTGCCGCCGTACAACAGGTTTACGATGGCACGGGTACCGACGATAGCAGTAAACATGGACGTCGCCACACCAATACCGGTCGTGATCGCAAAGCCTTTAATTGCCCCGGTGCCTACGGCATACAGGATGATGACCTTGATAAGCGTCGTGATGTTAGCATCGAAAATAGAGCTGAACGCGCCCTGGTAGCCCTCGTGGATAGCCTGTTGTACCGAACGTCCGTTACTAAGTTCTTCCTTAATACGTTCGTTTATCAGTACGTTGGCATCGACGGCGACGGCAAGGGTTAACACGATCCCCGCAATCCCTGGCATGGTGAGCGTTGCCCCCGGCAGCAGGGACATAATCCCAACAATCATTACCAGGTTAACCAACAGTGCAGAGGTCGCAATCAGGCCAAACTTCTTATAGAAGAACAGCATAAAGATGATTGAAACGGCCAGACCTGCCAGACACGCTTCCAGACCTTGCTTGATGTTTTCCATACCCAAAGTTGGGCCGATGGTACGTTCTTCAACAATCTGAATTGGTGCAATCAATGCACCCGCACGCAACAGCAAAGAAAGCTGGCGCGCTTCATTTGGATTGCTAATACCGGTGATACGGAAGCTGTTACCCAGACGCGACTGAATGTTCGCCACGTTAATAACTTCTTCTTGTTTCGCCAGAATCGCACGACCTGTTGAATCTTTCTTACCGCTGTCTTTGTACTCCACAAACAGGGTTGCCATCGGTTTACCGATGTTGTCCTTGGTGAAGTTAGACATGATGTTACCGCCAGCGCTATCGAGTGAAATATTCACCTGAGCCTGGTTGTATTCATCGGTGCTGGAAGTGGAGTCAGTGATATGGTCACCGGTCAGAATCACACGTTTGTACAGGACAACCGGTTGACCTTCACGGGTCTGTTTCACTTCGGAATCACCCGGTACACGGCCAGAAGCCGCAGCGGAAGCATCCACATTAGTGTTGACCAGACGGAATTCAAGCGTTGCAGTCGCGCCAAGAATCTCTTTCGCACGCGCAGTATCCTGAATACCTGGCAGTTCAACAACAATACGATCCGCACCCTGACGCTGTACCAATGGTTCAGCAACACCCAGTTGGTTTACACGGTTACGCAGGATATTGATGTTCTGTTGAACGGCATACTCACGCGCTTCACTCAGGCGAGCATCTGTCATTACAGCGCGCATTGCGTTGCTGCCTTGAGCAGAAATCACCAGATCACGATGGCGTGGAGTTAAATAGGAGATAGCTTGATCACGCGTTTGGCTGTCACGGAAAACAACATTGACGCCATAGTTATCGGCTTTACGCACGTTGGTGTACGCAATGCTCTTATCGCGAAGATCGCTACGCAGGTTATCAATGGTTTGTTCCTGCAACTTGCTCAGCGCGGTATCCATGTCCACTTCCATCAGGAAGTGCACGCCACCACGAAGATCCAGACCGAGTTTCATCGGTTCTGCGGAAATAGCGGATAACCAGCGAGGAGTGGCCGCAGCTAAGTTAAGTGCCACAACGTACTTATCGCCAAGGACGCTCATCAGAGCCTCACGAGCACGAAGCTGTGTATCAGTGGTGTCAAAGCGTGCAAGAATCGCACCCTCTTCCAGGGCCACAGACTTAGCGGGGATTTTTTCTGCGTTTAAGGTGTTCTGGACCTGGATCAGCGTTTGCTCACTGGCGGCGACGCCGCGCGCGCCAGTGATCTGAACTGCCGGATCCTCACCATATAGGTTGGGAAGTGCGTATAGCAGACCGACGATAAACACGACGATCAGCATGATGTACTTCCACAAAGGATAGCGGTTTAGCACGGTAGTTCCCTTAGGGAAAAACGAATATTACAGCGCCTTCATAGTGCCTTTCGGCAGAACGGCAGCTACGAAATCACGCTTGATAACCACTTCAGTGGTGTCGTTCAACGCGATAGAGATATAGCCAGTTTCAGCTACTTTCACTACGCGACCAACCAGACCACCAGTAGTCAGCACTTCATCCCCTTTAGAGATGGAGTCCATCAGCTTTTTATGCTCTTTGGTACGTTTTTGCTGTGGGCGCAAGATCATGAAATAGAAGATCAGACCAAATACCACCAGCATAAGAATCAAAGAGTACGGGCTACCCTGCGCCGGAGCACCTGTTGCAGCAACCGCATCAGAAATGATAAAGCTCATTAAAAATCCCTCATTATTAAATTAATCAACATTCAAAGGTGGAACTGGTTTACCGATTCGCTCGTAAAAATCACTTACGAACTGCTCTAATTTACCCTCTTCAATGGCCTTGCGTAAACCTGCCATTAAACGCTGGTAATAGCGCAAGTTATGAATCGTGTTGAGGCGTGCACCGAGTATTTCGTTGCAACGGTCAAGATGATACAAGTAGGCACGTGAATAATTGCGACACGTATAGCAATCACACTCAGCATCCAACGTCGAAGTGTCATCTTTATGCTTCGCATTACGGATTTTCACCACGCCATCAGTGACGAAGAGATGACCATTACGTGCGTTACGGGTTGGCATCACGCAGTCGAACATATCAATACCGCGACGAACACCTTCAACCAAGTCTTCCGGCTTCCCTACGCCCATCAGGTAACGTGGCTTGTCAGCAGGAATTTGCGGACAAACATGTTCCAGAATACGGTGCATGTCTTCCTTCGGTTCACCTACAGCCAGGCCGCCGACAGCGTAGCCATCAAAGCCAATCTCTACCAGACCTTTTACCGAGATATCTCGTAAATCTTCGTAAACACTGCCCTGAATAATACCGAACAGCGCATTTTTATTCTCAAGAGAATCAAAGCGATCGCGACTACGCTGTGCCCAACGCAAAGACATCTCCATTGAACGCTTAGCGTAATCCCAGTCAGCTGGATACGGGGTACATTCATCGAAGATCATTACGATATCGGAGCCAAGATCGTATTGAATTTCCATCGATTTTTCTGGATCGAGGAAAATTGCATCGCCGTTGATTGGGTTGCGGAAGTGCACACCAGCTTCGGTAATCTTACGGATGTCACCAAGGCTGAAGACCTGGAAACCGCCGGAGTCAGTCAGGATTGGACCTTTCCACTGCATAAAATCATGTAAGTCACCGTGCAACTTCATGATTTCCTGGCCAGGACGCAACCACAGGTGGAAGGTGTTACCCAGAATAATTTGCGCGCCAGTGGCTTCAACTTCTTCCGGCGTCATCCCTTTCACGGTGCCGTAAGTGCCAACAGGCATGAACGCAGGCGTTTCTACAACGCCACGGTCGAACACCAGGCGGCCACGACGAGCGCGTCCGTCGGTAGTATCTAATTCAAATTTCACATTTCCTCCAGCATCAGAGAAACAGTCTGATGGTTAAGACAAAACGCCGTCGGAGTAACCGGCGGCGTAGAATTTAGTGATTACGCGCCTGGGCGCTCATCAATAGCCTGCGGATTGTACGTGATGAACATGGCATCCCCGTAACTAAAAAAGCGATATTCGGAACTTACGGCTTCTTTATAGGCGTTCATGGTGTTTTTATAACCAGCAAACGCGGAAACCAGCATGATCAGAGTCGATTCCGGCAGGTGGAAATTGGTCACCAGCGCATCAATCACTTTGTATTGATAACCTGGGTAGATGAAAATTTGTGTATCGCCAAAGAAAGGTTCGATCAGGTCATTTTTTGCAGCCTGTGCCGCGCTTTCAAGCGAACGAACTGATGTCGTGCCAACCGCGATAACGCGATTACCACGTGCTTTACAGGCTAATACGGCATCAACAACATCTTGTGGCACTTCCGCATATTCGGAATGCATGATGTGATCTTCGATGCTATCAACGCGCACTGGCTGGAATGTCCCGGCGCCTACGTGCAGCGTGACAAACGCTTGTTCAATACCCTTGCTGCGCAGTGCTTCCAGTAACGGCTCATCAAAGTGCAGACCCGCAGTCGGAGCCGCAACAGCACCTGGTTTCTGGCTATATACCGTCTGGTACAGCTCGCGGTCAGACTCTTCATCCGGACGGTCAATATACGGTGGCAACGGCATATGGCCGATACTGTTTAAAATATCGAGCACGCTGCGTTCATCTTCAAACTGCACTTCGAACAGCGCATCGTGGCGCGCAACCATCGTGGCATGTACGCTTTCATCATCGCCCAACAACAACTCAGCACCCGGTTTCGGTGCTTTAGAAGCACGGATATGCGCCAGAATACGTTTGTCATCAAGCATGCGCTCGACCAGCACTTCAATCTTACCGCCGCTCGCTTTACGACCAAAAAGACGCGCCGGGATTACGCGGGTATTGTTAAAGACCAGCAAATCTCCAGGGTTGAGCTTATCGAGCAAATCGGTGAAAGTGCCATGCGTTAAATTACCCGTCGGCCCTTCCAGCGACAGCAAACGACACCCACTACGCTGTGCTTGTGGATAATGAGCAATCAAGGATTCAGGTAATTCAAAGGAAAAATCGGCAACGCGCATGGTTTAGAACTCAAGACTTAAAAAGTGGCGCTACAGTCTAGTGCCAGGGGACTTTCCCTGCAAGGAATAAGCCGCCCTTACGCTATTTACGAATAAGGTTACTATGAATTTTCTCGCCCATTTACATCTCGCAAGCCTTGCTGACAGCTCACTTCTGGGTAATTTGCTGGCTGATTTCGTACGTGGCAACCCGGATGAAAGTTTTCCAGGCGATGTGGTGGCAGGCATCCGAATGCATCGTCGTGTGGATGTTCTGACCGACGGTTTACCGGAAGTGGCGATTGCACGTCAATGGTTCCGTCCTCAAACGCGCCGTGTCGCACCGATTACGCTGGATGTTATGTGGGATCATTTCGTTTCACGCCATTGGCAAACGCTAAGCCCGGATATCCCGCTACCAGAGTTTATCTCCAGCGCCCGCGCCAATATTGAACCGTTCTTATCGGACACCCCACCGCGCTTTATCAATCTGAATCAATATCTGTGGGAAGAGCGCTGGATGGAGCGTTATAGCGACATGGCATTTATTGCTAATGTTCTCAATGGCATGGCTAGTCGTAGACCAAAACTAGATGCTTTGCGAGCTTCCTGGCAAGATCTTGATGCTCACTATGGTGAGCTTGAAGAGCTGTTCTGGCAGTTTTACCCACGCATGATGGCGATGGCCGAGCAAAAGAATTTGTAGCCTGTCGCAGCCTCACGATTAAATTCTTGCCCTTTTACAAAAAAGGGCTATTTTGGATCGCCGCTGTGCCAATATTCATTTTTTGATAGGTAAATCCTATCTGATTAATCGGCGCAGTGTGCTTGAGTTAGAGGGATTGCCACCCCTATACTCCCCCCGTTGCGTTAACACTCACTTTAACAAAATTAACAGGAGTACATATGGTCCTGGTTACTCGTCCAGCCCCTGACTTTACAGCTGCAGCCGTTCTCGGTAGCGGTGAAATCGTTGAAAACTTCAACTTCAAAGCACACACCAATGGTAAAACCACCGTTGTGTTCTTCTGGCCAATGGACTTCACTTTCGTTTGCCCGTCTGAGCTGATTGCTTTTGACAAGCGTTACGAAGAATTCCAGAAACGTGGCGTAGAAGTCGTTGGTGTATCTTTTGACTCCGAATTCGTTCACAACGCATGGCGTAAAACCCCTGTTGAAAACGGCGGCATCGGTGAAGTGAAATACGCGATGGTTGCTGACATTAAGCGTGAAATTCAGAAAGCTTATGGCATCGAACATCCAGACGCAGGCGTTGCTCTGCGTGGTTCTTTCCTGATCGACAAAAACGGTATCGTGCGTCACCAGGTTGTTAACGACCTGCCGCTGGGCCGTAACGTTGATGAAATGCTGCGTATGGTTGATGCGCTGCAATTCCACGAAGAGCACGGCGAAGTGTGCCCAGCTCAGTGGGAAAAAGGTAAAGAAGGCATGAACGCGTCTCCAGACGGCGTTGCTAAATACCTGAGCGAAAACGTTTCTAGCCTGTAATAGCTAAACGTTTTTGACGAGAAAGGCCGCGCAAGCGGCCTTTTTTATTACTAATCGACCCTTACTCTTTCTTTTCGCTGCGCACTTCGCGCCAGAGTTTCATCGCCATCCACAGCAATACCGCCACGCCAAGTATCAATACGCCCCAAATCAGCACTGTCTGCCACTGGCTTTTCCGCTCAACGGGAGAAACCGCATTCAAGCGTGCCTCACCGCCTAAGGTGATTTGTTCTTGCGCCTGCGCCGAGGCGAAAGTCTCAAGCCCCGTTTCTTTGCGGAGTTCCGGTGGAATGAGCATCCCGATGTCCAGCGCAGCACTTTTTGCCGTTCTATTGCCCCATGCCAGAGTAAATGGCGCGGTACCCTGAGCGTTAAAGATCAGAATCTGGCTCTCCCGTTTGCCGGTAATTTCAGGAAGCGATTCAGGAAGGCGCGCGTTAAGCGTTGTTATTTTTACCGCCTGAACAGGTTCATTCGGCATAATAATCGGCGCAGATGCTTTACCATTTAGCTGATAGATAACCTGTTTCGCGAGCGGATGCCACTCATCACTTTCTGCACGACGCCAGGCCATTTCAATCGGTAACACCCCATCTTCGTGAAGGGTAATCTCCAGTGAAGTCAGCGGCTGCGGGTGCGACCAGTGCCACACCGCTTCAGTCAGAGAAGTTTTACTCGCCGTGGCGGTCAGACTGATACGTTCCTGCGTTGGTGACTCATGCTCTCTTACAGCATTGACACCGGTTAGCTGAACCGAATGCGGCTGAGCGTCAAACACCAGCAACAAATAACGCAGCTTATTTGGCGTCATCGTTACATTTATGTCCAGTTTATCGAGGGTGAGCCTGTCGCTCCCACTGCTTAAGTCCATCAGCGGTGCGCCGTCGGAAAGCTGATTCCATTCCCGAAGGTCATAGCTGTAATAGAGCGAAACTTTACCTTGCCAGTTTTCTGCTGGCTTATCCCACATAAGTTGCAACTGGGAAATATTGAGGGGTTGCTGCTGATTTTCTGGAAGCGTCAGCAAATAACTTTGCCCCATGCTTTTAACATTTTCACCTTCCAGCCGGATCTCAATCCCATTTTTTGAACGCAGGATAACCGACTCCGAACGTACGCCCGCTTGCTGGTTGGCTCGGGTATCCGCAGAAGAGTCCAGCGTGAAAATACGCAAAGCAACCGGTTCAGAAACCACAGCCGAAGAGGTTTGCGCCTCAAGACTAAACGGAACGGCTTCACCCTGATGGTTAAAAACGCGCACATCGCGCAGGTCTGGCCAGACGCTTTGTTGATAGACATTGATTGGTAATTCAACACGATACCAGGGAGATGGCGCAGCCAGGTACAACTCGCTGCCATAGGCATAATCCTGTGGTGTCTGTGCTATTTCTTCCACGGCCAAAACGGGAAGTGCGGCGCATAACATTGCCCCGAGCATAAATCCTTTATTCCATTTCATTCCTCTTCTCCCTTTTTCAGCGCCAGCCCTGCCTTTGGTGGCAGAGGCGAGAAATAGCCCACAATCAATACCAGCACAGCCACGCCAATAAAGGCAATCGCCCGTGCCAGCCCGCCGCCTCTGGCGCTGTCTACCAGCATCAATTTTACAATCACAATTCCCAGCAGAACGGCCCCTGCTACCCATACCTGCCGTGAACCCCGGCGTGTTGCGTAGAGCATGGTGACCAATGCCCCCAACATCCAGAAAAGGGCAAAGCTGGTTTGCACCAAACGCGATTGCCACAGGCTTTCAACATACCAGGCAATATCGCCATAAGCCGCAAGTGCGCGTAGCAAAAGCCCATTTCCCCACCAGAACACCAGCCCTGCCATCACCATCAGCAGATACTGCCGACGTACTGCCCACGCAGGGACTTGCTGGAAAAGGTGACGTGCATAGCAGAACACAGCAAGTATCGCGAAACCGGCACCTTCCTCGAGTGGATTGACCAGCGGAATATAACGATGCTGGAAGACCACACCATCCAACAAATTGCCAAACACCAGCAGTAAAACCAGGATTGGCAGCACAGGAGCGACGCCCAACACATTGTAAACCACCGGCCAGTTTCTAAATGGCCATACATTACGTTTCGCGCCAGCCTGAACCAGCAAGATAATTATTGCCCCAAAGGCCATCGTCAATCCGGCTCGCCACGCCTCCATTCCCCAGCCCAGCGATTCGATAAACCAGTAATATTCCATCCCCAACGCCATCAATATCAGCCAGAAAAGGGATAAATGTAGCCCCTGAGAAATTTTTACAGGCTCCCTGTCACCTTCTTTCCACAGCATCAATACTGCCGATGGGAATGCGACGCACCAGGCAAGGTTTTTCCAGTCAAGGCTAAACAGATGTTGCTGTTCAGCCAATTGATAGCTCAGTCCCAGCAGGATTGCTGGCCACAAGAGCCATTGCGCCCATTTCATCTCCGGCCATGCCAGATTCATACTGCCGTAGCGCCATAACCAAACTGACAGGCCGACTAAGGCAAGCACGCCAAACCCGGCTGCCGGTTGAGTGTGGAACGCCAGCAACGAACCTCCGCTGAGCGCGACACACCAGAAAATTATCCCACCGGCGAGCAAAGCATGACTGATATAGGCCTGGATACCACGCCATAGCCACGCGGCAGCAAGCCAGGTCGCGCTCAAAATGGCAAAGATCATTAATGTTGAAAGGGGTCTCACATCGTCAATGCAAGCCCACATCGCGCTGAGCCACGCCAAGACCAGTAAACCGGTGCCGCTGTAACTCATACGGCGCTGATGTTGTTGAACACCCAGCCACAATATTCCCAACCCTTCCAGAGCCCAGGCCATTGATGTCCAACGAGCAGAGAGTGCCAGAGGGATAGCCAGCGTGGCGAAAGCCCCTCCCAAGGCAAGAGCCGCCAGAACCAAAGGTTTTCCTGCTGAAGGATAGCGTTTGAGTACCATCCAGCCGAGCATCAAGTAAGCGCCACCATAACTGAGTGCACTTAACGCCGGTCCCCAGACGAAGTGCTGTGTAATGGCATACTGCATGCCAAACCCCACCAGCGGCGGGGCAAACAGCAGTACCCCGTCGATAATGCGCGCCCCTTTATTTTGCGCACGCAACGATAAGGCCACGCTCAAGACACCAAACAATAAAATGTTCGCGATCAGAAATAGCTGGCAGCTCAGGTAAAACGCTGGCTGGTAGTCCTGCATTCCACAAATTCCGCCAATACCAAAAGTGAAGAGCATTCCCAATAGATTGAGTTCACGCCAGTGCTGCCAGGCACTGATCGCCAGAATCCCACCAGAGAGCAACAAATAGAACGAGAAGAGAGCGACATGACTGCCTCCCCCGGTAGAAAGCAGTATCGGAGCCAGGTAACCGCCAAGGCTTGCAAGCATTGCCAGGCTCAATGCCCGCTGCAATACAGCCAGCGCAACACTTGCCGCACAGACCAGAATCAGTAACGCAAAAGCCAGCCCCATCGGCAGCATTTGCCACAACCGGAAAGCGCCAAAGATGGTCAAATAGAGCGTGCCTGTTGCCCCACCCTGTAGGATAAGCGCGTAAACCGGCTGTTTATGCCTAAGCCGCCAGCCAAATACCAGCAACACCAAAGCACCCAGCGCCACCGTTATCACCCGCAGTTCGAGTGGGAAAAGCGAGCGTTCAACGGTGTAGCGCAGCAGAAACGAAAACCCAAGAAATAGCAGGATAATACCCAGCTTTGCCAGTGGATTTCCGCGCATAAACCAACGCACCAGCGATGTCACCACGCCGCTAAGCAATTTGTCTTGTTCCGCAGGTGCCGTGTTTGTATCTACTTTTTCGTAAACTCGCTCAACCGAAGTTGAATTGTTGGCCCAGAGGTTTGCTACCACTGGGGCCGCAACATTTTGCGGCACATTTTCTGCGACAAACTCATCAGCGGCAATTTGAGAAGGTACCTGAGATGGCGGTGACGAAACCACTCCCTCCTCAACACTCAATGGCGAAGACGGCGATTCAGTACGATTTTGCTCGAGGGTTTCAATACGCTTTCTGAGCAATATTATTTCATCGCGCGCCTGCCCGCTTCGGCGCCATGCCCCAATAGCCAGAATGGGCGCAATCACCAAAACTAAAAATAGAACTATACCCGCAAGAATTATTAAATCGTCCATGTCATGACCTTCATCCAGGAAGAGGCATATTGTTTAACTTTGGCACACTAAATATCGGTACACCATTTACGACTGACAAACGGCAAAAAATAGGAATTTGTCCTGAGAGGATTATCCTGGTGGATATGATGACCCGGGGATTAAAACGCAAAACAAGAACATCCCATCACACCCCAGAATGCCCCTTCATCCGCAATCGGGATTGCCGATTTACGCGCAGTGTCATGCTGGTGACCATGCACATTACAACTCCCACAACACTGATGAACCTGCGCCATCATGCCAACTTTCGCGGCTTCTGGTGGTGCTGAGCGGTAATGTCCAGGCACAGTGGTGACCGGTGACCATTCAGGCACGACCGGAATTGGCGGCGGTGCCAACGGCGTAAATGCCCCAGCGGCATACACCACTTTCCCATCCACCAGCGTAAGCACCGATTCAATCCCTTTAATTTCATCCTCGGTTACTTTGAAGAAATCTTTCGAAAGCACGACCAAATCCGCCAGTTGCCCGGTTTTAATGCGACCTTTTTTACCTTGTTCACTGGAAAACCATGCGCTGCCTGCCGTCCACAACTCCAGTGCCACTTCGCGTGAAAGCCGGTTATTGTCGTCATACATTTGCATGCCGCCAACGGTACGCCCCGATACCAGCCAGTAAAGCGCCGTCCATGGGTTGTAGCTGGCAACTCGTGTCGCATCTGTGCCTAATCCAACAGGGAGTTCAGCGGCAAGCATTTTGGCAATCGGTGGCGTTTGTTTGACGGCTTCGATGCCATAGCGTGCGGCATAATATTCCCCCTGAAACGCCATACGGTGCTGTACAGCAATCCCACCGCCCAACGCTTTAACACGCTCGATATTTTTCTCGGTAATCGTTTCTGCATGGTCGAAAAACCAATGCAAACCATTAAACGGGATATCGCGATTCACCTTTTCAAACACATCCAACATACGGCTGATGGATTCGTTATAGGTCGCGTGCAAACGGAATGGCCAACGATGCTCTACTAAATGGCGTACCACTCGTTCCAGCTCTTGCTCCATGCCTTCTGGCAAATCGGGGCGTGGTTGCAAAAAGTCTTCAAAATCAGCGGCGGAAAACACCAGCATTTCACCCGCGCCATTCGCGCGATAGAAATCCGTTCCCTGCCCCGGTTTGAGCATATCCGTCCATTTTTCAAAATCTTCCAGCTCATGCTGTGGGCGCTGGGTAAACAGGTTGTAGGCAATGCGCACCGTCATCTGTTTTTGCGCGTGAAGCTGGTCGACAATCTGGTAATCCTCGGGGTAATTCTGGAAGCCGCCCCCCGCGTCAATGGCGCTGGTCACGCCGAGTCGATTGAGTTCGCGCATAAACTGGCGCGTGGAATTAACCTGCATCTCCAGCGGCAGCTTCGGCCCTTTTGCCAGCGTCGAATACAAGATCATCGCATTCGGCTTGGCTATCAGCATCCCGGTTGGGTTGCCGTTGCGATCGCGCATGATTTCACCGCCCGGCGGATTGGGCGTCTCTTTGGTGTAACCCACCGCTCGAAGTGCCGCCTGGTTTAGCAATGCACGGTCGTAAAGATGCAGCACAAAAACGGGCGTATCTGGAGCCGCCTCGTTGAGTTCTTCAAGCGTTGGCATACGGCGCTCAGCAAACTGAAACTCCGTCCACCCTCCAACCACACGTACCCACTGCGGCGAAGGGGTACGCAAAGCCTGCTCTTTTAGCATCCGCAGTGCATCCGCAAGCGATGGCACACCTTCCCAACGCAGTTCCAGGTTGTAATTGAGCCCACCACGAATAAGGTGCAAATGTGAGTCATTAAGGCCGGGTATTACCGTATGGCCCTGAAGATCAACTCGCTGTGTTTCCCCACTCGCAAAGCTCATCACCCACGACTCATTTCCTACTGCGATAATTTTGCCGTCTTTGATAGCCACCGCTTCAGCCAGCGGCGCTTCGCTATCGAGCGTGTGAAACTGCCCGTTGGTGAGAATTAGTGAAGCAGATTGCGACATAACCTGTTCTCCTCGGTGAAACGTTATTTTTTCAGCCAGCCCGCAAACAGACGCGTCATGATGGGCATCCATAGCCACACCACTAACGCCACCACTAACGCGTCATTGATGAGATGTAACAAAAGCGACCCATGCAGCGAAGGGAAAATCATGGCGGTGATGCGTGGCACTACATTAGTGCTTGGGAAAATCACGGCCAGCGTTATCAGGAATTGCTTCCACTGTGCCGGACGTTTGATCGTTGGTGTTTCCGGGGTGAACCAAAATGCATTTTCGGTGCGCACTTCCAGATGATCGTCCTGGCTGAGGATCGGTTTGATCTCATCAACCAGAGCTTCACGCTCAGCCGATTTCGTCCAGGTGGTGAGATTCTCCAGCGTGTCGAAGCGGATAACGATGTTGTACACATCATTTCCAGCCGTAGGGCGAATAACATGCACACCGCGATGCCCTGGATAACGAGCGGCGGCAGGCATGATTTTCTCAAGCCACTGCTCATAACGCGCGGCCTGCCCCGCTTTAAGGGCATGAGTAATCACCAGCGTAACCGTGTTGTTGTCCGCCATAGATCAGGCTTTCCGTTCCGGCGCACCATGAACCATGGTGTAGGCATAATCGACCCCAATGCCATACGCGCCGCTATGCTCGCGCACCAGATCCATCACCGCATCGTAAGTGTCGCGTCGCGCCCAATCGCGCTGGTATTCCAGCAGTACTTGCTGCCAGGTGACAGGAACCGCACCCGCCTGCACCATGCGGTCGATTGAGCGCTCGTGCGCATCCACCGACGTGCCGCCTGAGGTATCAGTCACTACGTAAACCTCGAAGCCCTCTTCTAGTGCCATTAGCGCCGGGAATGTCAGGCATACTTCGGTCCACAGCGCAGAGATAATCAGCTTCTTGCGCCCGGTCGCTTTCACCGCTGCAACAAAAGCAGCATCTTCCCAGGAGTTCATTGAGGTGCGTTCGATTGGGGTTATTTCAGGATGAACAGCCAGCAGTTCGGGCCAGATGTAACCGCTGAAGCTTTTAGTTTCGACCGAGGTATAAATGGTAGGAACGTTAAAGATCTTGCCCGCTTTTGCCAGTGCTACCGTGTTGTTTTTCAAAGCTTGGCGGTCAATATTGGCGACGCCAAAAGACATTTGTGGCTGATGGTCGATAAAAATCAGAGTGGAGTTATTCGGGTCGATCAGTTCACGTATAGACATAAAGTTTTCCTTAAATTTCATCTAATTGATTAGGGAGATAGTCCAAGCGGCTGCCTCCCAAACGGTATGAGATCTGGAAATGTCTAACTTAAGGGGATCTTATTGAAGGGAACGAAAACTAAGAATAGCACCGGTTTTCCCCTTCGCTCGGCAAAAGGGAAACCGGTTTCAGGATACCTAATTACGCCACACTGAAACTGAAACCGCAGGCAGCAACAGTTCGCAGTTTTCAAACGTCGCTTCACCTTCCAGCTGCGTCCAGACTTTGTCGTTTAACAGCGGTTCCCACGGCAACGTGACTGCGGCTTGTTCACCACGGTTGATCGCTACCAGTACGCGCTCACCCTGGTAAACACGCACAAAGACCACCACGTCGCCTTCGGCGTAAATCACCTGACAGCCGCCGTGGCGCAAAGCGCGGCTTTTGTGGCGCAATTTGCCAAGGCGCTGGTAAAGCGCCAGCAAATCCTGATCCTGCCGATCGGGGTCCCATGGGAATGGCTTGCGGCAGAACGGGTCGTTATTACCATCCAGACCGACTTCATCGCCGTAGTAAACACAAGGCACACCAGGCCAGCAATACAGCCACACTACAGCCAGCGGCAATCGCGCAACATCCTTACCGAGGATCGACTTGAAACGTGCAGTGTCATGACTATCAAGCTGGTTAAACATGCGCAATTGCTGCTGCTGAGAAAGCCCCGCACGATATTCATCCATCCAGGCCATACATGTTTGTGCGTCGATATGCTGCGGATCGTAAGAAATATCGGTATTTGCAAGGAAGCCCCAGACTGGGAAAGTAAAACCGCGATAGTTCATCGCCGCATCTTCGGCGTCGGTCTGTAACCACTGGCGCGCATCACCAAAATGCTCACCCAAAATATAGGCTTCGGGATTAGTTTCTTTCGCCGCTTTGGTGATACCGCTGACGTGCAGCAAATTGTTTTTTGCCCCGCCCGCTTCACCAAGCATATGCACCACATCAAGCCGCCAGCCGTCGATGCCCCACGGTTCACGCAGCCAGTGGCGCACAACGCTGTCTTCGCCCTGGTAAATTTCATCAACTAGGGTGGCAGATTGATAATCGAGCTTTGGCAAACTGGAGTACCCAAGCCAGTCGAGCGCATGCCCCTCCTGGTTATAGCTGTAAAAATCACGCCATGGAGATTGTGGATTGTGGCTCGCCCCCTCTCCATGAGTTTGCTGCCTGTCAAACCACTGATGCGTATCACCACTGTGGTTAAACACCCCATCGAGCATCAGGCGCATGCCGTATTTCTGAGTATTTTTACGCAAACGTAAAAAGGCGTGATCGCCGCCGAACTGCACATCTACGTGGCGATAATCCTGAGTATCGTATTTATGTACGCTCGGCGCGGTAAAGATCGGATTGAGATACAGCGCGGTGACACCCAGCTTTTTCAGGTACGGCAGGTTTTCGCTAATCCCATCCAGATCGCCGCCATAAAATGTCGATCCGCCGGCATCTCCACTGAGCGGTTCGTCCCAATTGCGCAAAACAATGTCGCGTTTTGCCGCATGGTGATAATAAACCTGATCCTGCTCGGGCGAGCGTTGCTCACTACGCGCAAAACGATCGGGGAAAATTTGATAGAAGATCTGATCCTGTACCCATTGCGGGCCGTCATCCGGAAGATCAACCGCAAACTGCTCAAGTCTTGCAGGCGGAATTGATCCCAAACCTTGCGGTGTTAGCCAGCGCTGTTTATCCAACCACAGCAGCTTGAAGCTGTAGCGTCGGCGCGGCTGCCCTTCGGTTAGATCAATCACGCCGCGCCATGCCACCACTCCTTCTTCAGGAGCCACTTTTTGGCGCGTCATCTGTATTGAGGTTTCTTCATTATCCTTTTCGTAACGCAGAACTACACGCTGCGGTAAATCATCGCCAGAAACCCACAGCGTGATATACAACTTGTCTTTACGTGTTTGTATGAAAGGGGGCACCGGAAGGTGCCATGCATTCAACATAATCGTATCCCCAGAAAATTTATTGCGCCACCTTGCCACAGCGTAGCTGGCTATCACTCATCGTTGCTATTTTTATTGGGGGATGAAAGCGGGGGATGAGAAATTGAGCCGTTTGCTTAATAAGTTAGCGCTACCTATAGTGAGAATATTCTCACCGTTCAGGAGACCGTTATGTCTATCGTCCGAAATATTACGCTGCTTCTTTGCGTGGTCTGGTCTGCCAATTCTCTGGCAAATTCGGCTTACGAATCTCTGCAGTTTGGCAAATATAAACAGCAAATTATCAATGACTTGAAGAAGACTTGCCACCCGCAGAAGAAGACATCTGATGAGGTTTGGGCGAATAAAATCCTCTCTAACGAGGATAACAAAGCCTATATCCGTGATGCGAGGATTGCGCTTGAGCGCAACAACGAGAAAAACTACTGGGATGCAATAAGTAAAGTGGAATGCCCGGAGATGTAAGCAAGAAGGTGGATGTCGCTTTCGCTAGTCCACCTGACAACGGTGATTATACTCCGTTGCTGCTTTCGCTTGCGGCGAGAATCTGGCGGCGTTTGAATAGCCAACCGACCAACAGCAAAACTATCCACACACAGCCAACATACAGTGAAATGCGGGTGTCCGGGTGCCAGCCGATAAGCGCGATAATAAACACCAGGAACACTAGCCCGACTGCTGTAGTTGCAACGCCGCCCGGTACCGGGAATTTCAGCGCCTTTGTTTGTTCTGGTGAGAGTTTGCGGCGGAAAGCAATCTGCGACAGCAGAATCATTATCCATACCCACACGGTGGCAAAGGTTGCCAGCGACGCAATCACCAGGAAGACATTTTCTGGAATTAGGTAATTTAACACTACCGCCAGCAACAACGCGAAACACATCACTAAAACCGTCACCCACGGGATACCATTACGTGAGGTTTTAGCGAAGACTTTCGGCGCACTGCCCTGCTCTGCCATGCCGTGTAACATGCGACCCACGCCAAATACATCGCTGTTAATCGCAGAAAGTGAAGCGGTGATCACCACAAAGTTCAGAATACCTGCCGCCGCCGTTATCCCCATATGCTGGAAGGTCAGCACGAACGGGCTGCCTCCGGTTCCCACGAGGTTCCATGGGTAAATCGACATGATCACAAACAGCGTACCCACATAAAACACCAGGATACGCAGCGGTACGGAGTTGATGGCGCGCGGAATAGATTTTTCCGGGTCTTTCGCTTCACCGGCAGTAATACCGATGATTTCAATGCCGCCGTAGGCAAACATCACCATCTGCAATGACATAATCATGCCTATCCAGCCATTGCTGAAGAAGCCGCCATTGCTCCATAAGTTATGAATACCTGTTGGCTGGCCGCCGTTACCAATACCCCACACGATGATACCGATACCGGCAGCAATCATGATGATGATGGTGGCAACTTTAAAGAACGAGAACCAGAACTCCAGTTCGCCAAACACTTTCACGCTCATCAGGTTGATGGCACAGATAATCAATACAACGCTCAAAACCCAGACCCAATGCGGCACTGCTGGGAACCAGAGCCCCATATAGATACCGAAGGCGGTAACATCCGCAATCGCTACTATCAGGATTTCAAAACAGTAGGTCCAGCCAGTGATGTAACCCGCCAGCGGGCCAAGGTTATCTTGCGCGTAACGCGAAAATGAACTGGCTGAAGGGTTATGAACCGACATCTCACCAAGTGCACGCATAATGATATATGCAGCAACACCGCCAATGATGTAGGCCAGCAACACACTCGGCCCGGCCATTTTGATAGCATCTGCCGAGCCATAAAACAGCCCGGTGCCAATTGCCGAACCCAACGCCATAAAGCGTATGTGTCGGGTACTCAAGCCACGCTTAAGTTTATTAGCGTTTTCCATTGATTCCATACCTGCTTAACAATAAAAAAAACCACGGAGCTAAGCCCCGTGGTTGAACATAATTTTAATTTTTAGTGGGCGGCGGATGCCACCTGTCGCCCTGCGGCGCGGTCCCAAATGATGGCAATAACCACCATGACAACCGTTGGTGCCAGCCATGCCAACCCCTGATCCGCAAGCGGTAAACGCGCCGTCCAGGCTGGTAAAACATCACTGATTGCCGAAGCTTTAATCCCATCAAGGATACCGAACAAGGTACTGATGATCATTGCCGGAGCGATAACGCGAGTTGAATTATGCCACCACGGACGGGTGAAACTCAGTACCACCAGCGCAATACACGGTGGGTAAATCGCCGTCAGCACTGGAATCGAAATCTGAATCAAATGGCTCAGACCGAGGTTAGAAACCACCATCGAGAACAGGCCAAGGATAAACACCAGCGAGCGGTAAGACAGCGGCAGATACTGGCTGAAGAACTCAGCACACGCACAAGTCAGGCCAATCGCCGTTACCATACACGCCAGGAAAATCAGTGCCGCGAGGAAGAAGCTACCGGCACCACCGAAGGTATGAGCAACATACGCATGCAGAATTGCGGCACCGTTCGCGTTTTGATCGCTAACCAGCGATGCACTGTCAGAACCCAGGCGGAACAGAGCAAGGTAAATCAGCGTTAAACCAACACCTGCAATCAGGCCAGCCCAGATGGTATAGCGCGTCAGCAAACGAGATTCAGTAACGCCACGCGAACGCGCCGCGTTAACAATGACAATCCCGAAGACCAATGATGCCAGCGTATCCATGGTCAGATAACCATTGACGAAGCCGTTAGAAAACGCCGCATGTTGGTATGCTTCGGTCGCGGTGCTGATACCGCCTGCAGGCCACAGAATCGCGCCGACTGACAACGCCAATAACGCGACAATTTTTACCGGAGCCAGCACATGACCGACGGTATCCAGCAATTTTCCCGGATACAAAGAGATGGCCATAACAATGGCAAAATAAACCAGGCTGTAGATAAACAGCGCAAGTTCACTGCTGCCTACCAACGGTGCAATCCCCACTTCGAAGGAGACAGTCGCTGTACGAGGTGTCGCAAACAGTGGGCCAACGGCCAGATAACAAACGGTGGCCAACAGCACCCCGGCACGGCGGCCGATTGGCGAGCTCAGGCTATCAATACCACCACCAACGCGGGCGATAGCGACAATAGTCAGAACGGGCAGGCCAACTGCGGTGACCAGGAAGCCAAGGGAGGCAATCCAGACATGCTCACCAGCCTGTAAACCCACCATTGGCGGGAAAATGATATTGCCTGCTCCGACAAACAGCGCAAAGGTCATAAAGCCCAGTGCGAGGATGTCTCGAGATTTCAAATGATGAGTCATAAAATTTATGCAGCCTGTGGATGTGTGGTGTTGAAAGTATTCAAATTTTTATACCTGTTAACTCGGCATAAAAGCGGCAATTGGTAGTTACGACAGCGGAAAATCCTTTCCGGGATCGGTGGAGAAGAATAGTTGTTTGAATTACCACTCAAATCCAGTCGGACTACTAATTACAGGGCCGCAATTAAAACGCTTATAGCGAATGAAGGCAAGAAGGGATCCAAAAACCAGATTGATATACTTAAATTAACCATGAAAGCAGAGGATTAGTTTATCCATCAGAAATGATTATGGTCGTTTATATGGTTAAAATATCACCAACGGAGGATTTTTGATTTACATCTGAGTAAAAAAAAGACAGACCAGAAGACTGGCCTGTGGAAAGTTATTTTGACACGGTTTGAGTAAGCTACTCTGCCTGAATGGCTTTCTCGTTAACAATGAGACGCTCAGGCAGTACAAAGGAAAACGTCGTTCCTATACCCAGTTGGCTTTCGATATGGAGCCGCGCATCGTGGTGGCTCAAAGCATGTTTTACTATCGCCAGCCCCAGTCCACTGCCACCGGTTTGCCGTGAACGCGCTTTGTCGACACGGTAGAAACGCTCGGTCAATCGCGGAATGTGTTCAGCTGAAATGCCAGGCCCTGTGTCTGCAACACTAAAGCAGGCACCACCGGCAATCCTTTTCCAGCTCACCGTAATATATGTGCCATCTGGCGTATGGTTTACTGCGTTGTATACGAGGTTCGAAATCGCACTGCGCAATTGTTCTTCATTACCAAACACTTTCAGGGTTGAGTCGATATCAAACTGTAACGTCTGTCTTTGCTGGCTGAGGGTTTGCGCTTCGCGCTCCACCACACGCAACATCAGTGGCACATCAATCTTTTCATTGAGCACCATCGCCGGAGCCGCTTCAATTTTTGACAGCGTGAGAAGCTGCTTAACCAGCCCTTCCATACGCGAGGTTTGTTCGCGCATCGTGCCCAGCGCTTTCTCGCGCAGCGGGCCTTCAAGGGTTTGGTCCTGCATCATTTCCAGGTAACCTTGCAGCACCGTCAATGGTGTACGGAGTTCATGGCTAACGTTGGCAAAAAAGTTACGGCGTGCCCCTTCAAGTTGGTGCATCTGAGTCACATCACGCGCCACCAGCAGCCACTGTTCGTCGCTGTAAGGCATTACGCGAAATTCCAGATGACGGCCATTGTTGAGCACGAGAGTCAGCGGGCGAGCAAAATCTTTCTGCGACAAATAGCGGGTAAATTCAGGGTAACGCAGCAAGTTAAGGATGTTTTGCCCGTTATCGTCCGGCCAGCGTAAGCCCAGCAACTGTTGAGCCAGGCCGTTACACCAAAAAATCGTCCCTTCTTCGGTGGTGAGCACTACTGCATCGGGCAATGATTCTGCACCGCTACGAAAGCGCTTAATCAGGTTACCTAACTCTTTGCGGCGTTTTTTATTACGCAACTGCATCTGGTGAAGGCCGTAGAGCAACGGATCCCAGCTCCCCCGCCCTGGCGGAGGCGTCATGCTGCGATCAACCCACAACCACCACGACAAACGCAGCAAATTCCAGAAATGCCAAACCAGCAGCCCAGTGACTGCCAGTAATAAAAACCAGGGTAAATGGCCAAAAATAAGGCCTAAAATGACGGCAGGTATACAACAGAGCAGCAGCTCCAGTACCAGCCTTTTCCATGACAACCGTTCCAGCACGCGTCACTCTCCTGATAAGGAATTAAAAGCGGGTTGAGAACCGATAACCCGTACCGCGTACTGTTTGTACCATTCTGTCATGCCCACTATGTTCGAGCGCTTTGCGTAACCGCCGAATATGTACGTCCACCGTTCGGTCTTCGACATACACATTGGTGCCCCATACATGATTGAGCAATTGTTCACGGCTATACACCCGCTCCGGGTGCGTCATAAAGAAGTGTAATAACTTAAACTCGGTTGGCCCCATATCCAGTGGGTTTTCACCAGCCATGACGCGGTGCGACGACGGATCAAGTGTTAGCCCCTGCATATCGATCACTTCTTCTACTGCCATAGGAGAAATACGACGCATGACAGCTTTAATGCGTGCCACCAGCTCCTTCGGGGAAAATGGCTTTGTAATATAATCATCAGCCCCGACTTCAAGGCCACGCACACGATCTTCTTCTTCGCCACGCGCTGTCAGCATCATCACCGGGATCTCGCGGGTCAATGCTTCACGTTTCAGATGTTTAATAAACTGAATACCAGAGCCGCCTGGTAGCATCCAGTCCAGCAAAATCAGGTCAGGAAAGGGTTCAATCAGCAGATTCACTGCGCTGTCATAATCTTCCGCTTCTACAGGTTGAAAACCGTTTTGTTCGAGCACAAAGCTCACCATCTCACGGATTGGAGCTTCATCTTCTACGACTAAAATACGCTTCGCCATGATTCGCCCTGCTCAAGGAATAATTATTGTTGTTTCAATGCAGCGCCATTATGCGTCAGATTTATGACAGATTTATGAAAAACATGACTGTTTGATGACCCATCACTTTGATTTATGACACAGAGACATATGCCGTTTTTTGCCTCGTCCCCTTATAATCGGGACTTCATTTTTAAGCCACCGGACAGGTCATGCGCATAATTCACACATCAGACTGGCATCTTGGTCAAAATTTTTATACCAAAAGTCGCGGTCCTGAGCACCAGGCTTTTCTTGAATGGCTGCTCAACGCTGTCGTTGAAAATGATGTGGATGCCATAATCGTTGCGGGTGACATTTTTGATACCGGCTCGCCGCCAAGCTATGCGCGAGAATTGTATAACCGCTTTGTGGTGCAGCTTCAGGCGACGGGATGCTCGCTCGTGGTGCTTGCCGGAAACCATGATTCCGTCGCGACGCTTAATGAGTCTCGCGAACTCATGGCCTGCCTGAACACATATGTGATTGCCAGCGCACGCCATGATACCAGCCAGCAAGCTATTGTTCTAAAATCCAAAAGCGGTCAACCCGGTGCGATTCTCTGCCCTATTCCATTTTTGCGCCCACGCGATATTCAAAATAGCCAGGCGGGGCTGTCCGGCCATGAGAAACAGCGTTCTTTAATGGAAGCCATCAGCGAGCACTATCAACAGTGCTATCGCGCGGCCTGCGATTTACGCGCTGATGCCAGGCTGCCAATTATCGCTACCGGGCATTTAACTACAGTAGGCGTCACCAAAAGCGATGCGGTGCGTGACATCTATATTGGCACGCTTGATGCTTTCCCGGCGCAGCATTTCCCGGATGCCGATTACATCGCGCTTGGCCATATTCATCGTGCGCAATTAATTGGCGGTACCGAACATATCCGTTACAGCGGTTCACCTATTCCGCTTAGTTTTGACGAAACAGGCAAGAATAAGAGCGTTTATCTGGTTGAGTTTAATGAAGGTAAGCTTCACGAAGTTACCCCGCTGACGGTTCCTGTCAGCCAACCTTTAGCCGTTATCAAAGGCTCGCTGTCTGAGATTGAACAGCAACTAGAACAGTGGCGTGATGCCCCCGCAGAACCCAAAGTGTGGCTGGATATTGAAATTGCTACCGACGAATATCTACATGATATGCAACGCCATATTCAGCAACTGACCGAAACACTCCCCGTGGAGGTGGTTTTGCTACGTCGCAGCCGTGAGCAGCGAGAGCGCGTAATTGCTCAGCAGCATAAAGAAACGCTGAGTGAACTGACGGTTGAGGAAGTATTTGAGCGCCGTTTGGTTCAGGAAGAGACCACCGAAGAACGCGCGCAACGCCTGCGCACTCTGTTTGCTCAAACCGTAGCAAGCCTGCATGACACGGAGGAACAGGCATGAAAATCCTTAGCCTGCGGTTAAAAAACCTCAACTCCCTGAAAGGGGAATGGAAAATTGATTTCACCAGTGAGCCTTTTGCCAGCAACGGATTATTTGCTATCACCGGGCCAACCGGTGCAGGGAAAACCACGCTGCTCGATGCGATTTGTCTCGCGCTTTACCACAAGACCCCGCGCCTCAATACTGTCTCACAGTCGCAAAATGATTTAATGACACGAGACACCGCCGAATGCCTGGCGGAAGTGGAGTTTGAAGTTAAAGGCGTGGCGTACCGTGCTTTCTGGAGCCAGAACCGGGCACGCAACGCGGTAAACGGCAATCTGCAAGCCCCGCGCGTAGAACTTGCTGAAGTGGAAAGCGGCAAGATTGTCGCCGATAAAGTCAAAGATAAGCTTGATATGACCGCCAAATTGACCGGGCTGGATTACGACCGCTTTACCCGTTCGATGATGCTCTCCCAAGGGCAGTTCGCTGCCTTTTTAAATGCCGATGCCAATGACCGCGCATCCTTGCTTGAAGAGCTGACTGGTACTGAGATTTACGGTACCGTTTCAGCGGCAGTATTCGAAAACCATAAAAATGTGCGCAGCCAACTTGAGAATCTGCAAGCCCAGGCTGCGGGTGTGGCGTTATTAAGCGAAGAGCAGCGTCAGCAGCTTTCTGAGAGTTTGCAGGCACTTACTACTGAAGAAAAAGTACAGCTTGCAGAACAGATTAAACTCCAACAGCAGCAGCAGTGGCTCGGCCTGCTTTCGCAGTTCACGCATAAGCATACGCAGACCCAACAGGCGTTGAATGCAGCAACCCATGCGATAACAGAAGCGGCACCGCAGTTAGAAAAACTCACCCGAGCGCAACCCGCAGAAAAATTGCGCCCGGACTGGAAACGGTTACAGGAGTTACAAACCACTCTACAAGCAACGCTCATTAAAACTGAAGAAGTGAACACTCGCTTACTTCAGACAAAGGTACGCCGCCAGCAAACCCGGCTCGCTGCAGCAAGCCAGGCTGCAAAACTAACTGATGAGAACACTCAACTTCAGGAATGGCTGAAAACCCACGGACATTTTCGCTTGTGGGGCGCAGAACTGGCGGGCTGGCGAATGGCTTTCAGCCAGCAGCAGCGTGATGCCACTCAGCTACAAACTTTGCAACGAGATATCGACGCCAGCCAGAAAAAACTCGCTCTGCTGCCCGTCATTGAATTTTCTCTTAGCGCAGATGAAGTTAGTGCTCATTTACAGACGACGATTGCCGCACGCCCTCAGCGCCAGAGGCTTGCAACGCTTCAACCGCAGATCTCCTCATTACTCAAGCGCAAAGCTCTTCAGCAACAAGAGCTAGCCATTCTTGAGAAACAGATTACCGAGGGCGATGCGCAGCTGGTGCTTAAACGTCAGCAATATAAAGAACGCCGCCAGCATGAGAGTGATTTGGAGAAAGTCTGTGAATTGGAAAAACGCATTGTCAGCCTGGAAGCTGAACGCGCCCTTTTGCAGCCTGAGCAACCCTGCCCATTATGCGGCTCCACGCAACACCCGGCGGTCGCTGATTACCAGGCGATACAACCAGGTGAAAACCAGCAGCGCCTGGATAAATTAAAACTGGAAGTGGCAAGCCTTGCAGAAGCAGGTTTTGCGATGAAAGGCCAGCTTGATACACAGCGTAAACAACGTGAAAACCTTATTCATACCATCAAGAGTCTGGATGAAGAGGAAAATGAGCTGCGTGCTCACTGGCAACAACTGTGCGCCAGCCTGCAATTGGTACTGGCACCCGAAGATGATATTCAGCACTGGCTCGAAAGTGAGGAGCAGCGCGAACAACAGCTGCATCAGCTTAGCCAGCGCATTGTGCTGGAAGAACAGCTAACTCAGGCGAAAGTCCAGCATCATAAACTTGCCGATGAAATTGCAACCCAACGTGAAGCGTTGAACACCGCCCTGGAAAATGTTGGCCTGCAACATCCCGCTCACGGTGAAGAAAATAACTGGCTGGCACAGCGACAGCAGGAATCGCAACTCTGGCAGCAACGCAGTGAACAGTTACCGCGTTTGCAGCAACAACTGGCAAGCCTTGAGGGTGTGTTAAGTGCCTTTATTGACGATGGCACCGTGCCAGCGTTGCTATCCGAAAGCGAACAAATCGCAGCATTACAAAACTGGCACCAGTTGCACAGCGATTGCATCGCACTAGAGAGCCAATGGCAAACGCTGCAACAGCAACTGCAGCAAGAGGAAACTCGTGTTACTCAGGCAAACGCACAATTCCTGAGTGCGCTTGCCGCAAGTCCCTTTGCCGATGTCGAATCATTCCAGACTGCGTTGCTGGATGAAAACGAACGCCAGATGCTTGAGCAGAAGAAACAGCAGCTTGAGCAACAGCACCAGCAGCAAACCGTGCTCTGCCAGCAGGCTGAGAAAGCGCTAGCAGAGCATATTGCGGCTCGTCCGCAAGCACTTGCGGAAGATATACAACTGAGCGTACTGCAAGAACAACTGGCTCGCTGCAACCAACAGCTGCGCGAGAACACCACTCAGCAAGGGCAAATTCAACAACAGTTACAACATGACGTGGAAAACCGTCAGCGCCAACAAGGGCTGATGCAGGCCATTGTTGAGTGCCAGCAGCAAGTTGAAGACTGGGGTTATCTCAATGCGCTGATTGGCTCAAAAGAAGGCGACAAATTCCGTAAGTTTGCCCAGGGGCTGACGCTCGACAACCTGGTATGGCTTGCCAACAACCAGCTCAACCGACTGCATGGCCGCTATTTGCTACAACGAAAAGACAGCGAAGCGCTGGAATTACAAGTGGTGGATACCTGGCAGGCTGATGCGGTGCGTGACACGCGTACACTTTCTGGTGGCGAGAGCTTCCTGGTCAGCCTCGCGCTGGCACTGGCGCTCTCCGATCTGGTGAGCCATAAAACGCGTATCGACTCGCTGTTCCTTGATGAAGGCTTTGGCACGCTGGACGCTGAAACATTGGATACCGCGCTAGATGCGCTGGATACACTTAACGCCAGTGGAAAAACTATCGGTGTTATCAGCCATGTTGAAGCAATGAAAGAGCGCATTCCGGTACAGATCAAGGTTAAAAAAATCAACGGATTGGGAGTGAGTCGCCTGGCGAAGGAGTTTGCTGTCGGGTGATTTTTGTCGATGACGCTGCGCTTATCTGAGCTACAGGCACAGCGTCATAGGCCCGCTTTTATTTCTCTAATGGCCACAACCATGCAGCACCACGGACGCCGCTGGAATCACCGTGCACCGCTTTACGAATTGGGGTTTCGCACTCTCCACCAAATACCCATGGTTTCACTAGCTGCGGCACCGTTTTGTACAAGCGTTCGTTGTTGCTCATCCCACCGCCCAATACGATCACATCGGGATCGAGAATATTGACGATGTGCGCCAGTGATTTTGCGAGACGCATTTCGTAACGCGCGATCGCCAGCTCAGCGACAGGATCTTGTTGATCGACTAAATGCATGATCTCATTGCCTTTGAGCTGTTTTCCGCTCAGGCGATGGTAATCCGTGCCAAAGCCGGTACCGGAAATAAAGGTTTCGATGCACCCTTGTTTGCCACAGTAGCAAGGCACTTCCTCGCGAAAACGTAGCTCGTCTTCGTCCATCCACGGTAATGGGTTGTGCCCCCATTCGCCCGCAGTACCGTTGCCACCAATCAAACTGCGGCCATTAATGGCAATACCTGAGCCACAGCCGGTTCCGATGATCACCGCAAAAACAATCGCTGCCCCTGCTGCTGCACCGTCTATGGCTTCGGAAACCGCCAGGCAGTTGGCATCGTTTGCCAAACGCACTTCACGGCTTAGCGCATCGCATAAGTCTTTGTCGAAAGGTTGGCCATTGAGCCAGGTTGAGTTGGCATTTTTTACCACCCGGGTGTAGGGCGAAATCGAGCCTGGGATACCAACGCCGACCGTTCCCTTCTCACCTGTGGCCTCCTCAGCCAGGCGTACCAATTCAGCAATGGTGCCAATGGTTTGCTGATAATCATTTTTCGGTGTTGGCAGGCGATGACGGAAAAGTTGTTTACCATCATCCGCCAGTGCGATCACTTCTGTTTTTGTTCCACCTAAGTCGATACCAATGCGCACAGCGATGCCCTCATTTAATTAGTGTTATCAACAGAATAGAAGTACGGCCCCGTAAAGGCAATGAAACACAGCGGCTGATTGGTTATCATGCCCGCTGCGTTTAACTGACAGTCCGGGAAATAATCATGTTGTGGTTCAAAAATTTAATGGTTTACCGTTTAAGCCGTGACATCACGCTTTCAGCGGATGAGATGGAAAAACAGTTGGCCGCGTTTACTTTCACCCCATGTGGCAGCCAGGATATGGCGAAGACTGGCTGGGTGTCGCCAATGGGTTCGCACAGCGATGCATTAACCCATGTAGCCAACGGGCAGATTGTGATTTGCGCCCGTAAAGAAGAAAAAATCCTCCCGGCCCCGGTGATTAAACAAGAACTGGAAGCGAAGATCAGCCGTCTTGAAGCCGAACAAGCTCGTAAGCTGAAAAAGACCGAGAAAGATTCTCTGAAAGATGAAGTGCTGCACTCTTTACTGCCACGTGCTTTCAGCCGTTTCAATCAAACAATGATGTGGATCGATACCGTCAACGGTTTGATCATGGTCGATTGTGCCAGTGCTAAAAAAGCTGAAGATACGCTGGCGCTGCTGCGTAAAAGCCTCGGTTCGCTGCCTGTTGTGCCACTTGCGCTGGAAACCCCTATTGAGCTGACGCTGACTGAGTGGGTGCGTTCTGGCGATGTGCCTCCTGGCTTTGCGCTGATGGATGAAGCTGAGCTTAAAGCTATTCTCGAAGGCGGCGGTGTGATTCGCTGCAAGCAGCAGGATCTGGTTTGTGATGAGATTGCAGCCCATATCGAAGCTGACAAAGTGGTAACCAAACTGGCTCTCGACTGGCAAGAACGTATTCAGTTTTTGATTGCTGATGACGGTTCGATTAAGCGCCTGAAGTTTGCCGATACGCTGCGCGACCAAAATGAGGATATTGACCGTGAAGATTTCGGTGCTCGTTTTGATGCAGATTTTATTCTGATGACGGGTGAACTGGCAGCGTTGATTAAGAACCTGGTTGAAGCGTTAGGCGGCGAAGCCCAGCGTTAAAATTGCGAGTCCCTCTTCCTGTGAGGTAGAGGGACATAAAATTCTTACTTATCGGCAAGATAGCGGCAAAGATAGGAAGTCGGTTCAGCCACTTGTAAATGGAATTCACTGTGTCCAGGAACATGGAACACGGTGCCCGCTGCATAAGTTTTCCACTCGGTTTCACCCGGTAGTAAAACGTGTAATGCACCACTGATGACGGTCATTTCTTCTGGTTGAGCCGTGCCAAAAGTGTATTCACCTTCAACCATGACCCCAACACTCGCGCGGCCAGTGCTGCTGCTTGTAAAACCAATAGATTTCACTTTACCGGAAAAGTACTCATTACTTTGAAGCATGACCAGGCCCTTTTTAAAATAGTTGAAAAAACAATATAGAGGGGAACTTGAGAGCCTGTCACGCAAATTATTACCTGCCGTTATGCGAGCAATTCCGAGGCTAAACGTGCAATCAACACGTTCGATAACAATACCGGGACATCTAAGGATTTTTGCAACAAATCGCGATGTTTTTGATGGAATCCAAGGCAGTCCAGCACCAAAACATCTGCACCACTTTCTACCAGTTTTTTTCCTGCATCGATGAGATCTTGCTCAGTTCCATGAACAGGGTTAGCCAGTTCATACAGCGGCTCAATGGGGAGTAACTCCCATTTTTTATTCTGATATTTCATCATTTCGGGAACGGGAAGAATGATACCGACCTGGTGTCCATCGACTATTGAAGCCACAAGCGGCGGAATAATTCGCTCAGGCTCCAGCAAGATACCTTTACGCACCGAGAGGTTGGCTAAGCGGTGTGTGCTCATCAATAAAATGACATCGAAACCCTGGTTATCCAGCACCTCAATAACACTTTGCAACGCTCGCTCTACTTTCTGCTTCCCCACGTAAGCCAAAACATTACCGGTTAACAGCGTCAGAAGTTGTTCTTCATCGGGTGACGGTGAAAATTCTTCCATCACTTCGTCATAAGAAAGATTACCTAACAGACTGAAAGTTTTAATTTGTTCTTCAGAAATATGGTCTGTGAGTAGCGGCAGTATTTCACTGACCGGGACGACACCAATGGTGAGAATTGCCAAAGTTTGTTTCATGTTTCGTTCCGCCCTTGTCCCATATCAGTCCTTCACTGCTGCACTGGTATCTTTCCTGTGAATGATACTCTGCTGAAGGTCGCTCAATAATTAACCACAAAGCGTAGCAGCATAATTGCAGAGCATCTGCCGGAATGTTCAACGAAACGTCAACGACATATATACAACATCACGATAATGATTTGTTAACAACAAGATTAAACGAAAGGTGTGATTAGTGACCAGGTCATTGAGTTAATTCGGAAAACAGGGGAGTAATCATGGCGTCCATGCCGAGGTACTACGTTTTTTGCGGATCTTCATAACGCCGCTTCGCATCCAGCGCTTCTTGTTCTGTTTCGTGTTCACTAATCAGCGTATCAGGATGGGGATGGTCAGCACGGAGTTGATACCAGGTCACGGTCTGGTCAGTAGCGCCTTTTTCAACAGTAACAATTCGTGCTTCTCGGGGATAGGGAGGATTGCTCGCCATCGCTCTTCCTTAGGTTATGGATGAGCGTTAAGTATAGACAATGATTAGCTGGCACGAACCGTATGCAATGCTGTAATGACCGCTTCGACAATCTCGGCTGGCGGACGAGTGGCATCAATCACATGGTGTGCAGCCTGGTTGTACAGCGCTTCACGCGCCGCGAGAACATCAACGATTTCGTCGGTAATAGGTCTGCCAGTCAGTGTTGGGCGTTGGCCCTCTTCCGGGAAGGCTTCTAAACGTGAAGCAAGGATTTGCGCCGGTGCACGTAAATAGATAACTACACCATGCTCACGCATAAACTGGCGATTACTTTCAGCCAGTACCATACCGCCGCCGGTTGCGATGACCGTATTGGGGGCCGTGACACTTTTCAGTGCGCCAGATTCTCGGCGACGAAAACCGTCCCATCCTTCTTGCGCCACAATATCAGCAACACTCATCTTGGTGCTGGTTAAAAGGTGGTGGTCGGTATCAACAAAGTTACAGCCCAATGCCTGCGCTAATGCAACACCGACGGTTGTTTTGCCACAACCTCGCGCGCCGACTAAATAAATGGGTTGAGTCATCGGTGGCTAATCCTTAGAAGTCCGCCAAAGGTTGCCATCATACCAGCAAGCTAGTACGTGGAATAGAATTACATCGGTATTAAGCGCTTTTTGAACGACCGGCGACAAGCAGCCATTTTTCCAGTTCATTGGCAAACATCTGGCGGTCGCGCTGATTAAGACTATCAGGCCCACCAGTTTGCACCCCACTGGCTCTTAATGTATCCATAAAATCGCGCATCGTCAGGCGCTCACGAATGGTAGCAGGTGTGTAAAGCTCACCGCGAGGATTAAGAGCAATCGCCCCCTTTTCCAGCACATCCGCTGCGAGCGGTATGTCAGCCGTGACCACTAAGTCACCTTTTTCACAACGGCGCACAATTTCGTTGTCAGCCACATCAAACCCCGTCGCTACTTGCAGGGTACGAATAAAGCGTGAAGGTGGGGTTTTCAGCCCCTGATTGGCTACCAGAGTTACCACAATTTGCGCGCGCTCAGCCGCACGAAACAGCACTTCTTTTATGACTTTTGGACACGCATCGGCATCCACCCAAATTTGCATGACGACTCCTGATTGTCTGTGGGAATGGGGCGATCTTGCCGTGCTTTACCGTCAATCGCCAACTTTATCTTTGCTTGCTGTTCCGCCTGGACGTAGCGTGAGCGCCTGAAAGCACGGTAAGCTATGCTCATCACACAACTCAAAAGATGGAGTGAGACTTTGGATAAGAAAATTGGATTTATTGGTTGCGGCAACATGGGAAAAGCCATCCTGGGTGGCCTGATAGCCAGTGGACAGGTACTTCCAGGTAATATCTGGGTCTACACACCGTCGCCCGATAAAGTGGAAGCATTACGCGACCAGTACGGTATTAATGCGGCGCAAAGTGCACAAGAAGTGGCGCAGATCGCCGATATCGTCTTCGGTGCAGTGAAACCCAATGTGATGCTAAAAGTTCTCGGTGAAGTTAATTCCAGCCTGAATAAAGATACCGTGGTGATTTCAATTGCCGCAGGCATTACGCTGGATTCGTTGGCTAAAGCATTAGGCCATGACCGCAAAATTATCCGCGCAATGCCTAACACACCAGCATTAGTGAATGCAGGTATGACCTCGATTACGCCAAACGCCCTGGTTACTTCAGAAGATATTGCCGATGCGGTGAATATTTTCCGCAGCTTCGGGCTTGCCGAAGTCGTCTCTGAAAACATGATCCACCCGGTCGTTGGTGTCAGTGGTTCAGCACCGGCTTATGTCTTTATGTTTATCGAAGCTATGGCTGATGCCGCAGTACTAGGTGGAATGCCGCGCAAGCAAGCGTATCAGTTTGCAGCACAGGCAGTGATGGGTTCAGCCAAAATGGTATTGGAAACAGGCCAGCATCCTGGTGAGTTGAAAGATATGGTGTGTTCACCGGGCGGTACAACGATTGAAGCGGTAAAAGTTCTGGAAGAAAAAGGGTTCAGAGCCGCAGTGATGGAAGCCGTAGTGAAATGTATGGCGAAATCCGAGCACTTAGGTAAATCATAATTTTTTCTGCCCTCTCCTGTAATTGGAGGGGGTTTTAAGCCGCAATATCGGCGACCTCAGTGCGGCTACGACCCAGGTTTTTGGCTTTATATAGCGCCACATCGGCCGCTTTTAGCCATTCACGATAATTAACCATACTTTTATCAAATTCCGCCACTCCTACGCTGATGCGCAGCGAAATACGCGGTGCATGAGGTATGCGAAACTCTTCAAGATATTCCCGTACTCGTGCCATCGCCTGTATTGCGCTTTCTTGAGCCGTGCCGGACATAATTACGCCAAACTCATCCCCACCAAAGCGCCCGATAACATCGGTAATACGCAGAGTCAGTTGCAGATGCTCGGTAAGCGCCAGAATAGCCTCATCCCCCACATCGTGCCCGTATGAGTCATTAATTGATTTAAAGTAATCAATATCAATGAGTAACAAAGTGGCACTACGCTGGTAACGCTGGCAATTATCATACTCGCCATGCAGCAGGTGCTCCCAGTGGCGGCGGTTATATACACCCGTCATGCCATCGCGAGTGCTCATATACATTAAACGCCGTTTATGTTCGGAGAGTTTGAGCGCAGTTCGGTAACTGACCAGACCAAAGTAACTCGGGTAAATCAGCAGGAATGGCAGACAAATCCATACCTGTGATGGCATGGTTTGTAGATTGAGCGGCATGTGAAACAAACCCAACGTCAGCAGGCAACTCAGCACAATTACACCCAAGCCACCCAGGAACAATTTCAATCCGCCACAGCCGACGTTATTCATACACAACATTGCGATAATTAGCGCTGATGGTAAAGCGTTCAACCCCATCACCGCAATCCACACGCCACCCATCAAAGAATCGACCATTAAGTTACGGATTTCGGCTCGAGCGGGATCGGATGCACGATCTGCAGTTTGCCATGCGAAGTGTGGCCAGATAAAACTATAGGCGACCAGTAGCAACCACCACCACCCCGACACCGGTTGCATAACGAGCACTGAGGAGACACAGAAAAAACCTGTCGCTAATCCTATGATTCGAGGGATGTAAAGTCGTCGGGCAAATCGTCGCGCCGAGCGATGCCGGTCTTCATCAAGGTACGTTGCGCTCTCCATAAATCCCCCAGGAAGCCATCTTCCAGAACTGTGTTCATCTTTCATGATAATTAGGAACATTCTGAAATATTTGCCGTAATTATAGAAAATTTAACCCGGGGGAAAGTATGATTTTATGAGTGAGTCAGCGAACCGACTCACCCATTTAGGCTATCAGGATTGTTTTTTCAGGCAATTACTCATAAAAGTTTTTCGTGTATCGCCGGATAATGTTTTTTTGCCTGCTTCAGCATTACAGTCTTTCATTTTCTGCTGCTGCGGCGTCAGACTTTTATCTGCTGGCGCTGACTGACTGTTTTTCAGGCAATTGCTCATATACGTTTTACGGGCGTCCCCTTTCAGAGTTTGAGAGGTCGCCTGTTGGTTACACGACGTCATACGTTGCTGCTGCGGCGTCATCGCTTTATCTGCCGCCGCCGCCGACCCCATCACACCCGCCATTAACACCATTATCAATACAGTTTTCATAGCACCATCCTTTTTATTGTGGTGCATTAATTTTGGTCTGTAGTTGGGAAAATGGCGAACCGGCAGGCCGTGTATTGCTCTGTCTATTGCTTAAGCGAAGCGATAAAGCGCAGCAATCGGCACCGGGTTTCAGGTGGATTAAAATGTACCAGGAGAGATAAGATAGCTGGATGCTAATGTACTTTAGTTATTCTAATTAATAATAAGAAAATAAATAATGTGAAACTCCCACAAAAGAAATTAAGAATAGATGAAATCAAGTAGCCAGAGGAGTCAATAATCGCGATAAATATTGTTTAAGCACAGTATTATCATTAGCAGTCACTGAATCATCAGGCTGAGTTTCATTTAAAGCATCTTCAATATTTGTGATTATTGCTAGTCGTTCGCTGCGCTCCATTCTTTCGAGAATGGCGAAAATCACTATTTCCAGGGCTTCTATCTGTGCAACAAACTCTTTTGACTCTTCTTCTTTTTCAGCGAGTTTAGTCAGTAACTCAGAAATAAGGTTTTTCATAGTTCTAACCACCAGGGATTTGAAGCATGACGTTAGCATTATGATTTCAGATTGCCTAGAGGCTGAAGCGAATATTTTTATATGACTTATTAAATATGTGCCGGAGCCCAAAAATATTATCAGGTAACTATTCCGACACTAAAATGAATGACAACTATGGTATAGTAATTTCATGACTGACTATTTTTTAAGCAATCAATAAAAAATAGCTTCAGAATAAATGGGATAAATTATGAGCCAAACTGTTTTCTCTGGGCATCTTGTTGCTTTTTGCGCCGTAACATTACCGCCAGTTGCCAGACATTCAGCAATACAACCAACGCGGTAGCAAGAAATACCCAACGGTAACCCGCCATCGCGGAAACGCCAGCCCCCATGAGCGGCCCAACAACGTTTCCAAGATACATAAATGACTGATTATATCCAAAAATTCTTCCTGTAACCTGGTCACTGGAATACTTAACTAGCAAAGTTTGAACCGCAGGTAGCATCGCACCATCTGCAAAGCCAAGTAAAAAGCGCAATACAGCCAATTGCAGCGGTGATGTTACCCAGGACATAGCAAAAAATAATATTACTGCAAAGATTAGCGTCGCCATTAATACTCTGGCTGTGCCGATTCTGTCTCCTAACTTACCTAATCTGGGAGCAGAAATAAGAGCTGATATACCTGGAACAGCAGCAATAAAACCACTAATGAATGCAATATTATTGCTTTCAGGGGAAAGATGCTTGATGAAAAGGGCGAGTATTGGCCCGACTGAACCATTACAAAGTTGAATGACCATCGTGGTGACGAACAGACTTATCATTAATTTAGGATAAGGTAATGACGCAAACACAGCTTTACCCGATAAACGATCGGCCTTGCTAATATTGGGACGCGCGCCTTCTTTTATCAGAAATAACGTCACTAAAAAACTTACCATCAACAATGCAGCCGTGACGTAGAAAACCATCCGCAACCCAAGAGTATCAGCCATATATCCACCCAAAAGTGGACCAACAATAACACCACTGATTTGTGCGGTGGAAAGTGTACTTAACGCCCAGCCACTGCGTTCTCTTGGAACTTGAGAAGCCACCAGCGCCATCGCGTTTGGAATATAACCGGAGGTTAACCCCATCACAGCGCGTAAAATAAAGAGTTGCCAAACATTAGTGGCAAATGCCTGTAGCAAAATAGCGACCGCCATGCCCAGAGAAGCACGCAGCAGCATTAATTTTCGGCCTTTGCGGTCTGCAAGGCTTCCCCACATCGGAGAAACAATGGCGGACACCAGAAACGTCACGCTAAAGGTCAGACCCGACCACATTGATAACGCTTCGTGAGAAGTCACACCAAGTTGTTCTACATAAAGCGGTAAAAACGGCAGTATTTGGCTAATGGCAAGCCCGGTAAAAAAACAACCGAACCACACCGAGATAATGTTGACCTTCCAGGATTCCATACCGTTTACGCTTTATTAGTGGGATAAAAAGAACAGCAGAATAATGTGAAGTTTATCATACAAATTAATTTTATCGACAAAGCCCATGGCCGCGCATCCCGAGATGGAAATGGTCAGCATGCGCTGCGTTGTATTCTGGTCCGAGGGAGTTGCCAAAAAATGGGCAGCCATTTTCAAACACGGCATGAAGATATTCCCGCCCTTTCCCATTCGCACGCCAACCCTTCAGGACGCTGATTTGTTGCTTGTTGGCAAAACCAAATCCACTGATATCCAGCGCATCCGCCGTGGCATGCTCGCTTAAACGTGCGCCTTCTCGATTGTAAATATTCCGACAGGCGAAACTGCCTAAGTGATTAATGCGTGTGAGTTTGCTGTCAAATTCTGTTTGCGCTAGCGGTGCCGCGCGTTGGTGAACAAACATTGTGCTGCTTACTGCCAATGGGCAACTAGCCAGAAAACTGCTGCTCAGCGTAACACTGCCAAAATCCTGCACGCGTACAGCATCGGTCAGCGGGCAATTGCCAGTGGTATCGGACACCCTACGGAAATTCAGCTGCCCACGGGATTTTGCCTGTTCTAACAGTGCAAGGCAGGCTTGCGGATGATTAGCCAACGCCCGGAGTTTATAGCGCGTGACCAGCGTCGGCGGGTCATCAATGGAAAGTGGGGCAAACGGATTGTACTGCGCGGGCAGCCGCTCATAGAGCCAAAAGCCAGCCGTCGCCACGATGACCATTCCAATCACAATCGTCACTCCTTTTGCCATCCCATCACCTGATATTGTTTACGGAATAATCATTATAGAAGCCGGTCGGTTTTAAGCGGCAGGAAGCACATGAATCCTCGTAATGAGCGTGGTATGTTGTCCGCCTTTGTACTGTTTAAGGATGGATTTGGGCATGGCAAAACTGCGGGTTGGTATCGTGTTTGGGGGCAAGTCAGCTGAGCACGAAGTTTCATTACAGTCGGCGAAAAATATTGTCGACGCCATTGATAAATCAAAGTTTGAAGTCGTGTTACTGGGTATTGATAAACAAGGCCAGTGGCATATCAATGATGCGTCCAACTATCTGTTAAATGCAGAAAACCCGGCATTAATCGCTCTGAATCGCTCAGGGACTAATGTTGCCGTAGTGCCTGGTCAAACAGAAAACCAACTGATTGAATCCTCCTCCGCCGAGTTTTTAGCGCCTGTAGATGTCATTTTCCCGATTGTTCACGGCACGTTGGGCGAAGATGGCTCTTTGCAAGGCATGCTGCGCATGGCTAACTTACCATTCGTTGGCTCGGGTGTGCTGGGTTCCGCCGTAAGCATGGACAAAGATGTCACTAAGCGCCTGTTACGTGACGCTGGTCTGAATGTTGCTCCATTTATTACCCTCACCCGTTCAAACCGAAACAAAACCAGCTTTGCCGAAGTCGAAGCAAAACTTGGCCTGCCGTTGTTCATTAAACCTGCCAACCAGGGTTCATCCGTCGGCGTCAGCAAAATAAACACCGCTGAGCAATATGAAACGGCAGTCACTTTAGCCTTCGAGTTTGACCATAAAGTTGTGGTGGAAACCGGCATTAAAGGCCGTGAGATTGAATGTGCTGTGTTAGGTAACGATGAGCCACAAGCGAGTACCTGTGGTGAAGTGGTGGTAAGCAGTGATTTCTACTCTTACGACACTAAGTACATCGATGATAAAGGCGCGCAAGTTGTTGTTCCTGCATCTATCCCGGCAGATATTAACGACAAAATCCGTGAGATTGCAGTACGTGCTTATCAGACCCTGGCATGCAGCGGAATGGCGCGAGTTGACGTATTCCTGACAGCTGATAATGAAGTCATTATCAATGAGATCAACACACTGCCAGGTTTTACTAATATCAGCATGTATCCAAAACTGTGGCAGGCAAGCGGTTTAGATTATCAGACACTGATTACACGTTTAATTGAACTGGCTCTTGAGCGCCATCTACAAGATTGCGCTCTGAAGAGTTCGATTACGGCCTAAGCCTTACTCTTTCGCCGTCTCCGTATCCTCGGGTTCTGGACGACGGCGAATAATAAACCCAGCCAGCCAGAAACAAATTACCCAAGTCACAAGCCCAACAGCATAATTTTGCCAGCCTTCGGTTTTAAACCCCAGCAAGCCAATCACACCATTAAAAATAAAGATCAAACCAATCGCTACAGCGTAATAGTGCCAGTCACGGCGCATTTTTAAAGAGAGTGTTTTCGCAGACATGGTGCAATCCGTCAGGGCAAAAAGAGGACTTATTGTGGCATAGGGAGAAACGAGAATCCGCACGTTAATGCGGGCTAAACAGAATATTGTTACGCAAATTCCATTTAAGTTACAAATATGTGATCTCAAACATACATTCACAAACCAGGAGCATTCCGCCCGTTAAATTACCAACAATCTGATATTGACAACCCATATGACCTGCCAAACTCAACGCAATTGAAGTAGCAGGCCGCAGCCTGAATCGTTTTACTGTTGCATGGGAGGTCGTGATGGCTGATATGAGTTTGTCGAAACAGGTTGTTCCTGTAATAACCACGATTTCAACAACGAAAGCAGAGGGATCTACCCGGAGTAATCTGGCTTACGCTGTGTTCATTTTGTTCTGCTTTTGGGTCGGTACGCAGATACTGAGTTTGATGGTTCACTCTCCTGGAGTACTTGAACATCTCGCGCAGGGTAATGATGCGTCACGTCCGCACATTGAAATGGGATTTGCAGTAAGCACTGTATTTGGACTGGTGCCATTCCTCGCAGGATGTACGGTCATCGGTTTGATTAGCCTTGCGCTAAAATTCTACCAACGCCACCATTTTTAAAGGTGTCTTATTCAAAGCAGAGCCGAAAACTTCGTTCGTAGGGCGGGTAAGCAAAGCATCACTCACTTAGCCGCCCTGGCAGTCTGACTTACAATTTCATACACGCTGCACGCCGCTCATCAACCCGCTTTGCAAACCATGCTGTCGTCAAATTACGCGTAATTTTCGGACTCTCAAGCGTAATACCCGGCAACATTTCACGCGGCAATTTCTTGCCCGCTTTTTTCTCTGCTATCGCATAAACCTGCTGGTATAACTCCGTTTTTTCGAAGTCGATGCTGTCACCTTTTTGCAAAGCACGATGAATCTGGCTTTCGCCCATGTCGAGTTTTCCAGCCAGTTTCCTGACCGCCAGTTCAGTGCTGCCTGCTTTGTCGGTGTTATACAAAATTAAGTCGCCATCCAGCTCCAGTTTCACACCGGTTGCCTTACTGACCGCACTCTGGAATGCCGCATTACGACTGGCGTACCAGCCCGCATTGAAGTCGGCAAAACGATATAGCGGCTGAGTATAATTTGCCGGGTAATTCAGCAAATGATAGGTACCGAACCATAATCCACCACGCCGAGTGAACACTTCCTGGCGCACTGTGCCTTCCATCTTCCACGGGTAACCTGAAGTGTGTTGCTCAGCAAAAGCGATGCTAACTTGCATTGGCCCGCCAGTGTGTACCGGGTTCAGATTGCCGAAAAGTTTCTGCCCCATTGGTACCATGTCGATAAAATCATCAAAGATCGCACTCAGCTGCCCTTCGGTTTTCACATTATCCAGGCGCTCGCTGTAGCTCTTCCCATTTGGCGATTTAATTAATAACGCGGTGTGGACCAGAAAAACCGGGATATGCATTTTTTCAGCGCGACGGTCGATCTCCTTCCAGGCAATTTTGTTTAGATTTGGCACCGCCGGGTCAGCAACCAAATTGGATTCCTGCTGCGCCACCGCCAACACCGAACAGATATTCTCTTCACTTGGGGCAATATTCTGGCTCTTAAACGTGGTTGCCAAATCCTTAGCCCAACTGTTGCGGTCTTTCACGCTGGCAGGGATTTTTTGCTTCACTACACTTTCAACATCAACAGGTTTTTTGGTTTCCGAAACAGAGGGCGTGCTTTTAGTGGCACACCCAGCCAGGACAAAAATAGCACCGAGGCTGAGGGCAAAAAGCCCATGCTGTCTGCTTAAAGTGACTGTGGTCATAACGTTCCGTTGTAATTGTTTTCTAAGGCAGGATGAAACAATAGCAGTTCTGCAATCTGCCGTTTATCAGAGATTGACTGATAAATGCTAAGGGCCATCGGCTCGCTGACATAAAGTGCGATCTTCTTGACATAAACTTGACACTTGACTGCCTGGTCAGTAATTTCACGTGTAATTACTGACCAGGCAAATATCATGAAAAACAATCCGGGTATTATCGACAACAAATTTCATCTCGGTTTGCTTATCCACCTTGCGAACCAGTTTAAAGACCAGCTTATCAGCCAGTATTTCTCTGGTATGGATATTACCGCCGCGCAATTTAAGGTGCTGATTAATATTTATAAAGGTGTCACAAGCCCGGTCGAAATCAGCAAAACTCTAGTGATGGATGCTGGCGCAATGAGCCGCATGGTTGATCGTATGGTCAAACGCGAACTGATCGTTCGCTCCCCAAATCCACACGATAAGCGCCAGGTGATTCTGGCTCTGACCGATAAAGGCCAGATAATTTGCGACCATTTTCAAAATGAAGCGCTCGCCTCGATCATCGGCGATCTCACCGCACGCCTGACGCAGGATGAATCGGAACAATTGGTAGCATTGATTACCAAAATGTTGCCCGACGACATTACTGCGCCACATCGATAACAGCGAATAAAGGCCAAATAATGGAAACCACTCCAGAAGTCCACGTTCAGCGTTCCAGTAAGCGCAAACGTAATTTTATTATTCTTATCCTGATTCTTGTGCTGGCAGCCGCGGGTTGTCTGGCTTGGTATTTGTTATATGCCCGTTATTACGAGTCAACTGACGACGCCTATGTGAATGGCAACCAGGTCACGTTAACGCCGCAGATTGCAGGCACGGTGACGCAGGTGAGCGTTGACGAAGGTGATTACGTGCAAAAAGGCCAGCCGCTGGTGCTGCTTGATCCGAGTGATACCGAAATCGCGCTTCAGCAAGCGGAGGCCAATCTGGCGAATACCGTTCGCCAGGTTCGCGGGTTGTACAGCACTGCGGATAATTACCGTGCACAAGTCGCAGCGAAAAAAGTCGCCCTGCAAACGGCGCAAAACGATTACGCTCGCCGCCAGAAAATCTTCTCAACCGGCGCTATAGCGGCTGAAGATCTTTCCCATTACCGCGACGCTGTGACCAGCGCACAGAGTGATTTGGCCGCCGCACAAGAGGCGTTACGCACCAATACCGCGATGGTGGATGACACCGTTATTGATAGCCATCCAGAGATCAAAAGCGCGGTCGCCACTCTTCGCCAGCGGTACCTTGATAACTCACGTAGCACTATCGTTGCGCCAGTAAGCGGGTTTGTTGCTAAACGCGCCGTGCAGCTCGGGATGCGAGTCACTTCGGGAACCACACTTCTGGCTATCGTGCCGCTTAATGAAGTGTGGGTGGATGCCAACTTTAAAGAGAGCCAGATGAACACCATGCGCCTGGGGCAAAAAGTGACGCTCAACGCCGATCTGTACGGTGATGATGTGGAATACCACGGCACGATTGAAAGCCTCGGGATTGGCACCGGTAGCGCGTTCTCACTGCTGCCTGCCCAGAACGCCAGCGGTAACTGGATCAAGATTGTTCAGCGTTTGCCTGTTCGTATAACACTTGATCCACACGATATGCAGAAGCACCCATTGCGCGTGGGCCTGTCGATGAATGTCCGTGTCGATATTCGTGATGAAGGCGGTCATCTTCTGCCACAGCAAACGGTTAGCGCCCCGCGTTTCACAACGGATGTGTATCAAAACCCGCTGGCTGAAGCGGACAAACTGGTGGCTAAAATCCTTCATGACAATAGCAAAACGGTAGCCGCAAGCGCCCGTTAAGAGAGACGTTATGCAAGATAAGGCTGCATTTACGCCTCCCAATATGTGGCTGGCGGTGCTCGCGCTATCGCTGGCTACATTTATGCAGGTGCTGGATTCCACCATCGCCAATGTGGCGTTGCCGACCATCGCCGGTAATCTCGGCGTCAGTGCGGATCAAGGCACGTGGGTTATCACTTCGTTTGCGGTGTGTAACGCTATTGCCCTACCGCTGACCGGCTGGTTTACCCGGCGCTTTGGGCAGCTCAAGCTGTTTATTGGCTCGGTGGTGATGTTCACCCTCACCTCGTTCCTGTGCGGTTTTGCACACAGCATGACCGAGCTGATTTTCTTCCGCGCCCTGCAAGGTTTCTTCGCCGGGCCAATGTTCCCGATGTGCCAGACGCTCCTGCTGGTTATCTTCCCCTCCAGCAAACGCAGTATGGCGCTGGCGCTGTTATCGATGGTGACCGTGGTTGCGCCGATTGTCGGGCCGATTACCGGCGGTTGGATCACCGATAATTACTCGTGGCCGTGGATTTTCTATATCAACGTGCCAATTGGAATTTTCGCCTCGATTGTGGTCTGGACGCAGTTACGTGCTCGCGAAGAAACCACGACACACGCGCCAATTGACTATATCGGCATTGCGTTGTTGGTGCTTGGCGTTGGGCTGCTACAGGTGGTGCTGGATAAGGGCAACGACCTCGACTGGTTCGCCTCGCCGCACATTATTATTATGTCGGTCATTTCGGCTATCTCACTGGTTTCGTTTGTGATGTGGGAACTGGGCGAGCGCCACCCGATTGTGAACCTGCGCCTGTTCAAGGATCGCAACTTTGCGATTGGCACGCTGTCGCTCACATTGGGTTATGCCGCATTCTTTGCCATCAATATTATTTTGCCACAATGGCTGCAAACGCAGATGGGTTATACCGCGATTTGGGCCGGGCTTGCCGCCGCGCCAATGGGGGTGTTACCGCTAATGATGACGCCGATTATCGGGCGCTACGCCAGTAAGTTTGATCTGCGCATTCTGGCTTCGCTGTCGTTCCTGACCATGGGCGCGTCTTGTCTGATTCGCGCGCAGTTCAACACCGACGTGGATTTCCGCACTATCGCCGAAGTGCAGCTGTTTATGGGGATTGGCGTGGCGTTCTTCTTTATGCCGATTACCACCATTGTGCTGTCGAACTTGAACGGTGCGCAAGTGGCTGAAGGTTCAGGCCTGGCGACGTTTTTCCGTGTATTAGGCGGCTCATTTGCCTCTTCACTGACAACGTGGATTTGGTCGCGCCGTGAGGTTTTCCATCACGCCAACCTTACGGAGAGCGTATCCAACTACAACCCGGCGGCGGTGGATTATCTGGATAAAATGGGTGGCGCGACGCAGCAGCATATGGCGTTTATCGATAAAACCATTGAGCAGCAGGCGTACATGATGTCGACCATCGATTATTTCTGGATTTTAGGCTGGGGGTTTATGGCGCTGATTATCGTGATTTGGTTCGCGCGCCCGCCGTTTGTACGTTCGGGCGCACCAAGCGCTCCGTCTGCGGGGCATTAAATCAATCTGGCGGGAATACCCGCCAGATTTCTCTTTTTAGACCGACTCACCTGCCGCTTCTACCGGAATATCCTGCAACGTGCGCTCAAAACTACGCAGACGTTTATAGATAGACATCAGCTCAACAAGCGTAGTCCACGAGCTAATCAAATACTGGAATGAACCACGAACCTGACCAAACACGTTGGTGATTTGCGTCATCAAGCCAAGCGTAATAGTCCCAGCCACAATCGATGGGAACAGCAGGAACAAGCCGAACACATTATCAACCTGCAAGTAGAGAATACGTGCAATGTTGAAGTACATATAATGGAAATAGAGTCGGAAATAGTTTCTGCGCACACCATCAAACAGCTCTTTTACTGTTGGTGGAGAAGCACGAGATGGGTCGTCCTCGCCATAAACCAGCTCTTTACGGTACGCAGCTTCAACACGCTGATTTTTGAACTCAAGCCCTGGCAGTTTAATCCCTACCACAGCCAGCAACCCTGTTCCCAGAAGTGACCAGATAATGGCAGCAATCACCAGACCGTAAGGAATATGCCCAACAATCGGTAAATCTGGAACGTGAGCTGACAGAGTGACTAACACAGGCAGGAAGGCAATTAACGTCATAATCGCGTTAATAAAGCTGACGCCCATATCTTCGAGAGTGGAAGCAAAGCGCATGGTATCTTCCTGCACACGCTGTGCGGCACCTTCGATATGGCGCAGCATCTGCCAGTTCTCCATGTAGTATTCGTTCATTGCGGTACGCCAGCGGAAGACATAGTGGCTGACGAAAAAGTTATTCATCACACCAACGATCACCGCAATCAGTGCAATACCGAGAAATACGCCAACCTCATGATAGAACTGCTCAATGGTCACTTTATGGGGAGAACTGAGCGCAGTCTGGATTAAATCGTAGAATGGGGCATACCACGCATTCACCGCCACCCCGACTTCCACCAGGAACCAGGTCACGAAAATAATCAGCGAGGAGCCGAGAATAGACCAATACTGCCAACGGTGCGGGCTGTAGATAAACCAGAATAGTGCAAACATACCCACGCAAAGAGCGTAATAGGCGTAAAACACTAGATAGCTTATCGACCAGAAACGAGCAGCACTGATTGGCACTTCGCCACTCGCGCCGGTGATATGCTCAAGCCAGTTGCCTCCACCAGCCTGCCAGAAAATAACGGCGATCATTGCCCAGATAAAAGCCGACACGAAAAATGCTGTCGGGCGTGGGAAAAACGATTTAAACATTACAACACTCCTGAAAACACACTCTTATTGTTATAACTTTCCCGGAAAAATAAGGCTCACTGAATGTTGTATCAAGAGATGTAAGGGTTAGTGCAGCTCTACCATTGCTCAAGGATTTCTGCGGTAGATTTTACCCGCAGAGTATTTCCAGGAATCGTAAAGTTACGCCAGACATCGTTGTAATGCTCGATCAACACTTCAGCAAGAGCCGCCGGACGATTTGCTGTGGTATGGGCGTCAAGGGCAACAGTCATGGCATAGCCGCGACTGGCTCCATTTTTAATAGTAGCGTCCACGCAATAATCTGTGGCACAACCGCACACCACAAATTCGTTTATTTTGTGGCGTTGAAGCAGTTCATCAAGTTCCGTGCGATAAAAAGCGTCACAGGCTGTTTTGGTTACATACAGCGCATCGGCTGGCTGTATTAGCTCAGGTAACAAACTAAACGCCGTGCTCCCCTGCTCAAAGCCAGGTTCTGTATGTTGGATGAAAATAACTTTTTCTGCGGCATCGATCAGTTGGTTAATACGAGTCGTGCAGGTTTCACGGTTAAAACGTGGGGTATCAAATACCCCGTTTTGCATATCGATAACCATCAGTACACGTTGGGCAGGCATAATTAAGCTCTCAATGAACAAGGAAGTCATGAGCGTAGCATAAGCCTGGTTTTGCTTTAAACCGTGTAAAGTTTGGGTTGACCGTCAGGCCGGGTTTTAAAACGACGATGCAACCAAAGGTACTGTTCTGGCGCACGCATAATTTCATGCTCAATTTTACGGTTCATATATGCCGCTGCGGCTTGTTCATCATCGAGCGGGTAATCATTCATCTCTGGCCCAATAACCAACTGATAACCTGAGCCATCAGATTTACGGTACAGAACAATTGTAAGAAGCACAGGCTTCGCCAGACGGGCAATAGTGTAAGTCCCGTTGGTGGTTGCTGCCTGCGGTACAGCGAAGAAGGGTGCAAATGAACTGCCTTTTGGGCCGTAATCCTGATCGGGTGCAAACCACACCGCTTCACCGGACTTAAGCGCCTTCACCATGCCTTTCAAGTTACGCCTGTCGATCATGGCTTTATTGGAACGAGAGCGGCCACGGGTCTGCACGAACTCCATCGCTTTATTATTGTGTGGGCGATACATCGCCATCATTGGTCGGCAAAGGCCCATGACGCGGCCACCTAATTCCAGCGACATGAAATGCACGCCAATGGCCAGAACGCCTTTCCCTTTATCACTAGCTGCAGTGATGTGTTCAAGGCCGCTAACATCAAACCATTTCCGAACCCGCGCATCAGACCAAAACCAGGCCATTCCTGTTTCAATCAACCCCATCCCCAACGAGGAGAAATTCTGCTTAACGAGTTCTTCAATTTGCACGTCGCTATAATGCGGGAAGCAAAGTTTGAGATTCTGACGAGCAATAGAAACCCGGCGTTTAAGAAAACGCATTGATGCCCGACCAATTAAGTCGCCCATTTTAAGCAGCACGGGATATGGCAGTTGCACCCAAAGCCACAAGATGGCAAGACCAAACCAGGTCAGCCAATAGCGAGGGTGAAGGAGATCTTTTCGAAATGACGGTTTGCTAGACATTTTCTGCTTCTTTATGCGTAATTGGTGTGTATCGCATAAGGAGTTAAATCATTAGCGGTACAGCGAGGTGCCATAACTAAGACGCGATCGGGCAGTAATAGTTGCAGCACAGTAATCAATGTTCCGCTGATGATACGCATTTTCTGATCAAGCTATGTATAGGAGTTGTCAGTTTTTTTGCTTATTTCCTACAATTACATCAGCAACAGGCGTTATACGCACTTTTAAGCTCAAAAAACAGACAACAAAAGTCTGATTTTGTTCTTTCTAAGGTAAAACGCAACCAATCACTCCCCCATTCCTGATGAATAAATTTTCATCTTTTCACCTGTCGCAAACCGATATTTGTGCCAATACTTATTGGGATTTCCCTACATACTTCAGGAACCTGGCCCTATGAAAAAACTAACATTAGCCTTATTTTCAAGCACTCTTTTGTTCGCATCCGCAGGAGCATTTGCCGAAAACCCAGCTACCAGTACCTCAGGTATGCAGGCTGAGAAAGAACAACTCAATAACCCGGGCCATATTATTGATGACTGCCGTGCAGCTGGAAACGAAAACAAAAAAGGCTGCGAATCAGGGCACGAAATGCGTTCTGAGCACAAAGGCGACGATAAAATGCTTAAAAAAGGCGGCACAACTGACGACGTAACGCAGAAAGACGTACAAAAAACTAACTAATATCAGGTGCACCACGGCGACAAGCAGTGGTGCATTACTGAGCGAAAAACTCGTTGAAATGGCGCGTTACGCTTTTTCTTATCACATTCCTCATTTTCCGCGTTTGCGCAGCGCCATAGAGTAGTATAAATACGATCAATATCGCTTCTCTTCGTTTATGGATTACCTGCGTTGAAAATTCTTCTCCCGCGTCTTGCGGCGCTCGTTATTGCTGCGCTGCCAATTTTGAGCTTTGCACAAACATCTCCCGATCCGGTTTTTGCCTCCGAGATTGCAGACCGTTATGCCAACCATATTTATTACAGCAGCGGAGCTACGGGTATGGCAATGGTAGTGATTGATGGTAATCAGCGCGTTTTCAGAAGCTTTGGTGAAACACGGCCCGGAAATAACGTCCGTCCGCAGCTTGACTCTGTTATCCGCATTGCATCGTTGACCAAGCTGATGACCAGTGAGATGTTGGTAAAAATGTTGGATCAGGGAAAAGTTCAGCTTAATGATCCGTTAAGTAAATATGCCCCGTCGGGAGCCAGGGTCCCAACATACAATGGTAACCCCATCACTCTTGTTAATCTGGCTACGCATACAAGTGCCTTACCCCGTGAACAACCCGGCGGTGCGGCTCATCGAACTGTGTTTACCTGGCCGACACGCGATCAGCGCTGGAACTGGCTTGCCACTGCAAGTTTAAAGAGCTCTCCAGGTACTATCGCCGCTTATTCAAACCTTGCTTTTGACTTGCTGGCTGATGCCCTGTCTCAGGCAGCAGGGAAACCGTATCCCGCACTGTTCGAAGAACAGATAACTCGCCCACTAGGGATGAAGGACACCACGTTCACTCCTTCACCTGACCAGTGCAAACGCCTGATGGTCGCTGAAAAAGGGGCGAGCCCGTGCGATAACACACTTGCGGCAATTGGAAGCGGTGGTGTTTACTCCACGCCTGATGACATGATGCGCTGGATGCAGCAATTCCTGAGCTCTGATTTCCATCGCCGTAATACCCAGGCAGACAGAATGCAGACGCTTATCTATCAACGTACTCAACTGACTAAAGTGATCGGCATGGATGTCCCAGGAAAAGCAGATGCTTTAGGGCTTGGCTGGGTATATATGGCGCCTAAAAATGGCCGACCAGGTATTGTGCAGAAAACTGGTGGTGGTGGTGGCTTCATCACTTATATGGCAATGGTCCCGGAAAGCAATGTCGGCGTTTTTGTCGTTGTCACTCGCTCATCATTAACTCGTTTCGTGAATATGAGTAATGGTGTGAATGATTTAGTTTCAGAATTAAGTGGGTTTACCCCACAGACTAGCCCCGCCTCTTAAGTGGTAAAGCAGGTCGGTATGCCGACCTGCTTATTTTTTAATAACTAGTCGGTAAACGATTGACTGATTTAAGCTTACCTTTGTCCATCTCAATATAATTACCTTTGCGTAAAGCAGATAAAATTTCCGCAATAACTGAGCGTGATATTTTAGTTCTTTTTTGTACAAACGTTATGACACCTGTACGCTCACGTAATTCAGGACTCCATGAATCCATAATGAGCAAGGTCGCTCGAATTTGAGAATACTTTGATGCACCAATGAAACGAGCATCACGACTCTCAAGACTATGTAATAGGAAGGTGGTCCAGTGACAAACCTGTTGCCACAGTTTATTTCTTTCGATGATTTCTAATGCAAGGCTTACGGGAATAGTAAATCCCTGACAATCAGTTTGAGTAATTACTCGGTATTTAAATTGAGAAGGTTTCAATATATTTGCCAGGCCAATACATGTTGGCGCCGATATAAGATCCATCAAAAGTCCATCAACTTCTCGATGTAGTACAATCGTTCCCTCACTAAAGAACAAAATAAGTTGCTCGTTATCTTCATTGAACATCCCTAATTCACTGTCTGCAGGCAAATTGAACCTCTTGCCTGCGTCCACCAACCTGCTGCGAATAGCTTCGAGCTGGGTTAATGGTTTCATATGCATAATCGATATTCCTTTATCTTAAGAGCCACAAGAAAATGCCTGTCTCTATTCGAGACAGGCATTTATTACTGTTAATATATTCATATTAGATATGGTTCAGATTATCGTTTGAACCACGTCATTCATTATATTATTACCAGATGTACTTAACACCAACATTTGCTGACCAATCCTGATCAACATCGCCACCACCGAGATAGTTAGTGTCAGCATAAGCTGCGAAGTTTTTGGTAAAGCTGAACTGGCTACCCAGACCTACACGTACAGCTGAACCTTCAACACCATTGTCGATGTCATCACCGTTGACATTAGCACTGTTGCCGTTTGAATCATCATAGACGTACGCCAGTTTGAAGTAAGGAGTCAGAGCTTGATCACCGTAGTTGAAGGTGTATCCCGCATCCATACCCAACTCATAACGCATGCTGTCATATGACTGGCTACCCACTTTCATATTATTACTAAGTTGATAGTTGTCGCCATCCTGGAACAAGCCAGAGATAGAAGCATATGGAGTCAGGTAACCTTGCTGATTAATCTGCCAGTCATAGCCGAGTTTCATACCGAAGCCCCAGGCATCAGAAGAAATATCGCCATCAACCGCAGATCCGTTACTCATGCGTGCAGTCAAATCGTTGCTGTAGTGGCTATAGCTCAACGTTGAATCCAGGAAAATATTGTTCTGGAAACGAGCTGAAGAGTAGATACGAGCAGATTGGCTGTCTTGATCGACATTACCGCTGTTATCGCTGATGCTGCCTTTCGCAAAGCCTGCTGCTGCACCGATAGTCCATTTAGCCGAGTTGCCGTCGATCTGCTTATCCAAACCAACCATGATGCCATTTACGTCTTGATCGTAGTTCAGCGTGCCGTTATCGCCAGAGAAGCCACCGCCGATATAAGTAACCCAGGCACCACCAGTATCACCATTTGGAGTATGGCGACCATTCGCCAGACGAGTCGCCAGAGCGTCTTGTTCCAAATTCCAGGTATTAGTGTTAGCTGAAGGGATGCTTAACGCCATATTAGCGTAATCAGTCAAACGATCCTGCTTCAGAACTACAGTGTTACCTTTCTGCTCAGCTTGGTAGGTGTAGGCACCCAAGTCAGCTTTATTAGCAGCAGAGAAGGTTGCAGTGCTGTTCTTGTCGTTAACATAGACCAGCTCGTTACCTTTATAGTCAGCAACAGAACCTGTACCAGTCGCGTTGTCGATACGCACTTTATAGTTACCGGTAGCAGCAGCTACGACGTCACCTGCGTTATCAACTTCGTTTTGGCCTGCTTCTGTGTGATTTGTGTCATAAGCGTCGCCATTGCCATTAATGGTCAGGTGACCATCAGAGTTCATAGCGACAACACCATAGCCATAGTTAGACTTAGAAGTATCGTTCGTACGGTCATTGCTCAGATCAGCATCAAGCACATAACGGTTACTATGAATGTCGAACGTACCTGCATGGATGTTGCCTGCACTATCAGTTGTGCTGGTTACATTCAGTACATCAGTACGGAACGAACTAACATTAGACTGATCAGTTTTCACATCAAACAGACCATTGTTGGTCACAGTGATTGTGTTTGCATACAAAGCAGCATCAGCAGCAGTCCAGCCTGCAGACACATCACTAGCGAGAGATACTGTACTATTATTGATAGTCAGAGAATCTGTTGCAACATGACCATCTTCACCGATATTCAGAGAAGAACCGCCGGTCAAAGCAATTGAGTCAGAAACCAAGGAAGAATCTACAACATTTACCCGAGAACCGCTGTTGATGCTCAATGTATCAATCAGAGATGCTTTAGTCGTATCCCATTCTGAACGCCCATTCAACGTAACGTTGAACAGACCGCTCTGATAAACTTCGTTACCAGCAACGTGACCTTCATTGTATGCAGTATCAGAGTTATCGATACCGAAAGTTGATGATGGCCATAGGCTATTAGCAGTGATATCGATCAGTGTTGCAGTTGCATCGGTACCTGATGCGGAACTGTCGTAAATACCATCACCATCAGTATCCACCTGATGAACAGACATTGCTGCACCGACCCATTTGCTACCATTATTTAGGGTAACATCCATACGGTCGGTACCATCCCAGCCGTTAGTATCAACACTTGCATCTGTATCGCGATAAGAATCAGCACCATTCGGGAAGAAGTTCTCATCAAAGTTACTTGAGAAGAGAACATCACCCATCAGCGTGGAATTGCTGAGGTTAACAGTTGTCTGCATGGCATTGTCAGCATTCGGGTTGGCAATTGCAGAGATCGCAATATCATCACGAGTAACAGTGTTGCTATAATCACTTGCATTCTTGGTATTACCAAACCAACCAGATGTACCTTCATCTGTCCATGAACCTGAAGTCACGGTAGAATCGGCCACAGTAATGGTATTATTGAACACCTCACCGCTATTTACGCCAGTACTAACAGTGTTGTCATCAATATCTTCCCACTCATAACCCTGAGTCAGCGTAATACCCGCAACGTGTGAGTTATTTTTAATGGATAGATCAACTTCCTGATCCAGAGTGATGGCTGTACCTTTATTGTATACATTTATAATATGCGTATCTGCTGCATCATTATACGTACCGTTATAGGTATAGTGTTCGTAGTTGTCATCAATCGTTGAATTATCAACTGTCAGCGTCAGACGGTCGTAAACATAACCAGTAGTGCGGTCAACACACTCAGTTGTCATACAATCAGAAGTTATCATACCGTGAATGGTACTATTTGCGATTGTCAGACTGTTGTTATTGGTGTTGGTAGAAATACCATCATCAAGGTAATATGTGGAAATAACACCATTTACGGTAGATTTATTGATTACTGGGTAAATATTTCCATTGTAAACACTGTCAGTACCATAGTTATTCCAGCCCACATACCCCTGATAGTAAACACCGTCAGCGAAAGTAGAATCATTATAGTGAACGTATGTATTGTATGTCGTACCTGAGATATCTTTACTTGCAGCATGTGCCTGAGAAGCAATTGCCAAAGTGCAGGCTAATGCAAGTTGTGATACAACGAGTTTCTTTTTCCAAGAGTGCATTTATCATCCCTCCTCAGGGACTAGAACTTATGTTGGTCCATCAATAGTCAATGCAATAAGCGGTTATCACTAATAGATGTAATGATGTTAGCGGAAAGATTATTATGCCCCGATAGCGAATGGTTCAATTAATTTATTTAGTAAGTACGAAAAAAGACAAATATCACAAAGATGCCGCAAGCACTTATGACCAATAATTACCTATATATTAACGACATGCAAAAATATAAAAGCAAATCATATATAAAATGTATCAATCACCTTTATTAATATATTATTTAAATGAAGTGAATTAACATTAAGTTAGTGTGATATGTAATATAGACAACATGTAAATAACTGATGGTTTTTATACGCAGAAGTACAGAATTGAACAGTAGAGATATTGATTCATTTCAAAATCAAATGTGCTAGATGCATTTAATTTAAGAAAGTGATAGGTAATACATATAAGCTTATAATTTCCAGATTTATATGTATTACCTTTGATTCACTTATGCGCGAATGGTATCGTCGCCGAATCCGATCCATTTATAAGTCGTCAGTGCTTCAAGACCCATTGGACCACGTGCGTGAAGTTTTTGTGTACTTACGGCCACTTCAGCACCTAAACCAAACTGGGCGCCGTCGGTGAAACGCGTTGAAGCATTCACGTAAACAGCTGAAGAATCGACTTCATTCACAAAGCGATTCGCGTGGCTTAACGTACGCGTCAGAATTGCATCTGAGTGCTGTGTGCCGTGCTGCCGAATGTGATCGATAGCGTCATCAATATCAGCGACAACTTTCACATTCAGATGCAATGACAACCATTCATCGTCGTAATCTTCTGCTTTCACTGGCAGCACTTCTGCCGGCCCGTTTTGCAAAAGTAGCAACGATTTTTCATCCGCATGTAACGTAACGCCAGACTCTGCCATTTGCTTACTTAAAGCCGGTAGGAAAGTTTCGACAATTTCCTGATGCACCAGCAAAGTTTCCACCGTATTACAGGTGCTTGGGCGTTGTGTTTTCGCATTTACGATGATTTTCAACGCAGGAGTAAACTCCGCACTTTCATCGACAAAAATATGACAAACACCGATACCACCCGTTATCACCGGAATGGTGGATTGCTCACGGCAAAGTTTATGCAGACCAGCACCACCGCGCGGAATTAACATATCTACGTAGCGATCCATGCGCAGTAACTCGCCCACCAAGGCGCGATCCGGGCTTTCAATCGCCTGAACGGCCGCCGCTGGTAAACCGCACTCCATTAGAGCTTGCTGAATAACTTTTACTGTCGCGGCGTTTGTACGCCATGTTTCTTTACCACCACGTAGAATCGCTGCATTACCAGTTTTTAGACACAATGAGGCTACATCAACCGTTACGTTAGGGCGGGCCTCATAAATTACCCCTACGACACCTAATGGAACACGGCGACGTTCGAGACGCAGGCCGCTATCAAGCAAGCCCCCATCTATTACCTGACCAACAGGATCGGCCAAATTGCAAACCTGGCGAACATCATCGGCGATGCTTTTCAGACGTGAAGGTGTAAGTTGTAGGCGATCGAGCATCGCTTCACTCAAACCATTGGCTTTTGCTTCAGCTAAATCCTGCTCGTTGGCCGTTAAAATACCTTCAGCTTGTTCTTCCAGATAATCTGCAATTCGTTCCAGCGCACGATTTTTTTCGCGACTGGAGAGCAGGGCCATCTGATAAGAAGCCGCTTTAGCGGCTTTGCCCATTTGTTCCAGCATTGCCTGCTCCTTAATTAACAATCATATCGTCACGATGAACCGCTACTGGGCCGTATTCGTAGCCAAGGATTTCACCGATTTTTTGAGAGTGATGGCCCGCAATACGACGTAAAGCATCGCTGTTATAGCGGCAGACCCCATGGGCAATATCACGCCCTTCGAGGCTACGAATGCGAATAACTTCTCCACGAGAGAAGTTGCCTGTCACATTTTTGATACCCTTGGGCAGTAAAGAACTACCACGTTCAAGGATCGCGGCCAGCGCGCCATCATCAACTGTAATTTCACCGGCTGGCGGTGCGCCAAATATCCAACGCTTACGATTTTCTAACGGGGACAGCTGCGCATGGAAACGTGTTCCGACAGGAGTCCCTGCCATCACATCACCAATAACGCCAGGTTTGCTTCCTGCCGCAATCACAACATCTATTCCAGCACGGCAGGCAACATCAGCAGCTTGTAATTTAGTGCCCATACCACCGGTCCCAAGCCCGGAAACACTATCACCGGCGATGGCGCGCAGCGCATCATCAATGCCATGGACTTCTTTAATTAATTCAGCGGCTGGATTATTACGCGGATCAGCAGTGAATAACCCTTGTTGATCTGTCAGCAGGAGCAACTTATCGGCACCCGCAAGAATAGCGGCCAGTGCAGAAAGGTTATCGTTATCGCCAACTTTAATTTCTGCCGTCGCAACAGCATCGTTTTCATTGATTATAGGTACGATATTGTTGTCCAGCAGCGCTCGCAGGGTATCTCGCGCATTCAGGAAACGTTCGCGATCTTCCATATCGGCACGCGTGAGCAGCATCTGCCCAACATGAATGCCATAGATAGAAAATAGCTGTTCCCAGAGTTGGATCAACCTGCTTTGCCCAACAGCGGCCAGTAATTGTTTCGACGCAATAGTTGCGGGGAGTTCGGGGTAGCCCAAATGCTCACGTCCTGCGGCAATCGCCCCAGACGTCACAATAACGATACGGTGCCCGGAGGCATGAAGTTGTGCACATTGGCGCACCAGCTCAACAATATGAGCCCGATTCAGGCGGCGTGAGCCACCGGTTAATACGCTCGTGCCTAGTTTTACCACCAGCGTCTGGCTGTCACTCATGATTCTCTGCCGTGTTAGCGAAATTGGAAATTTAAAATGCCAAATGACGTTGTAACAGGAGTCGCGATGAATGCCAACTGCCCCGGCACGGAAAACGGTTAACTTCGCGTAAACGATCGATAACCGTAACGGCAAATTTTGACAATTTCATGACAAATATAAATTATTACGTTTATTTAAACTTTCTCTTACTATGTCATAAAACTTTCATCTCAAGGCGATAAAACTCTCTGCGTTTTTTAACGGGATATTTCCCGATTAAATTTTAGCGCGCATACATCATTGGGATGAGAAAATGAAAAAAAGCACACTGGCATTAATGGTATTGGGTTTTCTGGCGTCATCAACTTCTTCGCAGGCAGCGGAAATTTATAATAAAGATGGCAATAAACTCGACCTTTACGGAAAAGTAAAAGCAGAACACTATTTAAGTGATAATAACGCTGTAGATGGCGACCAATCTTATGTCCGCCTGGGGTTTAAAGGCCAGACTCAAATTAACGACCAACTAACTGGTTTCGGGCAGTGGGAATATCAAGTTGCCGCTAACAAAGCCGAAGGTGATGTTAATACAACCAAAACTCGCCTGGCATTTGCTGGGTTAAAAGCGGGTGATATTGGTTCATTTGATTATGGTCGTAACTACGGCGTGTTGTACAACATCGCTTCCTACACCGATATGATGCCTGAGTTTGGTGATGATTCTTACACCAAAACCGATAACTTTATGACTGGCCGTGCTAATGGTGTTGCGACCTATCGCAATAACACCTTCTTTGGTCTGGTTGATGGCCTGAAGCTTTCCCTGCAATATCAAGGAAAAAACGAGAATGACGGCCGTGCAGCCAGCAAACAAAACGGTGACGGTTTTGGTACTTCACTGTCTTATGATATTGGCGATACTGGCCTGACAGTTGGTGCGGGTTACGCCAACTCCAACCGTACTTTGGCGCAGAAAAACCAGGCTTACGGCAAGGGTGAGAATGCCGAAGCCTGGACTACCGGCGTGAAATATGACGCGAATAAAGTGTATCTGGCTGCAATGTATGCCGAGACACGTAATATGACGCCAATTTCTGGTACGGCATCAATTAATGGAATAAATAGTAGCATTAGCGGCTTTGCAAATAAAAACCAGGCATTCGAAGTTATTGCACAGTATCAATTTGATTTTGGACTTCGCCCATCACTGGGTTATGTCCAGTCAAAAGCCAAAGATATTGAAGGAATCGGTGATGCCGATTTAGTGAAATATATCGATGTCGCTGCCACTTATTACTTTAACAAAAACATGTCTACTTATGTTGATTACAAAATAAACCAACTCAGTGATGACAATGCATTAAATCTGAATAGTGATGATGTTGTTGCAATCGGTATTGTTTATCAATTCTAATTAGAAAAAGAAAACCCCCATCCATCATGGGCGGGGGTTTTTTATTTCAGGCCGAAAGCTTTACTGGTTTTTCTGCAAAGTTTTCTGCAGGCACCAAACCCAGACCCAGAGTGCTTAATAACTCGCGCAGACGCTCATGGAAACCACGCAGTGTTTGCTCAAGTCTTTCATCTACTTCTTTGTCTTTTGCTGCTGTTGCAGTCCACTTACCATCTTTGTCGAACAGACCAAAATGGTATGTATAGGTAAATTGCTTTTCCTGCGCTTCCAGTTCCATCCACCAGCCCCAAAATTCACGTTTTTCTGGTGCAGGCTTCACATTAACGCACACAGCCAGGCAATCGAAGAAGAAACGGTTATCTTCACATTGCTCTTCCCGGATATATGGGCCAAGCGAGGCGAATTTTTTAATCAATCTACTTTTCGGGTGTCCACTCGGTAACGTCATTGCGATCTCCTGTTGTGAAGCAACTGTTTTACCAAACCAATGAAATTTAGCAAATCATTAACGTAATCTATGCTTGATCCATCCGGTAATTTCTTTCAGCGCTTTGTCAAAGTTGCGATACACCGGGTTAAACGGGATCGCTAGCAACTTACCATCCGCAGATGACGAAGTGATTAAACGAGAGTCTTCTTCCGGGCTGAACGGATCGTTTTCCCAATAACCAGATAGCATTGGCGTTGGGCAATGGCGCCCTAACAGTCCCTGGGTTTTTAATGAATAGCGATTCAACTCCACGCGCAAAGCGCTATCTGATGCATCATTCATCCCAAGGCGACTAGCCAGTACATCAATATACATCTCCGGTACCTGTGCCTGACGTGATGCATCGCTCAGTAAGCTATGAACAACAGGCCCAAGGCATGCCACAGCTTTCAAACGTGGTGCTTCGATATAGCCTAAGCGCACTGCGACGTTCGCGCCGAAACGGAAACCAAACGCTGCGACACGGGTATGGTCAATCCAGGGTATGTTTGGCAATGCTTTAAGCACATGCTGGTGCAACAGGCTGGAATCCTGAGTCAATTTCCATTTTGAAGAAAACCCGACCGATGGCATATCAATGGTCAACATCGCCATACCTTCAGGTGCAAAATACTTATCAAACAAGTTGTAATAATCGCTCTGCAAAGCGTCAAGGCCACCGCAAATTAACACAGTCGGGAATGGCCCCTGCCCTTCTTTTGGAAGGTGTAAGAATCCGGTTATTGTTCCGCCACCAGGAATTGGGAATTCAAGTTCGCGTAAGCCTCCAGAAAGACGTGGAGCAGCTTCTTCATACGCGCGATTTGCCAGAACTTGTGCCTGTTCTGCAAGTTGATCACCTTTCAGATGCGGGTAGGCTGCAATGCTATAAAGATTAGCGGCCTGTAACCAATACTTGCCGCTAAGCACCTTGTCTGTTTCCTGGTTAGCTCGCTGTTGCCATTGCATTGCTTGCTTTGACCATTCATAGATCCAGTTCCCACCACGATAGCCAATGACCGTATCAAATAACTCATCATTGGTACGTTCGGCCTGGCAAATGGCAATTCGCGACTGTACTTCGAGGATTTCAAGAGGATCGACACCGCGCCAAACCCAGAGCAGTCGGTTGATCATACGATACCACTGAGGGGCTGTTGCACCGTCCAGAGCAGACTGGATAACGGGGGCCGCTTGATGCTTAGCGCGCCGAACCAGAGTCGATGTTTCGGGGTGCTTAAATCTTGGTTTAAACAGGGTTTCGCTAAGATTGGCCTGTGACATCGTTTCTGCCTCCATACAAACGTCAGGAATGAGGCTATTGTACTCTGTCAGCATCCAAATAACACAAACGCCCGGCTATGCCGGGCGTAAATCAGTGCAAATTCTCAGGCTATTAATTAATAACTAAATCATTCGTGTCACAACAAGGCGGCAAGTGATCGAATCCCCAGGAGCTTACTAGAGTAAGTTACTGGAGTAAGCGAGCGTAGCCAACACAGGTGTGACTCGAAGGATGACGGCTATTAACGACCAGCTAATGGTGGTACGAACACAACGCCCATATCCCACGGCTGTTCAATCCAGGTATCTTGCGGGATATCGATAACATAATCGTCAACCAAAGGCTGACCAGCAGGCTTGGCGAAGATAGTGACGAAATGCGCTTTTGGATACATTTCACGGATAGCAACTGCGGTACCGCCAGTGTCTACCAGGTCATCGATAACGATAAAGCCTTCACCATCACCTTCAGCACGTTTCAACACGGTCAGCTCACGCTGGTTGTCGTGGTCATAGCTGGAGATGCATACGGTATCAACATGACGAATCCCCAGTTCACGTGCTAGCAGTGCGCCAGGAACCAGGCCGCCACGGCTAACAGCAATAATGCCTTTCCACTGTTCAGCTGGAAGCAGACGGCCTGCCAACTTACGCGCGTGAATCTGCAACATGTCCCAGGTGACGATGTATTTTTCGCTCATGTGAAATTATCCCAGCCAGTTATTAACGGCTTAAAAATGTTCAAAGGGGTTTTGGTTGCGCGAGATTATAGAGATCTGACGCACTAAAAACCAGTACTGTAGGCCTGTCTCCCTCGTTTTTACGTGCTTTAGGTCGTCACAGCCTTAGTTATAGTGGTATTCTCAGGCCAGCGCACAATGCTTACTTGTGTTGTATTTCATTAAGATCAATCCTGCGCTCTGCGAACCAAAATTGTCAGCAGAGTCGATGTCAAGGAGACTTATCGTGTCTGAATTGTCTCAATTATCTCCGCAGCCGCTGTGGGATATTTTTGCCAAAATCTGTTCTATTCCGCACCCTTCTTATCATGAAGAACAACTCGCGGAACATATTCTGTCCTGGGCAAAAGAAAAAGGCCTGCATGTTGAGCGCGACCAGGTTGGTAATATCCTGATCCGCAAACCTGCAACAGCTGGTATGGAAAACCGTAAAGCGGTCGTCCTGCAAGCTCACCTTGATATGGTGCCGCAGAAAAATAACGACACTGTCCATGATTTCACCAAAGACCCGATTCAGCCGTATATCGATGGAGAGTGGGTTAAAGCGCGCGGCACTACGCTGGGTGCGGATAACGGTATCGGTATGGCGTCTGCATTGGCAGTGCTGGCTGATGATTCCGTGTCTCATGGCCCGTTAGAAGTCCTGCTGACCATGACCGAAGAAGCGGGTATGGATGGCGCTTTTGGCCTGCAAGCTGGCTGGTTACAAGCTGATATCCTGATCAACACCGATTCTGAAGAAGAAGGTGAGATCTATATGGGTTGTGCTGGCGGGATTGATTTTATCTCCACGCTGCCACTGCAACGTGAAGCGATTCCAGCAGGTTACGAAACCTACAAACTGACCATCAAAGGTCTGAAAGGTGGTCACTCTGGCGCTGAGATCCATTTAGGTTTGGGCAATGCAAACAAATTGCTGGCGCGTTTCCTGTTCGCTCACGCAGCAGAACTGGATGCTCGTCTGATTGATCTGAACGGCGGTACGCTGCGTAACGCAATCCCTCGTGAAGGTTCAGCTATCCTTGCTGTACCTGCCGATAAAGCAGCACAACTCAAGCAATTGGCAGCACAGTTCTTGTCAATTCTGCAAAATGAGCTGGGTGCCGTTGAAAAAAACACCACCGTTCTGGTTGAAGCGACCAGCACAGACAAATCTGCGCTGACAGTAAAAAGCCGCGAAGCTTTCATTAACTTGCTCAACGCAATGCCGAACGGCGTTATCCGCAATTCCGACGCTGTAAAAGGCGTAGTTGAAACCTCACTGAACGTGGGTGTGGTGACAATGACTGACGAAAGCGCAGAAATCATCTGCCTGATTCGTTCGTTGATTGATAGCGGTAAAGATTATGTGGTGGGCATGCTTCACGCACTCGGTCAGCTTGCTGGCGCAGAAAGTGTTGCCAAAGGCAGCTACCCAGGCTGGCAGCCGGATGCTAAATCCCCGGTAATGGCACTGGTTCGTGAAACTTACGAAAAGCTGTTCAACAAGACGCCAAACATCATGGTTATCCATGCCGGTCTGGAATGTGGTCTGTTCAAGAAGCCTTACCCTGAGATGGATATGGTTTCTATTGGGCCGACCATTACAGGTCCGCACTCGCCTGATGAACAAGTTCATATTGCAAGCGTTGGCCAATACTGGATCCTGCTGACTGAGTTGCTGAAAGCGATTCCAGCTAAATAAGCCAAATACATGTTGATCAAAACCCTCTCATTGAGAGGGTTTTTTTATAATCCCAGAACCAGTTGACGCTCCAACTGTGGGTCAAGTAACGTGACATGCAGCCCCACCAGCCTTACGCCTCGCCCTCCCCGGCGCTCTTCCCATGTTTTCTTCGCCGTTGCGATTAAATCGGCTTTATTTAGCTGCGGCCAGACATGTTCCTGAGTGGTTTGCTGGAAATCATTAAACTTGAGTTTGACTCCCTGACGAGCAATCAATAAATCTGGTTTCACCTTTTTCAGCCGTCGCTCAAGTTCAGCATAAAGCTGCTCAATAATGGCTTCACACTCATGCCATTCATGAATGTCTTCGGCCAATGTTTTCTCTACTCCAACAGATTTGCGCTGCCGTTCATTGTTTATCTCCCGCTCGTCAATGCCCTGGCTTCGCTCCCACAGTACCCGCCCAAATTTCCCAAAACGTTTGAGTAACGAGGCTAAATCAGTTTTTTGTACATCGGCACAGGTGCGCAGCCCCAGGCTTTCCAGTTTTCCAGCGGTGACTTTGCCCACGCCTGGAATCTTACCCAACGGCAAGGTTGCTAAAAATGCAGGGATTTCATCGGGCGTAATGACGTACTGCCCGTTAGGCTTATTAAGATCGGAAGCAATTTTGGCGAGAAATTTTACCGGGGCTATCCCCGCAGAGGCTGTGAGATTAAGTTCGTCGGAAATAGACTGGCGGATTTCCTTCGCCATCAACGTTGCGGAGCCTTGGCAGTTCAGGCTATCGGTAACATCCAGATAAGCCTCATCAAGCGATAGCGGTTCAATAAGATTGGTGTAGCGGCTAAATATCTCACGAATATGATTTGATGCATCTTTGTATGCGTCAAAACGCCCAGGCAGAAGTGTCAGGTGTGGGCATAATTTGAGTGCCATTGCAGTCGACATTGCGCTATGGACACCAAATTTCCGTGCTGGATAATTTGCTGTACTGATAACGCCACGCCGCTGCGCGCTGCCGCCAATCGCTAACGGGATATCCCGTAAGGACGGGTTATCACGCATCTCAACGGCTGCAAAAAAGCAGTCCATATCGACATGAATGATTTTACGCATACTTTTTCACACCAGTTATTTTACTGGATAAGTATACAGTCAATTAGTGAGAGGGGGAAAGTCTGTATCAAAGAAATCCTCCCGAAAAGCGGGAGGATTTAAGAGGCTTATATGATGCGGTTTTGCTGAATTTTTGCCAGTCGTTCGGCTTTCGCCATACGTTTTTTACGCGCATCGCAAGGTTCAGGACAGTTGCAAACCTTCTCCATACCGAGTGCTGCAATGCCACCACAGCTACCCTGAAGCGCTTTGCGCTTCACGATAACGCCCAGTGACATACCAAATATCACCAGCAAAAATATAACGAAGGTGGCTAAAAATACCGTCAGCATAATGGCTCCCGTCAGCCGCCAAAGTCGTCGAGCATGATATTTTCATCCTCAACGCCCAGGTCTTTGAGCATTTTGATCACCGCTGCGTTCATCATTGGCGGCCCACACATATAGAATTCACAATCTTCCGGCGCCGGATGGCTACGTAGATAGTTTTCCAGCAATACGTTGTGAATGAAGCCGGTATAGCCCGTCCAGTTATCTTCTGGCTGTGGATCAGAAAGCGCCACATTAAAGCTAAAGTTCGGGTTCTCCTGCGCCAGCTTTTCAAACTCTTCTTCGTAGAACATTTCACGTAAAGAACGAGCACCATACCAGAAGCTGATTTTGCGGGTGCTGTGCAGGCGTTTGAGCTGGTCAAAGATGTGTGAACGCATTGGTGCCATACCCGCACCACCGCCAATAAACACCATTTCAGCGTCCGTTTCTTTGGCAAAGAACTCACCAAATGGCCCGGAAATTGTCACTTTATCGCCCGCTTTCAGCGACCAGATATACGAGGACATAATCCCCGGAGGAGCATCTGGTACATTCGGCGGAGGTGTCGCGATACGCACGTTCAGCATGATAATGCCTGCTTCGTCCGGATAGTTCGCCATGGAATATGCACGAACACACGGCTCTTTCACCACGGATTTGAAGCGGAACAGGTTGAACTTGTCCCAGTCACCACGGTATTCCTGTGGAACATCGAAGTCTTGATAGTTAACTTCATGCGGCGGGCTTTCAATCTGGATATAGCCACCAGCACGGAACGGCACCACGTCGCCGTCAGGAATACGCAGCTTGAGCTCTTTGATGAAAGTCGCTTTGTTATCATTAGAGATAACTTCACACTCCCATTTTTTAACGCCAAAGATTTCCTCTGGCAGCTCAATTTTCATATCCTGCTTAACGGCAACCTGACAGGCAAGACGGCAACCCTCTTTCGCTTCACGCTTGGTGATATGCGAAAGTTCGGTAGGCAGAATATCACCCCCACCTTCTTTAACGGTTACACGGCACTGCCCGCAAGAACCACCACCACCACAAGCCGAGGAGATAAATATCCCTTGGTTTGATAACGTGTTGAGCAGTTTGTCGCCCGCCGGAGCATGGAACTTTTTGTCTGCTTCGTTGTTAATCTCAATCAGCACATCGCCGGAGTTAACAAGCTTTGACTTAGCAAACAGAATCATCAGTGCCAGAGCCAAAACAATAAGCGTGAACATCACCACGCCAAGAATAATTTCCATACCTTTCCGCCCTTATAGCTGCACACCGGAGAATGACATGAAACCTAGTGCCATCAATCCAGTGGTGATAAAGGTGATTCCTAAGCCACGCAATCCTGCGGGCACATTGGCATATTTCATCTTCTCGCGAATACCAGCCATCGCGACGATAGCCAGCATCCAGCCCACACCGGAACCGACACCATAAACGATGGATTCGCCAAAGCTGTAATCACGCTGCACCATAAACGATACGCCACCGAAAATGGCGCAGTTAACGGTGATAAGCGGCAGGAAGATACCCAGCGCGTTATAGAGAGCCGGGAAGAAACGATCGAGGATCATTTCAAGGATTTGCACCAGCGCTGCAATCACACCAATGAAGGTGATGAAATTCAGGAAGCTGAGGTCAACACCTTCAACCAATGCACCGTCGCGAAGCACAAGGTTATAAACCAGGTTATTCGCCGGAACAGCAATCCCTAAAACAACGGTAACCGCCACACCCAAACCAAATGCCGTGGAAACCTTCTTGGAAACCGCCAGGAAGGTACACATGCCAAGGAAGAACGCGAGCGCCATGTTTTCAATAAACACGGCACGCACAAACAGACTAATCATATGTTCCATAGTCAGTTAGTCCTTTTCCTGCTGCGCAGGCTTCAGCGTACGCAGTGCCCAAATCAACAGGCCGATAATGAAGAACGCACTCGGCGCCAGCAGGAACATCCCGTTTGGCTGGTACCAGCCACCGTTTTGAACCGTTTCAAGCACCGTGATACCAAACAGTTTGCCGCTTCCTATCAGCTCACGCAGGAAACCAACCAGCAGCAGAATCACGCCATAACCCAGGCCGTTACCGATGCCATCCATAAAGCTCGCCAGAGGCGGTGACTTCATGGCGTAGGCTTCGGCGCGCCCCATCACAATACAGTTGGTGATGATTAGGCCAACGAATACCGAAAGCTGTTTGGAGATCTCGTAGGCGTAAGCACGCAGAACCTGATCTACGACGATAACTAACGAAGCAATGATCGCCATCTGTACGATGATTCGCACACTGTTTGGGATCAGGTTACGGATCATCGAGATGAACATGCTGGAGAACGCTGTCACCACTGTTACCGCGATGGTCATTACGAATGCTGTTTCCAGCTTCGTTGTTACAGCCAGCGCCGAACAGACACCGAGTATTTGCAAGGCAATCGGGTTGTTATCCACAAGAGGACTAACCAGTACCCGTTTGACCTCTTTCATGTCTGAAATATCAGCCATTGTTGAGCGCTCCTTCACGTACTTGTTTCAGGAATGGACCAAAACCGAGTTCACCCATCCAGAAATCAAAAGTGTGTTGTACACCGTTTGCTGTGAGCGTGGCACCGGATAAACCATCTACCCCGTATTCATCGCCCTGACGCGCACCGCCTTTCACAACACGAATTGCAGGCTTGCCATTATCATCAAGCAGCTTCTTGCCAATCCACTGCGCACGCCAGTTCGGGTTTTCAACTTCACCGCCCAGACCCGGGGTTTCACCCTGGTCATAGTAAGTGATGCCTTTAACCGTACGGCCATCGGTTTGCAGAGAAACGAAGGCATACATCATCGACCACAAGCCTTTGCCATACACGGGCAAGACAACTTCCTGGATTTTGTTTTGCTCATCTCGCACCAGGTAAATCTCAACAATATTGCTGCGATTTTTTATCCCGGCACGATCTTCGTCAGATGTGAGTGCTTTGCTCTGATTAGGGTCACGTAATGCTGCCGCCTGGTCGAATTTAGACGAGTCTTTATCCAGTAACTCGCCACTTTTCAAATCCAACAAACGCGGTGTAATGCGTGATTCAAAGACTGCTTTAACATCTTCACCTGTCATTTTTGGTGTGGCTAAGCCCGCAACATCAAGAATGTTACGTTGCTTATCGAGGGCTTTTTGCTCTTGCTGACGAGCTTTAAGCCCAACAGCAGAACCCGCCACCACAACGGAGCAAACCAGGCAAAGCACCAGCACCACCAGCAGTGTTCTGCCAATGCTATCGTTACTTTTTACTTCAGCCACGCGACTTCCTCCGCTTGATATTGGCTTGCACCACCAGGTAATCGAACAACGGTGCAAAGAGGTTGGCGAACAAAATCGCCAGCATCATCCCTTCTGGATAGGCCGGGTTTACAACTCGAATTAACACACACATCACGCCGATGAGTGCCCCATACCACCATTTACCTTTGTTGGTAAACGATGCCGAAACCGGATCGGTCGCCATAAACATCATGCCGAAAGCAAAACCACCCAGCACCAGATGCCAATACCACGGCATCGCAAATAACGGGTTGGTTTCAGAACCGATGAAGTTAAACAAAGTTGCTGTGGCAATCATACCGAGCATAACGCCCGCAACGATGCGCCAGGATGCGACTCGACCGAACAGGATAATCGCCCCGCCAATCAGAATCATCAGCGTTGAGACTTCACCAATCGAACCGGGAATGTTGCCGAGGAAAGCATCCATCCATGTCACTGGTTGGCCCGAAACAACATTGACTAATGCTTCACCACCGCCATGGGACCATTGTGAAAGCGGAGTTGCTCCAGAGAAACCGTCAGCCGCGGTCCACACCAGGTCGCCCGAGATTTGCGCTGGATAAGCGAAGAACAGGAATGCACGGCCAGCCAGTGCAGGGTTCAGGAAGTTACGGCCTGTTCCACCGAAAATCTCTTTGGCGATAACCACACCGAAACTGATACCGAGGGCGGCTTGCCACAAAGGCATAGTTGGTGGCACCACCAGCGCAAACAGAATCGAAGTCACGAAGAAGCCTTCGTTAATCTCGTGTTTGCGAATGATAGAGAACAGCACTTCCCAGAAACCGCCTACCAAAAATACCGTGATGTAGATTGGCAGGAAGAAGACAGCGCCCAGCGTCATCATGCTGAGCCAGCCAGCATCAGGCGTAAAGTTCACTCCCAGCCACTGCGCAATCACATAATGCCAGTCGGATGAAATCACCTGCTGGAGTTGTTCTGCGCCATACATCTTGTTCAGGGCAGGAATAGTTTGCTGCCCGACGTTGTACATGCCCCAGAACATTGCCGGGAATACAGCGAACCACACCAGGATCATCATGCGCTTCAGATCGATAGCATCACGAACGTGGGAGGCGCCAGGCGTAACGATACCTGGCGTATAAAACAGAGTCGCCGTCGCTTCAAAGAGCGGATAGTACTTTTCTAGCTTTCCGCCTTGTGTGAAGTGCGGCTCTAGTTTTTCAAATAAATGCTTCAAGCCCATGACTTATCCTTCCTGCTCGATGCGGGTTAATACCTCGCGTAGCACCGGGCCATACTCATATTTCCCCGGGCAAACGTAGGTACAAAGCGCCAAATCTTCTTCATCCAGCTCCAGACACCCCAGCAATTGAGCGCTGTCAGTATCTCCTGCCAGTAAGTCGCGCAATAACATCGTGGCCAGAATATCCAGCGGCATGACACGTTCATAGTTGCCAATCGGCACCATTGCGCGTTCGCCACCATTGGTATCGGTTGAGAAGTTAAATAGTTTGCGCTTCAGGAAGTGGCCAACCGTGGTGCGTGTAATTGAATATTTATCGGCACCCGGCATTACCCAGCCAAATAGTTCTTTTTCACGCCCTTCTTTCAGAACCGTGACCTGCAGGTGGAAACGACCAAGCCAGGCACGAGGACCAGCGGCCATGGTTCCACTTAATACAGAACCGGATACGATGCGGTTTTCACCTTCTTCCAGCTCACCGGCTGTGAGTACTTCCAGACCGGCCCCCAAGCGAGTGCGAATCAGGCGTGGTTTTTTAACCTGCGGACCGGCTAACGCAATAACACGTTCGGTCCACAATTCACCTTCAACAAACAATTTGCCGATGGCAATCACATCCTGGTAATTAAGATGCCATACCGTTTTTTGCAGGCTAACGGGCTCAAGGAAGTGAATGTGTGTGCCCACTAACCCAGCAGGATGAGGGCCAGCAAATTCATTAAACGTCACTTGTCCGGAAGCATGGCCGCCCAATTTACCGCCACCAGCCTGGCAGACATGGACTTTTCCATCAGTCAGCCGTGACAACAGTGTTAAGCCCGCGTCAAACATTTCGCGATGTGCACGAATAATAGGTTGCGGATCGGCCGCCAGCGGATTGGTATCAATAGCGGTCACAAAAATGGCCGCGGGAACACTCGCAGGCTGCGGTGCTTTACTGAATGGTCGCGTACGAAGTGCAGTCCACAGGCCCGAAGATAGAAGTTGTGCCTGAACTGTTTCACGCGGGAGTTTGCCAAGGTTTTCTGGTGCAAATCGTTCAAAAACGACCTGATCATCACCCTGAACCTCAATAACCAGCGATTGCAGTACGCGACGTTCACCACGATTAATCGCCGTGACCGTTCCACTCGCAGGAGCGGTAAAGAGCACGCCAGGGTTCTTTTTATCTTCGAAGAGAGGCTGGCCTTTCAATACCTTGTCGCCTTCCTGCACAAGCATAGAAGGGCGCATGCCGACATACTCTTCACCGAGCAGGGCCACGAAAGGTATCGCTGGGCCGTCATGGATTTGCTGTTCCGGTAAACCGGCAATAGGCAAATCCAGACCTTTTTTGATTTTTATCATAAGGTTATCACGTTTAAAATTGGCTTAAACATACCGACAAAAAACTGTAGCCGACAACGGATGGGTCGAATAAGGGTTCAACCGATGCGACATATAAGGCAGATAAAACAGGAAACGCATCCATTCACTATTACGAGAGGGAGGTATAAGTCGCCCGAGTAACCGGAACAACTGACTTATGGATAGTTTCCTTTCATATCCGCAGGTCAACATTCGCGAAGGATTTTAGCATCATTAGCCCGCTGAAGGGGCAGAAATCAGCATAGAGATATCCAGCAATGCGAGCTGTTACGCAAAACGCTTGCTCTCCCGCTATCCAAAAGTATTCTATAAAGTCCAATTTTATAGCTTAATACGCTCTGCTTTAGGGTTGCGAAAATTCATAACGATGCTAATGTGAGCGCTCCTAATACAGAGTAATCTGATTTCGGGTCTCTTTTTGCCGTCCTGGCATTTGGTCTAAGCTTTATCAAGGAATCAAGCAGTATGCGTAAGATCGCACTTATTATTGCGATGCTTCTGATACCGTGCATGTCGTTTGCCAGCCTTTTAAGCGGCAACTCGTCTAACACGCCTGTCAGTAAAGAATTCAAGCAACAACTTATGGGCTCTCCGGTTTATATTCAGATATTTAAGGAAGAGCGCACGCTAGAGTTATACGTGAAGATGGGCGAGAAGTTCCAATTACTCGACAGCTACAGCATCTGTAACTATTCCGGTGGGCTAGGTCCAAAACAGCGTCAGGGTGATTTTAAAAGTCCTGAAGGTTTTTATAACGTGACCCGCAGCCAGCTCAAACCCGACAGCCGTTTCTATAAAGCCATTAATATCGGCTTCCCGAACGAGTTTGATCGCCAGCATGGTTATCAGGGTCAATATCTGATGATTCACGGTGCTTGTGTGTCCGTCGGCTGCTACGCCATGACCGACACCAACATTGATGAGATTTTCCAGTTTGTGACCGGCGCGTTGGTCTTCGGCCAGCCGAGCGTACAGGTCAGCATCTATCCGTTCCGCATGACAGATGCCAATATGCAGCGTCACAAGTACTCTTACTACATCGACTTCTGGAAACAACTGAAGCCGGGTTATGACTACTTCATGGCGAATCACCAGCCGCCGGGCGTTTCAGTTGTTAGCGGTAATTACGTGGTTAGTAAGCCGGTTACGCCATCGACGCAACCGCAGTTGGCATCAAACTACGCGCTCCCCGAGACAAAATAGTTCAGACTCACCTGGTGCAATTTTGTGCCAGGTTTCGTTGCCAGTCAGGGGCTGAGTCGCAATTACAGTGACCACATCGTTGAGTGTGGTCTCTTCCTGAAAATCAATTTCCACATCCTGGTCCAACAGTTTTGCCACGCCAAACGGTGCCCGTCGGGTTATCCAGTATAAATTGGTGGAACAGAACGCCATCACGTAGCGCCCATCCGACAACAACATATTGAACACGCCCTTCTCACGCAATTGCACCGCAAGTTCGGTGATGTAGCGGAACACCGCCTCCATATTGCCAGGTGTGCGTGGATAACGTTGCGTCAATTTATGAAGCAGCCAGCAAAATGCTTGCTCGCTGTCGGTTTCACCAATCGGGCGAAACGGGCCGGTATCGAGTGAACGATGCCCTTTGAGCTGGCCATTGTGGGCATAGGTCCAGTTACGACCCCATAACTCGCGCGTAAAAGGGTGGGTATTTTCAAGCGCCACTTTGCCGCGGTTAGCCTGACGAATATGCGCGACCACTGAACAAGATTTGATCGGGTAATCTTGCACAAGTTTTGCGATGGGAGAGTTAAAACTCGGTTGCGGATCTTTGAACGTACGACAGCCTTTACCTTCGTAGAAAGTAATACCCCAGCCGTCTTTATGCGGCCCTGTTCCCCCGCCACGCTGCACCAGACCGGTAAAACTAAAGCAAATATCCGTCGGCACATTGGCGCTCATCCCGAGCAGTTCGCACATCTTAACCTCCCACAACTTAATACAACCCTCTCCGTTTCGGGAGAGGGGAACTGGTTAAGCCTTAACCATCTCTTTTTCAATCAACTGAATCAGGATATGAATCACTTTGATGTGAATTTCCTGAATACGGTCAGCGTAGCCAAAGTGTGGAACACGAATTTCAACATCCGCAGTTCCATCCATTTTGCCGCCGTCTTTCCCGGTCAGGGTAATGACTTTCATGCCTTTCGCACGCGCCGCTTCAATGGCTTTAATTACGTTGCCAGAATTACCTGAAGTGGAGATCCCCAGTAACACGTCGCCTTCACGACCTACCGCTTCAACGTAACGAGAGAAAATGTGGTCGTAGCCAAAATCGTTGCCCACGCAAGAGATGTGGCTAACGTCAGAAATCGCAATCGCCGGGTAACCCGGACGGTTTTCGCGATAACGCCCAGTCAGTTCTTCAGCAAAGTGCATAGCGTCACAATGTGAGCCGCCGTTGCCGCAAGAAAGCACTTTACCGCCTGCCTTGAAGCTATCAGCCAGCAGCACCGCCGCACGCTGAATGGCGTGAATGTTAGCGTCATCTTTCAGGAAGTTAGCCAGCGTTTCAGCCGCTTCATTCAATTCATTACGAATAAGATCCTGGTACATGAGGATGTCCTTCAGTATTTTTCGATTGATTAACCCCAGCAGTTTACCGGATAGCGCGAGAAGCGCCATATCCTCCTGCTTTTGCTGTTCCGTGCGGTAACAATGTGAGCTGAGTTGTAATTATTTTGTGAATATATTGCTAAAAAAAACCACATGAACTAAAACCAATACATCCAAGTGGTCAGACCTCCTACAAGCAAGGGAGTTTCCTTTATGTTGATTTTGAGTATTGTCGCAACCGTTGTTCTCCTCGGTGTGCTTTTCTATCACCAGGTCAATTTGCTGCTCAGTAGCGCAATTCTACTGGCGTGGACAGCCGCGCTTGGTTTTGCTGGTATCTGGTCTATCTGGGTACTGGTTCCACTCGCGATAATTCTGGTACCGTTCGTCTTTACGCCAATGCGTAAATCTCTGATTTCAGCTCCTGTTTTCCGCAGCTTCCGTAAAGTTATGCCGCCGATGTCGCGTACTGAAAAAGAAGCTATCGATGCTGGTACCACCTGGTGGGAAGGCGATCTTTTCCGCGGTAAACCAGACTGGGAAAAGCTGCACAACTACCCGCAGCCAAAACTGACTGAAGAAGAACAGGCCTTTATCGACGGCCCGGTTGAAGAAGCCTGCCGTCTGGCGAATGACTTCCAGATCACCCACGAAATGGCCGATTTGCCGCCAGAACTGTGGGCATATTTAAAAGAACATCGCTTCTTCGCGATGATCATCAAGAAAGAGTACGGCGGCCTCGAGTTCTCTGCTTACGCACAATCTCGCGTGCTGCAAAAACTGTCTGGGGTTTCCGGGATTCTGGCGATTACCGTCGGCGTGCCTAACTCATTAGGCCCGGGCGAATTGCTGCAACATTACGGTACTGACGAGCAGAAAGATCATTACCTGCCACGCCTGGCGCGTGGGCAAGAGATCCCATGCTTTGCACTGACAAGCCCAGAGGCAGGTTCCGATGCAGGTGCAATTCCTGATACAGGTATTGTCTGCATGGGCGAATGGCAAGGCCAGCAAGTCCTCGGTATGCGTCTGACCTGGAACAAGCGCTACATTACGCTCGCACCAATTGCTACCGTTCTGGGTCTGGCCTTCAAACTGTCTGACCCGGATAAACTGCTGGGCAATGAAGAAGAACTCGGCATTACCTGTGCGCTGATCCCAACGCACACGCCGGGCGTAGAAATTGGCAAACGCCACTTCCCACTTAACGTACCATTCCAGAATGGTCCAACTCGCGGGAAAGATATTTTCGTACCGATTGATTACATCATCGGCGGCCCGAAAATGGCCGGTCAGGGCTGGCGTATGCTGGTGGAATGTCTGTCTGTTGGCCGTGGTATAACCCTGCCATCCAACTCTACTGGCGGTCTGAAATCTGTGGCGATGGCAACGGGTGCTTACGCGCACATTCGCCGCCAGTTCAGGATCTCTATCGGTAAAATGGAAGGGATTGAAGAGCCACTGGCGCGTATTGCCGGTAACGCTTATGTGATGGACGCCGCAGCTTCTCTGGTGACTTACGGGATTATGCTCGGCGAAAAACCGGCTGTGTTGTCGGCTATCGTGAAATACCACTGTACCCACCGCGGCCAGCGCGCGATCCTCGACGCAATGGATATTCTCGGCGGCAAAGGCATTATGCTCGGCAACTCCAACTTTGTGGCGCGAGCATATCAGGGCGCACCGATCGCGATTACCGTTGAAGGCGCGAATATCCTGACCCGCAGCATGATTATCTTCGGCCAGGGGGCCATTCGTTGCCATCCGTATGTTCTCGACGAGATGAATGCGGCGCAAAACAACGACGTCAACGCGTTCGATAAGCTGCTGTTCAAGCATATCGGCCACGTCGGCAGCAACAAAATGCGCAGCCTGTGGCTCGGCCTGACCAACGGTTTGACCAGCGCTACGCCGACCAAAGACTCTACCAAACGCTACTACCAGTATATGAACCGCCTGAGCGCCAACCTGGCGTTGCTGTCAGACGTTTCCATGGCGGTGTTGGGCGGTAGCCTCAAGCGTCGCGAACGTATCTCCGCTCGTCTGGGTGATGTGTTAAGCCAGCTGTACCTCGCCTCTTCCGTGCTGAAACGCTATGACGATGAAGGCCGTAACGAAGCGGATTTACCGCTGGTTCACTGGGGCGTGCAGGATGCGCTGTATCAAGCCGAGCAAGCGATTGACGACCTGCTGCGTAACTTCCCGAATGCGTTTGTGGCTGGCATGTTGCGCGTGGTTATCTTCCCACTGGGCCGTCGTTACGATGCACCATCGGACAAGCTGGACCATAAACTGGCGAAGATTATGCAGATCCCATCCGCTACCCGTTCACGTATCGGTCGCGGTCAGTATCTGACACCAAGCGAGTTCAACCCGGCTGGACTGCTGGAAGAAGCATTGATGGACGTGATGGCTGCTGAGCCAATCCACCTGCGCGTTTGCAAAGAAACCGGGCGTAACCTGTCGTTCACCCGTCTTGATGAGCAGGCGAAACAGTGGCTGGCAGAAGGGAAAATCAACGCGGAAGAAGCGGCGACTCTCACCAAAGCTGAAGCAAGCCGTCTGCGCAGTATCAACGTCGATGAATTTGAGCCGGAGGAGCTGGCAACCATGCCGGTAAAGGTGCCGGAAAAGCATCGTAAGATTGAAGCGGCATAAGCCTTCCTAAAACCCCGTTCGCGGGGTTTTTTCTTTTCTACTCATGCTAAAGTGAATGAATCACTGCTTATCATGAGGCTTCCGATTGTGTCTGGTTTGAAAATCACCGTTCTGCAACAACCGCTGGTCTGGATGGACGGCGCGGCAAATCTGCGTCATTTCGACGTGCTGTTAGACGACATTCACGGCCGCGACCTGATTATCCTGCCGGAAATGTTCACTACCGGTTTTGCAATGGAAGCCGCAAAACAATCGCTTGCTGAAGAAGAAGTCATCGACTGGATGCAGTTTAAAGCCCAGCAAACTCAAGCGATGATCGCCGGAAGTGCGGCACTGCAAACCGAGCGCGGGCCGGTAAACCGTTTCCTGCTGGTACAGCCCGACGGCAAAGTCCACTTCTACGATAAGCGCCATTTGTTCCGCATGGCGGATGAACATCATCATTATCAAGCCGGTAACGAGCGTGTCATCGTCGAGTGGCGTGGCTGGCGCATTCTGCCGCAGGTTTGTTACGACTTACGCTTCCCGGTATTTTCACGCAACCGCAACGATTACGATCTGGCGTTATATGTGGCGAACTGGCCTGCCCCGCGCTCTTTGCACTGGCAAAGTTTGCTGGTGGCTCGCGCCATTGAAAACCAGGCGTATGTGGCAGGCTGCAACCGCGTCGGCACCGACGGCAACGGGCATCATTACCGTGGCGACAGCAAAATCATTAATCCACAGGGCGAAATTCTGGCAAACGGTGAAGCCCATCAGGCGATGCGCCTCGACGCCGATTTATCGCTGATCGCTTTACAGGAATACCGCGAGAAATTCCCCGCCTGGCAAGACGCAGATCCGTTTAGCCTGTAATCAACTTCCCCGATAGGTCGACCACGACCACGGGGAAATCAGAAACGGCAGGTGATAATGCCCGCCGTGTTGCGTAATCATGAAATCAATTTGCGCGGTGGGATATAACGTCTCTCGGTGCGTTTTTGCAAAATATGAACCGATCTCTGCGCTCAGACGATAGCGCCCTGGCATCAACTCTTCCGAAGTGAAATCTTTCAGGCGCCCGTCAGAATCAGTGACTCCGTGCGCAATCCGTTCCCAGTTTCCTGCAGTTTGGTGCTCAAGGTAAATCACCACATCCGCGGCTGGTTTACCCAGTGCCGTATCAAGAATATGAGTACTCAGTTGGCTCATTGGGCAAATACTCCTTCCAGACGTAGTAACGTGATTTGGCGTAATTGCTCCAGCGCTTCAGTTTCTTCCTGTGCAGGGGAATTGTTCAGGCGGCGATGGAGTTCAGTGAGAATATCTTCACCACTTCGCCCTTTCGCACGAATAAGAAACACGCGCCCAAACCGCTCTTCATATTCAGCATTACCCTGTGCCAGTGCGAGAGTTAACGCGCTATTTTGCGTATCTACAGCAGACTGCTCGCCTTTAGAAAATAGGGCTTCTTTGCCATCGCCCTGTGCTTTTTCACCGATACGCGGATGTGCCGCCAGCGCATGATCCAACTCCTCCCCTCCCCAGTCCAGCGTCAGTTGCGAAGCGTAATGCTGTAACACGTCAACGTTTAAATATGGACGCGCTGCTACCAGCTTTTCGGTCCATGCAGGGATTGCCACACATGGCGCTATCAGGTTTAGGGCTTCATTCTCTGAGCCATCGTTAAATTCAATCAGGGTATTTTTCGCAGCCAATGCCATAACCGTTTGCGTATAAGCCCTCACAGCTTGCATCACATCAACTTCCATCACTGACTCTGCAGGATGGTGGCTAATTCCACGGTCACAACGCGCAAACAACATACCCACCGGCCACTGTTCAGCAATCGCAATCGCATCATGCCCCGCGCCACTTGGCAGAGATAAACTACGCCCCTGCACCGAAGCAATGGCTGATGTTAACTGGCGCTGTAAACCCGCGTCGCATGGCGTGGCGGGAATCGAATAATAGATTTCAGAGTCGAACGTCACACCTCGTTGAGCGGCGATTTGCTGCGCTTCGCTTAACAAGCTTCCCAGCAATGCTTCCAGATCTGCATCTCTCGGGCTACGGATATCCAGCGTGAGCAGGACTTCACCTGGAATAACATTCGCCGCGCCCGGCAAGCATTGCAGCGAGCCGACTGTCGCAACAATATCTGGGGCGTAAATGGCAGTCGCGCTTTCGATGTAAGTCATCCAATTAGCGGCGGCCGCGAGCGCATCTTTACGAATAGTCATCGGCACCGTGCCTGCATGCCCTGCTTCGCCAACAAAGCGGCATTTCAAACGGCGAGCGCCGTTAATGGCGGTCACCACGCCGAGCGCCAGATTTTCACACTCCAGCACCGGCCCTTGTTCAATATGCAATTCGAGATAGGCGCTGAACTCTTCCGGACTACGCGCAGCACTTTTAATTCGTGAAGGGTCAAAACCGGCATTGACCAATGCTTGTGCAACGCTAATCCCTGCAGCATCAACACATGCCAGCCAGTTATCCGGCCAGGTTCCGGTCACCCCACGGCTACCTAATAATGTGATGCCAAAACGCGTGCCCTCTTCATCTCCAAAGCCAACGATTTCAATCGCCTGTTCGAGCTGAAGATCGTGATGGTATAAATAACCGACTACTTCCAACGCAGCCAATACACCCAACATGCCATCGTAACGACCGGCATTCCGCACAGTATCGAGATGAGAGCCCAGCAAAATGGCCTGAGCGCCTTCACTTGCCCCTTCGTAGCGCCCACAAATATTGCCCACGGCATCCTGCCAGGTAGTCATCCCGACCTGCTCCATCCAGTTTGCCACCAGATGATTAGCGCGTAGATGTTCAGGGGAAAGATACACACGCGTGAGTTGGCCTGGCGTTTCACTAATTTGCGCCAGTTCATCCGCTCGCTGCATCACGCGCTTAGCAGCAATGCTGGCTTCGGCGGCATTCATCACAAGTTTTACCATCAGCTTTTTCCTTGTGAATAAACATCCCACGCAGCCTGCATCGCCGCCCCTTGCGTCGTTTTGAAACCAAGCCGGTTCAATACTGCTTCAAGTGCAGTCAGAGTTTGCAACACGCAATCTTTACGCGCGTTATAACCCATGGTGCCGATGCGCCAGATTTTGCCTTGCAGGGGGCCGAAAGAGGTGCCGATTTCGATATGGAAATCTTCGAGCAACATTTTGCGCACCTCTTCGCCGTGAACCACTGATGGAATCACCACGCCAAGTACGTTATTCATTTTGTGTTGCAGGTTTCCGAAGGTTTCCAGACCCATACCTTGTATACCGGCCACCAGCGCCCTCCCATGCAATTCATGACGAGCGATTCCAACATCCAAACCTTCTTCGAGAATAATGCGCGCGCATTCACGGGCAGCGAACAACATGCTGGTGGCTTCGGTATGGTGGTTCAAACGCTCCGGCCCCCAGTAATCCATTACCATGCCGAGATCGAAATAATTCGAATAGATCATTTCGTCATCTCCGTCCTGGTGCGCAGCCGTACGGATCCCTTCTTCAACACATTTTCGGCGGCGGATCACCTCTTCCATCTGTGCGCTGAGAGTTATCGGCGAACTGCCAGACGGGCCGCCGAGGCATTTTTGCAGTCCTGCGGAAACTGCGTCTAATCCCCAGGCATCCGTTTCAAGCACATTGCCACCAAAGGAAGCCGTTGCATCGGTATAGAACAAGACCCCATGACGACGGCAGATTTCGCCCAGCTCAGCCAGCGGCTGCAACATCGTCGTGGAAGTGTCGCCCTGAACGGTCAACAGTAAACGTGGTTTAACACTTTTGATGGCATCTTCGATTTGATCCGGGGTAAACACTTCGCCCCAGGGAACCTCAATGGTGTGAACTTCAGCACGGCATCGACGTGCTATTTCACATAATAGATGGCCGAAACGCCCAAATACCGGCACCAAAACTTTGTCGCCCGGACGAATCGCTGACAGCAGAATCGCTTCGATACCAGAACGGGAAGTCCCATCGACCAGCATCGTCCAGCGGTTTTGCGTGCGGAAAAGCTCACGATACAGCACCATTACTTCATTCATATAGCCAGTCATCACCGGGTCATACTGCCCAATCAACTGGCTCGCCATAGCTCGTAATACGCGGGGATCGGCATTGATTGGACCCGGCCCCATCAACAAACGGTGTGGTGGATTGATTTGCGCGAAGTGCTGAATATCTAACATGGCATTTCCTTTAGTTCTATATGAAACAAAAGATTCTTTATAAAAATATTCTGCAACTAATGTGCCATTCATTTTCATCAGTGGCAAAGAAACAAAAGCCGATACTTAGCGTAAATGATGATACTTATCTGACCAGGTTAATGAACCAGAATGGTTCCCACGATGTGTGCAAAAGCACCATCATGGTGCGCTAGCGTTGTTCTAACTCATCAAGCTCAGTATAGAGTTCGGCAATATGATGAATGCGCTGACGACCAGTGGTTAACGCTTCGTGGAGTACGGCATTGGATAACAGATTCACCAGACTCATCGCACTGCTATAACTATCGAAAGCTGAAACGCTATCCAGCGGTGCCGCAAAGTGCCAGCGGCAGTATGGGGTCAGGCCGGAACCCTGTGCTTCACTCATTACCAGCAGAGGTACCTGCCGCTTATGTAAATTGGCCAGCAGTGGCTTAATGATGCGAGGTCGCCTGCGGAATGCGATAGCGATAACGCAGTCATGTTCGTTGATATCCACCACCTCTTCTGCCAGCGTCTGCCCTGGTTGAGGCAATAACCAGACATCACTACGAACCTGTAGTAACTGCTGGCGTAGGTGCATCGCTACAGGCCATGAATTTCGTAAACCAATAATAAAAATACGTTTTGCTGAAGTAAGTGCCGAGACTACATCGATAAATTGTTGAGTATCTAACAAGCTAACCCACTGTGTCAGGTTGGCCATTTCCTGTTTGTAATGCCGCGCCAGTAACGTGTTACCTTGTACTGCATCGCGGTTTTCCGTCAGGGGCATTCCGCTCTGACGCAAGGTTCGCAGTTCTTCACGCATATCTTTGTATCGGTCATAACCCAGGCGCTTAAATAGACGACTCACAGTGGCTTTAGATACGCCAGAAAGACGGGCCAACTCAGCGCTGTTGTAGCTAATCAGGTCATCAAAATGGTCGACAATAAAAGCAGCAACTCGCTGTTCCTGCGGAGAAAGCTGCTCGTATGTCGCTCTTAAGCGCTCGTCTAATTGTTTCATTATGACCTCTGTAACTATTGTTTCATTCGAGCCTGACACAGTGAAACAAACCGCGTCAACCTGGAACATCTCTTGCTTAAATATATTACCCAGCTTCCGTTCTGAGAGATAAAACGATGATGCAAAGCAATATGGCACCTTCCGGTATGGCCGTTACACCGCACCACTTAGCCAGTGAAACCGCATTATCCGTGTTGCGCCATGGTGGTGATGCCATCGAGGCGATGGTGGCAGCGGCGGCAACGATCGCCGTGGTTTATCCTCACATGAATGGCATTGGCGGCGATGGTTTTTGGTTGATAGTACCGCCGGAAGGTGAGCCGATTGCGATTGATGCCAGCGGTGCTGCGGGATCACTCGCATCGCTGGAATTTTACGCAGGCGAAACATCGATTCCTCATCGTGGCCCCAAAGCCGCGTTAACCGTGCCTGGAACCCTTAGCGGTTGGGACGAAGCGCTAAAAATTGCCGCACAGTTTGGTGGTGGGCAACTGCCGCTCTCGCGCTTACTTGCCGATGCGATTCGCTATGCGGCTGATGGCATTCCGGTGACCCAATCTCAAACGCTTGCGACCCATAGCAAATACGACGAGCTGGTTAATATCTCCGGTTTTGCTGAGACTTTTTTAAATCGCGGTGAAATACCCCATGCAGGCAGTCGTTTTACCCAACCGCGACTGGCTGAAACGCTGACACGCCTGACCGTTGAAGGTCTTGATAGCTTTTATCGCGGGCCGTTAGCCGCGCTAATCGCCGAAGAGTTAGCGGATTTAGGGATGCCGATAAATTTGCAGGATCTCGCGGCACAGCGTGCTAAACGCCGTATTCCTCTGCATCTTAGCCACCAGCAGGGTGATATTTATAATATGACGCCACCCACTCAGGGGCTGGTGTCGTTGGCGATCCTCGGGATCACCGATCATTTAGATATGGTGCAGGCAAACGAAACTCAAACTGTTCATCGCATTGTTGAGGCGACTAAAAAGGCTTTTGCACTGCGGGACCAATACATCACCGATCCGCGCCACATTACGACCTCAATCCAAAGTCTGTTGGAGCCAGAACCCCTTGCCGCTCTTGCCGCAGAAATTGATGACACCAAAGCGGCCAACTGGGGAACCGGCAAAGGCCCCGGCGACACGGTATGGATGGGGGTGATTGATAGCAGCGGGCTGGCGGTGTCGTTTATTCAAAGTATTTACCACGAGTTTGGCAGCGGTGTGGTGCTGCCTAAAAGCGGTGTACTGTGGCAAAACCGTGGTGCGGCGTTCAGTCTCAAACCCGAAAGTTTATTAAGCCTTGCTCCCGGAAAACAGCCGTTCCACACGCTGAACCCGGCCGCCGCACGCCTGGCTGACGGGCGCACGATGGTTTACGGCTCGATGGGTGGCGACGGGCAACCGCAAACTCAGGCGGCTATTTTTACGCGCCACGTAATTCAGGGCATACCGTTACAAGAAGCTGTAACCGCGCCAAGATGGTTATTAGGCAGAACCTGGGGGCAAGCCTCCGACAGCCTGAAATTAGAAGGTCGATTTAGCCCGGAAACTTTCAAATCACTGCGTGAATTGGGTCATGAAGTCGAAGCATTGCCAGATTTTAGCGAAGCTGTTGGCCATGCCGGAGCCATCGTGCGCCACACCAACGGCATGCTTGAAGGCGCATACGATCCACGCAGCAATGGCAGCGCCGCAGGATTTTAAGGAGAATAAAATGCTATTAAATTCTATCGACTGGCCCGCGTACATCAAAGTCATGGAGCAACTGCTTGACGTTCCTCTTGATGAGCCACGCCGCCAGGAACTTGAAGTGCAATTGACTCGCATGGAGAAACTGGCAGAACCGCTCATGGATTTTCCCTTGCCTGAACGCCAGGAAGTCGCGGGGATTTATAAACTATGAATGCACTCTCCATTCGCGATATTCAGCAAGGATTAGCTATTGGCAAGTTTTCCGCACAGGAACTGGCGCAGCTTACGCTTGCGAAAATCGAGCAAGCCAATTCTGAAATTAACGCGTTTACGGAAATCACTGCCTCGCGTTTACTGCAAGAAGCCGCCGCCATTGACCAACTCCGTGTGCGCGGGGAAACGCTGCCGCCGTTGGCTGGCGTGCCTTATGCGGTAAAAAATCTTTTTGATATTAAAGACGTAACAACGCTTGCCGGGGCCGAGCTATTTAGTATGCAATCGCCCGCCAGCACTGACGCCTTCGCGATTAAAAAATTAAACGCTGCCGGAGCCATGCTTTCAGGCGCGCTGAATATGGATGCCTACGCCTACGGCTTTACCACCGAAAATAGCTATTATGGCGCGACCCGCAACCCGCATGATTTAACACGAATTGCGGGCGGTTCATCCGGTGGCTCTGCCGCAGCCGTCGCGGCTGGAATGGTGAATTTTACCCTCGGCACTGACACCAACGGCTCGATTCGCGTCCCCGCTTCGTTATGCGGCATTTTGGGTCTGAAACCGACTTTCGGCAGATTGTCGCGCAGCGGCAGCCAGCCTTTTGTTGCAAGCCTGGATCATATCGGCCCGCTGGCGCGTAACGTGGACGATCTGGCTCTGGTTTATGATGCGCTTCAGGGAAGGGATGCGAATGACCATTTCCAATCGACTCGGGGAGTTGAACCCCTCGCCGATAAACTGGAACAGCCGGGGAATTTACGCTGTGCGGTGTTGGGTGGTTTTTTTGAGACTTGGTGTGATGACGATGCCAAAACTGCCGTTGCTCGAGTGGCTCAAACGCTTGAAGCACTGGATTACATCACGTTGCCTAAAGCTGAATTAGCTCGCTCGGCAGCATTTTTGCTCTCTGCCGCTGAAGGGGGAAACCATTACTTACCGGCACTACGTGAACAGGCGGAACGTTTTGAGCTTAACTCCCGTGAACGCCTCCTGGCTGGAGCGATGACACCATCAGCCTGGTACACTCAAGCGCAACGCTTCCGATCATGGTTCCGGGATAAAACTTTACCGCTCTTCGAAAAGTATGATCTGCTTATCGCACCAGCAACACCCTGTAGTGCCACACTAATTGGACAGCAAACCATGCAAATTAACGGAACGGATCTTCCCGTGAAAGCCAGCATGGGTATGTTGACACAACCTATTTCATTCCTTGGTTTACCAGTCGTCACGGTGCCATTGATGACTGCAAGTGGGCATCCCATCGGTGTGCAGCTCATTGCACCACCATGGCGGGAAGATATCTGCCTGAGAGCAGCCCATCAGCTTGAAATACAGGGTATGCTGGCAGGGAAAACCACCAGGTAAGGTAAATACTATGATGCGTGACAATATCGATCGCCCGGCAATCGTCAATGAGGTGAGTGCCGCTTTTTACCGCTACGAACAGGCGTTGATCAGCAACGATGTTGCGGTCTTAGATGAGTTGTTTTGGGCCGATCCCCGTACCGTTCGCTTTGGTGCGAGTGAAAATCTTTATGGTATCGATGAGATAAGAGCTTTCAGAAATGCTCGCTCGTCTCAAGGGCTAGACCGGCTTTTGCAAAATACCACCATCACCACCTATGGCGATGATATGGCTGTTGCCAGCACTGAATTCACCCGCGAGGGAAGCGAAAAAATTGGCCGCCAGATGCAAACATGGGTCAAATTTCCTTATGGCTGGCGAATTGTCGCCGCACATGTCAGCGTGATGGGTTAAAGACCGTGGGCGGGAAACGAAATGTCACCCGCCGCCACATCATTTATTCACAATATGGATGCGTCTTCACCCAATGCTCGGCAATCTCCTGACGACGGCAAATCCACACATCATCATGTTGTTGCACATAATCAAGAAAACGCTGCAACGCTCTGAAACGACCCGGCCGCCCCAGTAAACGGCAGTGCATACCGATAGACATCATTTTCGGTGCAGTTTCCCCTTCTTCGTACAACACATCAAAGCTGTCTTTCAGATAGGTATAAAACTGTTCGGCGGTGTTAAAACCCTGCGCGGTTGCAAAGCGCATATCGTTGGCATCAAGCGTGTAAGGCACCACCAAATGCGGTTTTGTCGAACCATCGCTACAGCTAACTTTGCTCCAGAATGGCAAATCGTCGCCGTAATAATCGCTGTCGTAAAGGAAGCTGCCATTTTCCGCCACCAGCCGACGCGTATTCGGACTATCGCGGCCGGTATACCAACCGAGCGGTTTGCTGCCGAACAAATCTTCGAGGATTTCGATGGCCTGGTGCATATGCTGGCGCTCAGTTGCCTCATCCAGATTTTGATAGTGGATCCAGCGCCAGCCATGACTTACCACGTCGTAATCAGCTGCTTTTATTGCTTCAACAATTTCAGGGTTACGCGCCAGTGCCATTGCTACGCCAAATACCGTCATGGTCAGGCCACGTTTTTGGAACTCGTTATGGATGCGCCAGAACCCGGCTCGCGAACCGTATTCATAGAGAGAATCCATCGACATATGGCGGTCAGGGAAACTGGCCGCACCGATGATATCGGAAAGAAATTGTTCCGAGCCGCTGTCACCATGCAGAACGTGGTTTTCCCCCCCCTCTTCAAAATTGAGAACGAACTGCACAGCTACGCGGGCGTTATTTGGCCATTGCGCATGTGGCGGCTTACCCGCATAACCTTTCATGTCACGCGGGTAGTTTTCAGTGAAGTGATAGTTTTTAGTTTTCGGTACTTCATTCATGGTTCGGTTCCTTATGAGCCGAGCCAGAATTTCAACTCAGCATGTCAAAACAGCCTGATAACGGCTTTTTATTCGGATACGCGAGGTCACCATGTTTGCTGGTTCCAAGCCCAAGAGCGATGAGGGACTCGACCATTTTCACAGCTGCTGTTACGCCATCAATTACGGGAATACCCAACTCAGCAGTCAGTTCCCGTGCAAGATTAGCCATTCCGCCACAACCGAGCACAATCGCTCCGCTGTTATCTTCTTTCATGGCTTGTATACAACGCTCGCGCACCTTCATCTGAGCAAGACCCGTGCCATCTTCCAGAGCAAGTACCGGTAAATCGATCGCATGCAGCGCTGCGCAGTGGTGCTCGAAGCCATACTGGCGTAATAAATGACGCGCAATAATCACAGTGCGCGGCAAAGTGGTGACGATAGAAAAACGTGTCGCAACCATAGTTGCAACATGCATCGCAGCTTCGGCGATGCCGATAACCGGGCCACTGGCGAGTTCACGTGCGGCCAGTAAACCAGGATCGCCAAAGCAGGCGATGACGTGACCACTGACCCCCTGCTCTTTGCCAAGTTTGATTTGCTCAAGCACACCAATAGCCGCTATCGCTTCATCAAAATGTCCTTCTATTGACTCCACGCCCTGTGATGGGCAAACCGCGATGATTTCGCTGGAAGGTGCAGCGACACTGCGCGCCGCTTGCGCGATGGTGTGCGTCATTGCCACGTTAGTATTCGGGTTAATCACCTGAATCAAATGTTTCGTCATGTTGAGTCCTCTGTATTTTTGCAACCGGTTTAGCACCAGATCCGGGCAACGAAATGTTCAAATGCACCATAGTAAAGCGCAATAAGTAATCACACGGCCTTATTAATGCACCAAAAAGCCTGAATAATCCATTTGTTCCACAAAACATGAAACTTGGCCCGGTTAATGCAACGAAAGTTGCAGACATTCCGTCAGCATCTGTTTTTAAAGGAGCAGATTTCATGCCAAACAATGAAAATACGTCATCAGCTTTGACCGAGAGCGCCAATGCCGGCTACAGCCTGCGCCTGTGTAATGATGATCTGGCGCCAACGCGCAACCAGACATGGTCCTGGTACAATATTTTTTCTTTCTGGATGTCCGATGTTCACAGCATGGGTGGCTATGTGGTGGCTGCCAGCTTCTTCACACTAGGGCTGGCAAGCTGGCAGGTTTTGCTTTGCTTGCTGGTAGGGATTTGCATCGTACAGCTGTGCGCGAACCTGGTAGCAAAACCTAGCCAAATGGCGGGCGTACCCTACGCAGTAATTTGCCGCCAGGCATTTGGCGTGTTCGGTGCCAATATTCCGGCAGTGATACGCGGGTTAATCGCGTTCGCCTGGTACGGTATCCAGACTTATCTGGCCGCAAATGCATTGATGCTCGTTATGCTGAAATTCTGGCCCTCGCTTGCGCCAATGACCACCGGGCATTTCCTGGGGCTGTCGCATCTCGGCTGGGTTTGCTTCGGCATTATGTGGGTGCTTCAGGCGATGGTGTTCTGGCACGGCATGAACGCTATCAAACGATTTATTGATATTGCAGGGCCTGCGGTATACATCGTGATGATGGCGTTGGCGGGCTGGATTTTGTATCAAACTGGATTTGACGGAATTTCATTTACGCTTGCCAGCAAACAACTTAGCTCTGGTGAGCAGGCGTGGCAGATGCTGACCGCAACAGCACTGGTCGTTTCATACTTCTCAGGCCCATTGCTAAACTTCGGTGACTTCTCGCGCTACGGCAAGAGTATGAAAGAGATCCGTCGTGGTAACCGCTGGGGGCTGCCGTTTAACTTCCTGCTGTTCTCTATCGTGACCGTGGTGATTGTTTCCGGTACACAATCCCTGTTTGGCAAAATGATCACCGACCCTATCGAAACGGTAAGCCATGTGGGCAATAGCCTCGCGATGGCCATCGGTTTACTGACCATGATCACCGCCACTATCGGTATTAATATCGTGGCAAACTTTGTATCACCTGCTTTCGACTTCTCGAACTGCTCGCCGCAAAAAATCAGCTTCCGTACCGGTGGGATGATTGCAGCCGTGGGATCTGTACTGCTGACACCATGGAACTTGTTCCAGTCACCAGAACTTATTCACTACACGCTGGATGTGCTGGGTGCGTTTATTGGGCCACTGTTCGGTATTCTGCTGACTGACTTCTACATCATTAAACGCAGCAAAATCTATATCGACGATCTGTTTGATGACACGCCAAAAGGCCGCTACTGGTACAAAAGTGGTTTCAACCCAAAAGCGATTCTCGCACTGCTGCCATCGGTTGCCATTGGCTTAATCATCAGCTTTATTCCGGCACTGCATGAGGTGGCTAACTTTAGCTGGTTTATCGGCGCATTCCTGAGTGCAGGCTGTTATCGCTGGTTGGCACGTGCAGATAAAGTGAGTGACGTTGCGGGATACAATGGACAGGTTGTAGTTTCGAAGGAATAAAACGACGAAAGCCTGAATCATTTCTGATTCAGGCTTTCTAATTGTGGCGGAACGGACGGGACTCGAACCCGCGACCCCCTGCGTGACAGGCAGGTATTCTAACCGACTGAACTACCGCTCCGCGTTTTGTTCCCCGTCGGGAACGAGGCAGATAATACGTATAGGGCTGATGAGCGTCAACGTTTTTTCTTATTAAACTAATCGTTTGCCGTTAATTTCACCCAAACGGTGATTTTTAATGCATTTGCGCTGCTTTTATAAACGCCACAGGCAACTTCCGCCCTTTTTTTCCACCAGGTCGAGTCGCGATTCATGCGCTTCCAGTTCTGCATCGCTGGCACGAATGACGCGTATACCCGAACTGCGGCGTACAACACGTTGAATTCCGTTATCTCCACTACGCTGCTGCACATCCCCTTCCATCGCAAACTTCAGAGAAGTTTGTCCACCCGTCATCATTAAATAGACGTCGGCCAGAATTTGGGCATCGAGCAATGCGCCGTGCAACGTTCGCTTGCTGTTATCTATTTCATAACGTGAGCAAAGTGCATCGAGGCTATTACGCTTGCCCGGGAACATTTTTCGGGCGAGAGCGAGGCTATCGGTAACTTTGCAGAAGGTATTAGTTTTTGGAATATCGCGTTTGAGTTTGCCGAACTCATAATCCATAAACCCGATATCAAACGATGCGTTATGGATGACGAGCTCTGCGCCGCGAATATAGTCCATGAACGAATCAGCAACCTGATCAAAGGTTGGCTTGTCTGCCAGAAACTCATCGGCAATTCCATGCACGCCAAAGGCTTCCGGGTCTACCAGACGATCAGGTTTCAGGTATACGTGGAAATTATTACCCGTCAGGCGGCGGTTGATGACTTCAACCGCACCGATTTCAATAATGCGGTGCCCTTCATAGTGAGCACCGATTTGGTTCATACCGGTGGTTTCTGTATCGAGGACGATCTGTCGTGTAATTGCTGTGCTCATGGCGCTCGTTTATGTCAGACTTGGTTTTTTAATCACAGGAAGTCTACCAGAGATGCGCAAACAGGTAGAAATTTTCACCGATGGCTCTTGCCTCGGCAACCCGGGCCCGGGTGGATATGGTGCTATTTTACGCTACAAACAGCACGAAAAAATTTTTAGCGTCGGCTTTCGCCTGACCACAAACAATCGCATGGAAATGATGGCGGCAATCGTTGCACTTGAGGCGTTGGTCGAGCCTTGTGACGTTGTGCTTAGCACCGACAGCCAATATGTTCGTCAGGGTATTACCCAATGGATTCATAACTGGAAAAAACGTGGCTGGAAAACAGCCGATAAAAAACCAGTCAAGAATGTCGATTTATGGAAGCGACTGGATGCTGCCTTAAGCGAGCACAAAATCAGTTGGGAATGGGTGAAAGGCCATGCCGGTCACCCTGAAAACGAACGTTGTGATGAACTCGCCCGTGAAGCTGCTTCTAATCCAACTCTCGAGGACGTGGGTTATCAGCCAGAGACGGCGAAGCCTTAGTTGCTTCACGAAATTGCCGTGTTGCCCCCACAGCTGAGCGGATTTGCGTTTTTGCTTTCCTGCTTTTCATTGGATTGAGCGTAAGAGGCAATGTCCGCTTACGCGCCACAATGACATGCATGCATCCCAACGCAGGAAGATGGGTACTGAGCATTTTCCCACCTTGTTTACTCCAGGGTAAAACCTGGAAACTGCGTTGGTGCATCACTTCAAAATTCAGCAATGCCAGCCAATCGAACATCCTCATCGGCGTAAACATTCGGCAGCGATATGGCGCACGTTTGCGGATAAATGGCACGACTTTGCCTAAACCTAATAAACTCACCGGGTTGAAACTGCTGATAATTAGCCAACCATCATCAATTAATACCCGGTCAGCTTCACGCAATAACCCATGAGGATCCTGGCACCACGGCAATGTATGAGCCAACATACATGCATCGACTGATTTACCCGCAAAAGGCAAATACAGCGGATCGGCATTCACCTGGAGTCGTTCGCCTTGTAAGGCAACATTCACCTGGTGTGAAATAGCACAGGCCTCTGTGTTGATTTCGGTGCTTAAGTTACCGATTTTCAGCAAGTGGAAACCAAACATCTTAGCAAACCACGGCTGAAGTTGGGATTCCAGCGCCTCACGGTAGTACTCGCCCCAGGGCAGTTCTCCCCAATGATGCGGTGAAATGAAATTTACAGGTATCCTTGCCGGTTTCATCACTACCTTCTTAGCGCAATTCAGAGAGGTTGAATTATGAATCTTAACAGTATTTCTGCGTTCCAGGATAACTACATCTGGGTTCTGAATGATGAGCAAAGCAGATGCATCATCGTCGACCCGGGCGAAGCTCATCCAGTACTAAAAGCCATTGAAGATAACCACTGGCAACCAGAAGCTATTTTACTGACCCACCACCACAACGACCACGTTGGCGGCGTAAAAGAACTTCTTAAAAAGTACCCAGGCCTTGTGGTATACGGGCCCGAGGAGACACAAGATAAGGGAACGAACCGGGTAGTTAAAGACGGCGATCTGGTCAATATTTTGGAGTATGAATTTACTGTAATTGCCACACCGGGTCACACTTTAGGACATATCTGTTTCTATAGCGCACCTTATCTTTTTTGCGGTGACACGATGTTTTCTGGCGGCTGCGGAAGGCTTTTTGAAGGCACGGCTGGAAATATGTATGATTCTTTTCAAAAACTTAACAAATTACCCGCCGATACGTTAATTTGCTGCGCACACGAATACACTCTTTCAAATATGAAGTTTTCCTTATCTATCCTTCCAGACGATGAGAAGTTAAACCGATACTGTCGAAAAGTTAATGAGTTACGTGCAAAAAACCAATCAACCTTACCAAGTTCTCTGGCAAATGAACGTGAAATAAATTTATTCTTAAGAACATATGATATTGATTTAAAAAGAAAAATAAACAAAGAAACAAACTTGCAACAACCACAGCAAATATTCGCCTGGTTACGGACAAAGAAAGATACCTTCTGAATTTTTTGGTTGTGTTGTTTTAAAGTGGAAGGTATTCTTGCTCGTCTTTTAAGCAACCATTTGACACACACATGAAGGCAAAAGCGATATTACTCGCCTCTGTTTTGCTTGTGGGGTGCCAGGCGTCAAGGCATGACGGCAACATCCAACAGCACGCACAGAGTCTGTCTGCAGCTGGTCAAGGTGAAGCAGGAAAGTACACAGGTTCGCGATGGATGGACGATGGGACATACCTCGCGGATAACCAAAACTTGTGGAACTTCATTGGCGACGAGCTAAAGATGGGGGTACCGGAGAATATCCGGATCCGCGAACAGAAACAGAAGTACCTGAAGAATAAGAGCTATCTCCACGATGTAACATTACGGGCAGAGCCGTATATGTACTGGATTGCCGGGCAAGTTAAGAAACGTAACATGCCAATGGAACTAGTACTGCTACCCATAGTGGAGAGCGCTTTTGACCCCCACGCTACCTCTTCTGCGAATGCCGCTGGCATCTGGCAGATTGTACCGAGTACGGGTCGAAATTATGGTTTAAAACAGACCAAAGCATACGATGCACGTCGTGATGTAGTGGCTTCCACCACTGCCGCACTCGATATGATGCAGCGTCTGAACAAGATGTTTGACGGCGACTGGTTATTAACCGTAGCGGCGTACAACAGCGGCGAAGGTCGTGTACTGAAGGCAATGAAAGCGAATAAAGCTCGTGGTTTACCAACGGATTTTTGGTCGCTTTCACTGCCACGGGAAACCAAAATTTACGTACCAAAAATGTTGGCTTTAAGTGATATTCTCAAAAACAGCAAAAAGTACGGCGTACGCTTACCAACTACTGACGAAAGCCGTGCATTAGCACGCGTAGAAGTAAGTGATCCGGTTGAGCTTACGCAGGTTGCCGAAATGGCAGGTATATCATTAAGCACGCTGAAGACATTCAACGCCGGGGTGAAAACTTCCACCGTTGGCAAGAATCAGCGTTATGTAATGGTGCCTAAAAAGCATGCTGATCAGCTAAAAGCCTCTTTGGCTTCTGGTGAAATTGCAGCAGTGCAGCCTCGGCTAGTCGCTGATAACCGCAGTACTGCAGGTGGCAGCAAATCTTACCGTGTTCGTTCAGGTGATACCTTATCGAGCATCGCTTCACGCTTAGGCGTGAGTGCAAAAGATTTGCAAAGCTGGAACGGCATACGCGGCGCGCACATTAAAGTCGGCCAAACACTCAGCGTCAAAAATGGCGTACAGAGTTTAGCTAAGAACGATAGCATCACTTATAAGGTGCGTAAGGGTGACTCGTTGTCGAGTATCGCGAAACGTCACGGTGTGAACATCAAGGATGTTCTGCGCTGGAACGACGATACAGACGATCTGAAACCTGGAGATCAGTTGACGCTATTCGTTAGCAACAACTCTACACCTGATACTTGATTGTTAATCAAAGAAAAAGGCACCTTTTTGGGTAATGCCGATCGTTTAAGGATCAGTTGACCGATCCGGTGGCTCATGTAAAAAGGGTTCATGCACAACATGGACCCTTTTTAAATGGAACTTTCACAAGCTCTCGGTATTATCAATCTCACTGCCCCCGATGAAGTTCAAAGCCTCGCTGACCTCCTGTCTCCTGACCTCAT